>NZ_JBHVIN010000019.1:0-202645 GCF_042799575.1 Streptomyces sp. NPDC057682 | reverse complement strand
GACAGGGGACGGCCCCCGCATCCGCGGGGGCCGTCCCCTGTCACGCCCGCCGAACGGGCTCAGCGGTCCGCCCACGGCAGATAGCCGGGAAGGTCCTGGGGCACCCGGCCGGGGAACCGCGGATCCCGCTTCTCGAAGAAGGACAGCACGCCCTCCTTGGCGTCGGGGCCGCGCACGGTGTCGTAGACCAGCCGGGAATCGAGCCGGTGGACCTCCTCGGGAGAGTCCGCCCACGCCATGCGGTGCACCAGCTGCCGGATGACGGCCACGGAGACCGGCGCCGTCCGCGCCGCCAGTTCGCGGGCCAGGGCGTACGCCGCGTCCAGCACCTCGTCGGCCGGGTGCAGACGCGTCACGAGCCCCGCGCGCAGCGCCTCGTCGGCCGGGACGATCCGGCCCGACACCAGCCAGTCCATCGTCGCGGTCATACCCACGATCCGGGGCAGGAACCAGGCGGACCCGCCCTCGGGCACGATGCCGCGCCGGCTGAACGGGAAGCCGAACCGCGCGTCGTCGGCGGCCAGCCGGAAGTCGGCCGGCAGCAGCATCGTCGAACCGACGCCGACCGCCGCACCGCGCACGGCCGCGATCACCGGCTTGTCCAGCGCGTACAGGACCCGGGTGACGAGACCGGCCGGTTCCTGGTAGGTCCCGGCCGCGTACTGCTCGGCGGCCTCGGTGTCGCCGGCCGCCGAGAAGCCCCGGGACGTGCCGTCGCCCGCGGAGAGGTCGGCGCCGACGCAGAAGTCCCGGCCCGCGCCGGTGAGGACGACGACCCGTACCGCCGGATCGGCGTCGGCGCGGCGCAGCGCGTCGGCGACCTCCAGGGCCATCGGCTTGGTGAAGCCGTTGCGGGCCTCGGGCCGGTTCAGGGTGACGGTCGCGACGCGGTCCGCGACCTCGTAGGCGATCTGCTCGTACGCGGCGGTGTGCGGCGCTGTTTCGGTCATGGGCGATGCTCCCTGTGCGGTGGCGGGTCAGACCGCGCCGTCGGCGCGAAGGACGGAGACGGCGGCCTCGTCGTAGCCGAGGCCGCGCAGAACGGAGTCGGTGTGCTCGCCGACGGCGGGCACGGGTCCCATGCGCGGGACGAGCCCCCGGGGCGTGGCCGGGGGCAGGAGCGCCCGCACCGGACCGCCCGGTGTGTCGACGTCCCGCCAGCGGTTGCGTGCCGCGAGCACCGGATGGTCCAGGAACTCGCCGACCGTGCGCAGCCGGGCGTTGGCCACCTTCGCCGCGTCCAGGAGCTCCACCGCCTCCTCGGCCCCGAGTTCGGCGAAGCGCGCGGCGACGATCGCGTTGAGCTCGGCGCGGTGGGCGACACGGGCGGAGTTGCGGTGGAAGCGCCGGTCCTCGGCGAGCCCCGCGTCGTCCAGGAACACCGCGCAGAAGGAGGCCCATTCGCGCGCGTTCTGGACGGCGAGCAGGACCGTCCGTCCGTCGGCCGTCTCGTACGGGCCGTAGGGGGCGATCGTCGCGTGCTGGGCGCCCACCCGCTCCGGCTGGGTGCCCGCGTACGCCGTGTAGTACATCGGCGAGCCCATCCACTCCGACAGCGCCTCGAAGAGCGAGACCTCCACGGGCCGGGCCGCACCCGTGGCGCGGCGTTCGTACAGGGCGGCGAGGATGCCCGAGTACGCGTACATGCCGGCGGCGATGTCGGCGATGGAGATGCCCACCTTCGCGGGCTCCTCGGGCGATCCGGTGAGCGAGACGACGCCGGTCTCGCACTGGACGAGCAGGTCGTACGCCTTGTGCCCGGCCCAGGGGCCGTCGTTTCCGTAACCGGAGATGTCGCAGACGACGAGTCCGGGGTGGCTGACCGCCAGGGCGTCGGCGCCCAGGCCGAGTCTGCGGGCCGCGCCGGGGGCGAGGTTCTGCACGAAGACGTCGGCTCCGTCCAGCAGCCGGCCCAGCACCTCCCGCCCGCCCGGCGTCTTGATGTCCAGGGTGACGGACTCCTTGGAGCGGTTCAGCCACACGAAGTAGCTCGACTGCCCGTGCACGGACTCGTCGTAGCCGCGGGCGAAGTCGCCGGCCCCCGGGCGTTCCACCTTGATGACACGGGCGCCGAGGTCGGCGAGCTGCCGGGTGGCGAAGGGGGCGGCGACGGCCTGTTCGAGGCTGACGACGGTGATGCCGTCGAGGGGAAGACGGTTCATGACGGGTCCAGGGGGCCGGGGGCGGGGAACGCGGTGCGCAGGATCTCCGGTGCGGATGCCCAGTCCGGGCGGGCGAGCAGGGCGGGTACGTCGGGGCCGCAGTCGGCGGTCTTGGCTGCGAACTCCCGGTCGGTCGGGGGGAGTCCGGGCGCGCCGGGGGGGAAGCGTGAGCGAGGCCCGGTGGACCTCGCCGTCGGCGGTCGTGATCTCCACGCGCGTCTCGCCGGTGAGCAGACCGCTCCCGCCGGGCGTGGTCACGGTGCGGACCAGCTCCACGAGGCGCCGGGCGGCGGGCCGGTTCACCTCGTCGTCGGTGAAGGAGGCGAAGCCCGGATGCCCGTCGAGCAGCGCGGCGGCGACGGCGTACTCCAGGCTGAACTTGCCTTCGAGACCGGTGCGGGGCCGGGAGTGGATCAGCGGGTGGACGGCGGCCGAGGGGGTGTGCACGACGATGTCCGTGATCCGCGCGGGATCGACGGGCGCCTGTTCGAGCAGCGACCGTACGGCTCCGACGGGGCGCTGCATCGCGTAGCAGCAGGGGAAGACCTTCACGGCGAGACCGTCCGGCACGGCGGGTGCGGCCGGGTCGGTGTCCAGCGCGTCCGGGTCGCCGCCGAGCAGGGCGAGCCAGTCGTCGAACGCCTCGGGATCCGCGCTCGCCCCCGCCGCGGCCAGACGCGCGGCACGCACGCCCGCGTCGGTGGCGAAGCCGACCTGGAGCGCCTTGGTGTCGGTGCCGAAGGCCCGCTGCACCCCGCCCGCGGCCGGCAGGGCCAGGGCCATCGCACGGGCGAGCCCCTCGGCGTCCAGCCCGAGGGCCAGCCCGGCTCCCACGGCCGCCGCCGGGGCGCCCGCGGTACAGGTGGCGTGCCAGCCGCGGGTGTAGTGCCGCCAGCCGAGCGCGGTGCCGATCCGCGCCATCACCCCGGCCGCGGCGAGATAGGCGCGGGCGTCGCCGCCGGCGGCCAGGACCGCGGGTACGCAGACGACGCTGATGTGGGCCGTGGACGGCAGATGCAGGTCGTCGAAGTCGAGCACATGCCCGAGAGCCGCCCAGCGGGCGGCCTCGGGCAGCCCCTCCGTGAGCCGTTCGAGCGCGTGGCCGCGCGCGGCGAGTGTGACGGCGAGGGTGTCCCGCAGCGACCGGTCGGCCAGGGCGAGATCGTCAGGGGCGGGGGCCAGCGCCGTGGCCCAGCGGGCCAGTGCGGCGGCGGAGTGCGGCATGCGGGCTCCAGGGGCAGGGGAGGGACCCTCGGGTCGGACGCGTCCGGTCCGGAATCGGCCCGGACGAGACCTGGAGGGCGCGCCGTGGTGTCGTCTCGCACGGTACCTGACTGAACGATCGATAAGCTAGCCCTGCGATGCGCCTCCGCGACGCGTGCGATCCTCGGTGCCGCGCGGGGTCCCGGGGTAGAATTGATCGAACGTTAATCACACGTGAGGCGGTGCGCAGGGGGCTTCCGGGCGCGTTCCTGAAATGTGCAGGCCAGGGATGTGTGCAACGGGTCACGGAGAGGCCCTTCCGGGCGTTCCAGGGATGGGGGAGTCCCTGGATTTATCATTTGTTCTATGAGTTCTGCCTGTTCAGAGCGGGTGGGCGTGGCTCATGCGGCGATCCGGGGCTGTCCGTCGGGCCGCAGCGGTACAGTGAGGCCGCCCATGGGGGCCGTTCGCCGGGCCGGCCGTCTCCGCCGGGCCGGGCGCCACGAGAGATCGGAGCGGAGTGTCCAGCCGACCTGCACCTGCCGGCCACAAGGCCATCATCGACGCCGCGCGTGCGGAGTTCTCCGACAAGGGATACGGAGCCACCTCGATCAGGGACATCGCGCAGCGCGCCGGCGTCAGCCTCTCCGCCCTGTACTACTACTACAAGGGCAAGCAGGAGGTGCTCGTCGCGATCCTGGAGGAAGGGGTCGAGGCGTTCGCCGCCGAATGCGAGGCGGCCCTGTCGGCGGCGGGCGACGACCCGGCCGAGCAACTGGAGGCCATCGTCTCCGCCACCGTGCGGTTCCGGGCGGGCCACCCGGCCCAGAGCAACATCGTGCTCAGCGAGGGCCGCAGTCTGGAGCCGGAGCACCTCGCGCGGTACCGCGAGAACGAGGAGCGGGGGACGAGCCGCTTCCGGGGCATCGTCGAACGTGGCATCGCGGAGGGCGTCTTCCTCACCCCCTACCCGGACGACGCGCGGCGCGCGGTCATCGCCATGTGCAACGCCATCGCCCAGTGGTACCGGCCCGACGGTCCGCTGACCGTGGACGAACTGGTGGAGCGGTACGTCTCGCTGGCCCTGACACTCGTCGAGTACCGGCCGCGCACGGCCCGCCGCGCGGTGCGCCCCTGACCGCCCCCGGAGGCGGAGCGGCCGGCGCCGGATTATGCGTCCGGATGAGCCGAACTCCACTCCTGTACCGGTTTATTGACGGGAAAGGTATGGGCCTGGGTTGCGACTGTCAATCACCCAGGAATATGACTTCTGTACAGGCAGAACGTATGTTGCGGCTTCTCCTTATGGCTAGCCAGCAGGTTTAGCGGTTTAGTAAGAGGCCTGATCCGCTGATGCGTAAACGAGTTGCCAACCGGCTATTGACAGGGATGTGACAGTCGGTGCCTCATGGTGGTGCGACGGGCCGGGAGACGTGCACCGGGCCGAAGTCGCCGCCGTCCCAGGACGGTTGTCCGGTGTTCACCCCCCACACCCATGACGTCTGCGAAGCCTGCCCCCGGCATCACCCCGCCGGTCGGTCACGGTGCTCGTCCGGCATGTCCGCACGAGGCGGAGCCGCGCTTGGACATCGTTGTCATGGAAGGGCGGTCCACTCCCTGGAGCCGCCCGGCCCGAGCCCGTCCCACCCCCTGCGCACCCGAGGAGAGAGATGCGAAAGCCCAGAAACTCCCTGATCACCACGGCCGGTCTGGCCTGCGCCGCCGCCCTGGGCCTGCTGGCCTCCGTCACCGGTCCCGCCGTCGGCGAGGCCGCGGCCGCCCCCACCGGAATCCGGGTCAGCGACGGCCGCGTGGTCGAGGCGAACGGGAACGACTTCGTCATGCGCGGCGTCAACCACGCCTACGCCTGGTACCCGGAGCGCACCACCGCCATCGCCGACATCGCGGCCAAGGGCGCCAACACTGTCCGGGTCGTGCTGGGCAGCGGCGACCGGTGGACCCGTACGAGCGCGTCCGAGGTCACCGGCATCATCGGACAGTGCAAGGCGAACAAGGTCATCTGCGTGCTGGAGGTGCACGACACCACCGGCTACGGCGAGGACGGCGCCGCCACCACCCTCGACAAGGCCGCCGACTACTGGATCGGTCTGAAGAGCGTCCTCCAGGGACAGGAGGACTACGTCGTCGTCAACATCGGCAACGAGCCCTTCGGCAACACGGGCTACACGGCGTGGACGGATGCCACCAAGCACGCGATCGGCAGACTGCGCGCCGCCGGCCTCACCCACGCCCTCATGGTCGACGCGCCCAACTGGGGCCAGGACTGGTCCGGCACCATGCGCTCCAACGCGGCCTCGGTCTTCGCCTCCGACCCCGACCGCAACACCATCTTCTCGATCCACATGTACGGCGTGTACGACACCGCGGCCGAGGTCCAGGACTATCTGAACCACTTCGTCGCGGCGAAACTCCCCATTGTCGTCGGTGAGTTCGGCGACCAGCACAGCGACGGGAACCCGGACGAGGACGCCATCATGGCGACCACCCGGTCCCTGGGCATCGGCTACCTCGGCTGGTCCTGGAGCGGCAACGGCAGCGGCGTCGAATACCTCGACATGGTGAACGGCTTCGACGCCGACTCCCTGACCGGCTGGGGCCGGCGCTTCTTCGACGGTGCCGACGGCATCGCCGCCACGTCCGAGCGCGCCACCGTCTACGGCGGCGGGAGCGGAAACCCCGGCGGTGGCGAGGAGGGCGGTACGGCGCCGAACGGTTATCCGTACTGCGTGAACGGCGGGGCGTCGGATCCGGACGGTGACGGCTGGGGCTGGGAGCAGAGCCGGTCCTGCGTCGTCCGGGGCAGCGGCGCGGACGGTGACGGCGGATCGGGAAGCGGTACGGCGCCGAACGGTTATCCGTACTGCGTGAACGGGGGCGCTTCGGATCCGGACGGTGACGGCTGGGGCTGGGAGCAGAACCGCTCGTGCGTCGTCCGGGGCAGCGGCGCCGACCACTGAGCCCGCGCACACGCGCACGGCCGGCCGGTCCGGGACGCTCCCGGGCCGGCCGGCCGCCACGTGAACGGACCGGCGTCCGCGTCCAATCAGCCGGTCGCGGAACCCGCGGACCCGCCCGTGAAGTCGATCCGGACCTCGTTCGAGCAGTGCCGCGTGCCCACGTCGCAGAGCCGGTACGTGTACACCGGCCTGCCCCGTACACCGATCCGGTCCGTGTAGCGCCCGGTGTTGGGCACGGTCGCCACGACCCTGCCGTTCCGGACGACCTCGACCTTCGCGGTGGCCGCGCCGTCCCAGGTGAGCGCCGTGCGGTGCACGCCACGGACCAGGCCGCCCGTGGCCCCCATCTCGTACCGCGCTCCCGTCCGCACCTTGACCACCTGGCCGGGCCCGGTCATCGTGCCGAAGTACGCGTAGTCGCCGCGCGGGTCGACGACACCGGAGACCAGGGCGTCCTCGTCACCGGCGAGGGTGGTGTAGCCCGCACCCTCGAAGCGCTCCAGATCGACGTTGACGACCCGGCCCGGCACGGACAGGGTGCCGAAGGAGGCGTACCGCCCGCCCGGATCCATCACGGCGGAGAAGAACGCCGCGCCACCGGACGGGGAGATCGTCCCGGCGTGCTCGAAGGCCGCGAGGTCCACCCGGGCGATCTTGCCGCCGCCACTGCCCTCACCGGTGCCGAAGTAGGCGTACCGGTCGTCCGGGGCGATGACCGCCGAGCGCAGATAGGCCTGGTTGTCGGGCAGGGCCAGCGAAGCCGTCTCCTTCATGGCGGCCAGGTCGATCTTCACCACACGCCCCTGCGGATAGGTCAGGGTGCCGAAGTAGGCGAACGCGCCCTTGGAGTCGATGACTCCGCTGCTGAGGAAGTCCTCGCCCGCGGGGAGCGTGACCGCGTCGGCCCGGGTGAAGGTGGTCAGGTCGACCTTCACCACCCGGCCCGGATTGGTGCCCGTACCGAAGTAGGCGTATTTCCCGGCCGGGTCGATCACCGCAGAGCGCAGATTGTCCTCACCCGCTCCGAGCACGAGGATCTTGTCCATGGTGAAGGTGGCGAGGTCGATCCGCACCACGCGCCCGGGGGTCGCCGCGACCGCGAAGTAGGCGTACTTCCCGGCCGGGTCCATCACCGCCGCCTGGAGCAGCTTCATCCCGACCCCGACCGAGACGGTGCCCACCCGCTTGAACGTCCTGAGGTCGATCTTCGCGATGTGCCCGGGGAGCGGATCCTGCGCGTTGGAGGTGCCGAAGTAGGCGTAGCGGCCCTCGGGGTCGACGACCGCGGAGTCCATGTTCTTCTCCACGCCGCGCATCCGCAGCGTCTCCGTGCGCGCCGGGATCACCGAGCCGGTGCCGCTCACGGCCACCGCGCGCGGCCGGTCGGTGGCGTCGTCGACGAGCGAGATCGTGCCGCTGTCCCTGCCGACGGCGGTCGGCCGGAAGGAGATCTCGACCGTGCAGTGCTCCTTGCGGGCCAGGGTGAACGGGGCGAAGCCGCAGGTCCCGGCCTCGTGGACGAACGCGCCGTCATGGTCGGTGACCGAGGACACGGTCACCGGACGGCTGCCGTTGCTGGTCAGTGTGACGGTCACCGGGCCGCCGGTGGTCCCGATCGGCACCGAGCCGAGGTCCGTCCGCCCGACCGCCAGATCGAGGACCTTCCCCGGGCGGGCGCCCAGCGCGAGATCGGCGCTCTCCGTCGCGCCCTCGGTGACGGTGACGTCCGCCGTCCCCGTGGTGTACGCGGGGGCCGAGGCCGACAGGGTGTACGCGCCGACCGAGGCCGGGAACGTGTAGCGGCCGTCCGCCCCGGTCGTCCGCTCCAGGCCCACCGGACGGCCCTCGCCGTCCCGGAGCGTCACGGTCGCATCGGCGAGCGGCTCGCCGTTCGTCGCGTCGGTGACCAGGCCGGTGACGGTGCCGGTGGCCCCGCGCGGAGCCTTCGTCACGGCGGCGTAGGCGTCCAGTCGGCCATGGCCGTAGACGTTGTTGTCGCCGGCCGTGCCGCCGCACGAGACGTCGTCCACGTCGACGGCGGTTTCGTCGAGCAGCCGGCGGGTCTCCTCGATGTCACGGGCGACCGACGGCGCGGCCGACCACAGGAGCGCGATGGCCCCGGCCACATGCGGAGCGGCCATCGAGGTGCCACTGCCGACGGCGTACTTCCCGCCCGGGTACGCCGAGCGGACCGCCACACCGGGCGCCGAGACGTCCGGCTTGATCAGCCCGTCGTCGAAGGCCGAGGGGCCCCGGCTGGAGAAGGAGGCGACGTTTCCGTCCGGATCGAAGGCGCCGACGCCGTAACTCTCCGGCATGTTCCCCGGGTTGCCGTCCGTGGAGCAGGCGGGCCCCTCGTTGCCGTTGGAGAAGACCGGGAAGATCCCGGCCGCCACCCAGGCCTTCACCGTCTGCTGGAACCACGGATCGTTGCCCGCGGCCGAGCTGCCCCACGAGTTGTTGATCACGTGCGGGCGCAGGTCGGGGCGCGGGTTCTTCCCGTGGGCGTCGGTCGGGGCGAGCATGAACTGCCCGGCGGCCAGCAGCGAGCGCTGGGTGCAACTGCTGAGCTCGCACCCCTTGGCCGAGATCCACTGGGCCTGCGGAGCGACACCGACGTGGTTGCCGGGACCGTCGTCACCGACCATCGTGCCGAGGGTGTGGGTGCCGTGGCCGACGTTGTCACAGGGAACGCTGTTGATGATGCCGCAGACGATCGCAGGGTCGTACCAGTTGTAGGCGTGGGTGAAGGTTCCGTCGCCGTTGTTGCCCCTGTACTGCTTCACCAGCGCCGGATGATCGAACTGGGCGCCGGAGTCGATGCTTCCGACGACGATGCCCTGACCCTTCGCGCCGTACTCCTCCCACACCTTCGGGGCGCCGATCCGGTCCACGCCCCACTCCACGTCGTCGACCGCCGGTTCGGCTGCCGTGGCGGTGAGCTTCGGCAGGGCGTAGGTCCGGTCGGCGGCGACCCGCTCGATACCCGGAAGCTTCTCGATCCGGGCGAGCAGATCCGCGTCGCCGGTGACCTGGACGGCGTTGGCGAGCCAGTAGGGCGTGTACGTGTACGCCTTGGTACGCGCCGGCCGGTGCGCGTCGGCGTCGCGGACCGTCTCGATGAGCCCGGCCTGGCTGGCGGACGCGGTCCTCACGAGCCGTTCGCGCACCTCGCGGCCCTGCCGGGCCCGGTCCTTGATCCGGGCCGCGCCGCTCAGATCGGCACGGTCCTCGAAGTAGACCCAGAACGTCGACCGGCCCCGGGCGGCCAGGTCCTCGGTGACCTCGGACTCGACGGCGGGGCGGTCGCCCCGGGGCGCGGCGGCGGGGGTGGCCTGGGCGACGGCGGGGAGCCCGGCCGCCGCGAGTCCGGCGGCCAGGAGCAGGGCCCGCAGGCGCGGAACGGCGGGGCGTCCGCGACCGGGTCCGTTCTTCCATGGGAGTGTCACAGCGGTTCGAACCCTTCCTCGTACGACTCGTGGTCGTGGGCATGGCCCTCGGGCCGGTCGGCCGGGGGCGTCAACGGGGGTTCCGGCGGGAGCGGTGGGGCGTCGGGCCCGGTGTCGGGCGTGGCGCCGTCGGGCGACGGGTGGTTCATGACGGCTCAGCCTCGGGGCGCCGGGCCCGCCGTGCGAGTGTCCGGATGACCCAATCAATGGGGGCCGCCCCTGGAGTGGGTCGTCCGGGGCGGGGGAACGGAGGCGGTACGCCGCTCAGGCGGGGGCGGAGCCGTCCCGGTCGTCCGCGAGCAGTCCGGCCTCGGCCGCCGCCATGGCTGCCGCCGTCCGGGTCGTGACCCTCAACTTCCGCATGGCCGAACCCAGATGGCGGCCCACGGTCCGCGGCGACAGGAACAGCGCCTCGGCCGCCTCACGGTTGGTCAGCCCCCGGGCCACCAGGGCCAGCACCTCGCGCTCCCTCGGCGAGAGCGCGTCCCCGTACCCGCGCCGCCCGCGCCGCCAGGGACGGACCACGTCGTCCCCCGCGCCCCGCAGCACGCGCGCGATCCGGTCCCCGTCCCGGGCGGCCCCCAGGGCCGTGAGCCTCGGATGCGCGGCGCGCAGCACATCGAGCCCGTCCTCCCGGCCCGCCGCGATCAGACAGCGTCCGAGCCCTTCGAGGGCCAGCAGTTCGTCGTACGGGCGGGGGAGCGCTGCCCAGACCTCGGCGGCGGCCCGGTAGTGGCCGGCGGCCCCGGCGGGGTCGCCGCCGTGCTCGGCCAGGACCGCCGCGCAGAGCGACGAAGCGCCCGCCGCGGCGGGCGCGGGCGAAGGGCCGGCGGCGGCCCGGAACGCGGCGGCGAACGAGACGGCCTCGCCCTCCCGCCCCAGGCGGACCAGCGCCTCCGTGTGGACGGGCGCGAGATCGGCGAACCACAGCCACACGCCCTTGGCGGCGACGGCCCGCGCGGCCGGCTCCGTCAGCTCCAGCGCCGCCCCCGGATCCCCGTCCCGCAGGGCGCGGCGGCCGAGCAGCGCCCGGGGGAGCAGGGCGACCGGCTCGGCGATGCCCAGCGCGTCCAGTTCCCGGGCCGCGTCGCGCAGTGCCGTGCCGTCGTCGGCGGCCGGTGCGGTGACCCCCGTGACCAGACCCGCGAGCACCCGGGCCACCAGGGTGTCGTGGAGCTCCGTCGTCTCGGCGTCCGCCAGCCGGCGCATCGCGGCCGGGAGCCCGTCCCAGTCACCGGTGTGCCAGGCGAGCAGGGCCTCGATCAGCCGCGAACCCTCGGCGACCCGGTGGTGTTCGGCGTCCGGGATGAGAGCGGCGGCCGCGCGCAGCAGCTCCCGGGTCTCGTCGTAACGGCCCCAGGGCAGGGCGGCCGCCGCCACGTTGAGCAGACCGGTGGCCAGGACGCCCAGATCGCGCGGGCCCGCGTCCTCCGGGCGGCGCAGCTCCCGTACCGCCGTCCACGCCGAGGCGTCGCCGAGCAGCAGCAGGGTCGCGGCGCGGGCGGTGGAGACGGCGATGCGCAGATGGGCCGACTCGGCACGCCGGGCACGGTCCTCCGCGCGGCGCAGCCAGTCGAGATGGCGGGCGGCCGGCCAGTCGGGGACCACCGGCATGGCGAGGCTGCACATGGTCACCCCGGCCAGGTCCGGGCGGTGCCGCAGCGCGGGCACGGCCGCCTCGAACTCGGCGAACGCGGCGGGGCGGCGCCCCGCCCGCCACAGCACCCGGCCCAGCAGCAGCCGCAGTTCACCGCTGTCGGCGCGGTCCAGACGCGGATCGTCGATGACCGAGCGGATCGCGTCCACGGCCGTGTCCATGAGGTCACCCAGGGCGGCCCCGCCGTAGAACACCGCCTCGCCCAGCTTGGTGGCGAGCCGGCGGCGCCGGCCCGCGGGCCCCTCCACGCCGTCGCAGGGGGAGACGGGGTCCGGATCGGTCTCCAGGAGCTGGAGCAGCAGGGCGACGGCATCGCGGTCGTCGCCTGACTCCAGCGCCACATCGGCCCCGGCCTCCGCGTACCGCGACCAGGCCACCGGATCGCCGGACTCGCGGCTGTGGTGGGCGAGCCGTTCGAGCGCGTCCGGGGCCCGCCGCTGCCAGGCGGCCGCCGCACGGGCGTGCAGGGCGCGGCGGCGGGAGACGGGCATCGACGTGCCGACCGCCTGGGCGTCCAGGCCGTGCCGGAACACGAAGCGGCCGGCCCCGCTCTCCTGGAGCAGCCCCGAGGAGAGCGCCACGGCGAGCCCTTCGGCCGTCCCCTCGGGCGTCGTCCCGGCCACCTCGGAGAGCAGCCCCGCGTCGGCCGGGACACCGAGCACCGCGGCCGCCTCCAGCAGCCCGCGCCCCGTGCCCGTGATCCGGGTGAGCCGTTCCAGGACGGAATCGCGCACGGTGGCGGGTACTTCGAGGTCGTCCAGGACCCGGCGGATCCAGCGGCCCCCGCGCCGGACGACGTCGCGGCGGTCCGCCAGCAGCCGCACGCACTCCTCCACCGCCAGCGGCACGCCGTCCGTGCGTTCGCGCAGGAACGCCGCGAAGTCCGCCGAGACCCGCACACCGTCGAACATCGAGCCCACGAGCCGGCCGGTCTCCGCGGCCGACAGCGGTCCGAGGGCGATCCGGACCCGGCGCACCCCGACCGGGGCGCGCGAGGTGAGCCGCAGCAGCGAGGGGGCCCCGGCGATCTCGTCCGGCCGGAAGGTGACCACGAGCGAGCGGGTGCCGGTGCCCGAGGCGACCAGGGTGAGGAGCAGTTCGAGCGTGGTGGTGTCGGCCCAGTGCGCGTCCTCGACGACCAGGACGTCCACGGCGAGCCGGTCCAGCAGTTCGGCCAGGGCGCGGAAGAGCCGGTGGCGGGTGGCCCCGGCCGTCTCCAGCGGGTCGAGCGGCGGCGGGAGCAGCGCCGCCCATTCCGGGAAGAGGGGGCGCAGCGCGCCGGCGATCGGGCTGAGCCCGTCCGGGACCCGGTCGGGACTGAGCCGCCTGACACCGTCCACGACCGGTCCGAGCGGGAACGGTTCGGAGAGCGGCGGCGCGGTGCACCACAGCACGGTCCCGGTGGTGGCGCCGAGGACCTGGCGGACCAGCCGGCTCTTGCCGATGCCGGGTTCGCCCTCCACCACGACGAGGGCCGCGCCCGCGGCGACCGCCTCCCCCAGGGCCGCGACCTCCGACTCCCGGCCGACGAAGTCCGGCCCGCCCCCGACCGCCACACCGATTCCCCCTCACCGTCCCGCCCCGGGCCGTCCGGCCCCGCCCGCCCGTTCCAGCGGTGATCATGACAGAGCGGCCCGGGGGCGGGACAGGGTGCGGACAGGGGACCGGGTGGTGCCGGTGGCCCGTCCCCCACGAGCCGTGGGCCGGGGCTGTACGGCGACGTCCGGACGCGCCGCCCTCGGACGAGCCGCCCCCTGGACGCGGCGATCTCCGAACACGCCGTCCCCCGGCCCCGGACGCCCCGCCCTCCGAACGCCCCGCCCCCCCCCGGACGCGGAGACGTCCGAACGTACCGTCGCTGCCCCCCTCCGAAAGCGCCGCCCGGCCTACCCCGCCGCCAGTTCCCCGAGCAGGCGCCACGTCCGGCGGCGGTTCGGCTCCCCGGCCAGGTCCGTGCCGGAGAACACCACCTCCGTCGCCCCGGCGTCCCGGTAGCGCCGTACCTCCTCGGCCACCTCCTTCTCGTCGCCGATCACGGCCACGTCCCCGGCCCGACGGGCGCCCGACAGCTCGATGACCCGCGCGTACGAGGGGAACTGCTCGTAGAACGCCAGCTGCTCCGTCGCCAGCGCGCGGGCGCCCCCGGGATCGTCGGTGACCACGCCGTGGACCAGGGCCACGATGCGCGGCGCCGGCCGGCCGGCCGCCTCGGCGGCGGCGGTGACGGCCGGGACGATGTGCTCGGCGAGCGCCCGGGGCCCCGCCAGATAGGGCAGGATCCCGTCCGCCAGTTCGCCACTGGCCCGGAGCGCCTGCGGACCCATCGCGGCCACGAGGAGCGGGACCCCGCCCTCGGCGCCCGGGACGCGGGCGGGGAGCGGCGTCGAGGCGGTGATCAGCTCGCCGTGGAAGTCGGCCGTCCCCTCCTCGGTGAGCTGCCGCAGCGCGGTCAGGAACTCCCGCAGCCGGGCGATCGGCCGCTCGTAGGGGATGCCGAAGCCCGTCTCCGTCAGCGGTTTCGTGCCGAGCGCCAGACCGAGGTGGTAGCGCCCGTGGGTCGCGGCCTGGGCCGTCTGCGCCTGGCTGGAGACGATGAGCGGATGGCGCCCGAAGACCGGGATCGCCGAGGTGCCCACCTGGAGGCCGGGCACCTCACGGCCGACGATCGCCGCGAGCTGCGGGGAGTCGGCGCCGAAGGTCTGCCCGAACCAGGCGGACCGCAGCCCCGCGGCGGCGGCCTCCCGGGCGAGGTCCACGGTGGTGTCGATCTGGTTCTCGGACGCGGTCGCGCTGAGCGCTACTCCTAAGGTCATGCAGGGGGAACCGGACACCGGCGCCCCCGCATTCCGGATCGCGTATGACGGGTTCGTGTCGGTCGTATGAAGCCGTTCGAACACCCCCGGCATGATCGAAAGAGCGACGGGTTACCATATGAGCGCCGCCTAGCTCGAAAGATAAACCTGTGACTGTCAATGACGACTCGTTCACCAACTGGAAGAACCGCGAGGAGATCGCGGAGTCGATGATCCCGATCATCGGGAAGCTGCACCGGGAGAGGGACGTCACCGTCCTCCTCCACAGCCGCTCCCTGGTGAACAAGTCGGTGGTGAGCATCCTCAAGACCCACCGCTTCGCCCGGCAGATCGACGGCGAGGAGCTCTCGGTCACCGAGACGCTGCCCTTCCTCCAGGCCCTCACCACGCTCGACCTGGGCCCCTCGCAGATCGACATCGGCATGCTCGCCGCCCTCCACAAGGCCGACGACCGCGGTCTGTCCGAGGCCGAGTTCACCGCCGACGCCGTCGCCGGTGCCACGGGCGAGAACAAGATCGAGCGCCGCGAGCCCCGCGACGTCGTGCTGTACGGCTTCGGCCGCATCGGCCGGCTCCTCGCCCGGCTCCTCATCGAGAAGGCCGGCTCCGGCAACGGACTGCGGCTGCGCGCCATCGTCGTCCGCAAGGGCAAGGGCCAGGACATCGTCAAGCGCGCCTCGCTGCTGCGCCGCGACTCGATCCACGGACAGTTCCAGGGCACCATCACCGTCGACGAGGAGAACAACCGGATCGTCGCCAACGGCAACGAGATCCAGGTCATCTACTCCGACGACCCCACGTCGGTCGACTACACGGCGTACGGCATCGACGACGCCATCCTGATCGACAACACCGGCAAGTGGCGCGACCGCGAGGGCCTCTCCCTCCACCTGCGTCCCGGCATCGCCAAGGTCGTCCTCACGGCCCCGGGCAAGGGCGACGTCCTCAACGTCGTGCACGGCGTCAACCACGACATGATCAAGCCCGACGAGCAGATCATCTCCTGCGCCTCCTGCACCACCAACGCGATCGTGCCTCCGCTGAAGGCCATGGCGGACGAGTACGGGGTGCTGCGCGGCCACGTCGAGACGATCCACTCGTTCACCAACGACCAGAACCTGCTGGACAACTACCACGGCTCCGACCGCCGCGGCCGTTCCGCGCCGCTCAACATGGTGATCACGGAGACCGGTGCCGCCTCGGCCGTCGCGAAGGCCCTCCCGGACCTGGAGGCGACCATCACGGGCAGCTCCATCCGGGTGCCCGTGCCGGACGTGTCGATCGCCATCCTCAGCCTCAAGCTCGGCCGCGAGACCACCCGCGACGAGGTCCTCGAATACCTCCGCGACGTGTCGCTGACGTCGCCGCTCAAGCGGCAGATCGACTTCACGACCGCCCCCGACGCGGTGTCCAGCGACTTCATCGGCTCGCGGCACGCCTCCATCGTGGACGCGGGCCCCACCCAGGTCGACGGCGACAACGCCATCCTCTACCTCTGGTACGACAACGAGTTCGGCTACTCGTGCCAGGTCGTCCGGGTCGTCCAGTACGTCTCCGGCGTGGAGTACCCGACGTTCCCCGTTCCGGCGAACTGACCGCCGGACCCCAGGCCCCGGTGGCCCGCTCGCACGAACGGGCAGGCCACCGGACTTACCTCGCAGGTCCCGCAGGGGCCGGTCCCACCCGTGACGGGCGGGGCCGGCCCCTGCCGGTGTTCAGCCGCCGGAGCGGGCGACGGACGCCGCCGGAGCCGGGGCGTACCCGGCCGTCCGGGTGGTGAACGTGCCCCGGCCCTGCGTACGGCTGCGCAGCGCCGTGGCGTAGCCGAACAGCTCGGCCAGCGGCACGGTCGCCGTGACGACCACCGCACCGGCCCGCGCCTCCGAACCGGACACCCGGCCGCGCCGCGCCGCCAGATCGCCGAGCACCCCGCCCACCGACTCGTCGGGCACGGTCACGGTGACCTCCGCCACCGGCTCCAGCAGCACCATGGCGCTGGCGCGCAGCGCCTCCCGCAGAGCGAACCGCCCCGCCGTACGGAACGCCATCTCCGAGGAGTCCTTCGGATGGGTCGCGCCGTCGGTCAGCGTCACCCGCAGCCCGGTGACCGGATGGCCGCCGAGCGGACCCTCCGCCAGCGCGTCCCGGCAGCCGGCCTCGACCGCCCGTACGTACTCCTGCGGCACCCGGCCCCCGGTCACGGACGAACGGAACGCGAACTCCGCCCCGCCCGCACTCCCGTCCTCCTGCGCCTCCCACGGCTCGACGTCGACGACGACATGGGCGAACTGCCCCGCGCCACCGTCCTGTTTGACATGCCGGTACACCAGACCCGACACGCCCCGCCCGACCGTCTCCCGGTAGGAGACCTGAGGACGGCCGACCCGCAGCTCCAGTCCCAGATCCCGGCGGATCTTCTCCGCCGCCACTTCCAGATGGAGCTCGCCCATGCCGGAGAGCACGGTCTGACCCGTCTCCGGATCCGTGCGCACCAGCAGCGAGGGGTCCTCCTCGGCCAGCCGGACCAGCGCGGCCATCAGCCGTTCCGTGTCCGTGCTCCGCCGTGCCTCGACCGCCACCGAGACGACCGGATCGGCCACCACGGGCGGTTCGAGGACCAGCGGGGCGTCCGGCGCGCACAGCGTGGTCCCGGCCCGCGCGGCCTTCGGACCGATCACGGCGACGATGTCCCCGGCCACCGCCGTGTCCACATCGACATGGCGGTCCGCCCGGACCCGCAGGATCCGGCCGATGCGCTCCGTACGCCGCGTTCCGGCGTCCAGCACCGATTCCCCCTTCCCGACCGTGCCCGAGTACACCCGCAGATAGGTCAGCCGGCCCGTCGGGCCCGCGCTCACCTTGAACGCCAGTGCCGCGAACGGTGCCGCCGGATCGGCGGCCCGCTCCTGCTCCCCGTCACCGGCCGCGCCGCGTACCGGCGGCACGTCCAGCGGCGAGGGGAGGTACGCGACGACGGCCTCCAGCAGCGGTTCGACCCCCCGGTTGCGGTACGCCGAACCGCACAGCACCACCACGCCCTCACCGGTCCGGGTCAGCTCCCGCAGGGCGGCGGCCAGCGTCGTGTCCGCGAGCGCCGCACGCGCGCAGAACTCCTCCAGCGCCTCCGGATGCAGTTCGGCGACCGTCTCCTCCAGCAGCCGCCTGCGCCGCCCGGCCTCGTCCCGCAGCTCCTCGGGAACCTCCCCCTCCTCGTACGTGTCCCGGCCGTCGGCCCAGACGAGCGCCCGCATGCGGACCAGGTCCACCACACCGGTGAAACCGTCCTCCCGGCCGATCGGCAGCTGGACCACGAGCGGAACGGTCCGCAGCCGGTCCCGGATCGAGGCGACGGCCGCGTCCAGGTCGGCACCGGCCCGGTCCAGCTTGTTGACGAACGCGATGCGGGGCACCCCGTACCGGTCGGCCTGGTGCCAGACGGACTCGCTCTGCGGCTCCACGCCCGCGACGGCGTCGAAGACGGCGACCGCCCCGTCGAGCACCCGCAGCGAACGCTCCACCTCGTCGGCGAAGTCGACGTGCCCCGGTGTGTCGATGAGGTTGATGCGGTGACCCGCCCAGGAACAGGTCACGGCCGCCGCGAAGATGGTGATCCCGCGGTCGCGCTCCTGGGAGTCGAAGTCCGTGATCGTGGTGCCGTCGTGGACCTCGCCGCGCTTGTGGGTCGTGCCGGTGGCGTAGAGGATCCGCTCGGTGACGGTCGTCTTGCCGGCGTCGACATGGGCGAGGATGCCCAGGTTGCGCACCCGGTCGAGCGGGCTGGTGAGCTTGCGGTGGGGTTCGGTACGCACGGTCCGTGCCTTTCGGGGTGATCCGGAAGAAGACGGCGCGAATGCCCGGACGAAGCGGCCCCGCCGGGGCCGGAGGATCCCCTCGACCGTCGCGCGGCACGGCGTCCCAGGCCGGTGCCGCAGGAGACGGTGCGTCAGGAAGCAGGTGGGGATCAGGCGTTCGTCAGGGTGTCCGGGGCCGGCCGCGCAGCCGGCGCCGGGCGGACCTGGACACCAGGATCACCTCGTACCGCGACGGGGGAACGACGACGGCGGTGCGCTCACGCATGGCCGGTCTCCCCTCGATGATCACGGTGTGCACGGCGGCGAGCTGCCGCGGTGCGGGTGCGCAGCGAGTCTAGGGAGCCGGGCGCGGCGGGGGAACCGGTTTTCCGGCGCTGTGGCGGTCCCGTCGCCGTACGGGGACGAACCCGTGGCGCGCGGCGCGCAACCATGCCGTCTCCCGGGGTGTCACTTCAACGACCGCCGAGTGCCGAGGAGGTGAGCGCCCGTGGTCCGCACGCTCCTGCCGCTCCTGCGCGCGGCCGCAGGACGCGACGGCCGGCGGCCGGGCACCGCGCTGCTCGTCGCCGCGCTGATCCGTGTGTCCTCGCCCCGCTGGGTGCTGCTGCGGCCCCGCCCGCTCGGCGAACGGCTGGCCCTGAACGCCGAGGCGGTACGCCTGTCCCGGTGGGCCGTCGGCCGCGAGCGGTTCAACCACGCCGCACTGCTGGCCCGTTCGCTGGTGCTCCGCTCCGGACTCCTGCTCGACGCGGAACGCTACGACGAGGCGCTGACCACCGCCGACGAGTCCCTGGCGGTCCCGGACCTCCCCACCGCCGCCCGTCCCACGGCCTACGCCGAACTGGTCCGCGCCCTCTGCCTCGCCTCCCTGGGACGGCTCGACGAGGCGCTGACCGCGGCCGACCGAGCCGAGGCCGCCTACCGGACCGCACCGCCCCGGGGCACCGGCCGACGCCCCGGCAGTCTGGTCGCGGCCCTGCGCGCCCGCGCCTGGGTGCTCGGGCGGCTGGGCCGCACCACCGACTCCGTCGAGGCGTACCGCCGGTGCCGCGCGGCGTTCGAGGAGGCGAGGTTCCTCGAACAGACGAGACTGCACGCGCTGGGCGCCAGGGCCCTGGGGGAACTGACCGGCGCGCTGCGGGCACTCGACCGGTTCGGGGAGGCGGTGGAGACGGGCGGCAAAGCCTTGGAACAGCTCACCCCCCTCATGCTGAGGGTCGCACCGGAGCTGGCCGCCCTGCGCGCCGCCCTCCTGGTGGACCTCGCCCGGTGCCTGGACGCGACCGGGGAGCCGACCCGCGCCCGTGCCACGGCCGAGGAAGCCGTCACGGCCTGCCGGACCCTGACCGGCCCCGGCGACGGGGCGCTGCTCCTGCTCGCCCTGGACGGACTCGCCGGTCACCTCGAACGGGCGGGGGAGCACACCCGGGAACAGGTCCTGCGCGAGGAACACCTGGCTCTCTGCGCGCAGTTGGTCGCCGGCGGCTCCGTCGGCCACGAGCCCGTGCTCGTCGAGGCCCTCGACTCCTTCACCGGTCACCCTGCCGACGAGGACGGGGAGACCGGAGCGCGTCCGGGCGCCGCGACCCGCTCGGTGCTCGCCCCCGCGCTCGCGCGGATCGCCGTCCGCCACCTCGACGCGGGCCGGACCGACGAGACGGTTGCGGCCCTGCGCCGGCTGTGGGATCTCGAAGGCCGCACCGAGCGGCCCGACGCCCACGCGGTCTGCGCCGTGGCCTTCGCCGAGGCCCGGCGGAACGAGGCCGTCGTGCGGGCGTGGCAGCGGGCCACGGACCGGCCGTGGCCGGTCTTCGTCTACCGGAAGCGCTGACCCGGGCGGCGCCGCCCCGATCGCGGGCGCCGCGACAGCCCGCGCGGCGCCGACGGCCGCCACCGGCGGGCGCTGCGCAGGGCGCTGCGCCCGCAGTCGCGCCATTCGGCGGGCGAGACACCCGAGCCCTGGGGATTGCGGGTGATCAGCGCGTTGACCGGGGTGTGCGGGTCGAGTGCCAGGGTGCGGGCCATCAGGACACCGATCACCAACGGGGCCAGGCTGACGGCCAGTGCGGTGCCGGTGCCGGCCATCTTCCGGATGCGCGGGCGGGGTGCTTCGGGAGCCATGGCCCCATTCCAGCGCCGACCGGGCACGGCGGGATGGGGCGGCGTACTCAGACCGGACGGCCCGGGTACTCACCCGGGCCGCTCCGCCTGTCGTCGTGGCCGGTACGCGCTACGCGTTGGTGCCGGGGCCCGATCCCGTGCCCGAGGCCGCCTTGATGCCCTTGGTGATCTTGTCCAGATCGGACAGGGCGGGCGCCTTCGGATTGATGTCGAAGCCGGAGCGGACGACGATCAGCATGTCGGGGGAGTGCGGCGAGGGGAAGGCCAGGGACTCCACGTATCCGTCGTCGCCGGTCTTCGTCACCACCTGCCAGCGCACCCGGTAGCCCTGCTGTCCGGCCACGGTGACGCTCTCGGACTTCAGCTGCCGGTGCGAGGTGATGCCACCGTAGATCTTCTCGCCGTACGACTCCTCGGCGTTGGCCGCGATGTCCTTCTCGGCCGTCGCCTTCGCGGTCTTCGTGGTCAGCTTCAGCGCCGCCGCCGGAACGGAGAACACCCCGCCGCGCACACAGCTCTCGCCGCTGTCGCCGGGGCACTTGTACGTGCCGGTGGTCACCCCGGCGCCCATGCCCGACTCGCCCTTCCAGCCGTCGAGGACCGGGATGCTGATGCCGCTCGCCAGGTCGGTGGCGTAGCCGTCCTCGGTCTTCGGGAGCTGCTGGTCGGGGGCCTGGTTCCCGCCGCCGTTCCCATTGCCTCCCCCGTCCTCGCCACCGCCCCGGCCGCCCGGTCCGCCGGGCTGCCGGCTCGGCGCGGAGGAGGGGCCGTCGGACGGGGCCGAGGCCTTCGCGTCCGACGCCGTGGAATCGTCGTCGAGGAGCACGACTCCGCCGCCGATGGCGGCCAGGACCACCACGGCCGCGGTGATGCCGACGCCGATGCGTATCCGGCGGCTGCGGACCGCGGACGGCGGGACCCTGAGGTGGTCGGTCCACTGCGTGCCGTCCCACCAGCGCTCCTGGAGGGGGCCATAACCTGTGTACCCGGGGTCTGGATGCCAGCCGGGCGGGCTCGTCTGCGTCACGCAGGCCACCGTATCCGGGCTGCGTGAGAATCCTATGAATCGGGTCGGACGGGCCAAGGTCCGCGCACCGCGGCCCGGCCCGCCCCCCGGCGGGGGTGATTTCGGGCCACTCCTGTCCGATGTCACGATTG
Source organism: Streptomyces sp. NPDC057682 (assembly GCF_042799575.1). Taxonomy (NCBI): domain Bacteria; kingdom Bacillati; phylum Actinomycetota; class Actinomycetes; order Kitasatosporales; family Streptomycetaceae; genus Streptomyces; species Streptomyces sp. NPDC057682. The sequence continues at coordinate 181,292 of NZ_JBHVIN010000019.1, read as the reverse complement.
TCCGCTTCGGTGTCTTGTCGGTGCGCGGTGCCCCGCGCATGCTGGTGCCCAGTCACCCGGCGTCGCCCCGTGTGCGTCGCGGTGGCACCGTCGCCACGGCCGAGGCACGTCAGGGAGAGGGACCCGCATGGAATCCGGACGCTGCCCCGTCCTCGACTCGTCCGGCACCCGCCTCCACGCCGAGGCCGCCCGGCTCCGTACCGAAGGCTCCGCGACCCTCGTCGGGCTGCCCGGCGACGTCGTCGCCTGGTCGGTGACCCGGCACGACGTCGTCCGCCGGCTCGCCGCCGACCGGCGGGTCTCCCGCGACGCCCGGCAGCACTGGCCCGCGCTCGCCGCGGTGCCCCAGGAATGGTCCCTGAACGTCTGGGTGCGCGTGGTGAGCGCCTTCACCTCCTACGGCGACGAACACCGCAGGCTCCGCAACCTCATCGCCACCGCCTTCACACCCCGGCGCACCGAATCGCTGCGCCCCCTCGTGCGCGCTCTCGTCGACCGGCTGATCACCGGCCTCCGGACCACTGCCCCCGGCGAGAGCGTCGATCTGCGGGCCCGGTTCGCCTATGTGATCCCCACCGAGGTCATCTGCGATCTCTTCGGGGTGCCCGCCGCCATGCGGGCCCGGGTGCGGCGGGTCATCGACGCCGCGCTCGACACCGGTGCCCCGCCGGAGCGCGCGGCCGCCGACTACGGCGAACTGCTCGCCTGCATGGCCGATCTGATCGCCGCCAAACGCGCGGACCCCGGACCGGACATGACGAGTGATCTGATCGCCGCCCGCGACGGCGAGGCGAAGCTCGACGAGGAACAGCTCGTCTCCACCCTCCTCCTGATGATCGGCGCCGGATCCGAGACCGCCGTCAATCTCATCTCCAAGGCCGTCGTCGCCCTGGTCACCCATCCGGATCAGCTCGCCCTGGTGCGCTCCGGCGGGATCGGCTGGGACGCGGTGATCGAGGAGACCCTGCGCCTCGAAGCACCCATCATGCACATGCCGTTGCGCTACGCGGTCGAGGACATCGACCTCGGGGACGTGGTCATCAGGAAGGGCGAGGCGATCCTCCTCGCCTTCGGCGCGGCGGGCCGCGACCCGGCCCTCCACGGCGACACGGCCTGCGAGTTCGACGCCACCCGCGTCTCCCCGGACCATCTGGCCTTCGGTCACGGCGTCCACTTCTGCCTGGGCGCGCCCCTGGGCCGGATGGAGGCGGACATCGCGCTACGGGCACTGTTCGACGCCTTCCCGGACCTCGCCCTGGCCGTACCCGAGGGCCAACTCCGCCCGCAGGCCTCGTTCATCGCCAACGGATACCGTGAACTGCCGGTGGTCCTGCGGCCGGTGGCCGCGCCGGCGGACGCGCGCCGATGACGTGCGGGTGCACGGCCGGGCGCACCGGTCCGGCCCGTATGGTCTAGACAATTGATGCGGTCGCTCGCTAGCATCCGCCGCGAAGCGGCCCGCCGCCGACGACCGCGCCGGGCCGGGCGCGGCAGGAACGAGGAACCATGGAAACGACCGCTGCCGACCGCCAGTTCGCCGAGGACTACCGGCACGCCCGCGAGATACCGCGCGACGGACTCACCGCCTGGCGCGCCGCCGTGGCCGCCGAGATCGATCTGCGCCCCGGCAGCACCGTCGTGGATGTCGGCGCCGGAACCGGCGCCTTCGCCTCCGCGTTCGCCGACTGGTTCGGCGCCCGGGTGTTCGCCGTGGAGCCCTCCGACGCCATGCGCGCGCTGATCCCGCGCACCGACGACATCTCCGTGCACGACGGCCGCGCAGAGGCGCTGCCCCTCCCGGACGACTGCGCCGACGCGGCCTGGCTCGGCTCCGTCGTCCACCACATCGGCGACCTGGAGGCCGCCGCGGCGGAACTGCGCCGGGTGCTGCGGCCCGGCGCCCCCGTCCTCGTCCGCAACTCCTTCCCCGGCCGCTGCGCGCGTGATCTGCGGGTGCGCTTCTTCCCCGGTGCCGAACGCATCGTCGACGGATATCCGACCGTCGAGGAGACCTGCGCGGCCTTCGCCACCGCCGGCTTCTCCCGGGTCGCCCTGCACGCCGTACCGCAGGAGAGCGCGCCGAGCCTGGCCGACTTCGCGGACCGGATACGGCGCGACACCGACGCCAAGCTGCGCGGCCTCACCGATGCCGAATTCGAACGCGGCATGCTGCGGCTGCGCAGCGCCGCCGCCGGGGAACCGGGCCGGCCGGCCGTCAGCTGGATGGACCTGCTCGTCCTCTCCTGACCCGACGCGACGTCCGGCGAAACCGCCGTGCGCCCGGAGCGGGCGACCGCCTAGGGTCACCGCATGGACCGGATGAACCGTACGACCGAGAACGACGAGGCGGCCGTCCGCGCGGCCGTCGCGGGCGAACTGCGGCTGCTCGACCCGCGCGTGCGGGCGTCGGACGCCGAGGTGACCGCCCTCCTCGACCCCGAGTTCCTGGAGTTCGGGGCCTCGGGGCGCCGCTACGACCGCACCTCTGTCCTGGCCGTCACTTCCGCCCCCGACGACGGCACCGGGCCGACCGTCACCAGCGAGATGCGTGGTGTGCGCCTGGCCCCGGACATCGTCCACCTGACCTATGTCGCGCAGCACGGCGACCGCCGGGTCCGGCGCAGCTCCGTCTGGCGCCGTTCGCCGGACGCCGGCTGGCGCATGTACTTCCACCAGGGCACCCCGACCCACGGGGGACACCCGCCCGCCTGAGGTGCGTACGGCGGTATGCCCTTACTCCGGTCCGACCACATGATCTGTGTGACATAGTCGGATTCATGGATTCAGGCCGGAGCGGGGAACAGGGGCGGCGGATGCCTGTCGAATGGCAGCCCGTACGGCAGTCCCGCACCCATGAACTCGTACTGCAGAGCATCGAGGAGCAGGTCTTCGCGGGGAAGCTGCGGGCCGGCGACCGGCTGCCGCCCGAGCGCGAGCTGGCCCCCGTCTTCGGCGTCAGCCGCTCCGCCCTGCGCGAGGCCCTCCGGGTCCTGGAGACCATCGGCGTGCTGGTCGCCCAGCCCGGCCGGGGCCCGGACTCCGGGGCCCGCATCGTGCGCAACCCCGACGACGCGCTCGGCCGGCTGCTGCGCCTCCACTTCGCCCTCGGCAGCTACAGCCTCCACGACGTGATGGAGGCCCGGGTCGCCCTGGAGCGGGCCAGCTTCGCCGCCGCCGCGACGCACGCGGCCGAGGAGGACCTGGCGGAGGCCGGTGCCGCGGTCGACGGCATGGCGCGTGCGGACATCGCGCCCGAGGAGTTCAACGAACTCGACACCCAGTTCCACGTCAGGGTGGCCAGCAGTTCCGGCAACGCCCTCACCTCGACGTTGACGGCCGCGGTGCGCGAGTCCGTACGGCCGCTCATTCTGAAGGCGCTCGAAGAGGTCGACGACTGGCCGGCCACCCGGGCCGCCCTGAACGGCCAGCACGCGGAACTGCTCCGGCTGGTGCGCGCCGGCGACGGGGAGGCCGCGGCGGACCTGGCCGAACGCCATATCCGCGGCTTCCACGGCACGCTGGTCGACGAGGACCGGACCGGTGCCGCCGGCGACGGGGCCGACGGCACCGCGTAGCACGGGGGCCCGCCCCGTTACGGCAGCATCCAGGACAGGACCGGCGTGGACTGGAGGTAGACCAGCACGCAGAGGATGGCCAGCATCCCGATGCTGTATCCGGCCACCTTGCGGAGCAGGATGCGTTCCGAGCCGGGCATGCCCACGGCCGTCGCCGCGATCGTGAGGTTCTGCGGGCTCACCAGCTTGGCGACCACACCGCCCGAGGTGTTCGCGGCCACCAGCAGCGTCGGGTCGATCCCGGCGGTCTGGCCTGCGGTCTGCTGGAGATTGGCGAACAGGGCGTTGGCCGAGGTGTCGGAGCCGGTCACCGCGGTGCCCAGCCAGCCGAGTGTTGGTGAGAGCAGGGCGAACAGGCCGCCCGCCGTCGCCAGCCAGGTGCCGATGGCCACGGTCTGGCCGGACTGGTTCATCACATAGCTCAGTGCGAGCACGGTGGCGACGGTGGCGATGGCGACCCGCATGTTCTTCAGCGTGCGGCCCGCGGCGGACAGCGCCATGCCGCCGGTCATCGGATAGCTGTCCCGGTCCTTGGCGAACCGGTAGACCAGCGTGACCAGGATGCCCGAGAGGATCAGCAGGGTCCCGGGGTTGCCCAGCACCTCCAGCTTGTAGATCGCGCTGGAGGACGGCTCGCCGCCTTTCGTGAGCAGTTCGCCGTAGAGTCCGGGCCACTCGATCGTCAGATTGGCGTGGGCGAGCAGCGCCGGCACGTCGATCCCGCCGACGTTCAGTTTGGCCAGCGCGAAGATGACGATGACCAGCAGGTACGGCAGCACGGCGTAGACGACGCGGTGCCGGGTGAGCGTCTCCGTCTCGACCTGCGAGCGCTGGTCGTCGGGGGTGGCGGGCTTCCAGAAGCGCAGCATCAGCACGGCCGCGCCGAACCCGGCGAGCGAGGCGACGACGTCGGTGAGCTCGTACGCGAAGTGGCCGGAGCACCAGAACTGGGCCAGCGCGAAGACCGCTCCGGTGACCAGGGCGATCGGCCAGAGCTGGCGGATGCCCCGCGTGCCGTCCACCACGAAGAGCAGCAGCAGCGGAACGAACAGCGCGAGCAGCGGGGACTGGCGGCCGATGACCGCGGCGATGTCGTCGGCCGGGATGCCCGTCAGATTGCCCGCTGTGGTGACCGGGATGGCCATCGCGCCGAAGGCCACCGGCGCCGTGTTGGCGAGCAGGACCGTCACCGCCGCCTTGACCGGCGGCAGGCCGAGCGCCATCAGCATCACGGCCGTGATGGCGACGGGCGCGCCGAAGCCGGCGAGCGCCTCCAGCAGGCCGCCGAAACAGAACGCGATCAGCATGGCCTGGACGCGCAGATCGCCCCGGCCCACCGAGCTGAACGAGCGGCGCAGGTCCTCGAAGCGGCCGCTGACGACCGTCAGCTCGTAGAACCAGATCGCCGCGACGACGATCAGCATCACCGGGAACAGGCCGAAGACGAGCCCCTGGGAGGCGGAGAGCAGGCCGAGCCCGACGGGCATCCCGAAGCCGAACACGGCCACCAGCAGGGCGGTCGCCACCGAGCCCAGGGCGGACACCAGCGCCGAACGCTTCGCCACCATCAGGAGCACGAAGAACATGGCGAGAGGGATGAGGCTCACCAGCGCGGTGGCCACGAGGCTGTCCGCGACGGCATGGACGTCCGGTGTGTACGAAGCAAGCACGGTGGCGGGTGGTGCGGAGGCCACGGGATGACTCCTCGCTGAGTGGTACGGGGCGGGGCGGAGCGAGCCGGGGGAGGGGTACCGGATCCCCGTCCCGGGGAGCGCGGGGGCACATGAGTGCACCGGCGGCGCGAGGTGGGGGGTGGCAGCCGACAGCTGGTTCCGCGATCAGTAGGACACTGCATATGTCGTATGTCAATAAGGTCTGACCAATTGCCGAGTAGTTCACTTTCCGACGGAGCGAAGGTGTCAAAGGGGAGAAAGCGCTTGCTCGCCCGGGGTTGAGCGGGAAATCGACGGCGCTTCACCCTCGGAGAATCGGACGGAGGGTAGTATGGTCGGACCACAACTTGCGACCCGGGGAGACTCCTATGCGTATCGGACTCTTCGCCACCTGTCTGGGAGACACGCTCTTCCCCGAGGCGGTGAAATCCACCGCGGTGCTGCTCGCCCGCCTGGGCCACGACGTGGTGTTCCCGCCGGGGCAGACCTGCTGCGGCCAGATGCACGTCAACACCGGCTACCAGCGCGAGCCCGTGCCCCTGGTCCGCAACTTCGCGGAGCAGTTCGGCGACACTTCCATCGACGCCGTCGTCATGCCGTCCGGCTCCTGCGCGGGCTCGGTCCGCCACCAGCACGAGATCGTCGCCGAACGGTACGGGGACGCGGCGCTCCGCGCGGGCGTGGCCACCGTCAAGGCGAAGACGTACGAGCTGTCCGAGTTCCTGGTCGACGTGCTCGACGCCACCGACGTCGGCGCGTACTTCCCGCACCGCGTCACGTACCACCCCACCTGCCACTCCCTGCGCATGCTCCGGGTCGGTGAGAAGCCGCTGCGGCTGCTGCGGGCCGTCGACGCGATCGACCTCGTCGAACTGCCCGAGGCCGACGCCTGCTGCGGATTCGGCGGCACCTTCGCCGTCAAGAACGCCGACACCTCCACCGCGATGCTCCAGGACAAGATGCGCAACATCGCCACCACGGGCGCCGCCGTGTGCACCGCCGGGGACTCCTCCTGCCTGATGCACATCGGCGGCGGACTCTCCCGGATCAGGTCCGGCACCCGCACCCTGCACCTCGCGCAGATCCTCTCCTCCACCCGCACCGCGCCGTACGCCCCGACGGAGGCCGCCCGATGAGCAGCAGCACCTTCCTCGGCATGCCCGCGACCCCGCCGCGCTCCCCGTACGGCACCGGCAACCTGCGCGGCGACCGGAAGTTCCCCAAGGCCGCCCACGACGAACTGGGCAACGAGCAGCTGCGCCGCAACCTCGGCCGCGCCACCCACACCATCCGCGCGAAGCGGCTGGCCGTCACCGCCGAACTGCCCGACTGGGAGCGGCTGCGCGACGCCGGTTCGGCCATCAAGACCGACACCATGAACCGCCTCCCCGAACTGCTGGAGGAGCTGGAGCGCAAGGTCACCGAGCACGGCGGCACCGTCCACTGGGCCCGCGACGGCGTCGAGGCCAACGAGATCGTCGCCCGGCTGGTCAAGGAGACCGGCAGCGACGAGGTCATCAAGGTCAAGTCGATGGCCACCCAGGAGATCGGCCTCAACGAGCACCTGGAATCCGTCGGCATCACCGCGTACGAGACGGACCTCGCCGAGCTGATCGTGCAGCTCGCCCACGACAAGCCCTCGCACATCCTCGTGCCCGCGATCCACCGCAACCGGGACGAGATCCGGGAGATCTTCCTCAAGGAGATCCCCGGCGTCGACCCCTCACTCGACAACGTCCCCGCCCACCTCGCCGCCGCGGCCCGCGCCTATCTGCGCGAGAAGTTCATGACGACGAAGGTCGCCGTCTCGGGCGCCAATTTCGGCATCGCGGAGACCGGCACCCTCTCCGTCGTCGAGTCCGAGGGCAACGGCCGCATGTGCCTGACCCTGCCCGACACCCTCATCACCGTGATGGGCATCGAGAAGGTCCTCCCGCGCTTCCAGGACCTGGAGGTCTTCTTCCAGCTGCTGCCGCGCTCCTCCACCGGCGAGCGCATGAACCCCTACACCTCGATGTGGACCGGCGTCACTCCCGGCGACGGCCCCCAGACCTTCCACCTGGTGCTCCTCGACAACGGACGCACGGCGGCCCTCGCCGACAAGGTCGGCCGGGAGGCGCTCAACTGCATCCGCTGCTCGGCCTGCCTCAACGTCTGCCCGGTGTACGAACGCGCCGGCGGCCACGCCTACGGATCGACCTACCCCGGGCCCATCGGCGCCGTCCTCACCCCCCAGCTCGCCGGGATGGACGCGGCCAAGGACGACCCCAACAGCTCGCTCCCGTACGCCTCCAGCCTGTGCGGCGCCTGCTTCGACGCCTGCCCCGTCAAGATCGACATCCCCTCGCTCCTGGTCGAACTCCGCCACCAGCACACCGAACAGGCCGGAACCACCGCGGAGAAGCTGGCGATGAAGGCGGCGGCCGGGGTCATGGGCCGGCCGGCCCTGTTCACCGCCGCACAGAAGGCGTCCGGGCTCGGCCGCGTCATCGCCGGACGCGACGGGAAGATCTCCCACCTGCCGCCACCGTTCAACGGCTGGAGCGACAGCCGCGACACCCCCGCACCGCCCAAGGAGACCTTCCGCTCCTGGCTGGCCTCCGACGAGGGCCGCGCCACCATGCGGGCCGCGGCGGCCGAGGCACCCGTACCGAACCGGCAGCAGGAGGAAGAGAAGTGACGACCGCCCGCGCAACCGTACTGGGCCGCGTCCGGGACGCACTGGCCCTCGCCCCCGCGGCCGGCACCGAGGTGCCGCGCGCCTACCGCACGGGCCGCACCCTCCCCGACGACGAGTGCCTCGCCCTCTTCACCGACCGGCTCGTCGACTACAAGGCCCGGGTCCGCACCACCACCGCGGACCGCACGGCCGAGGTCGTGGCCGACGTGCTGACCGGTCTGGAAGCCCGCCGGATCGGCGTCCCCCCGGGGCTCGACCCCCAGTGGCTGACCGCCTACGACGGCGAGGTCCAGCAGGACTCGGCCGACATCCCGGCCCCCACACTCGGCGGCCTCGACGGTGTCGTCACGGCCTCCGCAGTGAGCTGCGCCGAGACGGGCACGATCTTCCTCGACGGCTCGCCCGACCAGGGACGCCGCGCCCTCTCGCTGGTGCCCGACCTGCATGTGTGCGTCGTCGATCTGTCGACGGTCGAGGTCGGCGTACCGGAAGCCGTGGCACGGCTGGTGCCGGAGCGGCCGACGACCCTGATCAGCGGCCCATCGGCCACCTCGGACATCGAACTCGAACGCGTCGAGGGCGTGCACGGGCCGCGCACCCTGGTGGTCGTCATCCGTACCGACGTCTGAACCCGCGGGGTGTGCGGCGGTCGGGCCGCGCACCCCGCTCCCGCCCCTTCTCAGCCGTGGCTGACGGTCACCGGGCCGAAGACGATCCGGGTCCTCGCCGCGTCCTCGGCCCAGGTCACCTCGACCGCGTCGCCGTCGACCCGCACTGCGCTCACCACCGTGTCGAGACCGGCCGCGTCCGGTTCGGCCGTTAGCGAGGCGAGTGCCACGAGGACCTTCGTGCCGTCGGAGTCCGCGCCCAGCCGGGGAAGTACGGCCCACGGGGTGTACGCCGTGCCCTGAGGGGCACGGATCTCGTCCCGCTCCTCCCACCCGTGCAGACCGTGCAGCGACGAGGTGAGCCCGGACTCCGGGCCGGTCGCCCAGCCCGTCTCCTCGACCCGGGCCCCGGGCGGAGCGCAGCACACCCGGTGCACCCGCAGTTCGTAGCGGCCGCGCACCACCGTGACGCTCTCCACACGCAGCCCCGGCTCGGTCGACGCTCCGTGCGGGAACACCGGCATGTGCCAGGACGCGGCCCAGGCCCAGCCGTCACCGCCGCCCGCGCCCAGCGGACGGATCGCGCGGCGCCTGCTGCGCAGACCGTCGACGACCACGGCCAGATGGTTGTCGGCGTCGTTGGCACGCGCGGTGGGGCCCGTGACCGTCGAATACGCGTGACGGCTGTACAGCGGATCGTCCTGCGCCGCGAGTTCGCCCTCGTGCGGCCGGAGGTGGTCGCTGCCGTGGTTGTGCAGCCGGACGATGCCGTCCGCCCGGGTGGACTGGACGAGCAGCCCGGGGGCCGGCAGGGCGAGCACCCGGTCGGGGCCCTCGGCGGGTGCGGCCTCCTCGGTCGCCGTCCACAGCGGGTGGTCCGCCGGAGCGAGCAGCGAGACGAAGGCCTTGGAGGCCCAGTAGGGGGACGAGGGGCCGGAGTAGGGCTGGAGCGTCGCCTCGTGCGGTCCGTGCCAGCCGAGGCTCAGCAGACCGTCGGTGCCGGCCGCACCCCGGTCCAGGAAGTAGCGCAGCGCTCCGCTGATCACCCGGCGCGAGGCCCCCGCCGTCAACGGGGTGTCCCCGGTCACCGCCCCGAGCCCGACCGCCGCACCCGCCGCGAAGCGGTAGGTCAGCGACCGGCCGAAGTACACCGGCGCCCCGTCCCCGCCGAACAGCAGGCCGAAACTCTCCAGATGCTCGCGCAGCCGCGCCCCGTACAGCGCGGCGGGCTCCGCTTCGCCGGACAGATACGCGTCGAGCACCGGATAGAGGTGCAGCGCCCAGCCGTTGTAGTGGTCGAAGGCGCGGCCGTCGCCGTCGGCGTACCAGCCCTGTCCCCGGTACCAGACCTCCATCAGCGCGCGTGCCCGCTCCCGGGCGCGCGCCGTCTCGGCGTCGCCCCGGCCCACGGACTCCAGGAACCCGGCCACCGTGTACGGGAACAGATACCAGTTGTTCGCCGCGGGCGTGTGCCGCAGCGCGCCCCTCAGCCACTCCTCGGTGCGGTCCTGCACGGCCGGGTCCAGCCGGTCCCAGAGCCACGGGCGGGTCAGCCGCAGCCCGATGGCGACCGAGGCGGACTCGACCATGGGCTGGCCGAAGACCCTGTGGTCCCGGATCAGCGGCCAGGACTCGGCGTCGTCACGGCCGGGTGTACGGGTGCCTGCGGCGAGCCCGTCCGCGTACCGGCCGATCCAGCCGTGCGGGTCCGCGCCGCCGGCCCCGGCAACCCGGAACGCGGCCGCCAGAAAGGTGCGCGCGTACCCTTCGAGACCGTCGGACCGCACCCCGGAGGCGGACGGGCGGCCCGGCAGGTCCAACAGCGCTCCGCCGGGGGTGGCCCACCGCCAGGCGGCCTTCAACAGGCCGTCGGCGGCCGCCTCCCAGTGCGCCCGGGTGTAGCCGGTCCGTGGGCTGAGTACCCGGTCGTCGGCGGGGAGTTCCAGCGGGACGTGCGGATGCGGAGCGCTCATGCGAGGAACGCCAGCCTTTCGCGTCGTACGGGATGGGCGAAGCCGTCGCCTGCGGCCCAGCGCTCCGTCTCGGCGATCGCGAGATCGACCAGGCGCTGCCATTCATTGCCCTGGGAGCCCGCCAGATGCGGGGTGATCAGGGCGTTCTCGCAGTCCCAGAGCGGGTGCCCGGCGGGCAGCGCGTCGGGGTCGGTGACGTCCAGGACCGCCCGGATCCGGTGCTGCCGGAGTACGTCGACGAGCGCGTCCTGATCGACGACCGCGCCCCGGGCGGTGTTGACGAGCACGGCGTCCGGCCGCATGGACAGCAGGAGTTCACGGCTGACGAGCCCGCGCGTCGCGGGCAGCAGCGGGGTGTGCACGCTCACCAGGTCGCTCTGCGCGAAGAGTTCCGGCAGCGTGACCGATCGGACGCCCAGCTCTTTCGCTTCCGTTTCGGAGACGTACGGATCGTGCAGTAGGACCCGGAGGTCGTAGGGACGCAGCAGCTCGACGACCCGGCGCCCGATCAGCGAGGCGGACAGGATGCCCACGGTGCGACCGTAGTTGCCGAGGGCGGGCGAGGTGGTGAGCGAGTCGTCGCGACGGCGTTCGGTCCGGTAGGTGTGTGCGCGTTCCAGGGCCCGCTTTCCGGAGAGCAGGATCATCGCGACGGTGTACTCGGCGACCGGGAGCGCGTTGGCCGCGGCGGCCGACGAAACCTCGATGCCGCGCTCCCAGCAGGCGTCCGTGATGTGGCCGCGCACGCTGCCCGCCGTGTGGACCACGGCACGCAGCCGCGGCGCGGCCGCCAGCACGGCGTCGTCCAGAGGCGGACAGCCCCAGCCCGTGATCAGCAGTTCGGTGTCCGCGAGCACGGCCCGCGCCCGGTCGGTGGTGAAGTCGTCGAGTACGGGCAGCGGCGCGAGTTCGCACACCCGGGACAGGGCCGCCAGCGCGTCGGGGCCGAGCAGCGCGGTCGCGGTGTCCGCCCGCATGGCGAGCGCGGCGCGCGGCCGGTGGCCCGCGTCGGCCGGGACGGGAAGGGTGCCGGTCATCGTTCTCCTCCGCGGCTTCCGATGTGAAGTCACAGGGAATCCTGATCGTTTGATCGATCATGGTCAAGCAATCGATCAAAGGAAAGTGGAAACGATCAAACGATCATTTCGAAAGGTGGGGGCCTTTCGTTCACCGATCCGCGCACCTTGAGCGTCGGCAGCAGCTCCGTGCGGCAGACCGGCCCCGTGGTGCCCGGCGGTCCGGACAGCCGGCGCAGCAGCAGTTCGGCGGCCGTCCGGCCGATCTCCGCCTTCGGGGGCGAAACCGCCGTCAGCGGAGTGCTGCCCAGCGCCGCGACCACGTCGTCGTACGCCACCACCGAGCAGTCCCGGGGCACCTCCAGTCCGTTCTCCACGAGTCGCTGCACCAGCATCAGGGCGTCGATGTCCCCGTGCAGCACGGCGGCCGTGGCCCTGCGGGTGCGCAGTGCCGCACCGAGGTCGAGCGGTGCGCCGACCGGTGTGCGCGGCGGCCCGGCGGGGCCGTGCTCCGCGGCGTCCGGCGAGCTGAGCACCACCGACCAGTCCGTCACCTCCGGCCGCCCCGCGGCGATTTCGGCGAACGCCGCCCGCACCGTCCGGGCCGTCGGACTGTCGTCGCGGGCGGCCAGCACGATCCTTCGATGACCCGCTGCCACCAGGTGTTCCACGGCGAGGTGGACTCCGTACCAGTGGTCGGAGCAGACCGAATCCAGTGCGTGCAGGGCACTGCCCGGACGGGGCCGCCGCTCCATCAGCACCGTCGGTACGCCGAGCCTCGCGAGCCAGGCGTGGTCCCGCTCCTCGGCGTGCGCGCTCGGCCACCTCGGGGCGATCAGCAGGCCCCGCGCTCCGTCGGCCAGCGCCCGTTCCACGAGCCGCCGTTCCGCGCCCGGCCCCTGCGGTGCGATGTGCAGGGCGATCCGGATCCCGGCCTCCTCCAGCACGCTCCGCGCCCCGTGCAGCGTCTCCTGCAGATACGAGTGGCGCTCCGGGACGACCAGGGCGACCGCGCCGCCCTCCTCGGCCCGGTCGCCCGCGCGCGGGGCGGGGACCGCGGCCTGGGCGTCCTGCGCGGCCTGTGCGGTCCGGTCGTCGAGGGACCGGGCGACACCGTGCCCGCGGCGCAGCAGCCCGGCACGGTCCATCTCGTCCACGTCCCGCCGCACCGTGACGGTCGAGACGGCCAGTTCGGCCGCGAGCGTGGTCACTTTGACGGCGCCCCGCGACTCGACCATCGCCAGAATGCGCCGACGCCTCAGGTCCAACTGTTCCCCCATGTGCAGGCCCCCTCGCCGTACCGCTGCCTGGTTTCGTTTGACAGCTTTCGTTTGAGCGTTTGATCGCAGCATAGCGATCAAAGCGAAAGGAGAGGGCCCGAGCTAACCCCTGCACATACGTACTACGCTCTCCCCTCGGCATGGACACGCTCACCCTCTGGCAACTGGCGGCACTGGCCGCGGCATCCGCACTCGTCGGCTTCTCCAAGACGGCCGTCAGCGGTGCCAACACGATCAGCCTCGCGGTCTTCGCGGCGGTACTGCCCGCCCGGGAGTCCACCGGAGTGCTGCTCCCGATCCTGATCGCGGGCGACGTGCTCGCGGTGCTCAGTTACCGGCGCCACGCGCACTGGCCGACGCTGCTACGGGTCTTCCCGGCCGTAGCCGTGGGCGTCGTGGCGGGAACGGTGTTCATGCTGTGGGCCGACGACGCGGCCGTCCGTACCTCCATCGGCGCGATCCTGCTCTTCATGGCAGGGGTCACCATGTGGCGGCGGCGCACCGCGACGGCGGCCGAAGAACCCGGGGCGGTCGGACCACCGACCGCCGCCGGGCGGCTCAAGGCCCGCGGATACGGGGTGCTCGGCGGTTTCACCACGATGGTCGCCAACGCGGGCGGCCCCGTGATGTCGCTCTATCTGCTGTCGGCGGGCTTTCGGAAGCTCGGCTTCCTCGGGACGTCCGCGTGGTTCTTCCTCATCGTGAACACGTCCAAGGTGCCGTTCAGCGTGGGTCTCGGCCTGATCGACGCGCGGTCGCTGCTGCTCGACGCCTGCATGCTGCTGTTCGTTCTGCCGGGTGCCTGGATCGGCCGGCGCTGTGTGGACCGGATCAACCAGCGGCTCTTCGAACGTCTCGTCCTGGGCGCCACCGTCCTCGGCGGCCTCCAGTTGCTGCTGAATCCGTGACGGGGCCCCGCCCGGCCGATGCCGGACGGGGCCCCGTCACGGGGAGAGCGGGCGGTCAGACGATGTCCTCCTCGATCTCCGCCTGCTCGCGGGCGTTGCCGTACGCCTGCGGGGTCCCGTACGAGCGCCGTGCCACGAACCACCAGACGGTGGCCAGGACCAGTACGGCGACCAGCGCGATCGAGGCGTAGTTCATCGAATCGATCGTCACCGGCGAGGACTGCGGCAGCAGGAACAGCACGGTGACGATCGCGACCCAGACCACGGCGATCCAGCCGATCGGCTTCGACCACCGGCCCAGGTGCCACGGCCCCCGTTCGAAGCGGCCCCCGGCGCGCAGCTTCAGGAAGATCGGGATGGCGTACGCGGGCGTGATCCCGATGACGTTGATCGCGGTCACCGCGCCGTACGCGGTCGCCGAGTACAGCGACGGCAGGGCGAGCACCCCGGCGACGATCACCGACAGCCAGACGGCGGGCACCGGGGTCTGCGTCCGGGCGCTCACCTTGCGCCACAGCTGCGAACCGGGCAACGCGTTGTCGCGGCTGAAGGCGAACACCATGCGGCTGGCGGCGGCCACCTCGGCGTTGCCGCAGAAGAGCTGCGCGGCGATCACGATCAGCAGCATCGCCGTGGCCCCCGAGGTGCCCAGCGCGTCGATCAGGATCTGGGCGGGCGGCACGTTCGTCGAGGTGCTCTGCGTGCCCGCGTAGTCCTGGATCGCGAAGGTCAGCCCCGCGAGCAGGACGAAGCCGGCCACCCAGGACACCCAGATCGCCCGGACGATGCCCCGGGCCGCGGAGACCGAGGCGTTCGACGTCTCCTCGGACAGGTGGGCGGAGGCGTCGTAGCCGCAGAACGTGTACTGCGCCAGCAGCAGACCGATCGCCGCCACGTACAGCGGATTGTGCCAGCCGGTGTCATTGACGAACTCGGTGAAGACGAACGACGGCGACTGGTGGTGCGAAGGAACGATCGCCAGCACCGAAACGATCACCGCGACACCGGCCAGGTGCCACCAGACGCTGATCGAGTTGAGCACGCTCACCAGACGGACACCGAAAAGGTTCAGAACGGCGTGCAGCAGCAGAATGCAGACAAAGATGATCATCGTCTTGCCCGGTGTGGGCGTGAAGCCCCACTGCAGGTTCATCAGGGCGCCCGTGAATAACGCGGCCCCGTAGTCGATTCCGGCGATCGCACCCAGGAGACCGAGCAGATTCAGCCAACCGGTGTACCAGCCCCATTTACGCCCGCCGAGCCGGTCGGCCATGTAGTACAGCGCCCCGGACGTCGGGTACGCGCTGGTGACCTCCGCCAGTGCCATGCCGACACAGAGCACGAAGAGGCCGACGCCCGCCCAGCCCCACATCATCACGGCGGGCCCGCCGGTGGACATACCGAAGCCGTACAGCGTCATGCAGCCCGACAGGATCGAGATGACGGAGAAGCTGATCGCGAAATTTCCGAAGCCGCCCATGCGACGGGCCAGCACCGGCTGATAGCCGAGCTCGCGCAGGCGCTGCTCCTCGTCCTGGGGCGGTATGGCCTCGGAGCCCTTCTGGGTCGAGGTGGTGACGGACATGGGGACCTCCGTGAGCGGTGAGCGAAAAGGGAGATTCATACGAAAGCGAAAACGAAAACCAAAGAAAAACGGTCAAACGGAAGGAACGAGGTGCGGGCCCGATGCATCCGTCCACCGTCCCGGACGGCTCAGCCGTGCGGCCCCCTCCCGGGGTCCCGCGCCGCCGTCAGCGCCCGGCTGCGGGCCCGCAGGAAGACCTCCTCGGCGCCGCCCGGTTCCTTGGGTGAGCGGGTGCGGTACGCCCAGGGGAGCGACGTGAAGTACGGCCCCAGCTCGTGGAACACGGGAGCGGCGTCGGCGAAGCGCAGTGCCCCCCACAGGGCGTGCGCCAGATGGTTGAGGTCGAGCAGGGTGTGCGTGGCCGGAGGGGTGAGGCGGAACCACCGTTCCAGGGCGCGTCGCGCCTCGCGTTCGGCGTCCTCGGTGACCCAGTGGAGGTCGAGCGCCTTCTCGTGGCCGTTCTCCCGCCGGTAGCGCTCGACCCGTACGTACAGCGGCAGGACGTGGAGGGCCGATCCGTCGGGTGCCGACGAGGACGCCCACTGCACGAAGTTGACGGCCTCGGAGAGCGAGCCGCCGGCCTTGCGGGCGTACACGAACTGGAGCATCCGGTGGTAGGCCTCGCGGTTGTACGGGTCGCGTTTGTCGGCCTCCGCGAGGAGCCCCCACGGTCCGGGGAAGAGCATCGGGCCCGGCGGATGGAGCCGGTGCTCCTCCAGCCGCTGGCGTTCGTCCAGTTGGGAGAGGGCCAGCAGGCACACCCACGGAACGGGGTCCGAGGGCGAGGCGTGCGCGGCCGAGCGGCAGGCCTCCCAGGCCTCCTGCCACAACTGCTGGCCGCTGGGGTGGCCGGAGCGGCGGGCCCGGACCGCGCGCTCCACGCAGACCCGTGCCCGCATCACGGTCCCCGCGACGCTGCGCGGTTCCTCGGTCAGCCAGGCCTGGACCGCGTCCGATCCCGCGGCGACGGCCCCGAGCACCTGGGTGCGCTGGGTCCACAGAGTCCAGTCGGGCGTGCTCTCCAACAGGTCGCGCATGGAGATCCAGCGGCCTGTGCGTAAGTCCTGTAACGCCGAGCGCAGTGGGCTGTCGTGGCCGGCCGGGTGGTACACCGGCCGGAATTCACTGTTGGCCATTCACGTACTCGGTGTGCGGTGTCGGTGTCATCGATCCTCGGGGACGTGGGGGGTCAAGCAGCAGTTGAAATATGAACTGCTGTAAAGCGTCCGGTTGTTGCTCGGCGGTGAGTGTAGAGCCCTTCGTGCCGAACTCCCGAACGAATCCTGGATCTGCTCCAAATCGTGTGTGCGGAAAGGGCGATGGGGATTCGAGGTCGGCTTCCGGGCACATCGTCCGGAGCCGCTTGACGTAGCTGCCGGGCTGCACCACTCTGGGTTCCCGCGACCGAAGATCACGATTCCGTTCAGGCCCCGTGCTTGCGTACCGCAGGAGATCCGATGTCAGGCCCGGTACTCGCCGTGGACCAGGGAACCTCCGGGACGAAGGCGTTGGTGATCTGTCCGGAGCGCGGCGTGATCGGTTCCGGATCCGCGCCGGTACGGCCCAGGTACGGCCCCGGCGGCGCCGTCGAGGCAGACCCCGCCGAACTGCTCGGCTCGGTCCTCGACGCCGGGTCGCGGGCCTTGGTCGACGCGGGCGAACCCGTCGTCGCGGCCGGCCTCGCCAACCAGGGCGAGACCGTGCTCGCCTGGGACCCGGCCACCGGCCGCCCCCTCACCGACGCGATCGTCTGGCAGGACCGCCGCTCCGAGGACCTGTGCCGGGAGCTCGCCGAGCACGAGGACGAGCTGAGGCAGCTCACCGGCCTCCCGCTGGACCCGTACTTCGCCGCCCCGAAGATGGCCTGGATCCGCCGCGAGCTGACCCGGGACGGTGTGGTCACCACCAGCGACTCCTGGCTCGTCCACCGGCTGACCGGTGCCTTCGTGACCGACGCCGCCACCGCCGGACGCACCCAGCTCCTCGATCTCGACGAGGCCGGCTGGTCGCCCACCGCCCTGGACCGCTTCGGGCTGGCCGGCGAACGCCTGCCCACCGTCGTGGACGCCGCCGGCACCTTCGGAACCACCACCGCCTTCGGCGGCGAGATCCCGCTCACCGGGCTCCTCGTCGACCAGCAGGCCGCCCTGCTGGCCCAGGGCGCGCTGGAGCCCGGTACCGCCAAATGCACCTACGGCACCGGCGCCTTCCTCCTCGCCCAGACCGGCCCCGCCCCGCGCCGGGGCAGCTCCGGCCTGGTCAGCTGCGTCGCCTGGCGGCTCGGAGGACGTACCAGCTACTGCCTGGACGGCCAGGTGCTCACCGCGGCCTCCGCCGTCCGCTGGCTCACCGACCTCAAGGTCATCTCCGGAGCGGCCGACCTCGATCCGGTCGGCGGCGGCGTCCCCGACACCGGCGGCGTCACGTTCGTTCCCGCCCTCGCCGGACTCGCCGCTCCCTGGTGGCGCGGCGATCTGCGCGGATCGCTCACCGGACTGGGCCTGGACACCACCGCCGGCCATCTCGTGCGCGCCCTGTGCGAGGGCATCGCCGCCCAGGTCGTCGCCCTGGCCGACGCGGTCGCGGACGACCTCGGCGCCCCGCTGTCCGCGCTCCGCGTCGACGGCGGTCTCACCCGCTCGTCCCTCCTCATGCAGACCCAGGCCGATCTGCTGCAACGCCCGGTCGAGGTGTCCGCGCTGCCCGATGTCACCGCGCTCGGGGCCGGCGCCGTGGCCCGGCTCGGCATCGATCCCGCGCTCACGCTCGCCGAGGCCGTGCCCGAGTGGCACCCGGCCGCCGTGTACGAACCGCGCATCGGCCCCGACGAGGCCGCCGAACGGCTCGCCGGCTTCCGCGCGGCCGTCGACACCCTCCTGGAACGTTCATGAACACGGCCCCGCACGACCGGAGCCCCTTCCCGCCCATGCCGGCACGGTCGGGGTCCGCACCGTGATCCCCACCGTCACCACCGTCGGCGACCCGCTCCCGGAGCCGCCCGACGGCGCCCCCTACGACGTCACCGTGATCGGCGCGGGGGTGGTCGGCACCGCCCTCGCCCGCGCGCTCGCCCACCACCCGCTGCGGATCGCCCTCGTCGAGGCGTCGGACGACATCGGCACCGGCACGTCCAAGGCCAACACCGCGATCCTGCACACCGGTTTCGACGCCGTCCCCGGCTCCCTGGAAGCCCGTCTCGTCCGCGAAGGGCAGCGCAAGCTCGCGGAGTACGCCGCCGCCACGGGGATCCCCGTCGAACGGGTCGGCGCCCTCCTCGTCGCCTGGGACGACGAACAGCACGCCGCGCTGCCCGCCCTGCTGGCCAAGGCGGAGGCCAACGGCTACCACGCGGCACGGATCCTGGACGCCGACGAGGTCGCCGCACGCGAACCCGCCCTCGGCCCGGGGGCCCTCGGCGCGCTGGAGATCCCCGACGAATCCGTCATCTGCCCCTGGACCACCCCGCTCGCCTTCGCCACCCAGGCCGTGCGCGCCGGTGTCCATCTGCATCTGGACTGCCGGGTCACGGCCATCGCCACCGGCAAGAACGTGCACACCCTGACCACCTCCCGGGGACCGCTGCGCACCCGCTTCCTCGTCAACGCCGCCGGACTGCACGCCGACGTCGTCGACCGCATGCTCGGGTACGACGCCTTCACCGTCACCCCGCGCCGGGGCCAGCTCCTCGTGTTCGACAAACTCGCCCGCGACCTCGTCCGCCACATCCTCCTCCCCGTCCCCACCGCCGCCGGGAAAGGCGTGCTCGTCGCGCCGACCGTCTTCGGCAATGTGCTGCTGGGACCGACCGCCGAGGACCTGGACGACAAGACCGCCACCGAGTCGACCGGGGAGGGCATCGCGCTGCTCCGCGAGAAGGGCCGCCGTATCCTGCCCCGCCTCCTCGACGAGGAGGTCACCGCCGTCTACGCGGGCCTGCGCGCCGCGACCGGCCGGGAGGACTACCGCATCCAGGACCGTCCGGAACGGCGGGCCGTCACCGTCGGCGGCATCCGCTCCACCGGCCTCACCGCCTCCATGGCCATCGCAGACCACGTCACCGGCCTGCTGGCCGGCATCGGTCTCGACCTCGGCGAGCCGGCCTCACTCGCCCCCCTCACCATGCCGTACCTCGGCACCGACGACCGCCGCCCGTACCTGAACGCCGCGCTCGTCGCGCGGGATCCGGCGTACGGCACGATCGTCTGCCACTGCGAACGCGTCACCGAGGGCGAGATCCGCGACGCGTTCGCCGCCACTCTGCCGCCCCGCACCCCCGCGGGCCTCGCCCGCCGGACCAGGGCCGGCAACGGACGCTGCCAGGGCTTCGCCTGCGGCGCCGGACTCCGCGCGCGGTTCGAGGGGACGGGGACATGACCCACCCCGACAGGCCGAAGGAGACCGCGTCATGAAGCGCCGTGAACGGACCGTCGACGTCCTCGTCGTCGGAGCCGGACCGGCCGGGCTCGGCGCCGCCGCCGCGCTCGCCGCGGCCGGTGTACGCCGGGTCGAGGTCCTGGAACGCGAACAGGCCGCGGGCGGCGTCCCGCGCCACTGCCACCACCCGGGGTTCGGCTCCACCCGGGCCGGCGGCGGCAGCAGCGGTCCCGAGTACGCCCGGCGGTGCGTCACCGCCGCCGAAAGGGCCGGGGCGACCCTGCGCACCGGCGTCACCGCCACCGGCTGGACCGGACCCCGCACCCTCGACATCACGGGCCCCGGCGGGCTCGAACGGATCACCGCCGGTGCCGTCGTCCTCGCCACAGGAGCCCGCGAACGCCCGCGCAGCGCCCGCCTCGTCCCCGGCACCCGCCCCGAGGGCGTCTACACCACGGGCGAACTCCAGCAGGCCGTCCACCTCCACCACCAGCGCATCGGCCGCCGAGCCGTCGTCGTCGGCGACGAGCCGATCAGCGTCGCCGCCGCCGGGACCCTGCGCGCCGCCGGGGTCCACCTCGTCGCCCGCGTCACGGACCGCCCGCCCGCCCTGCCCGCCGCCCTCGCCCCGTGGCTCGGCGCCCCGCTCCTCACCCGCACCACCGTCACCGCCCTCACCGGACGCACCCGGCTCACCGGAGTCGCCCTGCGCCACGCCGACGGCCGTACGACGACCCTGGCCTGCGACACCGTCGTGTTCACCGGCGACTGGATCCCCGAACACGAACTGGCCCGGAGCGGGGGCGTCCCGCTGGACCCCGGCACACGGGGCCCCGCCCACGACGCGGCCCACCGCACCGCGCGGCCGGGCGTTTTCGCCGTGGGCAATCTGCTCCACGCGGTCGAACGGGCCGGTACCGCGGCCGCCGAGGGCCAGGCGGTCGCCGCACCCGTACTGCGGTATCTGACCACCGGGGACTGGCCGGAGAACCGGCCCGCGCTCACCGTCGAGACCCCGCTCGCATGGATCGCACCGAACCTGATCGACCCGGAAGCACCCCGTCCGCTCGACGGCCGCTTCCTCCTGCGCGCCTCCCGGCGGCTGACGGCCCCGCTGCTCACCGCCCACCAGGACGGACGGGAGCTGTACCGGGGGAGGCTGCTGCGGTCCGTTCTGCCCGGCCGCTCGCTCCCGCTGCCCGCCCACTGGCTGGACCGCGCCGATCCGCGCGGCGGCCCGGTCCGCATCACCGCCGGACCGACGGCCCGGCCGCTCAGGGAATGAGCAGCCAGTCCGAGCCGATCGCCGCGATCAGACCGAGCCCGAGCAGCCAGCTGCCGAGCCGCGTCCGGCCGTTGCGGCTGAGTTCGATGACGATCCCGCAGAGGATCAGCGCCAGGCCGTACACCCCGACCACCAGCACCGAGGACCGGCTCGCGATCCGCAGCGCGAGGACGACCGCCATCGCCGCCATGCCCACCGACGACAGGACGATACGGAGCCGTCTCGCCTGCCGGGGTGTCAGTCTGCGCTCCCCGACGGCTCCGGCCTGCCTCCCGCTCGCGTCCGCCCCGCCCCCCTCGCCGCCGGTTCCCGTGGTCCCAGAGGTCCCAGAGGTCCCCGTGGTCTCCTCGTCCTCCGACTCCGCGACGGAGCCCGCGCGCCCGGTGGCCTTCGTCCCCTCCGCCGCTTCGGCCGCGCCGGTCTCCTCGGCTTCCGCCGACTCCTCGGGGGCGGCTATCGGGGTGTCCACGGACTGGTCCTGGTCAGAAGTGCTCATGACGCCGGATGGTAATGGCTCCACCCGGCCCGGTTCACCGCTCTCGGTCAAGGACAGGGAAAGGAAGGCGAGTTGGCGGCCCCTACCCCGCCGCCGCGTCCGTACCCGCGCGCAGCCTCGGTGCCGAGGCCGCCGGGTCGACGGCCCGCGACGGATCCCCCTCCACCCGCGCGGCCAGCTCCCGCGCCCAGTCCGCCAGCCCGCCGAGGTCCATTCCGTACGCGGCCGGCGCGACGCCCTCCGGCACGCCGCCGATGTGCGCGTACGCCTCCAGCGCCCCCGCCCCGCGCCGCAGCAGCCGCGCCCCACCGGTCGCGTTGCCCCGGGCGGAGTGCGTCAGCCCCACCGCCAGCTGGGCCAGCCCCCGCCACAACTCCCGCTCCGCGGGCGGACCCGACTTCCAGGCGTCCTCGAAGACCTCGTGCGCATGGAACGGCATCCCCGCGTCCAGCAGGCGCTGTGCCTCCCGTACGGTTTCGGCCGGAATACGGAGGACGCCCTCGGGCTGCCGCGCCACACCGGGCGTGCCGTACGGCAGGGGTCGGCCCAGCCCGTCCCGGGGGCGCGCGTTGTGCGCCCGGCCTTCGGCGTCCCGGTCCCTGCGCGATGCGTTCATCCGTCGATTGTGCCCCGTACCTGCGGCGAACTGGCCGAACCACTGTCGGTGACCCCCGCGCACGTTTAGGCTCGACCGTCAGTGATCCGACATTGGGGGAGTAGGCATGAAGCCGTCCCGGCCGCTGTACGAGCGCGAACCGGAACTCGCTGCCGCCGCACAAGCCGTTGACGCGCTCTGCGGCGCGCAGGCGGCCGGCGGGCTGCTGGTGTTCAGCGGTGAGGCAGGCATCGGCAAGACCGCGCTGCTGGGCGAGATCCAGGCCATGGCCGCCGACCGGTGCACGATCTGGTCCGCACGCGGCGGCGAGACGGTCACCTCGGTGCCGTTCCACGTGGTCCGTCAACTGCTCCAGCCGGCGCTGGACCAGCTGCCCGCCGACGACGTGAGAGCCCTGTTCGGCTCGTGGTTCGACATCGCGGCCCCCGCCCTCGGACTGGCCGAACCCTCCGACCTCCAGCCCGACCCGCAGGGTGTGCGCGACGGACTCGACCACGTCGTCGCCCGGCTCGCCTCGCGGATGAGCCATCGCCCGCTGCTCCTCGTCATCGACGACGCGCACTGGGCGGACGGTGAATCACTCGCCTGGCTCGCCTCGTTCACGGCCCGCCTCGGCGAACTGCGCGTCCTGGTCGTCCAGGCGCACCGCCCCGAGGAACTGTCCGCGCGCGAGGGCGAGGGCACGGTCGCGGGCGGCCACCCAGCCCAGGTCCGCGTCGCCCTGCGGGCGCTCACCCCGGACGCCACCGCCGAACTTGTACGGGCCACGCTCGGCGAGCACGCGGACGACCCGTTCTGCCGCGAGGTGTGGGCCGTCACCGGCGGCAACCCGTACGAGGCCGTCGAACTCGTCGCCAAGGTCCAGGACAGCGAACTCGTGCCCCTGGAGGAGTCCGCGGGGCTGCTGCGCGAACTCGGCGCCTCGGCCCGGGGCAGCGGCCTCGTCGCCCGCCTCGAACGGCTGGGGACCAACGCCAACCGTTTCGCCTGGGCCGCAGCCGTCCTCGGCACCGACATCTCCCAGGACCTGGCCGCGACCCTGGCCGGCATGACCTCGGCGGAGGCGGCGGACTGCACCGCGCGGCTGCGCGAGGCCCGCATCGTGAGCGGCTTCGACCCGCTGGAGTTCGTCCACCCGCTGATCGCCTCGGCCGTGTACCGCTCCATCCCGCCGGCCACCCGGACCGCCATGCACGGCCGGGCCGCCTGGGCGATCACCCGTGCCGGCCTCGGCCCGGCCGCCGCCTCCCGGCACCTCCTGGAGGTCCACCCGGACGACGACCAGGAACTGGTCGCCCAGCTCCGGGCCGCCGCCACCCAGCATCTGGCGGTCGGCGCCCCCGAGGCCGCCCGCCGCTGTCTGGAGCGCGCCCTCCAGGAACCGCCGCGCCACGACGTACGCGCCACGCTCCTGTACGAACTGGGCTGCGCCACCCTGCTCAGCTCCCCGGCCACCACCGTTCAGCACCTCAGGTCCGCCCTCGACATGCCGGGCCTCACCGACGACCTGCGGGTCGACGCCACCTTCCGGCTCGCGGCCGCGCTCTCCCACAACAACCAGCTCAAGGAGGCGGCGCTCGCGCTGGCCGCCGAGGCCGAGCGCACCCCGCCCGGCCCGGGGCTCATGCGGCTCCAGGCCGCCCACTTCCTCTGGGAGGGCATGCAGGCGACCGAGGAGGACGGCCCCGGCCGCTCCCGTCGGCTCGCCGCGAACGCCGACCACCTCAAGGGCCGGGACAACGCCGAACGGGCGCTGCTGACGCTCCGCGCCTTCGACGCGATGCTCCGCGGCGAGAACTCCGAACTGATCGTCGACCTCTGCGAACGGGCCCTGGTCAACGGCCATCCGGCCCGGGGCCTCGGCTGGACCGACACCGAGTGGGGCTTCGAACTCCCCACCCTGCTCGGCATCACCTATGCCTTCACCGACCGCCTCGACCGCGCCGAGGAACTCTTCGGCGAGGCCGTGCGCGCCTTCGAGATCTCCGGCTGGAGCGGCGCCCACCTGGCGTTCGCCCACACCCTGCTCGGCCTGGTCCACCGCCGTCGCGGCCGCCTGGCGGAGGCGGAGGGCTTCCTGCGCGAGGGACTGCGCCTCGCCGACCGCGTGGGCAGCGGACTGCCCGTCCACTGGGACGCCGCCTGCCTCCTCATCGACACCCTGCTCGCCCGCGGCAAGACCGCCGAGGCCCGCAAGATCGCCGATCTGTACTCCTTCGGCCTGCCCTACCCCAGCGCCATGGTGCTGCCCGACGCCCCCTGCGTCCGGGGCCGACTGCTCCTGGCCGAAGGCCGTACGAAGGAAGCCGTCACGGAACTGGAGGCGGCCGGCCAGTCCCTCGAACCGCGCGGCCGCTTCAACGGCATCTGGGGCCCCTGGGCCGGCGACCTGGCCCGCGCCCTCGCGGAGGACGACCCCGGCCGCGCCGCCCAGCTCGCCAACTCCGCCCGCGTCCACGCCGAGCGCTTCGGCACGGCCACCGCCATCGGCGAGGCCCTGCGCTGTGTCGCCCTGTTCGCCCGCCCGGAGGAGGCCGCCCACCTCCT
The DNA here is from genome assembly GCF_042799575.1 of Streptomyces sp. NPDC057682. Lineage (NCBI taxonomy): Bacteria > Bacillati > Actinomycetota > Actinomycetes > Kitasatosporales > Streptomycetaceae > Streptomyces > Streptomyces sp. NPDC057682. Next base: position 156,676 of record NZ_JBHVIN010000019.1, on the reverse strand, counting down.
CGGTGAGGCCGTCCGCCATCTGGAGGCCTCGCCCTCCGGTTACGAGCTGGCCCTCGCGCTCTACGACCACGGCGTCGCCACCCGTTCCCCGCGCCAGCTCGCCCGCGCCCAGAAACTGGCCACCTCCTGCGGCGCCGAGACCCTGGCGACCCGCGCCCAGCAGGCACGGGCGTCGATCCGGTCCTCGGAGTGAGGTAATGTTTGTCCTGCGCAGCCGCCCGGCAGAGCCGGGTGACTGACAGCGGGACGTGGCGCAGCTTGGTAGCGCACTTGACTGGGGGTCAAGGGGTCGCAGGTTCAAATCCTGTCGTCCCGACTGGAGACAGTCGCAGATCAGGGCCGGTTTCGGAGACATCCGAAACCGGCCCTTGATCATTTTCGGGGACCGGCCGGGGACCAACTGGAAGCCCCTCCCGGGTGTTCGTCGCCGGTCTTCGGGCGCCCGTCTTGCGGCGAGGCCGCGACGGGAGCTGCTGTCCGTCATCGGAACCCAGGACTTCAGCCGCCCTGAGAGCGATGCATCAGAGATCTCCGACAGCGGAGTGTGAGCCGGATCCCGGCCGGAAGAAGCTCACCGGCGTCGATTCGGGGACCGCTTCAGCACGGCTCGTGATCCTGGGGCAGATGGTTCGGTCGTCATCGGGAGTCACTTCTGCGCCTCGCGCCAGAAGGCACAGTGGTGGGCGTCGTACGCGTCGGTGGTGCGGATCGCCCCGGGGCCTGGGGCCAGTGACAGGACGGGGCCAGTGCCACGCTGGGCCGGCCAGTGCGGAGCGCCGCGTGTGCGGGGGTTCCCGGTGTGGGCGAAGGACGCCCAGTAGTCGATCATGCGGTCGGACAGGGCCCTCTGCGCCTCGGTCAGGGGCTGCTCGGTGGGCACGGCGGAGAAGAGATAGGGCAGTTCGAAGCCGTGTGCCGCGCCGTACGGAAGGTCGGAGTGCGCGGGGAGGCCGGTCAGGACCGGGGCGTCCGGATCGTTGAACTCGTAGCCGTAGAGCGGGGTTCGAGGCGACTTCGCGGTGATCTCACCTGCTGCCCGGAGTGTGGTGCAGGCCAGGGAGCGGTCGGTCAGTGCGGCGGACCAGGCCAGTGCCGGGGTGGGGTAGCGCGCCGCCGGGTAGTACGAGGCCACGGCGGCGCCGGCCGGGCCGAAGGTGGCGTCGAGACGGGCGCGGTAGTCCTCCTCGGTGCGGATGGGGTACGCGGCGAGCGACTGGCCGACGAACATCCGCATCTCGTCGTGGTTGGTGCCCTGGAGCAGTGGCATTCGGTGGAAGCTGCCGGAGGAGAGGGCCGTGGCCGGTGCGGTGGGTAGTAGCGGGTTGCCGAAGGCGGGCCGGTTGAAGGACGCCATCAGTTGTGCGGTGGCGAGGTGTTCCGTGCTCTGTTCGCGCAGACACGCCAGTACCCGGGCGTCGTCGTTCGCCGTGCAGCCGAGTTGTCGTGCGGCCAGGGCGCCGCCTGCCTGGACGTCGCGTTCGGTGGCGAAGGGCTCGTACGCCGGTGTTCCGGGGCCGAGGGCACCCGGCGGGAACGACATGTGGCAGGAGCCGCTCTGCAGCGCCGCCCTTTGGAAGAGCCCGGCCGCGCTGGGCGAAGTGAGGTGCGCGCAGACGCTGAGGGCGCCCGCGGACTCGCCGAAGAGAGTGACGGCGTTCGGGTCACCGCCGAACCGCGTCGCGTTCGCCCGCACCCAGCGCAACGCGGCCTGCTGGTCGGCCAGGCCGAACGGCGGAGCGGACCCCAGGGCCGGATGGCCGAAGTATCCGAACACGCCGAGGCGGTAGTTGACCGTGACGACGACGGTGTCACCGCGAACGGCCAGCCGCTCGGCCCCGTAGTCACCGCCGGACCCGCCGAGGAACGCCCCACCGTGCAACCACACCAGTACCGGGCGTCGTTCGCCGGCCGGCGGAGGCACCGACGGCACGGTGACGTTGAGATAGAGGCAGTCCTCGGAACCGCTCACCCCGTCCGTGCCGGGCATCGGCATCTGTACGCAGCGCGGGGCGGGGGCCGTGGCGTCCCGTACATTCCGCCAGGCCGGCGCCGGCGCGGGCTCCTGCCAGCGCAGCCGGCCCGTGGGCGGCGCGGCGTAGGGGATGCCGTCGAACGTGATGTACGAGCCATGGGCGGCGCCCCGGACGAGACCGTGGTCGGTCCGTACGACGGCTCCCGTACGCGCCCCGTCGGCACGCGGCGGTTCGGCGGCCGCGGTCGTGACCGACACGGCCGTGACGGCGAGCAGGACGGCCACGCGCAGCAGCCGGCCGCTGTGCGCGCGCAGATCAACTCGCCCGCGCGGGCGTGGTGGTGGGTTCGAGGACATGTGCTCACCCCTCTTGATGGGCCCGGGGCGAAGGCGCCCGGTGCTCAGTACGCTAGAAGCTCCCGCGCGCTGGAGGTTCAAGGGTCTGTGACGCACCGCACATGGAGCATCGGTGAACTCGCCGCCGCGACAGGCATCGCGGTGAAGACGCTGCGCTACTACTCGGACAGCGGTCTGCTGCCGGTCACGGAGCGCAGCAGCGGGGGCCATCGGCGCTACGGACCGGAGGCCTGGGAGCGGATCGGGCTGATCAGGCGGTTGCGGGAGCTGGACACCCCGATCGCGGCCATCGCCCGGGTCGCGAGCGGGGAGCAGGCCATCGGTGATCTCGTGCAGGCCGAGCTCGCCACCGTGCAGGAGCAGCTGACGCAGTTGCGGTGGCGGGAGGCGACGCTCGGTGCCCTCGACGGCTGCGCGGACGGCGAGCGCCTGCGGCGCCTGGAGATCCTCGCCCGGGTGCAGCGGCTGCCGAAGGCGCGGCGGAGCCTCACCGACCACTGGTACCGCGAACTGCCCTCGGAGATGCCGAAGCGGCGGCTCGACCTCATGATCGCCATGCTGTCGCCCGAGCCCTCGCACGCCCCCTCCCCGGCCTCGGCGCTGGCGTACGCCGAGATCCACGTTCTGGTCTCGACGCCCGGCTTCACGCGCTGGACGGGGGACCATGCGGAGGAGATGCGGGACGCACCCGCCTTCTACGGCGAGATCGACGAGGCAGCCGCGCTGACGGCCGCTGCGGTGCGGCAAGGGCTGCGGCCGGGCCCCGGTGCGGCGGTCAACGCCTTCGTGTCCGCTCACGCACGGGCGCGGAGGGAGTCCGACACCCCCGCCTTCCGCCGCTTCCTGCACGCCCTGGTGTCCAGGTCCTCGGGTTTCGATCCGCGTCTGCGCCGCTACTGGGGTCTGCTGGACACCGTCACCGGCGGGCTCTCCCTGAACATGACAGCGGCTCACGCATGGCTGACCGAGGGGCTGCGCCTCTCGATCGCCGAGACCGAGCCGGGCGCCGAGGACTCCGCCCGCGGTTCGACGGACGGTACTCGACCTCCGAGGATGGCCCGCCCGGGATCAGCTGCGTAGCGGCCCCACGGGTTTTGCCGAGCGCCGCCGCGGCGGAGGGGCGTGGGTCGACATGGGGCGGGTGGCACAGCGGGAAGCGCTCTTCGACGCCGTGCCGGCGATCGGCCGGTGGTCGCACGGGTGCGGGGGCCCCGGTCGCGTCGGAGCCCCCGCGCCGCGCGGGTCAGGTGGTGGGGAAGTTGTCCGGGGTGCTGATCCGGGACTTGAGCAGGGCGCCCGACTCGGTCAGTACGCCGCTGCTGCTGTAGTCGCCGCCGTCGCAGGTGCCGGGCTTGAAGGCGGCGCTGCTCTCGTCGGCGTCCGAGTAGGTCCAGTTGGCGTAGCTGATCTTCAGCTGGTCGAGCAGGTCCAGCCAGGCGGTGGTGCTCGAACGGTCCAGCGCGCCGCCGCCGGTGGCGCTGACCGTGCCGAACTCCGTGACGAAGAGCGGGAGCTGCGAGGCGGCCCGGCTGACCGCCGCCCGGTAGTTGTCCTTGTGGCTGGCGGCGTAGAAGTGGAACGCGTACATGATGTTGGTCGCGTTGACGGGGCTGTTCACGACCTCGCTCTCGTTGGAGCCGTCCGAGACGCCGAGCGACGACCAGCCGCGCGTGCCGACGACGACGACCGCGTCCGGGTCGGCGGCCCGGATGACCGGGATGACCTGCTCGGCGTAGTTCTTGATGCCCGCCCAGCTCACACCGTTGGGCTCGTTGGCGATCTCGTAGATGACGTTCTTCTTCGAGGCGTTACGGGCGGCGACCGAAGCGAAGAAGGTCTTGGCGCGCTCCAGGTTGTAGTTCGGATCGCCCGGCGTGAGGGTGTGGAAATCGATCAGGGCGTACATGCCACGGGCCTCGGCCATGTCGACCAGGCTGTTGACCTTGCCGGTGAAGCCCGCCGGGTCGGTCTCGTAACCGTCCTCCTGCACGTACATGGCGGTGCGCAGCAGGTCCGCCTTCCAGTCGTTCGCCAGCGCGTCCAGCGACGCGTTGTTGTAGCACTGGCTGAACCACTGGAGGCCGTGCGTGCTCATGCCGCGCAGCTGGATCGGGCGGTTGTACTGGTTGCACAGGTTCACACCGCACACACGGAGCTGACCGTTGGTCTCGACCGGAGTGCCGTCGCCCGTGGCGGGCGGCGGGTCGTCGTCGCCCCCGCCGCCGACGGTGCCCGTACAGGCGACGCCGTTGAGTGCGAATCCCGTGGGGGCCGGGTTGGCGCCCGAGAAGGACCCGACGAAGCCCAGGTCGGCCGTGGCTCCGGTGGCCAGGGTGCGGTTCCAGTCGACGCCGGCGGCGGTGACCGTGGAACCGGACTGCGACCAGGTGGCGTTCCAGCCCTGGACCATCTTCTGGCCCGAGTCCGGCAGGGTGAACGTGAGGTGCCATCCGCTGACGGAGTCACCCAGGTTGGTGACCTTCACCCCGCCCTGGAAGCCGCCCTGCCACTGACTGGCGACCGTGTACTCCACCGTGCATCCGGTGGCGGCCGCCGCCGGGGGGCCGGCCAGGACCGTCAGGCCCATGCCCGTGGCACCGGCCGCCAGTAGAGCCAAGAAGCGTTTCACAGCATTTCTCCTCGTTCGAAGGGGAACAACTGAGGAACCACTGGATGGGAGCGCTCCCAGAACCCATCGGCCCGAGACCGTACACGCCGCCGGGGCCCGCGCATAGTCATCCAACGCTGTCATGCACAAATAAAGTTGGGAGCGCTCCCAGAAGGCCGGTGCGATCACGCCGTCAATTGATCCGACTCCTTCGGAGGCCCACCCTCCGGGCCGTAGGATCGGTGGCTCTTGGGGGTGGTCCATGCTGAACAGGGGTTCGGGCACGCCGACGCTGGAAGAGGTGGCGGCGCTCGCCGGGGTGGGCCGGGGGACGGTCTCCCGAGTGATCAACAACGCCGCGGGCGTCCGGGAGTCCACCCGGCGCGCTGTGCAGCGCGCCATCGACGAACTGGGTTACGTGCCCAACCTGGCCGCGCGCTCCCTGGCCGGGCAGCGCGCGGGCGCCGTCGCCCTGGTGATGACGAAGACGGACTGGCGGCTGTTCGGGGAACCGTTCTTCTCGGAGATCGTGCGCGCGGTCGGGGACGCCCTGGACGAGCGGGGCGTGCAACTGCTCCTCACCCTCGTCCGCACGGACACCGAACGGCAGCGGCTCCTGGAGTACGTGCGGGGCGGCCGGGTCGACGGTGTGCTGCTGATGTCGGTCAGCGCCGAGGACCGGCTGCCGGACATGCTCGCGGACGCCGGGGTGCCCACGGTGCTGTTCGGCCGCCGCTCGGGCGACGAGCGGGTCACCTATGTGGACGCCGACAACGTCGGCGGCGCGCGGGACGCCGTCGGCCATCTGGTGCGCGGCGGGCGCAGGACCATCGCCGCGATCGCCGGTCCGCCCGAGATGTACGTCGCGCAGTGCCGGCTGCGCGGCTACCGTGAGGCCCTGCGCGAGGCGGGCTGCGCCGAGCCGCCGTCCCTGGTGGCCCAGGGCGACTTCACCGAGGCCAGTGGGCGGCGCGCGATGGCCCGCCTCATCGAGCGGCATCCGGACGTCGACGCGGTGTTCGCCGCGTCGGACAGCATGGCGGCCGGGGCGCTGGCCGCGCTCCACGCGGTGGGGCGGCGGGTGCCGGAGGACGTGGCGGTGGTCGGCTTCGACGACTTCGAGCTCGCCGAGCAGACCGATCCGCCGCTGACCACGGTCCGCCAGCCGATGGAGGAGATCGGCCGGGCGATGGTGCGGCTGTTGCTGGAGGAGATGAGCCGGCCGAAGGTCGCCTGGCATCACGTCATCCTGCGGACGCGACTGATGGTGCGTCAGTCAGCCTGATTCCGCGTGCGGTTGGTGGACGGCTGTGCGGTGTGCGTCGAGCCGCGGACCGTTTCGGCCGATGCTGTCCGGAGGCTTGTCAGGGACACGACCTCCTTCTACAGTCCCCTACCAACGCATATATGGGAGCGCTCCCACCTGTACGCCTCCATCTTCCCCACGGCCCCCGCACCCGCAGAAGGAGACACCATGGCACGACGCAGAACACAACTCGCCTCCCTGGCGGCGGTACTGGCGACACTGCTCGGCGGCATCGCCTTCACCCTGCTGGGTCAGGGCAGTGCGCAGGCCCACGGTGTCGCCATGTCACCGGGGTCGCGCACCTACCTCTGCTGGCTGGACGCCAAGACCAGCACCGGTTCCCTGGATCCGACCAACCCCGCGTGCAAGGCCGCGCTCGCGGAGAGCGGCGCGACCTCCCTGTACAACTGGTTCGCCGTGCTCGACTCCAACGCCGGTGGCCGGGGCGAGGGTTACGTGCCGGACGGCACGCTGTGCAGTGCCGGCGACCGTTCCCCGTACGACTTCACCGGCTACAACGCGCCGCGCGGTGACTGGCCCCGTACGCACCTCACCTCGGGCGCCACGATCGAGGTCGACCACAGCAACTGGGCCGCGCACCCGGGTGCGTTCCGGGTGTACGTCTCCAAGCCGGGCTACTCGCCCACCACCGCACTGGGCTGGGACGACCTGGAGCTGATCCAGACCGTGAACAACCCGCCCCAGGTGGGTTCGCCCGGCACCGACGGCGGTCACTACTACTGGGACCTGACGCTGCCCTCGGGCCGCTCGGGTGACGCGGTGATGTTCATCCAGTGGGTGCGCTCGGACAGCCAGGAGAACTTCTTCTCCTGCTCCGACATCGTCTTCGACGGCGGTCACGGCGAGGTCACCGGCATCCGCGGTTCGGGCAGCACCCCCGACCCGGACCCCACCGACCCCACCCCGGACCCGACGGATCCGACCGAGCCGCACACCGGGTGCATGGCCGTCTACAACGTGACCAACTCCTGGAGCGGCGGCTTCCAGGGCTCCGTCGAGGTCATGAACCACAACACGACGGCGCTCGACGGCTGGGCCGTTCAGTGGAAGCCCGGCGCCGGCACCACGGTCAGCAGCGTGTGGAGCGGGGTGCTGAGCACCGCGTCCGACGGCACGCTGACCGTGAGGAACGCCGACTACAACCGGTCGATCCCACCGGACGGCAGTGTCACCTTCGGCTTCACGGCCACCTCGACGGGCAATGACTTCCCCGTCGGCTCGATCGGCTGCGTCACCCCGTAGCCCCTGACACGGAGGGCGGCGGTTCCCGGACGGCACGGGAGCCGCCGCCCTCCTGTCCCGGCGTTGACCCGTGACGATTCCCGGCTGCCGGGCGCGCGCCCTCAGGACGGACGACGGGACCACGCTCTCCGGCTCCGCCCGATGCCGCTGGCGGCTCGCGCAGCCGGACGCCGAGGGGACCGTGCGGATCGCGCTGAGCGTGCAGGGACGGGTTTGACTTCGACGGGCTGCCGCGTACCGCGCCGGCCTCGTGGTCCCGTCAGGCGGGCAGGGCGTCCACCGTGGGTGCGACGGGCGCGAAGAGGTCGGCGAGGGCGGTCAGGGCGGCGGTCTTGAGGACGGCGGCCGGGACGATCGTGCCGTCGGGTGCGGGGAGGCTGCGGGTGGCGGTGGCCTCGGCGACGACGGCGGGCCGGTAGCCGAGGTTGAAGGCGCCCTGGGCGGTGTGGGTGACGCACATATGGGTCATGAACCCGGCGAGCACCAGGTCCTTGCCGCTGCCGGGCTCCGCGCCGAGGGCGGTGAGCGTCTTCTCCAGGTCCGTGCGGTGGAAGGAGTTGGGGAACTGCTTGACGACCACCGTCTCGCCGTCCCGGGGGGCCACTTCGTCGCTGAGGGCGCCGATGTGCTCGCGGATGTCGTACGGGGAGCCCTCACCGCCGTCGTGGACGACATGAACGACGGGGGTGCCGGCAGCCCTGGCCCGCTCCAGCAGGCGGGTGCAGGCGGCGACGGCCTCCTCGGCGCCCTCCAGGGCCATGACACCGGTGCGGTAGGTGTTCTGGACGTCGATCAGAATCAGGACGGACTCGCTCAGGCGGGGAAGCCGGGAGTCCAGGCCGGAGACCTCGCGGAGCGTCGCGGAGGGCTGGTTGACGGTCATGGTGGTGCCTTTCTGTAGGAGGGCACGGCGGAGTGTCCGCGGTGCCCGGGTGCGGGGAGGCCGCCGGTGGCGGCGGGGCGGGAGGGGCCGCTGCGGTCAGGCCGCGCCGGTGCGGAAGCGGCGGCGGTAGGCGGCGGGGGTGGTGGCGATCTGCCGCCGGAACACGCGGTGCAGGGTCTCCGCGGATCCGAGACCGGCCGCGGCCGCCACCCGTTCGAGCGGGTCGTCGGTGGTTTCGAGGAGCCGGCGGGCGGTCTCGACGCGGGCGGACTCCACGTAGGCGGCGGGGGAGAGGCCGGTCTCCTGCTTGAAGACCCGGGCGAAGTGCCGTTCGCTCAGGCGCATACGTGCGGCGAGCACCGGCGCGGAGAGGTTCTCGTCGAGGTGATCGGCGATCCACAGCCGCAGTGCGTCGATGTCGCGCCGCGAGGCGGCCGGTCGGCTGAGGGGTACGGAGAACTGGCTCTGACCGCCCTGTCGCTTGAGGTACATCACCAGCTGCCGTGCGACGGCCAGGGCGGTGTCCTCGCCCATGTCCTCGGCCACCAGGGCGAGCGACAGGTCCAGGCAGGCGCTGATCCCCGCTCCGGTCCACACCCGGCCCCGGTCGGAGCGGACGAAGATCGGGTCCGCGTCGACCGTGACCTCGGGATGGGCGGCCGCGAGCTGGGCGGCGGTCGACCAGTGGGTGGTCGCCGTCATGCCGTCCAGGATTCCCGCCGCGGCCAGCAGGTGCGCGCCCACGCACACGGACGCCACCCGCCGGGCGTGCGGGGCGGTCTCCCGCACCCACGCCACGATGTCCGCGTCGATACGGGCGACGGGCCCGTCGGCGGTCATGTCGACCGCGCCGGGCACCAGCAGGGTGTCGACGTTCCGGCCCACCTCGTCGAAGGTCAGGTCGGTCAGCAGCCGCACCCCGGCCGAGGTCCGCACCTCGCCCGCCTCGGGACCGGCCAGCCGCACCTCGTAACCGGCGCGGCCCCCGGACACCCGGTTGGCCAGGGCGAAGACCTCTGCGGGACCTGAGACGTCGAGCAGGTCGACTGCGGGGAAGACCGCGATGACGACGCGGTGGGCGGGGGACATGTCTCCATCGTCGTCAACCGGGCCGGTGGCCGCAATGACGGTTCCCTGTCACATCCGGACACCGGCGCGCGGCACGCGGGCGGTCCGCCGGCGGGCGATGTTGTGCCCCGGCCGCCCGGAACGACGGGGCGTCTCACCGTACGAAGTAGTCCGCGCACCGGTAGGGCCCCTGTTCCGGACCCTTCGACGGCGACAGGACCACCTCCACCTCGTCGCTGTCGGTCCCCGGGGCGGCCGCGGATCGGGCGCTCGCCAAGGTGCACACCATCTGGCCCGTCCCGAGGTCGCGGCCCGTTCCCCCGTAGGAGCCGTCAATCTCGACCGTGACCCGGGCGCCCCGGACGGAGACCGTGTAGCCGCCCAGCTGGAGGAGGTTGACGAGCCCCTCGGGAGGGTCGAGGAGCAGTTTCAGTACCCAGCCGATGTCCGGGCCGATCTCCCGGTCGATCAGCGGCACGGGCCGCAACCCGCTCGACGCGACGTAGTAGAGCCGCATCCCGCGTGTCAGACCGGAGGCGGGCTCACCCGCCCCGATCACGCCGGTCGGTTGGACCCCGCATCCCATCAGGGCGATCCCCAGCGCGGTGGCCAGGACCCCCTGCCGCACTATGCGCATGCCGTGTCCTCTTCCGGGCGTCGCAGGGGCAGTCTCAGTGTGAACACCGCGCCGCGAGCGGCGTCCCGTCCGCCACCGGCCGGGGTGGTCCGGGCGTCCGGGTCCGGCGGCCCGTGTCCGTCCGTCACCTCGATCGTGCCGCCGTGCAGCCGGGCGTTCTCCAGCGCGATTGCCGTCCCCAGGCCGCTGCCCTGCCCGCTGTCGTCCGCGGCGCCGCGCGTACGGGCGGCGTCCGCCTTGTAGAAGCGGTCGAAGACCCGCTCGCGCACCTCCGGGGGCAGCCCCGGGCCGTGGTCGGCGACGGACAGCAGCGCCCACTCCGCGTCCCCGGTGCGGCAGGTGCGCAGGGTCACGGTGACCGGCGGGGCGCCGTGCCGCAGCGCGTTGCCCACCAGATTCGCCACGATCACATCGATCCGCCGCCGGTCCACCACCGCGCGTAGCTCGGCCGGGAGCTCGGTGCGGACCCGGTCCGTCCAGCCGCGCAGCGCCAGCGAGGCCCGGACGGCGGCGGCGAGATCGGTTCCGGCGGCGTTCAGCCGGACGGCCCCGGCGTCGAAGCGGGAGATCTCCATCAGGTCCTCCACCAGCCGGGCGAGCCGGGCCGTCTCCGCGCCGACGGTGCGGGCCGCTTGCGCCGCGTCCGGCGGCAGCCGGCCGGCGTCCTCCTCCAGGACCGTCGCCACCATGGTCATCGCCGCGAGAGGGGTGCGCAGTTCGTGGGAGACGTCCGCGACAAAACGGCGTGCCCTCGCCTCCTGCTCGCGCAACCTGGCGTCGGACGCCTGGAGCGCGTCGGCGGTCTCGTTGAACGTCCGGGCCAGGTCGGCGAGTTCGTCGCCCCCCGTGACCTCGACCCGGCTGCCCAGATCGCCGGAGGCGAGCCCGCGGGTGGCCCGGCCCAGCTTGCGCACCGGGCGCAGGACCGTCCCGGCCGCCGGCAGCGCGAGGACGGCGGCGAGCAGGATCACCGGCACGGTGCCGTTCCGTACGGAGTCGAGCAGGGCGGCGGTGTCCGCGCTCTCCGCCCGCAGATCGGTCAGCGTGTAGACCTCCAGGCCGGAGGCGCGACGGTCCCCGTCGACGTAGCGGACGGGGGTGCCGACGACGAGGTACGGCTCTCCCTGCCACCGCACCCGCTGGAAGGCGATGCGGTCGCCGGCCGCCACGGAGGCGCGCAGGCCCGCGGTGATCCAGGGCGTCGCGGCGCCGAAGGTGTCGGAGGTCGCGGACAGGGACCGGTAGCGGGCGACGACCGTGCGCCCGCCGACGCGCTCCGAGACCCGTGCCGCGAACCGGGACAGCGACTCCTGGTCGGGCGGCAGGTCGACATCGGCGGCCACCGTGCCGACCTGGGCCCGGAAGTCGTTCACCGTCGCGTTCTGGGTGCGCTGCAGGACGGCGGTGCGCGCGTCCCGGTAGGCGAGGGCGGTCGCGGTCGCCGCGCTCAGCAGGGCCACGACGACGAAGGTGAGCACGAGCCGCAGACGCAACCCGCCGGTGAAGCGCCTCGGGCGTACGGCGCCACCGCCCGCGCGCCCGGCCGCCCGTCTCACAGCGGCCCGAAGCGGTAGCCGAAGCCCCGCACGGTCTGCACGAACCGGGGCTTGGCCGGTATGTCCTCCAGCTTGGACCGCAACCGGGCGACCGCCGCGTCCACCAGCCGGGAGTCGCCCAGGAAGCTGTGGTCCCACACCGATTCGAGAAGCTGCTCCCGGCTGAGGACCCGGCCGGGCGCGGCCGACAGCTCCAGCAGCAGCCGCAACTCGACCGGCGGCAGCGGAACGGGGACGCCGTCACGGGTGACCGTCAGTCCGGCACGGTCGATGACCAGCCCGGCGTGGTCGCTCGCCCGGTCACGGCCCGTCGGCGGCTCCACCCGGCGCAGCGCGGCCCGGATGCGGGCCTCCAGCACGGGCGCGGTGACCGGCTTGACCACGTAGTCGTCGGCGCCCGCCTCCAGCCCCGTCACGATGTCGTGGTCGTCGCCGCGCGCGGTCAGCATGATGACCGGCAGGACGGCCGTCCGCTCCCGGATGCGTCGGCACACCTCGAAGCCGTCCATCCCGGGCAGCATCAGGTCCAGCACGGCCAGTTCGACCTTCCGGCCGTCCGGGCCGTCGAGCAGGGCGAGGGCCTGCTCACCCGTGGCGGCGGTGTCCACCCCGTACCCGTGCCGGCGCAGCACCAACTCCATTCCGTCTCGTACCGACGCGTCGTCCTCGATGAGCAGCACATGCGGCATGAGCACGATTATGGGCGTCCACCGCACCGCTCCACGCTCCTTCGGGGCAGCGGAAGGCGCAGGTCAGAGCATTGTTACGTTCCCATCATGGAACCATGGACGGCCCATCACGCTGGGTGGTGACCGTGGGACCCATGAGCTACGCAACGCGGCCCCGGGCCGCCCTGCGGCTGCGCGCCGCCACCCTGATGACCCTGCCCGTTTTCGTGCTCGCGGCCGCCTGCGGCGACGACTCCGGTGCGGGGAACGAGAAGAGCCCGCCCATCGCCGACGTCCCGTCCGCCGGCCCCTCCTCCGGGACGCCCGAGGCCGCCGGAGGCACCGCGACCCCCCGGCCCACCGCCAAGAGCGCCTACTACGACGCCCAGTTGACGTACGTCCGGTGCATGCGCACCAAGGGCGGCTACAAGGACTACCCCGACCCCAAGCTGAGCGGGTATCTCGACTGGGCGAAGATCGAGAAGGTCGTCGAACGGTCCGGCGAGCAGGAGGCGTGGAAGGGTGGCAGGAACGGCGTCTGCGTCCCCGAGATGCAGGCCGCCATGGACGTGGAGCCCGAGGTCGACCAGCAGAAGGCGTACGAGTCGATGCTCGCCCACGCCACGTGCATGCGGGACAACGGCGTCTCGCGTTTCACCAACCCGACCATGAACGGCGGCCAGGCCATCCCGGGCGGTGACCCGAATCCGGCCTCGCCGGTCCTCGACGTCGGCTCGCCCACGTACAAGAAGGCGCAGGAGACCTGCCGGCCGAAGCTGATCGACAGCGTGGAAGGCATGCAGTGAGACGACGCACCGCACTCCTCGCACTCGGCACGGCCGGCGTCGTGGCCACCGGTGGCGTGCTGCTGCTCGGCGAGGCCGGAGGTTCCGCGCCGGCCGCCGGCGGCGATCTGCCGCCCGCCACCACCGCCGTCGTCCGTACCGACCTCGTACGGTCCACGACGGTCGACGGGAAACTCGACTTCGCACGGCGCCGCCCGGTCAAGGCCGCCGTCGAGGGCACCGTCACGGTGGCCGCCGCCGAGGGCTCCACGGTGACCGCCGGACAGGCGCTGTACGAGCTGAACGACAAGCCCGTCACCCTCCTGCGCGGCCCGGTCCCCATGTTCCGCGAGATGAAGACCGGCGACCGCGGCAGCGATGTGCTCCAACTGGAGCGCAACCTCAGGGAACTGGGCTACGGATCCGGTCTGTACGCCGACGTCTGGTACGGCCCGGACACCGCGGCCGCCGTCGAACGGTGGCAGAAGTCCCTCAACCGGCAGCCCACCGGCCGGGTCGGCGCCGGCGACGTCGTCTTCCAGCCCGGACCGGTCAAGGTCGTCTCCGCCGACGCGGCGCTCGCCGACCGTGTGGCGCCCGGCGACACGGTGCTGACCGTGGCCTCTCCCCAGCCCGTCGTCCGGGCCGAACTGGAGACGGCCGACGCCGCGTTGACCGCCTCCGGCACCAAGGTCGAGGTCACCCTGCCGAGCGGGCGTACCGTCACGGGCAAGGTCGCCGGGACGGTACGCCCCGAGGCGGGCGCCTCCGAGGACGCGTCCCAGGAGGGCATCACCGTCGAAGTCGTCCTGGACGGCGGGGCGAAGGCCGCCTCCGGCGAGGACCCCCGGGCGAGCGCGAGCGTGCGCTTCGTCAGCGAGGCCCGCAGGAACGTCCTCGCGGTTCCCGTGGAGGCCGTCGTGGCCCTGCGGGGCGAGAACGGCGGCTACGGACTCCAGATCGTCCAGGGCGCCACGTCCCGGATGGTACGGGTGGAGACGGGCATGACCGCCGACGGCCGGATCGAGGTCAGCGGCGCCGGACTGCGCGAGGGGATGAAGGTCGGGGTGGCGGCGTCATGACGGCACTCCCCGCACCCGGGACGCACGCCCCGGCCGCGCCCCCGGAGCCGCTGGTGGTCGAACTGCGGGGTGCGACCAAGTCGTACCCCGGGGGCGTCCACGCCCTGCGCGGGGTGGACCTCGCGGTGACGGCCGGCGAACTGCTCGCCGTCGTCGGCCCGTCCGGCTCCGGCAAGTCCACGATGCTCCACATCATGGGCACCCTCGACAAGCCCACCGGCGGCACGGTCAGGATCGCCGGATACCCCGTGGCCGAACTGTCCGACGCCCGGCTCTCGGCCCTGCGGGCCCGTCACATCGGCTTCGTGTTCCAGCACTTCCACCTGGCGGCGGGCCGCGACGCGGTGGACAACGTCGCCGACGGGCTGCTCTACGCGGGGATCCCGCGCGCGCGACGGCGCGTGCGGGCACGGGAGGCACTGGCCAGGGTGGGACTGGACCACCGGGCCTCGCACACGCCCCACGAACTGTCCGGAGGCGAGAAGCAGCGGGTGGCCATCGCCCGCGCGCTGGTGGGCGAGCCCCGGCTGCTCCTGGCGGACGAACCCACGGGGGCGCTCGACACCGCGTCCGGCGGGATCGTCATGGATCTGCTGCGCGAGCTCAACGCGGGCGGCACGACGGTCTGCGTGATCACCCACGACCAGGAGATCGCGGAGGCGCTGCCGCGGCGGGTGCGCTTCAGGGACGGGGAGATCGTGTCGGACACGGGCAGCCCGCCGTCCCCGCACGGGCACGGAACCGGCGCGTCGGAGGGGACGTCATGAGAGACGGTCTCCGGCCCGCCCGGCTCTCGCCCGGCGACGTCCTGCGCGTCGGCGCCGTGGGGCTGCGCGCGCGGCGCGCCCGGGTGGTGCTCTCGGCGCTCGGCATCGCCATCGGCATCGCGACGATGGTCGCCGTGGTCGGCCTGTCCGAGTCGAGCCGCGCGGACCTGATGGCCCGGCTCGACCGCCTCGGCACCAATCTGCTCACGGCGGAGGCCGGCAGGAGTCCCACCGGGGAGGAGATCAAGCTCCCGAAGAACGCGGTGGCGATGGTCCAGCGGATCGGCCCGGTGCGGCAGGCCACCGCCTCCGCCGACATCGACGCCCGGATCCGCCGGAGCGACGTGGTCCCCGAGGAGCGCTCCGCGGGCGTCACCGCGCAGGCGGTCCGCCGCGACCTCCTCGCGGCTCTCGGCGGCGAGGTGTCCCGGGGCGTCTGGCTGGACCCGGCCTCCGAACGGCTGCCGACGGCGGTGCTCGGCTCTCTCGCCGCGCGACGCCTCGGCATCACCCGTACCGGCGAGACGATCATGATGAACGACATACGGGTCGCCGTCGTCGGGATCCTGAAGCCTCTCGAACTGGTCCCCGCCCTGGACCGTGTGGCCATGGTCGGATTCCCCTCCGCCGAACGGTACTTCGGCTTCGACGGGCATCCGACCACCGTCTTCGAGCGCTCCACCGACGCCTCCGTCGAGGACGTACGGGCGATCCTGGCCCGCACCGTCGACCCCGGCCGGGAAGGCGGGATCAAGGTCTCCCGCCCCTCGGACGCGCTGGCCGCGAAGACCGCCACCGACGAAGGACTGACCACACTCATGCTCGGACTGGGCGCCGTGGCCCTGCTGGTCGGCGGGGTGGGCGTGGCCAACACCATGGTCATCTCCGTACTGGAGCGCCGCCAGGAGATCGGGCTCCGGCGCGCGCTGGGCGCGACCCGGGGCGCGGTCCGCCTCCAGTTCCTCACCGAGTCGCTGCTGCTCTCCGCCCTCGGCGGGGTGACGGGCGCGCTCCTGGGCACGGCCGCGACGTACGGCTTCGCACACGTCCAGGGCTGGACGGCGGTGGTCCCGCCCGAGTCCCTGGCCGGGGGTGTGGCGGCGACCCTGGTCATCGGCGTGATCGCGGGACTCTATCCGGCGGTCCGGGCGTCCCGTCTGCATCCCACGGTGGCCCTGAACACCTCCTGACCGCCGTGCCGGAGCGGCACGTGGTGCCGGACGCCCCGATCGCGTCCGGACGCACCGTCAGCCACCCCGGGCGCCGGGCCGGGTCCCCGGGGTGCTGACGGTGTTCCGGGGGGCCTGTGCGCCGGGCCAGCCCGGGGCGCGGCACGAAACGGGGCGGGCGTACGGCACCGGAACCGGGCAGCGCGCACGGGAACCGGCCGGACCGCGTGGCCGAAGGCCGTCAGGCGGATGTGGCCGACGGGCGGGTTCTCGCCCGTCGGGTCGCGCCCTAGACTGCGACCGCTCCGAAACCGGGCGATCTTCTGGAGGGTGTGCAGCATGGGCCGAACTCTCATGACCGCGGTGGTCGCGGTGGCACTGGTGGCGTCCGGGGGCGGCGTCGCCTCCGCTTCCGGTTCCGGCTCCGCCACCACGCCGCGCACCACGCACGGTCCGTGCCAGTACACCGAGACCCCGGACGAGCCCGCGGCGCGTCGCGTTCCCCTGCCGCGCGATCCACGGCACACCCCCGCGCACGGCACCGTTCCCACGACGGTCCGCACCAGCCAGGGCGCGCTCCCGCTGCGGCTGGACCGGGCGAAGGCGCCGTGCACCGTGCAGAGCTTCGTGCACCTGGCGCGGCACCGGTTCTACGACCGGACCGTGTGCCATCGGCTGACGGCGTATCCCACGCTCAAGGTCCTGCAGTGCGGCGACCCCAGCGCCACGGGCGAGGGCGGACCCGGCTACAAGTACAAGGACGAGCTTCCCGTGGACCTGCCCACGGTGCCGGGCGACACGACCGGCACCCGTCGCCTCTACGGGCGCGGCCTGCTGGCGATGGCCAACGCCGGTCCGGACACGAACGGTTCGCAGTTCTTCGTCGTGTACGGCGACTCCGTGCTGCGGCCGGACTACACGGTCTTCGGCACGGTCGGCCCCGACGGCCTGAAGACCCTCGACAAGGTCGCCGCCGGCGGCATCGTGCCGACCGCGGAGGATCCCGCACCCGTCGACGGAACGCCCGCGCTGCGGACCGAACTGTTCAGCGTCCGGCCGTCCCACCGCTTCTGACGCGGGGGCCCGGCCGGCGCCTCCAGGCCGGCGCACGGGCGGCCGCCACCCCCGGCCGGGTTTTCCACCGGGGCCGGGCGGTCGCCCGACCCGGGCCGGGCCGCAGTTCCGCGGGCCGGGCGGCAGTTCCGCGGGCCGGCTCGTGACGTCTCTCCCCCCGGGCCGGCCCGTGACGTCTCCCCTCCCGGGCCGCCGTTCACCACGAGCGGCCGGCTGACGGACGCCCGGCCCCGAAGCACGGTCCGTCACTTTCCCACCCGCTTCCCACCCGCCCGCTGCGCGACGCCATGCACGCGCTCGCGCGATCCGCGTGGTCGGTTCGCGTTCACGTAACGGTCGTGGACCGGTCCCCGTCCCCGAGATCCGCGTTGTCAGTGGCGGCACCTAGAGTCTCTCTCACTCGTCACGGTGTGTTGCCGCCGACGGGTTTCATCAGCGTGCCGCCGGTCCGGCGGCCGTCGGGAACGACGGGGAGAACAGCGCATGGGGTGGGTTCCTGCGGGCGACTACGAAGTCGCCCTGGAGGCGGGCAAGGTGGTCTGCCGCAACGAGAAGGGCCGGCGGCTGAAGTCCGTTCCGGCCAAGCTGAAGGACGATCCGGCGGTCGTCGGCCTCCGGCAGCTGACCGAGTGGCTGACCCGGCACGAGCAGCGGTGCCTGACGGACGTCGAGCAGTGGATGGTGCGGTCGCTGCCCGTTCCCACCGCCGTGCTGGCGCGGGTCTGGCCGGATCCGGCCTGGCAGGAGGCGCTGCGGGACACGGTCGTCACCGGAGCCGACGGCGGCGTCGCGGGATTCCTCCGTGATGTCGACCCCGACCGCGGACTCGGCCTCGTCGACCTGGACGGCGACACGGTCCGCATCACCCCGGACGTCGTCAGCGTGCCGCACCCCGTGCTCCTCGACGACCTGGAGGACCTGCGCGAGTTCGCGGTCGAGCTCGGGGTGAGCCAGAACGTGGAGCAGCTGTTCCGCGAGGTGTGGCACCGCCCGGAGGGGCTCGCCCCCGACACCACGTCCGTGGACACGTACGCCGGCGGTGCGTTCAAGGAGCTGCGCTTCCTGCACGGCCGCGCCACCCAGCTCGGCTACCGGGTCCGCGGCGGATACGCGGTGTGCCCCGTCGTCGAGAACGGGTCCACCGCGGAGGCCCGCATCTGGATCGGCGAGCACGACGGCTACGACGCCTACGACACCGAGACGGGCCCGCTGGGCTGGACCGATCCCACGGGACGCGCGCTGACGGCGGCCGAGGTCGGCCCCGTCGCGTGGTCCGAGGGCATGCGCATGGCGGCGGCGCTCTACGCCGGCCGCGATCTGGCGGACGAGGAGCGGGCGGCATGAGCACCACGACGACGAACACCCACGCGACCACGGCGGCCGCCGTGCCCTCGCCCCGCGGCCCCCTGGGGGAGCCCCTCACCGAGGCCCGCGCGACGGCCCTGCTGGACGCCGGCGCGATCCTGCTCGCCGGCACCACCGACCGGGACGACGCCGACACCCTGACGGCACGCACCTACACCCACACGGCCCTCGGCGACCGCGCGGTGGTCCGGCTCGTGCCCGGCACCCTCGGCGAGGCCGAGGACCTGGCCCTGGACTTCCTCGGACTGGCCCGGACCGCCGAGGCCCCCGTTGTCGGCCAGGTCCGCAGGGAGACCTTGGGCTTCCCCGCCTGGGCCCTCGTCAACGACCCGGCCAACGGGCACCACGCCCTCGCGCTGGTCAAGGACATCGAGCGGCTGGGCCGCCAGGCCAAGACCCGGGCCGGAGCGGCCAAGGACGGCTTCGACGCCCTCGGCACCCGCCTCGGCCGGGCCGTTCCCCACTTCCTCCCCACCTACTACGAGCAGGTGGCCCGCGTCTTCCTCCAGGCCGAGAACACCAGCTACGCCGCCTCCTTCTTCGGCAAGGCCCGCGAGGCCGAGCGGGTCCACGGACTCGCCGTGGACGAGGACCGGCAGCGGGCCGTCTTCCTGGAGTTCGCCTTCGCCGGCGCGCTGACCGTCAAGGCGCTGCGCCAGTACGTGCGCGACCTGGTGGCCCGGCTCGCACCGGAGGACGCCTGGGCCCAGTTCCGCCGTCTGCTGGTCGAACGCTGCGCGGCCGGCATGCCGCCGTACGCCGCGCTGCCCCAGGACGTACGCGCACTGGTCAAGGCCGCGGGGCTGGACCGCGAGGCGGCCGAACGCGACCTGGTGGCCGATCTGATCGACTCCCCGGGCGTCGTCCGCGCCCCGGCCTCGTTCTGGACGGCGTACCGGCCCGCACTGCTCGCCCTCGCCCGGCAGGACGCCGCCGTACGCGCCCGGCTGCTCGGCTTCTTCCCCGAGACCTTCAGCGAGAGCGGCCAGGACATGGAGGGCGAACGCGGCTGGCTCGCACTGCTCGCCGAGTCCGGCGCCGAGGATCTGCTGACCGCCCTCCCGGACGCCCCCGCGGGCGAGGACCCCGCCACCGAACGGCCCGTCTCCCCGGCGGACTGGCTCGCCCGCTGGGAAGCGCACCGCCGCCGCAACCGGGCCACGGCGGGCCGCAGCCCGCACACCCTCGAACTGGCCGCCCGTATGGCGGACCGGCTGCGCGCCGACGGACGTCCCGTCGAACTGTTCCAGGGCCGCTGGCAGCGCAACGCCGACCTGGACCTCCTCGACCTCTGCCTCGCCTCCGGCGTCCCCGTCGCCGAACCGGACGACCTGGACTCGGACCATGCACAGAGCTCCGGTGTCCCCTTCGTCCCCTGGTTCACCGACACCACGCCCGGCGCACGCGACCTCGGCGCCGTCGCCGCCCGGCCGGTCTTCCGCGCCCTGCTGCGCCGGACCATCGGCGCCATCGGCGGCCATCGCGGCCAGGGGCTCGGCGCCGCTGGTATGACGAGGCTGGCGGAGCACCCCGTGCTCTCCGAGATCCTCAGGGAATGGCTGACGGCCGGCGCCGAGGAGTACCGGACCGCGGCCGGACTCCCCGGCCTGCGCGTCGCCCTCCACAAGCTCTCTGCCTTCCGCGCCGTGGCCGCCGACGTCGCCCCCGAGGCGGTGAGCGTCATCAAGGAGCGCGACATCCTGCCCGTGCTCGCCACCACCCTGCGCACCGGCATCCCCGACGAACTCGGCTGGCCGGCACTCGACGAGACCTACACCGAACTGATCGCCGAGACCGAGGCCGCGAACCGCAGGAACCACGGATCGCAGGGCGTCCGCATCACCGGCGCCTGGCCCGCGCTGATCCTCAACACCACGGAACGGGCCGTGGTCGTCGGCCCGGAGGGCGTCCTGTTGCACCACACCCTCCAGATCCCCGGCCCCGCCGACCAGTGGCGCGCGCTCGCCTTCCGCTACGTCGACGGCGAACTGCTCGTCATCTGGTGGGACGAGGGCAAACAGCGTGGCTACTGGTCCCACCGCCCCACCGAGATCTTCACCGTCACCGGCGAACAGACTCCCCGCTGGGGCGGCTACGGCTCCAGCGCCGAGGTCTGCGTCCCGCTCCCGGGTGGAGGCCGCGCCACCGGCGGCAAGGCCCTGCACCCGGGGGACACCGTCCTCCCGCCCCAGCGCCCCGTCATCTCCGACGGCACCGGTTACTGGCGCGAGGGCCGTCAGGGCACCCAGCAGGTATGGCTGGAGTACGACCCCGTCACCGGCACGCACGGACGCGCCTCCCTCCCCGCCTTCCTCGGCTCGGCGGTGCGCGACGGATCCCGGCTGCTCACCGCGGAGTGCGAGGTGCTGCCGCTCCAGCCCGGCCTGGAGACCACCCCGTTCGGCACGGACGGCACGATCCTCGGCCGCTGGGTCCGTCGCACCGTCACCGAACCCGGCACGGCCGACCCCGCCGACGGGCACCGCGTCGTCGCCGGCACCCCCGACGGCAGGACGGTCACCCTGCCGCACCCGCTGGCCGATGGGACCTCACCGGTGCCGCTCGGCGCCCTCGCCCTGCCCGGCGGCGCACGGACGGTCGTGGCGCTGAACCAGCGCACGGTGCAGGCCTATCCCGCCGACACGGACGGCACCGGCGGCACCCTCTGGTCCGTCAGCCCCGGCACGTTCGGCAGCGACGGCGCCGTCGGCACGCCCTACCTGCCCCCGCTCGCCTACTGGCACGCGCTGCGCCCGAGGGACGAGCAGGGCTCCGCCGCGCTGCGCGCCCTGACGGACGCCCGAGTGGAGGAACTGTTCGACGCGGTCGCCGAGGCGGTCGTCCGCCACCACAAGGCGGTCCGGGACACCGACGAGTACACCGGGCCCTCGGCCGCGGAGATGAGCAGGGAAGCCGTCGCCCGACTGCTGCCCGAAGTGACCGACCCCCGGCTCCTCGCGGGCGTCGCCGCCTTCGTGTGGACCGCCGTCGACCGCTCGCTCTCCGCGCTCCGGTTCGTGGAACCGCCCGCGCCCGTGCAGCCCACGACACCCCGGGACACCGCCCGCACCAAGGGTATGTTCTTCGACCGCGAGCCCGAGCACGCCGACGACGAGACCCTGCGCAACGCCTCCGCATGGGGCCCCGACCGGATGTACGGCGGCTGGTGGGGCGGCGGGAAGCGCTGGAGCGCGATCCAGCAGATCCTCGCCGTGAACCATGTGTTCGGCGGCGCGCCGGCGTTCGGCCCGGCGATCTCCTCCAAGGTCCCGTTCACGCCCACGGACGGCTGGCAGCGGGACGAGCACACCGTGCCCGGCGACGCCATGGCCTGGACCGCGGTCCTGGACCTGCTGCCCGAACTGGCCTTCCGGGCCGCCTCGGAGACCACCCTGCCCGCACACCGTGCCGGCCTCGTGGAACTCCTCGACGCCCTGGCCGCGGGCCCGCTGGCCGGCCCGGCCGGCACGCTCCGGCGGGTGGACCTCGTCGAGACGGTGCCCGAGGCCTCCGGGTCCAGCGGCCGGCCCGAGTCCGCCCAGCGGCTCGGACACGTGCTGCGCAAGGGCGACCGCACGATCGTCATCGTCGCCGACCGGGGCCGCTACTACTGGAGCGAAGAGGTGCGCTGGCTCGCCCTGGAACACGATCCCAGCGGCGCCTTCGGCCCCGTCCCCGGGTTCACCCTGGACCACGAGCACGTGTACCGGCACGGGATCTCCCGCGACCGCCTCACCCGCTGCACCTCCCTGATCCGGGAACAGGGACCGGCCCCCTGGCGCCCGGAGGCCGCCGAGGCCTTCCACGAGGCCACCGGGATCGGGGCCCTCCAGTCCGTCGCCCTCCTGTCGGCGGCCATCAGCGAGCCCGGCGCGGACGCGCTCGCGCTGCTCGGGGCCAAGACCCGTGCCTTCGAGGCCGCGCGGTCCAGGGTCGAGGCCCTGCCCCACGAGGCGTCGCACGCCGTGATCAGGGCCCTGCTGCCCGAGGACCCGGCGGCGCTCTGGACCGACGGCCCCGACGTCCGGGCCGCCGCCGACGTCTGGAAGGAACGCCTGTCCGCCCTGGTCCGCGTCCCCGAGGACCTGGACCTCGACCTGTCGGGCACCACGCACGGCGCGATCGACCTGATCCTCAACACAGGCTCCCGGAAGTGGCTCACCCGGAGCACCGAGGCGGACGACGGCACCGGAGGCAAGGGACTGCTCCGCGTCGGCGCGCGGAGCGAACTCACGTCCGCGTACACCGCGCTGCGCGCGCTCGCCTATGCCCTGCCCTACGGGCACCCGCTGCGCGCCCACCTGCCCGTCGGACTGGCGGCGCTGCGCGCCCGCCTCGCCGACCCCGCCCTGGTGCTGGAACTCGGCATGGACTGGACCGAGTCGGGAGGCTCCATCGGTCCCGTGGTCCGCGCCGCCTACGGACTTGCCGAGTCCGGCGGCGCCGGTTCCGACGGACTGGTCCGCGCCGGCGAGGCGCTGCTCCTCGCTCCCGGCCACGGGGACAGCGAGAAACTGCTGATCCGCCCGGCCGGTCTGACGGGCCCCGACGATCCCGCGTTCGGCCTCGTCGAGGGCACGGTCGGCGGTCACGGCACGGAGGACCTGCACGCCCTGCGCGCCCTGCTGGGCGAGGAGGCCGACGCGATGGTCTCGGCCGGTGCCCCGGACGGCACCCCGCACCACCCGGCCCAGGACCCCACCCGCACGGTGCCGGAGCTGGTGACCGAGGCCGCCGGGACGCTCGGGCTGAGCGCGGACGCCGCCGCCCTCTACCTGATGCTGCTCGCCCTGCCCGACCCCACCGACCGCAACTGCGTGCGCTGGACCGGGTGGAAGCCCGCCCGTGTCAAGAAGGCCCGCGCCGAACTCGCCGCCACCGACCTGGTCGTGGAGGCGAAGCGCTCCCGGGCCGGCCGCACCTTGTTCCTCCCCTGCGGCTGGCTCGAACGGTCGGCACCCGGACTGCCGCTGGAGACCTGGAAGGAAAGCCTGTACCCCGTGACGGGCTCCTCCCGGACTCTCCCGCACCTGTCCGTGCCCGCGCTGTACGCGACCGCCTGGGCCCGTGTCCGGGGCGGCGACGCCCCCGGCTTCGAGGAACTGGACACCCGCGCGTCCCGGAAGGGCCGCCGCCGATGACGCACGACACCACCGCCACGAACGACACCACCAGGAACGGCACCCCTCCCATGAACGGCACCACCACCACGGACGGCGCCCCCGGCCGGGCCGCCGCCTCAGGCCAGGAACAGCACCGCCAGGTCACGCCGCCCGAGGACCGCTACGCCACCGAGCTGGCCTTCCTCGCCGCCCACGACACCGGACCCCGGCCGCCCGGCTGGCTCCTCACCCCGAGGGCCGTCGTCACCTTCGTCATGGGCAGCGCGGGCGAGGCCCTCGGCCTGCCCAAGGGGACCCGGGCCGCGGACGGCATACCCGCGCGTCTCGTGATCGAGCAGAAGTTCGTCGGCGAACGCGCCCTGGTCGAGCGGTGCGTGGTCACCCTGGCAGGGGAACGCGGACTCCTCCTCGTGGGCGAGCCCGGCACCGCCAAGTCCCTGCTCTCGGAGCTCCTCTCGGCGGCCGTCTGCGGGACCAGCGCGCTCACCGTGCAGGGCACCGCGGGCACCACCGAGGACCAGCTCAAGTACGGCTGGAACTACGCGCTGCTGCTCGCCCAGGGCCCCACCGAACAGGCCCTGGTGCCGTCGCCGGTGCTCACCGCCATGACCGGGGGAGCCGTCGCCCGCGTCGAGGAGATCACCCGCTGTCTGCCGGAGGTCCAGGACGCCCTGGTGTCCCTGCTCTCCGAGCGCCGCATCGCCGTGCCCGAACTCGCGGGCGGCCCCGGGGCCCAGGTGCACGCCGCGCCCGGGTTCACGCTCATCGCCACCGCCAACCTCCGCGACAAGGGCGTATCGGAGATGTCCGCCGCGCTCAAGCGCCGCTTCAACTTCGAGACCGTGGGCCCCATCGGGAACGTGGACGCGGAGACCGCGCTCGTACGGCGCCAGGCGAAGGCCGCCGTCGAACGCGTCGGCGCCGCCTACCAGGTGGACGACGCGGTCCTCGAAGCCCTGGTCACCGCCTTCCGGGACCTGCGCGAGGGCCGTTCCGTGGAGGGCTGGGAGGTCGAGCGCCCCTCGACGGTGATGAGTACGGCGGAGGCCGTGTCCGTGGCGGGCGCCCTCGGGCTGGCCGCCGCCTACTTCCCCGGCGACCGGGACGTGCTCTCCCTGCTGCCCGGCCATCTGCTCGGGGTCGTCCGCAAGGACGACCCCGCGGACGCCGCCCGGCTGCTGGGGTACTGGGATGGCCCGGTCCGCAGGCGCGCGGAACAGGGGACGGCCACCTGGCGCGCCCTGTGGGACCTGCGTGCGGTGCTGGAGAACTGACGGATGAGCCAGTCGTTGACGGCCGGGCCCGCCGTTCCCGAGGCCGCGGTGGCGGCGCTCGCGGCGACGGGCCCGGGGGCACCGTTCCTGATCGGTGTACGCCACCACGCGCCCTCGCTGGCGGCGGCGCTCCCGGCGCTGCTGGACGAGGCCGCCCCGGATGTCCTGCTCGTCGAACTGCCCGGCGAGTTCCAGCCCTGGCTGGGTTTCCTCGCCCATGAGGAGACCCGGGCCCCGGTCGCCCTGGCCGCCGTCCCCGCCACCGGGGCCGGCCCCGGGACACCGGGCGAACGGGGCCCGGCCTTCTACCCGTTCGCCGACTTCTCGCCCGAACTGGTGGCGCTGCGCTGGGCGGCGCGGAACGGCGTCCCGGCCGTGGCCTGCGATCTCCCGTTGGCCGACAGGGCCTGGGCGGAGGGCGGTTCCGCCGCCCCCGCCCCGTCCCCCGCCCCCGAGACGGCGGCCGCGGAGGGCGACGGCCTCACCGACGCCCTCCGGTCCGGGCTCACCGGCCGCGACGGCGACGACCTCTGGGACCGCCTCGTCGAGGCCCACGCCCCGGGCTCGGCACCCGAGTCGATCCGTCGTGCCGCGCTGCTCACCGGCTGGGCGTTGCGTCGCGAGGCGGAGGCCCGAGACGGGGTGTCCCGTACGGACCGGGCGCGCGAGGCCCGGATGCGCCGGCACATCGCCGAGGCACTGGCGGACGGGCGGCGGCCCGCCGTGGTGGTGGGGGCCTTCCACACCCCGGCCCTCCTGCCCGCCGGTACGGACGCGCTGACCCCGGCGTCCGACGGGCCGGGGACCCCGTCGTACGACGTGCCCGGAACCCCGGCGTACGACGGGCCGGACACCGGACCCGGACCGCACGGGACCGGCCCGGCCGGCGACCCCACGGCCGGGCCGCCCGCCGACGGCCGGCCGGGGACGACCGTCCACGAGCCGACCATCCACGAGCCGACCGGCGACGAGTCGACCGCCCGTGAGTCGGACGCCCGTGGGTCGGACGTCCGTGGGTCGGACGTCCGCACGGACGGCCCTGCCGGGGACGCGGCATGCACGGTCTCCCTCGTTCCGTACACCTACGCCCTGCTCGACTCGCGCTCCGGATACCCGGCCGGGATCCGGGACCCCGAATGGCAGCACACCGTCCTCGACGCCGCCGGGGACCCGGCCGCGCTGGACGAGGCGCTGGTCCGTACGGCGGTCCGGGTCTGCGCCGCGTTGCGGGAGCAGGGCCATCCCTACGGACCGGCGGACGGACGCGAGGTCGTCCGGGTGGCCGGCGACCTGGCCCGGTTGCGCGGACTGCCCGCCCCGGGACGTGGCGAACTCCTGGAAGCCGTGCAGACGGTGCTGGGACGCGGCGAGACCTACGGCACCGGACGCGCCGTCGCCCAGGCCCTCGAACGCGTGCTCGTCGGGGACCGGACGGGGCGGCCCACACCCGCCGCCCCGCGCGGTGGCCTGGGACCCGCCGTCGAGGCCGAGACCGAGGCCCTGTCCCTTCCCGGGCCGGACGACGCGCACGCCAAGCAGCCGCGCGACCTCCGGCTGGACCCGGCCCGCTCCGTTCTCGACCGGCGCCGCGAACTGCTGCTGCGCAGACTCGCGGTGTGCGGCATTCCGTACGCCGAGGAGCAGGGGGTGACCGGTGCGGCGGGCACCGAGGGGATCACCACGCGCTGGCAGGTCCGGTGGACCCCCGCGACCGCCGCGATGCTCACCGCGGCCGGGGTCCGCGGCGTCACCGCGGCCCAGGCGGCCGAGGGCACGCTGCGGCAGCGCCACGCGGCCGAGCGCCGGGCGGGCGGCCCGACGTCCGCCGAGGTCGTCCGCGGCCTCACCGACTCCGCCGAATGCGGGCTCCCCGCCCTCGCCGACGAACGGCTCGCGGAGCTGGCATCCGTGCTCCCGTCGAGCGGTACCCTGCCCGAACTCCTCGCCGGGCTCGCCCTGTTGGACCGCATCGACGCGGGCCACCTGCCGGTCACGGCCGCGCCCGACGACGCCCCGGTCCCCGGTGGCACAGACACAGAAACAGACACAGAAACAGACACGG
The DNA here is from genome assembly GCF_042799575.1 of Streptomyces sp. NPDC057682. Lineage (NCBI taxonomy): Bacteria > Bacillati > Actinomycetota > Actinomycetes > Kitasatosporales > Streptomycetaceae > Streptomyces > Streptomyces sp. NPDC057682. The sequence continues at coordinate 129,657 of NZ_JBHVIN010000019.1, read as the reverse complement.
TCCGGGCCGGGCGGACCGGCCGGACGGCCGAGATGCTGACCTCCGCCGCGGTCCGCCAGGTGGAGGGGCTGACCGGTTCGGAGGAGCCCGAGGACGCCCGTGCCCTGCTCGAACTGGCCCAGCGGGCCGACCGGCTGGGCGGGATCCGGCTCACCGCCGCCCTCGCCCGGCTCGCCGCCGACGGCACCCCGCTGATCGCGGCGGCCGCCGGAGCGATCAGGGTGCTCATGGGGCACGAGGACGCCGACGGCTTCGGCGGACGCGTTGCCTCCTGGGTGGACGGCGCCGTGGACAGCGCCTCCCGGTCCGCGCTCACCGCCCGCCTCACCGGCGTCCTGACCGTGGCCGGCCCGCTCCTGACCGTCGTCGGCGACGCCCTGGACCCCTTGCTCCGCCGGGTCGTCGAGCTGGACGACGCGGCGTTCCTCGCCAGGCTGCCCGCGCTGCGCGGAGGCTTCGACACCCTGAGCCCGGCGGCCCGCGACCGCCTCCTGGACATGGTCGAGGAACGCCTCGGCGAACGGGTCGGCACCCTCGACGCGGACGATCCGGCCGAACTGGCCCGCCGCACGGCCGCCGACCTCACGGCCCGTACGCTCCTCGCCGCCCTGGACCTGCCGGTCCCACCACCCCCGGCGGACGCGTCGGCGGACGACCCGCAGGAAGCGGCGCCCGGTCCGGGCACGCCCGAGGGAGCGTCTCCGTCGGACGCATCGGACGCATCGGACGCATCGGACGCATCGGACGCATCGAACGCATCGGACGCATCGGACGCATCCGACGCATCGGACGCGTCGGCAGGGGAGCCGGGCACCGGTAACGTGCCTGCGGGCACGTCCGGTTCAGGGGCATCGGCCGGGTCGCCGGTCACCGGCGGTTCCGCCGACACTCCGGCGGAAGGGCCGCGCGACGGTGCTGCGGCCGAGTCCCCGGAAACGGCCGACTCGCCCTTGGAGACGTCCCGTCCGGGTGCGCCGGGGAACGCGGCGGCCACCGATCCGGGCGACGAGGCGTCGCCCGGCGCGACGTCCGGCCGGTCCGCCGGAGCGGGCCGCGGGGGAGTGCGCGTGAGCGAGGGCGGCGCGGTGCGGGCGCTGGTGCCCGCCGACCGGTGGCGGCTGGTGCTCGGGCGCAGGCCGGAGCAGATGGCGGCGGGGGCGGCCCGGCTGGCGACCGCGTTGGACGAGCTGTACGGCGCGGGACACGGGGAGGGCTCCCGTGGCGGTCTGCCGGGGACCGGGCGGCCGGGTACGCGCGGCGGGCGTGAACCGTCGTTCCCCGGGGTGCGCGAGTGGTCCGAGGAGCTGGCCGCGCTGTTCGGCCCCGGTGTCCGGGAGGAGGTCCTGGCCGCCGCGGCCGGGACGGGACGGCAGGACGTGCTGACCGAGCTGGACCCGGCTGCCGCCACCCCGTCCGTGGAGCTGCTGCGGACGATCCTGCGGTACGCCGGCGGGCTCCCCGAAGCCCGGATCGCGGCGCTCCGGCCCCTGGTGCGCCGACTGGTCGAGGAGCTGACCCGTCAGCTCGCCACCCGACTGAGGCCCGCGCTCACCGGCTCGATGACGGCCCGGCCGACCCGCCGCCCGGGAGGCCGGCTGGACCTGCCGCGTACGCTGCGGGCCAACCTGGCGACCGCCCGGCGGACGGCGGACGGCACGGTCCAGGTGATCCCCGAGAAACCGGTGTTCCGCAGCCGGGCCCGCCGGTCGGCGGACTGGCGGCTGATCCTGGTCACCGACGTCTCCGGATCGATGGAGGCGTCCACGATCTGGTCCGCGCTGACCGCGTCCGTCCTGGCGGGCGTGCCCACGCTGAGCACCCACTTCCTGGCGTTCTCCACGGAGGTCGTCGACCTCACCGACCATGTGCACGACCCCCTCTCGCTCCTTCTGGAGGTGAGCGTGGGCGGCGGCACACACATCGCCGCCGGGCTGCGGCACGCCCGCAGTCTGATCACGGTGCCGACACGCACCCTCGTCGTGGTCATCAGCGACTTCGAGGAGGGGGCGCCGCTCGGCGGTCTGCTGTCCGAAGTGCGGGCCCTGGTGACCACCGGCTGCCATGTGCTCGGATGCGCGAGCCTCGACGACGCAGGCCGGCCGCGCTACTCGACGGGCATCGCCGGGCAGCTCGTGGCCGCCGGAATGCCCGTGGCGGCGCTCAGCCCGCTCGAACTGGCCCGCTGGATCGGGGAGAAGACCGCATGACCGACGCCCTGCTGCCCTCCGTCGCACCCGAGGTGACGGCCTCGCTCGTGGAGGACCTCTCGCCCCGGCTGCGCAAGCGCCTGGACGCGGCGGTCGCCAAGCTCGCCGCCCGGCCGGTGCACCGGGACGGGGACACGGTGACCGTCGCGGTCGACGACGACACCGAGTTGCGCCTGCACGCCCCCGGCGGCTTCGTGGCCACCGCGGACGCCATCACCTGCGGCTGCCTGCTCGCCCCCGCCTGCGTCCACCGCGCCGCCGCCGCATGCACCGCCCCCGCGGCCGAACCGACGGAAGAACCGGAGGAGGAGCCGACGGCGGATTCGCCCCGGGGACAGGAGACACGACCGGCTCAGGGACAGCAGACGCAACCGGCCCAGGGGCAGACGGCGGATCCGGGGACGGAGCCAGGTGCGGAGCGGGTGGCCGACACGACCGCCGCCTCCCCGCCGCATACGGTGTCGGACCGGGCCGCGGAGTCCGCCGCCCCGTCGGCCGGCCCCGCCCACGAGCCCGACCGCTCGCCGGCCGCGGACGGCGCGCCCCCGGCCCCCGCCCCGGACGCCGCCCCCGGCACCGACGTGGCGACCCGCGCCCAACGCGATGCGGCCGCCGCGCTGTGGTCGGCCGGGGCCGCCGTGCTGGAGGCGGGGGTCGACGGGGCCGGTGCCGTCACCCAGGCGGTGCTGCTCCGCGCCGCGCACACGGCCAGGCTCCGGCAGCTGCACCGTGCCGCCGGCGCGGCGATCTCCGTCGTCACGCTGCTGCGCGCGGCCCGCGCCGGGGACCCGTCCTACCGCACCGCCGATCTGGTCACGGCCCTGGGCGAACTCCTGGGCACCGCACACCGGGTGGAGCGGGCGACCGGGGCCGAGCTCGCCGCCGTGCGCGGCCGGGCCCGCCGCCCGTACAGCCCGGACGGCTCGCTGCGCCTCTACGGACTGTTCACCGAACCCGTGGTCACCGATTCGGGACTCGGCGGCGTCCGCACCTGGGTCGCCGGAGCCGACGGCCGCCTCTTCACGGTCGGGGACGTCGCACCGGGCGGCGTCGGGCGCGCCGTGGGTGTGGCGGACCGGGCCGTACGCCTGGGGGACAGCGCGGTCACCCACCGGGAACTGGGCCGTGCCGGTCTGGCCGTCTCCGGGGCGACCGTCTCGCCGGACGGCAGACTGGGCGCCGGGAAGAACGTCAAGGCCGTCACCGCGCGGGGCGTCGCGTGGACGGAGGCGCCGCTCGCCGCGCTGTGGCGGACCCCGCCGGCCCGGCAGGCCGCCCGCGCCCTGCGGTCCACCGCCCGCTACACCGAACCGGCCGGAGGAGGCAGCGATCTGCTGTTCCTGGACGTCGAACTGCTCGGCGCCGTACAGGAACCGGCCGGTGCCTGTCTCCTCGTACGGTGCGAAGGCGGAGGCCCCGTCCTCCGGCTGGCCGCGGCCGACGACGAGCCCGCCCTGGCCCACCGCGACAATCTGACGCTGCTGGCCTCGGCGCCGGGGACACGGCTGAGGATCATCGGCCGGATGGTCCCCGCCCTCCACCCCCGGCTCGCACTCCTCGCCTGCTCGCACCCCACTGGAGACGGCACGGTCGACCTCGGCCTCGACCGGCTGAGCCGCGCCGACATCCCCGCCCGGACCACCGCCGTACCCGCGGCGCACGGCCCGTCCGCCCCGGCGCACCACGGCGTCACCGACACGCACTCGCCGCTGTATCTCCTGGAGCGCCGTGTGGAACAGGCGGTCACGGCGGGGCGTGCCGCCCTCGGCATGCTCGGCGACCTCGGCGACGAGGCGCGCAGGATCCGGCGCGGCGGGCTTCCCACGGCCGCCGGTCTCCTCACCGCCCTCGGGGCCTCGGCCGCCGAGCGGGGGCGCGACTCCTTCGGACGGCTGCTGCCCGCCGACACCGACGGCTTCGCCACCCACTGGCTTGCCGCCGCCCGGTACACGGCCGCCGTGTCCGAGGCCCTGTGCGCGGCGGCCTGGGATCCGGAGCCGGCCCTGGAGCGGCCTGCGTAGCCCGGCCGCCGAGGGGCGGCCGGGCGGGGCCGGTTCAGGCGTGGCGCAGACAGAGCGATCCCCACTGGAATCCCGCGCCGATGGCCGAGAGCACATAGGTGTCGCCCGGGAGCAGTTCGCCCCGGGCGCGGGCGGCGTGCAGCGCGGTGAACGCCCCGGCCGAACCGGTGTTGCCCAGCCGGTCCACGGTGATGGGGGCCCGGTCGTGGGGGACGCCGAGGGCGGTCAGGGCGGCGTGGACGATGTTCAGATTGGCCTGGTGCAGGAAGAAGTGGCGGATCTCGTCGACCGGCAGACCGGCCCGCCCGGCCGCGTTCGCGATGCTCTCCGGCAGCCGGACCGTCGCGGTGTTCCAGACGGCGCGGCCGTCCATGAACAGGTAGTGGTCCCCGGCGGCGACCGTGGCGGCGGTCGTGGGCCGCCGGGAGCCGCCGGCGGGGATCTGGACGTCGTACGACAGCTGCGAGCCCAGGTCGTAGGAGAGCAGGCCCGCTCCCGGGGTGTCGGAGCGGGCCAGGACCACGGCCGCCGCGGCGTCGCCGAAGAAGACCCCGGCCGTCCGGTCGGCGGGGTCGGTGACCCGCGAGGCGCAGTCGGCGGCGAGGAGCAGAACCGTGGTGATCGACGGATTCTGCAGCAGATGGGCGGCGATCAGCAGCGCCTGGATACCGGAGGCACAGGCGGCCTGGGTGACGTCCAGCGCCAGGGCGCGGTCAGCGCCCAGCGCCTCCTTGACGATCAGCGCGGTGGAGACGAGCGGCTGGTCGCCGGTGTAGCTGGCGACGATCACCGCGTCCAGCCGGGCCGGGTCGGTCCCCGAGGACTCCAGGGCCGGAAGGGCGGCGGCGACACACATGTCGGACGTCGCCAGCCGCGGATCGAGCCGCCGGCGTTCACGGATGCCGGTGCGGCTGGTGATCCAGGCGTCGCTGGTGTCCAGGGTGCGGGTGAGCTCCTGGTTGGTGACGACCCGTGGCGGCAGGTGCACCCCGGTGCCGGCCACCGCGAACGGCACGGCCAGCGCGGCACCGGTCTGGTGGGACAGCGTCCTGTCCGGCGCGAGGGTCATGCCGCCGTGCTCCGCCCGCGTGCGGTCGGTCCACCTCGGAGAGCTGCCATGGTTCCGTATCCATTCGTCGGTTCATGAGAGGCCCGGCCCACACGCCGGGGAGAACGAGCGGTCGCGTACGCACGCGACCGGGTCAGTACCGCCAGCGGACGGCTTCCACGATGCCCGCGTCCGTGGACTGCGCGAACAGCTCGGCCTCCGCCCGCCGCACCGCCAGCACCGCCTCGTACAACTGAGGGCCGAACGCCTCGCGGAGCAGTACGGACTTCTCGTACGCGTCGATCGCCTCGGGCAGCGACGCCGGGAGGCGCTCGGCGAGATCCAGCGAGGCCGGGTCGGCGGTGGTCTCGGGCGGGAGCGACGGGCCGGCGTCCAGACCGGCCGTCCCGGCGGCGAGCACCGCCCCCAGCGCCAGATACGGATTGGCCGCCGCGTCGAAGCACTTCAGCTCGGCGTTGGCCTGCCCGGATTCCGACCCGGTGATCAGACGCAGCGCCGCCTCGCGGTTCTCCAGCCCCCAGCAGCGGTACGCCCCCGCCCAGTGGGACGGGACGAGCCGCAGGTACGAGGCCGCGGTGGGCGCGCCCACCGCGATCAGGGCCGGGAGTTCGGCGAGGACACCGGCGAGGAAATGCTCCGCCTCGGGGTGCAGACCGTGCCGGCCGGATCCGCCGTGGGCCAGGTTGCGGCCGTCGCGCCAGAGGCTCAGATGGAGGTGGCCCCCGTTGCCGACGGCACCCTCGGTGAAGACGGGCGCGTAGGAGACCCGCAGACCGTGCCGGGCGGAGACCGCGCGGACGGTGTGCCGGACGAGCATCGTCGTGTCGGCCGCCTCCACCGGTCCCTCGGCGGCCACCGAGACCTCGAACTGCCCCGCGCTGTACTCGGGGTGGAGCTGGAGCACGGACAGACCCTGGGCGGTGAGCGCGCGCATGACGTCGCGGAGGTAGTCCGACAGCTCGACGAAGCGCGTCATCCCGTACGCGGGACCCACCGTGGCCGGGGCCCCGGACGCGTCGGCCACGATCCACTCCACCTCGATGCCGGCCCGGACCGAGAGACCGCGCCGCTCCAGCTCCCCGACGGTCTTCCGGGCGAAGAGGCGCTGGCAGCCGGGGTGCGGGGTGCCGTCCTGGCGGAGGCGGTCGGCGGGCGCCCAGGCCCAGCCGGGCTGGGCGTGCAACGGGGTGAGCCGGTCGAGGTCGGGGACGAGGCGCAGATCGCCCACCGGCCCCCCGCCGTCCGGGTAGTCGGTGATGGAGTCGTCCACCAGGAAGACGTCGAAACAGGGTGCGGCGCCGACCCCGTACGCGGCGGCGTGTTCGAGCTGGGCGAGCGGGACGGACTTGACCCGGGTGATCCCGGCGTTGTCGACCCAGCCGAACACCACCCCGTCGATTCCATCGGCGGCGAGCCGGGCAGCGGTCCGGCGGGCCCGGTCGGCCCGTTCCGCTCGGGTGTGCTTGATGATCATTCCTCCATGCTTGCGTCAACGCCCCCTGGGCGACGACTGGTTGGTGATGAGTTCACCCGTCCGTGAACGGGGGCGGCGGTGAGGTGACCCCGCGGGTCCCGGGCCTTCGCGGCCCGCACCGCGCGCGGTGTCCGAGGCCGTTCAGGGACGGGCGGACACGGCCCGCCGGGCCCCGGGAAGGGCCGTCCGCGCGGCGGGCACGGAGGCCGGGCGGGGGACCGCGGTGAAGTCCCTCACCAGATCGTCGACCAGGGCGTCGACCCGCTCCCTGGTGACCGAGGACATCAGGAAGACATGCGCGTACGCGCGCGGACCCGCCGGATCCTCCGGGTCGGTCAGGACGTCCTGGCAGGACAGCGACCACTTCGCCACCGTCGCGTCACCGGGCCGGCGGAAGCGGACGGTGATCGCCCCGGGGCTGCGCGCCGCCCACAGATCGATGCCGTGCGTCGCCCTCAGCCCGTCGAGCCGTTCCAGCAGATAGCCGCTGAGCCGCTGGGCTCTCCTGATCAGCGCGATCTGGTCCTCGTAGGAATGCCGCGCCAGATGGTCCCAGAGCATCAGCGGGGAGAGCCCGTTGCGCGAACCGGCGAACGTGGTGTCCCGGGTGTCGATGTACGGGGCTCGCGCGGGCGGCCTCAACTGGTACTTCACCTTCGTCATGTAGATCCCGCACGGCCACGGCGCCCCGGGCCACTTGTGCCCGCTCATCGCGATCGACGCCACCATGTCCACCCCGCGCCCCGTCACGGGGCTCGTCGGCGTCAGCCCGAAGTCGAAGGCGGGCAGGTCGAGATCGGCCGGATCGGTTCCGCACGGACCGTCACCGGGCGGGGTGCCGGGACCGGGACCGTCGGCGGAGGGACCGGCACCGGTCGGAGCGGAGGAACCGGCGTCCGGCGCCCGCCCCGCCCCGTCCTTCCGCTCGCGCGCCATGCGCACGAACGGCACGTACGCCGCCCCCAGCGCGCCGTCCACATGGATCCAGAAGCGCCGGCGGCGTTCGGTGATCCGCTCCCCGGTCTCCGGGTCCGTGCCGAGGTCGAGGACCCCGTCCACCATGCCGTACCGCTCGAACACCGGCAGCAGCCGCGCGCACACCGTGTCGACCTCGTCGTGCGCCCCCTTGAACGTGCTGCCGAGATTGAGGCTGATCAGCACCGGATGGCCCCGGCCGGCGAAGAAGTCGACCAGCTTCACCAGCGCGTCCACGTCGATCCGGCCGCTGCCGTCGCCGGGGCCGCCCGAGGGACCCGGCTCGCAGGGCACCTCGCGCGGCCAGGGCAGCGCCGCACCGCCCGCGTCGGTGAGCGGGCAGTCCCCGGGCCCGTACAGGGACTCGGCCACGTCGTGGAAGGTCTCGATGCCCAGGACGCGCACGGCCTTCGCGACCGAGTAGTGGGTGTCCTCGGAGTAGAACGCCACCGGGCGGAACGCGACCGGCCGCTCCGCACACGCCGGGGCGCGGACCGGGGCGGGACCCGCCGCCCCGACCCGCTCCGGCCGCAGCAGCGGCTTGCCGCCGAGGTAGTCGCGGGCGTTCCACAGTCCGTACATGTTGCCCTCGGTGGAACCCATGGACAGCACATAGCCCCAGTACGACTCGCCGTTCTCCGGGTCGTGCGGCCAGGCGGCGTTCCACAGGGCCGCGTAGTAGTCCAGGACGGCCCGCTCGACGACCTTGGTGTTCAGCTTGTACCCGCCGCTGCGAAAGGGGTCGCCGAGGTTGTTGATGTTGTTCGGCATGAACCGGGCGAGATCCAGCACGGTGTCCCGCATGTCCTGCGTGGCCTGGTAGCCGAGGAAGTGGTCCCGCCGTTCCGCGAGGTACAGCTCCAGCGCGCAGATCGCCCCGCGCCGCCGCGCGGCGCCGAGCCCGTCCGGCGACAGCGCGAAGTCACCCGTCCGCAGACCCGGTTCGGAGACGTACGCGGCCGAGGGGTCCCGCACCGGACGGCTGACCGGCCACGGCGGATCCCCGGCGGTCCACCACCCCCCGGGAGACGGCTCCCCGGGCCCGTGCCCGCCGTCCGGGCCGGACGGGAACTGCTGCGGACAGTGCGGGACTTCGGTCACGGGGGACTCCGATCGGGCAGGGGCGGGCGCAGACTCGGCACGGCGGCGAGCAGCTCCCGGGTGTACGGGTGCCGGGGGGCGCGAAGCAGGACGTCCGTGGCCGCGGTCTCGACGATCCGGCCGTGCCGCATCACCGCCACCCGGTCCGAGACATGGCACACGGCCGGCAGATTGTGGCCGATGAACAGCATCGACAGACCCAGCCGCCGCTGGAGCGACCGGACGGTGTTGAGGACGGCGGCCTGCACCGAGACGTCGAGCGCGGAGGTCATCTCGTCGGCGATCAGCAGGCCGGGCCGGACGGCCAGGGCGCGGGCGATGGCGACCCTCTGGCGCTGGCCGCCGGACAGATCGCGCGGCAGCCGGTCGGCCAGCCCGGGGTCCAGGCCGACCAGTTCGAGCAGTTCGGCGACCCGCGCGTCGCGCGCGGACCGGTCCAGCCGTTCGAAGACGGTGGCCGCCTCGACGAGCGTGCTCCGGACCGTCGACCGGGGATCCAGGGCGGTGTCCGGGTCCTGGAGCACCACTTGGACCAGTCGGGCCAGCCGTCGCCGGCCGCGTACGGTACGCGTCCGCACCTCCCGGCCGTCGACCAGGATCCGGCCCGCGTGAGCGGGGAGCAGGCCGACGACCGCGCGCGCCAGGCTCGACTTCCCGGAACCGGATTCGCCCACGAGCCCGAGCGTGGTGCCCGACGCGATCTCCAACGAGACCCCCGCCACGGCGGTGCGCGGCCCGGACCGGCCGGGGTGGCGGACGGTGAGGTCACTCACCCGGAGGCACGTCATGAGTTCACCGCCGCCCCGTCGTCCACCGGTACCGGGGACCAGCACGCGACCCGATGGCCGGCGGCCGGTTCCACCGTCGGCGGGGCCTCCTCGGCACACCGCTCCACCCGGCGCGGACAGCGCGGCGCGAAGGGGCACCCCGGCGCCGGCGCGCGGAGGTCGGGCGGCGGCCCCGGGACCGTCGGCAGCGGTGTGTCCCGGTCGGCGGTGAGCGCCGGGACCGACGCGACCAGGGCCCGGGTGTACGGGTGCCGGGCGCCGTCGGCCAGACGGTCGGCGGGCAGTGCCTCGACGACGGTGCCCGCGTACATCACCAGGACCCGTTCGCAGAACTCGCCCACCAGCGCGATGTCGTGACTGATGAACAGGACCGCCGTGCCGTCCTCCCGGCGGATGCCGGTGAGCAGCCGGAGGATCTGCCGCTGCACGGTGGTGTCGAGGGCGGTCGTCGGTTCGTCCGCGATGATCAGCCCCGGCCGGGTCATCAGCCCCGCCGCGATCATGACGCGCTGCCGCTGCCCGCCGGACAGCTGGTACGGACGGACCCGCAGCAGCGCGGGGTCCAGTCCGACCCGGCGCAGCGCCTGCGCCGCCTGCCGCAGCGCCTCGGTGCGGCCCGCCCCGCGATGGGTCCGGACGGCCTCGGTCAGCTGGGTGGAGATCCGCAGCGCCGGGTTGAGCGCCGACGCCGGGTTCTGGAAGACCAGGGCCAGGCCGGTCCCGAGATGCCGGTCCCGCTCCTTGCGGGACAGGGAGGCGGGATCGGTCCCGAGCACCCGCAGCGTGCGCCGCGACGTCCGGGCGCCGTACGGCAGCAGATCGGCGACGGCCAGCGCGGTGAGCGACTTGCCGGACCCCGACTCCCCGACGAGACCCACCGCCTCGCCCCGCCGCAGCGACAGAGTCACCCCGCGCACCGGCCGGACCGGGCCGTCCGGAGTCGGGAGTTCGACCCCGAGGTTCTCCACGCACAGGACCTCGTCGTCCTCGGCGGGACCGTTCGCGAGGCCCGCGGAACCGCCCCCGGTGGGGCGGCGCGGGCCGGGCAGCCGGGCGGGGATCCGGGGGGCCGGTCCGCGTCCCGCCACCCGCCCGGCCAGCACCTCACCGAGCAGTTGGAAGGCGAGGGCCGCGTAGAGGACAGCCAGCCCCGGGGCGAGCGCGGGCAGCGGTTCGGCGTAGATCCGGTCCAGGCCCTGGCTCAGCAGCTGCCCCCAGTCGTAGCCGGGCGGCTGCACGCCCAGGCCCAGGAAGCTCAGCCCGGAGAGGGCGACCAGCGAGGTGCCCGCCGCCGTGGTGATGCTCAGCAGAAGCGGTTCGGCGATGTTCGGCAGGACATGACGCGCCAGCAGCCGCAGGCGGCGCAGACCGAGGACCCGGGCCGCCGCGAGGTGGTCGGTGCCCGCGACACCGGCGGCCAGGGTCTGGGCGAGGCGGGCGAAACCCGGGACACCGGCCACCGCGAGCGCCAGCATCGCCCCGGTCGCCCCCGCGCCGAGCACCACCGCGAGGAACATCGCGACCAGCAGCGCCGGAAACGCCAGCAACAGCGTGATCAGTCCCGCGACCAGCCGGCGGGTCCGAGGGCCGAGCACGGCCGTGGAGGCCCCGAGCGCGATGCCCGCGCCCGCGCCCAGCAGATCGGCCCCCAGTGCCAGCAGCAGCGAGGGCCGGGCCGCCGCCAGCACCCGGGCGAGCAGATCGCGGCCCAGGTTGTCGGTGCCGAAGGGGTGCGCCGCGGACGGGCCCTGGAGCACGGCCGAGGGGTCCGGCCGCTCGGCCTCCGCTCCCCAGAACAGGGGGCCGGCCACGGCGACCGCGAACAGCGAGGCGAGCATGAGCGCGGTCAGCCAGGCCATGGGCGAACGCAGCAGCCGGACGCGAGGGCTCATCGTCACATCTCCCGGATCGCCGAGCGGGGATCGAGCACGGCCAGCACCACGTCGACCAGCAGCCCGGCCAGCAGTACCGAGGTGCCCAGCACCAGCACCATCGCCTGGACCACCGGATAGTCCTGCGCGACCACGGACTGGGCCAGTGCGGAGCCGATGCCGGGCCATGCGAAGACCTTCTCGACCAGCACGGTTCCGGCGATCAGCGCGGGCAGCAGGCTGCCGGCCACGGTGAGCGCGGCGGTGGCCGTGTTCGGCGCCGCGTGGCGCAGCAGCCGGCGCGCGGGGGAGAGCCGTCTGCCACGGGCGGTGCGCATGAAGTCCTCACCGAGAACCCTCAGCGCCTCCACCCGCACGACGCGCAGCAGGACGGCGGTGGGGGCGAGGGAGAGCGCGAGGACCGGCAGGACGAAGGACTCGACGCCCGCCGCACCGGCCACCGGGAGCAGTTGGAGCCCCACGGCGAGCAGCGCGGTGAGCCCGGCGGCCAGCACGAAGTCGGGGACGCCGGCCAGTCCGGCGGTGCCCACGGCGAAGGCCAGTTCGCTGCGCGGGCGGCGGCCGTCCCGGGTGCGCAGGGCGGCGAGCAGTCCGCCGGGCAGGGCCACGGCGAGGGTGGCCAGGAAGGAGAGGCCGGCGATCTCCAGGGTGGCGGGCAGCCGGGTGCGGACCAGTTCCGCCACCGGGGTGCCGGAGACCAGGGAGGTGCCGAGCTCGCCGTGGAGCAGCCCGCCGAGGTACTGCCGGTACTGGGAGAGCAGCGGCGCGTCGAGCCCCAGGGCGTGGCGGCGGGCGGCGACGAGGCCGGGGGAGGCGTCGACGCCCAGCGCGGCCCGCACCGGGTCACCGGGCACGAGCCGGATCATCGCGAAGGAGGCGGTGAGCACCACCGCGAGGGAGAGCAGCAGCCGTGCGCCGCGACGGCCGAGGAACACCGTCCAGGGGTGCCGCAGCAGGGGAAGTACGGACATGGGGGCCCCGGATCACTGGTGGAGGCGGATGCTGGTGGGCACCAACTGGCCGCCGAACGTGGTGGTGAACGTGGTGCGGTGGCCGTACACCCCGCTGCGGCCCTCCGCGACGGGCAGCGCGTCGGCCGAGCGGAAGAGTGCGGCGGCGGCCCGGTTCCAGGTGGAACAGCCCGAGGTGTCGGTCTCGCGCAGGGCGCGGGCCACCAGGGCGTCGTACGCGGGATTGGCGACCCCGGCGAAGTTCAGGCCCCGGGCCGGGGCCGGACCGGAGAAGAACGGGATGAAGCCGACCGGCAGCGCGAACCCCGGGGTGCTGCCGATCACCACGTCGAAGTCGGCCGTCCGGTACATGGCGTTGACCAGGGCCGGCAGGCTCTCGGTGACCAGTTCGACCTCGGCGCCCAGCTCCGTCCACTGCCGGGCCATCAGCTCCGCGACCGAGGCCAGCGTCGGGCCCAGGTCGGCGCTGGTGATCAGCCGTAGCCGCAGCGGTCGGCCGTCCCGCGTGAGCGGGCCGTCGCCGGCCCGGGTCCATCCGGCGCGCCGCAGGGCGCGGGCGGCGTCGTAGGAGGGGAGATGGGCGTCGGCGAGCGCCGCGTGGCAGACGGCGCCCACCGCGCCGAAGTCGCCCGCGGGGCTGCCCCGGCCGCCGACGGCGACATTGGCGAGTCCCTGCCGGTCCAGCCCGGCGACCAGGGCGCGGCGCAGCACCGGATCGGCGAGCGCCCGGCCGGGGCGCTGATTGAAGAAGGTCAGCCCGACCACGGAGGTCACCTCGGTGGCGGACAGGCCGTGCCCGTCCAGCCGGGACCGGTCCGGTCCGCTCACATGCGCGATCTCGATGCCGCCGGTGAGCAGCAGATTGGCCGCCGTCGAGGTCTGCGGCACCACCGTGAGCACCAGGCGCTCGGGCAGGCCCCGTGCGGCCGTCGTCGCCCCGGCGGGGCCCCAGTCGTATCCCTCCCGCACGGTGAACTCGTAGGGCCCGCCCGGGGTGTAGCGGGTCAGGACGTACGGCCCGGTGCCCTGGGTGGTGCGCTCCAGTAGTCCGGGGCGGTCGAGACCGGCGGGGCAGACGATCGGCAGCAGACCGACGGTGCGGACGAGGAACGGGAACGGGGCGGCGGTCCGTACGGAGACGGTGCCGGCCCGGTCGTCGGCGGACGCGGTGAACGGGACGTTCGGCAGGACGGTCTGGGCGCCCGCGAGCTGGTGGTCCGGATCGCTCGCGTAGGTGAGGGCCCGGGAGACCGCGGAGGCGGTGAGACGGGTGCCGTCGGAGCAGGTGACGCCGGGGCGGAGGGTGAAGGAGGCGGTGGTGGCCGTGGCGTGCCAGGAGGTGGCCAGACCGGTGACCGGGGTGCCGTCGGGGGCGAGGCCGACCAGGGAGTCGTAGGCGTAACGGGCCTGGGAGGCGCCGAAGGCGGAGTACGGGTCGAAGCTCGGTGTCTCGCTGGACTCGGCGATCCGGACGGTGCCGCGGTCCACCAGCGGGGTGGTCGTGGAGGAGGTGGCGCCGCTGCCGCATCCGCTCAGCGCGGCGGCGAGCGCGGCCGCCAGGACGACCGGTGGGGTACGTCGGGGCATGGCGCCATCGTGCCACCGGCGCCGGGGCACTCGGTGCCAACTGGCGTGTGCGTCAAGCGCGTTCGATACGGCCGAACTGCCCGCCCACCGGGCCGGGAGCGGCCGGGGGAGGTGCGGCCGGGGCGATGCGATTCATCCGTTCGGGGTGCGGTGCACCGGGTGCCGTGGGGATGACGGAAAGGGGATTCGCGAAGATGATAATCCGATAAACCTATGGGTGGGTTCGGCGCCTGCGAGGAAACAGGTGACGGGGGAGAAGTCAAGGAGCACTCACACGAGTGAATCGAACGACATCCATTTGGCTCAGGCGGTTGTGGTTCGACTACCGTGATCACAGGGTCGGACGGCGCATGCCGGTGATTCGAGAATCCGATTCGGCGGATGAATCCTCAATTCCGAGATGGAATGCTTCCATCCGCCCGGCTCCGCACCGCTCCGTTGTCCGCGGGGCCCGGGTTCCCTGTCATTTCCATGCGTAGAGAGGACGGAGCATCATGCCTCCCGTAGTACCGCCCTTCCTGGTCGGCCTCATCGTCGCGCCACTGGCCAAGCGCCTGATCAAGCCACTGGTGCGTGGTGTCGTCAAGACGTCCGTCGGCATCGCGATGGAGGTGAAGAAGGCGGCCCACGAGGCCGGGGAGAACATCCACGATCTCGCGGTCGAGGTGGCCGCCGACGTCGTCGCCACACAGATGGCCGCCGGCGAGATCGACATTCCCTCGCCCGACGACCGCCATGCCGGGGGCGAGACCCCGGGTGCGGCCAAGGGCGACGCGAAGACCCCGAAGATCCGGGCGACCGCCGCCAAGGCGCACTGAAGGTCCCGTTAAGGACCTGAGGCCGTCGCCGGACACACAGACCGAATGATTTCGGCCGAATGTGTGCGGGCGGCGGCCGATCGCGGGCCGTTCCACTTTCCTTTTCCGCCGATCAAGAATTCCCGCTCCGTCGCTCCGCTCCGTCGAATTCCCGACAGATTTCCGCGACCTCCGCGAACAGGTGACCGTTACACATGCCATCGCTCCTCGATGCCCCGGCCGGACTCCGCCCCGTCGAACGGGGAGCGAGCCCGCGCTCGGTCACCCCGGGCCGCCAGCGCTGGGACGTCGGGCTGGTGCTCGGACGGCCCCGGTCGGCCGAGATCCTCGCCGCCGCGCTGCGCCGCGTCCCCGGGATCACCGAGGCCGGCGCCAACCCGGTCACCGGCAGGGTGCTCGTCCGGCACGACGTACGCATGGGCGCGGCGGAGGTCGGCCGGATCGTCCGCCGTGCGGTCGCCCTCGTCGCCGAGCGCGCGGCCGGTGCGGAGCACCGGACCCCGGCCCGGCCGGCCCCCGTCCCGGCCCCGAGGACCGACATCGGCACCGTCGCCCGGCCGGTGATCGCCGTCGGCGGGGGCATCGCGGCCGGAATCGCCCTCGTCAAGGGCTCCGCGCTGAGCAGGCACCTGGTGGCGGCCGGGGGTGTGGCCGCGGCCACCGCCGCCGTCCTCCGCAAGGGCTGGCGCCGCACCACCGAGGTCTCCCGCACGGCGACCGGGTCGGACGGGGACGAGGCCGGACGCCATCCCCTGCTGGAGATCATCGGCCCCCACCGCGGCCGCCTCTACCGCGCCGCCGCGCTCTCCGTCGCCTGCCAGATTTCCGAGATGGCGCTCGGCACCTTCCTCGGCTGGACCGGCCTCGTCCTCATCAAGGGCGAGGCGGCCCCCCTCGTCGGACTGGGCCTCACCACGGCCACGGCCCAACTCTGGGGCCTGGCCGGACTGGTGGCCGCCGCCTGCGCCGCCGTCGCCGGCCTCTCGTACGCCTCCACCCTCCAGTGGCGCCGGCTCGGCCAGGACATCGAGCACGACTGGCGGGGCCGCACGTACCGGCACGTCCAGCATCTTGAGATGGAACACCTGGAGGGCGAACGGACCAGCAGGATCGCCGGGGCGCTCACCAACGACGTGGGCCAGCTCGGCGCCTTCTTCGCCGGCCCGGCCAACGACATCCTCCAACTCGCCACCAGCCTCGCCCTGCTGGTGCCCGCCTTCCTGTTCCTGGCACCGCAGATCGCCTGGATCGCCTTCCTGCCCATCCCGGTCATCGCCTGGCTCTCGCTCGACCACCGGTCCCGCGCCGCCGCCGACTACGCCGTCGCCGGGGAATGCCGGACCAGGCTCGGCAGCCAGGTCATCAACTCCCTGGAGGCCGGAGCCACCGTCAAGAGCTTCTGCACCGAGGAGTACGAGGCCGACCGCATCGACACCCTCGGCGAAGAGGTCCGCGACAGCAGCCACGCGACCGACCGCACCACCTCCCGCCACGCCGAGACCGTCCGCGCCTGCACCACCGCCTCCATGGCCGGGATCCTGCTCATCGGCGGACGCTCCGTCCTCAACGGCACCCTGCGCTTCGAGGTGTTCAGCCCGCTGATCGGACTGCCCCAGATGCTGCTGATGCGGATGAGCCGGCTCGGCGGCATCGCCGACCAGTACCAGCGCACCCTCACCTCCTACGACCGGGTCCAGCGACTGCGCGCCCTGCCCGTCGAGACCGATGACGGCGACATGCCGCTCGACCCCGGCCGGGTCCGGGGCGAACTCGTCCTCGACGGCGTCACCTTCGCCTACCCCGGCCGCCCCGCCGCGCTGGACGACCTCTCGCTGACCGTCCCCGCCGGGCAGGTCACCGCCCTGGTGGGCGCCACCGGCTCCGGCAAGACGACCATCGCCAAACTGCTGATGCGCTTCCAGGACGCCGAATCCGGCACCGTACGGCTCGACGGCCGGGACATCCGGGGGCTGCGCCGCCACGATCTGCGCCACGCCATCGGCTTCGTCGCCCAGGACCCGTTCCTCTTCGACGGCACGCTCGCCGACAACATCCGCTACGGCAGCTTCCACGCCACCGACGAGGCCGTCGTCCAGGCCGCGACCATGGCCGAGGCGCACCCCTTCATCGCCGCCCTCCCCGACGGCTACGACACCCTCATCGGGGAGCGCGGCGCCGCGCTCTCCGGCGGCCAGCGCCAGCGCATCGCCCTGGCGCGCGCGATCCTCAAGGACTCACCGGTCGTCATCCTCGACGAGGCCACCTCCGCCGTCGACAACGAGACGGAGGCCGCCATCCAGCGCACCCTGCGCAGTTTCGCGGCCGACCGCACCATGATCGTCATCGCCCACCGTCTCTCCACGGTCCGCCATGCCGACCGCATCTACGTCATGGAACAGGGCGGTGTCGTCGCCGAACAGGGCACCCACGACGAACTCGTCGCCCGGCAAGGCCTCTACGCATCCCTCTGGCAGCTCCAGGCCGGCGACATCGCAGCCTGACGCGCACCGCGTCCCGCCCGCCCCCACACCCCCGCAGAAGAACGCCGCTCCGCCGGCCCGCCGCGTGACATCACCGCGGCCGGCCCGGTCCGGCCTGCCTGCGCACACCCCGTTCACTTTCCTGGAGGTACCCCCATGTCCCGTCGTGACGGCGACGTCCTGCCCCTGACCGCGGCCCAGCGGGAGATCTGGCTCGCCGAGCAGGGCTCCCGTACGCCGATCCCCGGCTACCGGGTCGGAGAGTGCCTGGAGATCCACGGCCCCGTCGACCGGACCCTGTTCGACACGGCGCTGCGCCGGGTCGTGGACGAGGTCGACGCCCTGCACGTCACCTTCGCGGACGACGGCGACGGCCCCCGCCAGATCCTGCGCGAGAGCTGGGACTGGGAGCCCTCCCACCTCGACCTCGCCACCGGGCCCGACCCCCGGGCGGCCGCCCTGGCCTGGATGGAACGGGACCTCGCCCGCCCGCTGGACCTCGCCCACGACCCGCTGTTCGGCCATGCGCTGATCCGGCTCTCGGCGACGGAACACCTCTGGTACCTCAACTACCACCACATCGTGCTCGACGCGATCAGCAGCTCCATGATCCGGCAACGGGTCGGCGAGGTGTACTCCGCGCTGGCCGAGGGCACCACCGTTCCGCCGAACCCCTTCGGCACGCTGCGCGATCTGGTCGACAGCGACACCGCCTACCGGTCCTCCGCCGCCTTCACCGCCGACCGCGCCTACTGGACCGAACGTTTCGCCGATCTGCCCGCCGCGACCCGGCTCGGCGACCCCACCGTCACCGACCCCCACCGCACCCTGCGCGTGGCGGAGGAACGGCCGCTGCGGAGCGCCGGAGCGCTGCGCGAGGCGGCCGGCCGGGCCGGAGTCCGCTGGTCCCGCGTCGTCGTCGCCGCGACCGCGCTCTACGCCCACCGGCTCAGCGGCGCCCGGGACGTGGTGCTCGCCCTGCCCGTCCCCGCCCGCCGGGGCGCCGCCCGCGATCTGATGTCCGTGCCCGGCACCCTGTCCAACGTCGTGCCCCTGAGGCTGACCGTGCGGCCCGGAATGCCCTGGCGCGAACTGCTCGACCAGGCGGCCCGCGAGGTCGACGCCGCCGTCGCGCACGAGCGCTACCGCAGCGAGGACCTGCTGCGCGACCTCGGCACCCCCGGTGGCATCGGCACGGCGTTCCCGCTGATCGTCAATATCATGGCCTTCAACGCCCGCCCCACCTTCGCCGGACACCCCGCCGACGTGCACCACTTCGTCTCCGGCTCGACCACCGACCTCGCCGTCTGGGTCTTCGACTACCGCGACGGCAACCCCCCGCTCCTGCGCCTGCACGGCGCACCCGAGGCCCACACCGACGACGTCCTCGCCGCGCACCGGGAACGGCTGCTCGCGCTCCTCGACACCGTCGCCGACTGCGACCCCGACGTGGCCGTCGGCCGCATCGATCTGCTCACGCCCGCGGAGACCTCGGTGCTGACGGCCCCCGGCAGCACCGGCCCGGAGAGCGAAGAGGACGTCAGGAGCCTGCCGGAGGTGTTCCGGGCGCGGGTGGTGGAGGCGCCGGACGCGGTGGCGGTGGTGGGGCCGG
This sequence comes from Streptomyces sp. NPDC057682, assembly GCF_042799575.1. NCBI lineage: Bacteria > Bacillati > Actinomycetota > Actinomycetes > Kitasatosporales > Streptomycetaceae > Streptomyces > Streptomyces sp. NPDC057682. The sequence goes on along the minus strand of NZ_JBHVIN010000019.1, from coordinate 110,662 downwards.
AGGCTTCGTGGACGTATGCGGAGCTGGACGCGCGGGCGAACCGGCTGGCGCACGAGCTGATCGGCCGGGGTGCGGGTCCGGAGCGGTTGGTGGCGGTGGCGCTGCCGCGTTCGGCCGAGCTGGTCGTGGCGATCCTCGCGGTGATGAAGACCGGTGCGGCGTACGTGCCGGTCGACCCGGCCTATCCCCAGGCTCGGATCGCGTACCTCCTGGACGACGCCCGCCCCGCCCTGGTCGTCACCGACACCGACTCGGCCGCCCGGCTGCCCGGAGCAGCCTCCGTGGCACGCCTGGTCCTCGACGAGGAGGAGACGGCCGCACGGCTCTCCGGCCGCCCGGCCACCGACCCCGGGACGGTCATCGACCCCGCCCACCCCGCGTACGTCATCCACACCTCCGGCTCCACCGGTCGCCCCAAGGGCGTGACCCCGACCCACGGCGGGCTGCTCAACCTCCTCACCGACCTGCGACGGGTGTACGCCCCGCAGGGCGACGGCGAGCGCGGGCGGCTGCGGGTGGCGCTGACCACCTCGGTGTCCTTCGACGCCTCCTGGAACCAGTTGCTCGGCCTCTTCGCCGGCCATGAACTCCACGTCCCCGACAACGCCACCTGGACCGACCCGGACGCCTTCGTCCGCTACGCCGCCGAGCACCGCATCGACCTCGTCGAAGCGACCCCGTCCTACCTCCAGGTCCTGCTCGCCCACGGACTGCTCGCCGACCCCGGACGCCGCCCGACGACCGTGGCGGTGGGCGGCGAGGCCGTCCCCGAGAAACTCTGGGACGAGCTGCGCGCCGTCGACGGCGTGACCTGCCTCAACCTCTACGGGCCCTCCGAATGCACCGTCAACTCCGTGGTCGCGGACCTGGACACGAGCCCGCGCCCGGTCATCGGCCGACCGGTCACCCGGGCCCGGACCCATGTGCTCGACACCGCGCTGCGCCCGCAGCCGACCGGGGTGCCGGGCGAGCTGTACATCGCCGGGGCCGGGCTGGCGCGCGGCTATCTGCACCGCCCCGGACTGACCGCCGGACGGTTCGTCGCCGACCCGTTCGGCGCGCCGGGGGACCGGATGTACCGCACCGGCGACCTCGTGCGCAGGGACGCGGACGGCACCCTCGTCTTCCTCGGCCGCACCGACGACCAGGTCAAGGTCCGCGGCTTCCGCGTGGAACTCGGCGAGATCGAGACCGTCCTCTCCGAACACCCCGCGATCGTCCGGGCCGCCGTCGTCCTGCGGACCGAAGGGGAACCGCGGCTCGTCGGCTACGCCGTGCCCGCCGCCGGCACGGAGGTGACCGGGACCGAACTGCGCGACCACCTGCGCGAGCGCCTGCCCGCGCACATGGTGCCGTCCGCCCTCGTCGTTCTGGACACCCTGCCGCTCACCCCGAACGGCAAACTGGACCGGCGCGCGCTGCCCGCACCGGAGCACCGGGCCGCCACCCCCGGCCGCACCCCGCGCACCACCACCGAACGCCTCCTCGCCGGGCTCTTCGCCGAGCTGCTCGGCGTGTCCGAGGTCGGCGCCGACGAGAGCTTCTTCGACCTCGGCGGGCACTCCCTGCTGGCCACCCGGCTGGTCGCCCGCGCCCGCGGGATCCTCGGCGTGGAACTGCGCCTCAGCGATCTCTTCGACGCACCGACCGTCGCCGGACTGGCCGCCGCCGTGGACGTCGCGGGCCGGGCCCGCCCCGCCCTCACCACACACGACCGCCCCGCGACCGTCCCGCTCTCCTCCGCGCAGCGCCGCCTCTGGTTCCTGCACCGCATGGAGGGCTCCGGCGCCACGTACAACATCCCCCTCGCCCTGCGGCTGTCCGGACACCTCGACGACCGCGCCCTCCGCGCCGCCCTCGCGGACGTCGTCGAACGCCACGAGAGCCTGCGGACCGTGTTCCCGGCCACCGACGGCGTCCCGTACCAGCGGGTGCTGGACGCCGACGCGGCCCGTCCCCGGCCCCGCGTCACCGAGGTCGAGGTGTCCGCGCTGGCCGGGCGACTGGCCGAAGCGGCCCGCCACGGCTTCGACCTCGCCCAGGAACCGCCCCTGCACACCGAGCTGTTCCGGGTCGGCCCCGAGGAGCACGTCCTGCTCCTGGTGGTCCACCACATCGCCGGGGACGGCTGGTCGACCGCCCCGCTCTCCCGGGACCTGGCGACCGCCTACGCCGCCCGTGCCGGGGGCGCGAAACCGCAGTGGTCCCCGCTGCCCGTCCAGTACGCCGACTACACCCTCTGGCAGCGCGACCTCCTCGGCGACGGCGGCGACCCGGACAGCCTGCTGAACACCCAGCTCGCCTACTGGAAGGACCGCCTCGCCGACCTCCCGGCCCAGCTGGAACTGCCCTTCGTCCGGCCCCGGCCCGCCGTGATGAGCTACCGGGGCGCCCAGCTCCCGCTGCACATCGACACCGAACTGCACGCGGGTCTGCGGGAGATCGCCCGTACGCACGGGACCAGTCTCTTCATGGTCCTCCAGGCCGGACTGGCCGCCCTGCTGCACAAGCTCGGCGCCGGTGACGACATCCCGGTCGGCACTCCCGTCGCCGGCCGCACCGACGAGGCGCTGGACGATCTCGTCGGCTTCTTCGTCAACACGCTGGTGCTGCGCGCCGACCTGTCCGGCGACCCGTCGTTCAGCGACCTCCTCGGCCGGGTGCGCGCCGACGCGCTCGCCGCCTACGCCCACCAGGACGTGCCCTTCGAGCACCTGGTCGAGGCACTGAACCCGTCCAGGACCCTGGCGCACCACCCGCTGTTCCAGACCATGCTGACCCTGCAGAACGCCCCGCTCGGCGCGTTCGACCTGCCGGGGCTGACCGTGGCCGCCGATCTCGTCCCCACCGGCACGGCCAAGTGCGACCTGACGTTCGTCCTGGCCGAGCGGACCGACGGACTCACCGGCGTCCTGGAGTACAGCACCGATCTGTTCGACGCCCCCGCGGCGGCCGCGATCGTGGAGCGCTGGCTGCGGCTGCTGCGCGCCGTCGTGGCCGAACCGGGCCGCCGCGTCGCCCAGGTGGACCTGCTGTCCGACGACGAGATCCACGCCCTGTTCCCCGCCCCGGAGGCCCCCGCCCGCAGGCTGCCCGACGTCTCCCTCACCACGCTGTTCGAACGGCGGGTCCGGGAGAACCCGGCCGCGATCGCGGTCACGGACGGGGCGGAGCGGCTGACGTACGGGGAGCTGAACGCCCGCGCCAACCGGCTCGCGCACGCCCTGACCGCACGGGGCACGGGCCCCGAGGACCTGGTCGCCCTGGCCCTGCCCCGTTCGGCCGACCTGGTCGTGGCCGTCCTCGCCGTCCTCAAGGCGGGCGCGGCCTACGTCCCGGTGGACCCGGGCTACCCCGCCGCCCGTATCGCCTATCTGCTGGCCGACACCAGGCCCTCGCTGCTCGTGACCACGGCCGCCACCGGCGAACTGCCGGGAGCCGACGGCGTGGACCGGCTGCTCCTGGACACCGCCGGTCCCGACACGTACCCCGCGACCGACCCGGAGCTCCGCGTCGACCCCGGTCACGCCGCGTACGTCATCCACACCTCCGGATCCACCGGAGACCCGAAGGGCGTCGTCGTCCCGCACCGCAACGTGCTGCGCCTCTTCGACACCACCGAGGACCTGTTCGGCTTCACCACCGACGACGTCTGGACCCTCTTCCACTCCTACGCCTTCGACTTCTCCGTCTGGGAGCTGTGGGGCGCGCTGCTGTACGGCGGCCGGCTGGTCGTCGTCGACCACGCGACCAGCCGCGAGCCCGGCCGCTTCCTGGAACTCCTCGCCCGCGAGGGCGTCACCGTCCTCAACCAGACACCGTCCGCCTTCTACCCGCTGATGCGCGCCGACGAGGAGGACCCGGAGACCGGGAGCCGGCTCGCCCTGCGCACCGTGGTGTTCGGCGGCGAGGCACTGGAGCACGCGCGGCTCGCCAGTTGGTACGAGCGCCACGCCGAGAACGCCCCGCGCCTGGTCAACATGTACGGCATCACCGAGACCACGGTGCACGTCACGCACGCCGCGCTCGACCGCGCGCCGGCCCCCGCGGGCCGGATCGGCACCGGCCTCCCGGACCTGCGGACGTATGTCCTCGACGGCGGTCTGCGCCCGGTGCCGCCGGGTGTGCCGGGGGAGCTGTACGTCGCCGGGGCGGGCCTGGCGCGCGGCTATCTGGACCGTCCCGGTCTGACCGCCGGACGGTTCGTCGCCGACCCGTTCGGCGCGCCGGGGGACCGGATGTACCGCAGCGGCGACGTGGTGCGCCGCGCGGAGGACGGCGGTCTGCACTACGTGGGCCGCGCCGACCAGCAGGTCAAGGTCCGCGGCTTCCGCATCGAACTCGGCGAGATCGAGGCGGCGCTGCTCGACCACCCCGACCTCGCCCAAGCCGCCGTGGTCGCCCGGCGGGACCGCGCCGACGACACCCGGCTCGTCGCCTATCTGGTGCCCGCCCCCGGCACCGCCCCCCGCCCCGCCGCCCTGCGCGCGGCCCTGCGCGAGCGGCTGCCGGAGCACATGGTCCCGGCCGCATTCGTCACGCTGGAGGCCCTGCCGCTCACCGGCAACGGCAAGCTCGACCGGCGCGCCCTGCCGGAGCCCGACCTCGCCCCCGCCGGGACCGGACGCGCCCCGCGCACCGCCCGGGAACAGGTCCTGTGCGAGCTGTTCGCCGAGGTCCTGGGCGTCTCCGAGGCCGGCGCCGACGACAGCTTCTTCGACCTCGGCGGGCACTCGCTGCTCGCCACCCGTCTCGCCGCCCGGGTCCGCGCCACCCTCGGCGTGGAGCTGGACCTGCGGACCCTGTTCGAGACCCCGACCCCGGCCGGTGTCGCGGCGGCCCTCGCGGGTGCCCGCACCGCCCAGCAGGCGCTGACCCCCCGGCCCAGGCCCGAGACGGTCCCGCTCTCCTTCGCCCAGCGGCGCCTCTGGTTCCTGCACCAGCTGGAGGGCTCCGGCACCAACTACCACATCGCCCCCGCCTGGCGGCTCTTCGGTGAGCTGGACCGCCCCGCCCTCGAAGCCGCACTCGCGGACCTGACCGCACGGCACGAGAGCCTGCGCACCGTCTTCCCGTCGGTGGACGGGACGCCCCACCAGCGGATCCTGGACCCGGGAACGGCCCGCCCGGTCCTGCGGGTGACCCCCGCCACCGAGGACGAGCTGCCCGCCCTGCTGGAACGCGCCAAGGCCCGCCCCTTCGACCTGGCGGCCGAACCGCCGCTGCGCGCCGAGTTGTTCGCGCTCGCCCCCGACGAGCACGTCCTCCAGCTGGTGCTGCACCACATCGCCGGGGACGGCTGGTCGCTCGGCCCGCTCACCCAGGGCCTGACCACCGCCTACGCGGCCCGCTGCCGGGGCGAGGCACCGGACTGGGCGGACCTGCCGGTCCAGTACGCCGACTACACCCTCTGGCAGCACGCGCTCCTCGGCGACGCCACCGACCCCGACAGCCTCCTCGCCGGTCAGGCGGCGTACTGGACCCGGCAGCTGGCCCGGCTCCCCGAGTGCGTCGAACTGCCCACCGACCGGCCCCGTCCGGCCGTCGCCACCCACCGGGGCGGCTTCGTGCGCGCGGACCTGGACGCCGAACTCCACACCGGTCTGCGGGAACTCGCCCGGACGCACGGAACCAGTTTGTTCATGGTGCTCCAGGCCGGTCTCGCCGCGCTGCTCGGCAAGCTCGGCGCCGGTGACGACATCCCGGTCGGCAGCCCCGTCGCCGGCCGGACCGACGAGGCGCTGGACGATCTCGTCGGCTACTTCGTCAACACCCTGGTGTTCCGCACCGACACCTCCGGCGACCCCACGTTCGCCGAACTGCTCGGCCGGGTCCGGGACACCTCCCTGGCCGGGTACGCCCACCAGGACCTGCCGTTCGAGTACCTGGTCGAGGCGCTGAATCCGGTCCGCTCGCTGGCCCACCACCCGCTGTTCCAGGTGATGCTGGTCCTCCAGAACACCCCCCGGGCCGACTTCGCCCCGGCCGGTCTGCGCACCGCCGAGCTGCCGCCGACGACGACCACCGCCAAGCTCGACCTGGTTTTCACCCTGGCCGAACGGCACGGCGGCGACGGCACCCCGGAGGGGATCGACGGCTTCGTCGAGTTCGCGAGCGACCTCTACGACCCGGCCACCGTCGAGCTGATGGTCACGCGCTGGGTGCGCCTGCTCCGCGCCGTCTTCACCGACCCCGGACGCCCGCTCAGCCGCTACGGCCTTCTCGCCGCCGAGGAGCGGGCCGCGCTGACGGCCCTCGGCACCGGCCCGGCCCTTGAGACCGGGAACGAGAGCCTGCCGGAGGTGTTCCGGGCGCGGGTGGTGGAGGCGCCGGACGCGGTGGCGGTGGTGGGGCCGGAGGCGTCGTGGACGTATGCGGAGCTGGACGCTCGGGCGAACCGGCTGGCGCACGAACTGATCGCTCGGGGTGCGGGTCCGGAGCGGCTGGTGGCGGTGGCGTTGCCGAGGTCGGCCGAGCTGGTCGTGGCGATCCTCGCGGTGATGAAGACCGGGGCGGCGTACGTACCGGTCGACCCGGCCTATCCCGAGGCCCGCATCGCGTACCTCCTGGACGACGCCCGCCCCACCCTGGGCCTGACCGACACCCGGACCCGGAGCGCCCTTCCCGAGACCGCGTCCGCCTCCTGGCTGGTCCTCGACGAGGAGGAGACGGCCGCACGGCTCTCCGGCCGCCCGGCCACCGACCCCGGAGCGGTCATCGACCCCGCCCACCCGGTCTACGTCATCTACACCTCCGGCTCCACCGGCCGCCCCAAGGGCGTCGTGGCCACCCACGGCGGTCTCCTCAACCTGTTCGCCCACCACCGGCGGACGTATCTCGCGCGGCCGTCCGGGGAGCCCCGGCGGATCGCCCTGACCACCTCGGTGTCCTTCGACGCCTCCTGCGACCAGCTCCTCGCCCTCTTCGCCGGCCACGAGCTCCACGTCCTCGACGAGGAGACCTGGACCGACCCCGACGCCGCCGTCGCCTACGCGGCCCGCGCCGGACTGGACTTCATCGGGGGCACCCCCTCCTACCTCCAGGTCCTCGTCGAACACGGGCTGCTGGAGCGGCCGATGGGGATCGGGCTGGGCGGCGAGGCCGTCCCGGAGTCGCTGTGGGAACGGCTGCGCACCACCGACGGGGTGGCCGCGCTGAACTGCTACGGCCCCTCCGAATGCACCGTCGACTCCGTCGTCGCGCCCCTGGACTCCAGCCCGCACGAGGTGATCGGCCGGCCGCTCGCCGGCGTCCGGCTGCACGTCCTGGACGCCGCCCTGCGCCCCGTCCCCACGGGCGTGCCCGGCGAGCTGTACATCGCCGGAGCGGGCCTGGGACGCGGCTACCTCAACCGCCCGGGGCTCACCGCCGGCCGCTTCGTCGCCGACCCCTCCGGACCCGCGGGCACCCGGATGTACCGCACCGGCGACCTGGTCCGCTGGGGCGCCGACGGCAACCTGCACTTCCTCGGCCGCACCGACGACCAGGTCAAGGTGCGCGGCTTCCGCATCGAACTCGGCGAGATCGAGACCGCGCTCGCCGAACACCCGAAGGTCCGCCGGGCCGCTGTGGTCGTCCGCGAGGACCGGGGACACGACCCCCGGCTCGTCGCCTACCCGGTGCCCGTCCCCGGCGCCGCACTCCGCCCGGAGGACCTGCGCGCCCATCTGCGCGAGCGGCTGCCCGATTACATGGTGCCCGCCGCCTTCCTCGCCCTCGACGCACTGCCGCTGAACGCCAACGGCAAACTCGACCGGCGCGCCCTGCCCGAACCCGACCCCACCGCCACCGGCGGCGGACGCGAACCGCGCACCCCTCAGGAACACGTGCTGGCCGGGCTGTTCGCCGAAGTCCTGGGGCTGCCCCGGGTCGGCGTGGACGACGACTTCTTCGAGCTGGGCGGGCACTCGCTGCTCGCCACCCGGCTCGTCGCCCGGGTCCGCACCACGCTCGGCGTCGAGCTGGCCCTGCACGCCCTGTTCCGCACCCCGACGGTCGCCGGACTGGCCGCCGGACTCGACGCCGCCGGACAGGCCCGCCCCGCCCTCGTCCCCGCCACCCGCCCCGAACGGCTGCCCCTCTCCGACGCCCAGCGCCGCCTGTGGTTCCTGCGCCAGCTGGAGGACACCGGTTCCGTCTACAACATGCCGCTCGCCTGGCGGCTCTCCGGCCCCCTGGACCACGCGGCCCTGACCGAGGCGATCGGCGACCTCGTCGACCGTCACGAAACCCTGCGCACCGTTTTCCCCGCCTCCGACGGCACCCCCTACCAGTGGGTGCTGGACGCCGGAGCGGTACGCCCCGGGCTGCCGGTCACCCCGGCCGACGAGGACGCGCTGGCCGGGCTGCTCGCCGCTTCCGCCGCCCGCGGCTTCGACCTGGCCGTCGAACCGCCGCTGCGCGCCGAGCTGTTCGCCCTCGCCCCCGAGGAGCACGTCCTGCTCCTGGTGCTCCACCACATCGCCGGGGACGGCTGGTCCCTGGCCCCGCTCGCCGCCGACCTGGCCACCGCCTACGAGGCGCGCTGCCGGGGCGGGGAGCCGGACTGGTCCCCGCTGCCCGTGCAGTACGCCGACTACACCCTGTGGCACGACCGGATCCTCGGGGACCGCGAGGACCCGGAGAGCGAGTCCGCTCGCCAGACCGCCTACTGGACGGAGAAGCTGGCCGGACTGCCCGAGCAGATCCCGCTGCCCGCCGACCGGGCCCGCCCCGCGACCACCACCTACCGGGGCGGGCAGCTCCCCGTCGAACTCGACGCGGAACTCCACGCGGCGCTCGTACGGCTGGGCCGCGCCCACGGATCCAGCGTCTACATGGTCCTCCAGGCCGCCCTGGCGGCCCTGCTGTCCAAACTCGGCGCCGGCAGCGACATCCCCGTCGGCAGCCTGATCGCCGGACGTACCGACGAGGCCCTGGACGATCTCGTCGGCTTCTTCGTCAACACACTGGTCCTGCGCACCGACACCAGCGGCGACCCGACCTTCGCCGATCTGCTGGTCCGGGTCCGGGAGGACGCCCTCGGCGCCTACGCCCACCAGGACCTGCCGTTCGAGCACGTCGTCGAAGCCCTCAACCCGTCCCGGTCGCTCGCCCGCCAGCCCCTGTTCCAGGTGCTGCTGGCCCTGCAGAACGTGCCCCGCACCACGTTCGCCCTGCACGGGCTGCGCTCCGAGGTGCTGCTCGTCCGGACCCCCACGGCCATGTTCGACCTGGGCTTCCACCTGCTGGAGCGCTCCGACGGGGGGACGGCCGAGGGCATCACCGGACGCGTCGAGTACAGCGCCGACCTGTTCGACCCCGCCACGGTCGAGACGCTGGTCGCCCGCTGGCTGCGGCTCCTCGCCGCGGTCGCGGCGGACCCGGACCGCCCGCTGAGCCGGATCGACGTGCTCACCGCGGAGGAACGCCACGACCTGCTGGTCACGCGCAACGACACCGCGGCCCCGGTGCCCGTCGCCTCCCTCCCCGGACTGTTCGCGGCCCGGGTCCGGGAGACCCCGGACGCCCCGGCGGTCGTCTTCGAGGACACCGTCCTCACGTACCGCGAACTGGACCGCCGCGCCAACCGCCTCGCCCACGCGCTGATCGCGCGCGGTGTCGGTCCGGAGCAGGTCGTCGCGCTGCGGCTGCCGCGCTCCGCCGAACTCGTCGTCGCCGTGCTCGCCGTCCTCAAGACGGGCGCCGCGTACCTCCCGGTCGACCCCGGATACCCGGCCGCCCGCATCGCGTACATGCTCGACGACGCCCGGCCCGCCGTCGTCCTGGACGACCTCGCCGACGCCGCGCCCGACGGGGACCTGCCGGAACACGACCCGCACACCGCCGCCGACCCGCGCCACCCGGCGTACGTGATCTACACCTCCGGCTCCACCGGCCGCCCCAAGGCCGTGGTGATGCCCGCCTCCGGCCTGCTCAACCTGCTCGACTGGCACCACCGCACCGTCGGCGGCGCACCGGGCACCCGCACCGCGCAGTTCACCGCGATCAGCTTCGACGTCTCCGTGCAGGAGATGCTCTCCGCGCTGCTGTACGGGAAGACCCTCGTCGTGCCGACCGAGGAGCAGCGGCGCAGCGCCGAACTGTTCGCCCACTGGCTGGACCGGCACGAGGTGGGGGAGCTGTTCGCGCCCGACCTGGTGATCGAGGCCCTGGCCGAGGCCGCCGACGAGGCCGGTCTCGACCTGCCGCACCTGCGCGTCGTCGCCCAGGCCGGCGAGGCGATGCGGCTCGGCGGAGCGCTGCGCCGGCTCCAGGCCCGCCGGCCGGGCCACCGCGCCCTGCACAACCACTACGGGCCCGCCGAGACCCATGTGATCACCGCCTACGCGCTGCCGGACGACCCGGCCGACTGCCCGCAGCCCGTCCCGATCGGCCGCCCCGTCGACAACTGCCGCGCCTATGTCCTGGACGCGGCGCTGAGCCCGGTGGCCCCCGGCGTCCTGGGAGAGCTGTATCTCGCGGGAGCCGGTCTGGCGCGCGGCTATCTGAACCGTCCCGGCCTCACCGCCTCCCGCTTCGTCGCCGACCCCTACGGTCCGCCCGGCGCGCTGATGTACCGCACCGGAGACCTGGTCCGCTGGCGCGCCGACGGCGAGCTGGAGTTCGCCGGCCGCGTCGACCACCAGGTCAAGGTCCGCGGTTTCCGTATCGAACCCGGCGAGATCGAGGCCGAGCTGACCGCGCACCCGGGCGTCGCCCAGGCCGCCGTGCTCGCCCGCGAGGAGCGGAACGAGACCAGGATCGTCGCCTACGTCGTGCCGTCGGCCCAGGAACCGGCCACGACCCCGGCGCTCGCCGCCCATCTGCGGTCCCTGCTGCCCGACTACATGGTCCCCTCCGCGTTCGTGGTGCTGGAGGTGCTGCCGTTGACGCCGAACGGGAAGCTGGACCGGGCGGCGCTGCCGGCGCCGGAGGTGGTTCCCGTGGGGGCGGGGCGCGCGCCGCGTACGCCGCAGGAGCAGATTCTGTGCGAGTTGTTCGCGGAGGTGCTGGGGCTGCCACGGGCCGGGGTGGACGAGGACTTCTTCGAGCTGGGCGGGCACTCGCTGCTCGCCACCCGGCTCGTCTCCCGGGTCCGCGCCGCCCTCGGCGTCGAACTGGAGCTGCGCGCGCTGTTCCGTACGCCGACGCCCGCCGGGCTCGCCGCCGGACTGCGCGACGCCGCCACCGCACGGCAGGCCCTGGTGCCGCGCCCCCGACGCGAACCGATGCCGCTGTCGTTCGCCCAGCGCAGGCTCTGGTTCCTCCAGCAGTTCGGCGCACCCAGCGCCACCTATCACATGCCGCTGGCCCTGCGGCTCTCCGGCGACCTCGACCGCGCCGCCCTGAGCGCCGCGCTCGGGGACGTGGTCACCCGGCACGAGACGCTGCGCACGGTGTTCCCGCAGGTCGCCGGCGTTCCGCACCAGCGGGTGCTGGACCCGGCCGAGGTCGCCGTGGAGCTGACCGTCCGCCCGGCGGGCGAGGCCGAGGTGCCCGCCCTGCTGCGCGAGGCGGCGGTGCGCGGCTTCGACCTCTCCTCGGACGTCCCGCTGCGCGCCGAACTCCTGGCCCTTGCCCCGGACGAGCACATCCTGCTCCTGGTGATGCACCACATCGTCGGCGACGGCTGGTCCATGGGACCGCTCGCCCGCGACCTGGCCACCGCCTACACCACCCGGCAGGGCGGCGGCGCCCCCGCCTGGCCCCCGCTGCCGGTCACCTATGCCGACTACACGCTGTGGCAGCACGAGATCCTGGGCGACGAGAACGACGCGGACAGCCTGTTCGCCCGCCAGGTCGCGTACTGGAAGGAGACGTTGGCCGGGCTCCCGGAACAGCTCCAGCTGCCCGCCGACCGCCCCCGCCCGGCCGTGATGTCGTACGCCGGCGGTCTACTGGAACTGCGCATCGACGCCGGACTCCACGCCTCCCTCGCCCGGCTGGCGCGGCGTTCGGGCGCGAGTCTGTTCATGGTGCTCCAGGCGGCGCTGGCCGCGTTGTACACGCGGCTGGGCGCGGGGACGGACATTCCGATCGGGAGTCCGATCGCGGGGCGTACCGATGAGGCGTTGGACGATCTCGTCGGGTTCTTCGTGAACACGCTGGTCCTGCGCACCGACACCAGCGGCGATCCCGGTTTCGCCGAACTCCTGGGCCGGGTGCGGGAGACGGCCCTGTCCGCGTACACGCACCAGGACGTGCCCTTCGAGCACCTGGTGGAAGTCCTCAACCCCTCCCGGTCGCTCTCCCACCACCCGCTCGTGCAGACCGGGCTGGTCGTGCAGAACGCCCCCGGCGGCGATTTCGACCTGCCCGGACTGCGGGTGTCGGGCGTCGCCCTGCCCACCGAGACCGCACGGCTCGACCTGACCTTCGGTCTCGCGGAGCAGCACGGCCCCGACGGCAGCCCGGCGGGGATCAGCGGCGCGGTCGAGTACAGCACCGACCTGTTCGACGCGGCCACGGTCGAGTCCCTGGTCGGCCGCTGGACCCGGCTGCTCGCCGCCGTCGCCGCCGACCCGGACCTGCCGATCAGCCGCGTCGACCTGCTCACCGACGCGGAGCGGAGGGACCTGCTGCCCGCCCCCGCCCCCACCACGCCCGCCGAAACACTCCCGGTCCTGCTGGCCGCGCAGGCGGCGGCCACGCCTGATGCGGTGGCCCTGGTGGGCGACGGCAGGGAGCTGACGTACCGCGAGCTGGACGCGTGGGCCAACCGGTTCGCGCACGCGCTGATCGCCCAGGGGGTGGGACCCGAGCGGGTCGTCGCGGTGGCGCTGCCGCGTTCGGTGGAGTCGGTCGTGGCGGTGCTGGGTGTGCTGAAGGCGGGGGCGGCGTATCTGCCGGTCGATCCGTCGTATCCGAAGGCGCGGATCGCGTACATGCTGGAGGACGCGCGGCCGGTGCTGGTCGTGGACGATCCGTCGGCGGTGGGTGCGGGGGAGTGGCCGGACACCGATCCGCGGGTCGCTCTCGATGTGCGGCATCCGGCGTACGTGATCTACACCTCCGGTTCCACCGGACGCCCCAAGGGCGTCGTCGTCACCCACCACGGTGTGTCGGGGCTGGTGGCCGCCCAGACGGCTCGGCTCGGCGTCGGCCCCGGCAGCCGGGTGCTCCAGTTCGCCTCGCCCAGCTTCGACGCGTCCTTCTGGGACCTGTGCAGCGCCGTCCTCACCGGCGCCGCCCTCGTCCTCGCCCCGGCCGCCAACCCGCTGGAGGCCCTGACCGACCGACGGCTCGACGTCACTCATGTGACCCTTCCGCCCTCCGCCCTGGCCGCCCTGGAGAGCGCCGACGTCACGGCCGGCACCCTCGTGGTGGCCGGGGAGGCCTGCGCGCCCGAACTGGTGGCCCGCTGGGCCGGCGACCGCCGGATGATCAACGCGTACGGGCCGACGGAGACCACCGTCTGCGCGACCATGAGCGACCCGCTCACCCCCGGCTCCGGCGTCCCGCCGATCGGCCGGGCGGTCGCCGGATTCCGCGTCCATGTGCTCGACGAACGGCTGCGCGTCGTCCCGCCGGGCGTCGCCGGTGAGCTGTACGTCGCCGGACCCGGTCTGGCGCGCGGCTATCTGGACCGGCCCGGCCTCACCGCCGGACGGTTCGTCGCCAGCCCCTTCGCGGACGGCGAGCGGATGTACCGAACCGGAGACGTGGTGCGCCGCAGGACCGACGGCGAGCTGGAGTACGTCGGCCGCGCCGACGACCAGGTCAAGGTGCGCGGCTTCCGCGTCGAACTCGGCGAGGTCGAGGCCGCGCTGGCCGAGCACCCCGACGTGGCCCGCGCCGCCGTCCTCGCCCGGGACGACCGGCTCATCGGCTACGCCGTGCCCCGCCCCGGAAGCGCCGTGCGCCCCGAGGACCTGGCCGCGCACCTGCGCGACCGGCTTCCGGACTACCTCGTCCCTTCCGCGTTCGTGGTGCTGGAGGTGCTGCCGTTGACGCCGAACGGGAAGTTGGACCGGGCGGCGTTGCCGGTGCCGGAGGCGGCTTCGGTGGGGGTGGGGCGTGCGCCGCGTACGCCGCAGGAGCAGATTCTGTGCGAGTTGTTCGCGGAGGTGCTGGGGCTGCCGCGGGCCGGGGTGGACGAGGACTTCTTCGAGCTGGGCGGGCACTCGCTGCTCGCCACCCGCCTGGTCGCCCGGGTGCGTTCGGCGCTCGGCGTGGAGCTGGGGCTGCGCGCGCTGTTCCGGACGCCCACGGTGGCCGGCCTGGCACGGGCGCTCTCGGACGCCGGCCGCGCCCGCCCGGCACTGACCGCGCGGCAGCGGCCCGACGCGGTGCCGCTCTCCTTCGCGCAGCGCCGCCTCTGGTTCCTGCACCGCATGGACGAGGAGGCAGCGACCTACCACATCCCGCTCTCGCTCCAGCTCACAGGAACGCTCGACCGGGACGCCCTGGAGGGGGCCCTCGCCGATGTGGTGGCCCGGCACGAGAGCCTGCGGACGGTGTTCCGGGAGAGCGACGGCGTTCCCTGCCAGCGCGTCCTGGACCCGGCCGGGGTCCGGCCCCCGCTCCCGCTGACCGCGACCTCGCCCGCCGAACTGCCCGAGCGGCTCGCCGAGTCCGCCCAGCGGCCGTTCGACCTGGCTGCGGACCTGCCGCTGCGGGCCGAGCTGTTCGCCCTCGCCCCGGACGAGCACGTCCTGCTCCTGGTGATGCACCACATCGCCGGCGACGGCTGGTCCACCGGGCCCCTCGCCCGCGACCTCGCCGAGGCGTACGCCGCCCGCTGCGAGCACCGGGACCCCGACTGGTCCCGGCTGCCCGTCCAGTACGCCGACTACACCCTGTGGCAGCGCGAACTCCTCGGCGACGCCGCCGACCCGGAGAGCCGCTTCGCCGAGCAGCTCGACTACTGGAAGCACCAGCTCGCCGACCTCCCCGACCTGCTCCGGCTCCCCACCGACCGGCCCCGTCCGGCCGTCGCGGGCCGGCACGGCGACCACGTCGGAATGGAACTGACCCCGGAGCTGCACGCCGCGCTCACAGGCCTGGCGCGGCGTTCGGGCGCGAGTCTGTTCATGGTGCTGCAGGCGGCGTTGGCCGCGTTGTACACGCGGCTGGGTGCCGGGACGGACATTCCGATCGGGAGTCCGATCGCGGGGCGTACCGATGAGGCGTTGGACGATCTCGTCGGGTTCTTCGTGAACACGCTGGTCCTGCGCACCGACACCAGCGGCGATCCCGGATTCGATGAACTCCTCGGCCGGGTGCGGGAGACGGCCCTGTCCGCGTACGCCCACCAGGACGTGCCCTTCGAGCACCTGGTGGAAGTGCTCAACCCCTCGCGGTCGCTGTCGCACCACCCGCTGTTCCAGACCGTCCTGGCCGTGCAGAACGCCCCGATGGGCCGGTTCTCGCTGCCCGGACTGGACGTGGCCACCGGCGCGGTGGCGACGCGCACCGCCAAATTCGACCTCGGCTTCAGCCTCGCCGAGCGGTTCGCCCCGGACGGGACGCCCGCGGGGATCGCCGGCGCGGTGGAGTACGCCACCGACCTGTTCGACCGCGCGACCGTCGAGACCCTCGTCCGGCGCTGGATCCTACTGCTGGAAGCGATCACCGACGACCCCGCCCGGCCCATCGGACGCATCGACCTCCTCGACGCCGAGGAACGCCGGCAACTGCTGGAACGCGGCAACGCGACCGCGCGCGAGGTGGCTGCCGTACCCGTCCCGCAGGCCTTCGCCGCGCAGGCGGCGGCCACGCCCGATGCGGTGGCCCTGGTGGGCGACGGCAGGGAGCTGACGTACCGCGAGCTGGACGCGTGGGCCAACCGGTTCGCGCGTGCGCTGATCGCCCAGGGAGTGGGGCCCGAGCGAGTCGTCGCGGTGGCGCTGCCGCGCTCCGTGGAGTCCGTGGTCGCTGTGCTCGGTGTGCTGAAGGCGGGGGCGGCGTATCTGCCGGTCGATCCGTCGTATCCGAAGGCGCGGATCGCGTACATGCTGGACGATGCGCGGCCGGTGCTGGTCGTCGATGATCCGTCGGCGGTGGGTGCGGGGGAGTGGCCGGACACCGATCCGCGGGTCGCTCTCGATGTGCGGCATCCGGCGTACGTGATCTACACCTCCGGTTCCACCGGACGCCCCAAGGGCGTCGTCGTCAGCCACCACGGTGTGGCCAGCCTCGTCGCCGCGCAGATCGAGCGCTTCGCGATCGAACCCGGCAGCCGCGTCCTCCAGTTCGCCTCGCCCAGCTTCGACGCCTCGGTCTCCGAGATCTGCACCGCCCTGCTGAGCGGCGCCGCCCTCGTGCTGCCCCCGGCCGCCGAACCCCTGTCCGCGCTGACCGACCCCGGTCTGCGCGTCACCCACGCGACGGTGCCCCCGTCCGTCCTCGCCGCCGTGCCCGACGGCTCGGTGACCGTGTCCACGCTCGTGGTGGCCGGTGAGGCCTGCCCGCCCGAACTGGTCGACCGGTGGGCCGGAGACCGGCGCATGATCAACGCGTACGGGCCGACGGAGACCACCGTCTGCGCGACCATGAGCGACCCGCTCACCCCCGGCTCCGGCGCCCCGCCGATCGGCCGGCCGATCGCCAACGCCCGGGTGTACGTCCTGGACGACCGGCTCCGGCCGGTGCCGCCGGGCGTCGCCGGTGAGCTGTACGTGGCGGGCGCCGGTCTGGCGCGCGGCTATCTGGACCGGCCCGGCCTCACCGCCGGACGGTTCGTCGCCAGCCCCTTCGCGGACGGCGAGCGGATGTACCGCACCGGGGACCTGGTGCGCTGGCTCGCCGACGGCGCGCTGGAGTACGCCGGCCGCGCCGACGACCAGGTCAAGGTGCGCGGCTTCCGCGTCGAGCCTGGCGAGATCGAGGCCGCCCTGACCGAGCACCCCGCCGTCGACCGGGCCGTCGTCCTCGCCCAGGACGACCGCCTCGTCGGCTATGTCGTCCCGCACCGGGACACCGTCCGGGACGACGCCGTCGAGGCCGACCACGTGGGCGAGTGGCAGGACATCTACGACGCGCTGCCCCTCGCCGCCGAGGAAGCGGCGTTCGGCCAGAACTTCGTCGGCTGGAACAGCAGTTACGACGGAAGGCCGATCCCCGTCGAGCAGATGCGGGAATGGCGGGACGCCACCGTCGCCCGCATCCTGGAGCTGAACCCGCGCCGGGTCCTGGAGATCGGCGTCGGCACCGGACTCCTGCTCTCGCAGATCGCACCGCACTGCGACTCCTACTGGGCCACCGACTTCTCCGCCACCGCGATCGACGCGCTCACCGCACAGGTCGCCGCCCGGGAGGACCTGGCGGGACGCGTCGTGCTCCAGACCCGTCCGGCGCACGACACCGGAGGACTGCCCGAAGGCGGCTTCGACACCGTCGTCATCAACTCGGTGGTGCAGTACTTCCCGTCCGCCGACTACCTCGTGGACGTCGTCGAACGGCTCATGGGGCTCCTCGCCCCCGGCGG
Organism: Streptomyces sp. NPDC057682; assembly: GCF_042799575.1. NCBI lineage: Bacteria > Bacillati > Actinomycetota > Actinomycetes > Kitasatosporales > Streptomycetaceae > Streptomyces > Streptomyces sp. NPDC057682. The sequence continues at coordinate 93,252 of NZ_JBHVIN010000019.1, read as the reverse complement.
CGCGCTCTTCGTCGGCGACGTACGCAACCCGCGACTTCTGCGCTCCCTCGCCACCGCCGTCCAGCTCCACCGCACCGAGGGGACCACCGACCGCGCGGCCGTACGCCGTGCCGTCGAGCAGACCGTCCGGGTCGAGAAGGAACTCCTCGTCGACCCGGACCTGTTCACCGTCCTGCGTGACCGGAACACGGACATCGGGGCCGTGGACATCGAGATCAAGCGCGGCCACCACCACAACGAACTGACCCGCTACCGCTACGACGTGACCCTGCGCAAGACCCCCGCCGCCCCGGCCGCGGACCCCGCGGGAACCACCGAACTGGCCTGGGGCCGCCGGCTCACCGGCACCGCCGAACTGGCGGACCTGCTCGCCGCCGAACCGGACGGCACCCTGCGGATCACCGGGGTGCCGAACCGCCGCGTCGTCCGGGAAGCCGCACTCGCCCGCGATCTGCACACCGGCGACACCCCGCTGACCGACCTCGTCGAGCGGCTGCACGCCCCCGACGAGGGCGGCCTCCCCGACCCGGAGGACTTCCACACCCTCGGCCTCGCCCACGGCCGCCGGGTCTCCGTCACCTGGTCGGCCACCGAGCCCGACGCCCTGGACGTCGTCCTCGTCGGCCCCGGAACCGACCGGGGCGCCCCCGTCGAGCCCTACCGGCCCACCGGCACCCCCACCCGCCCGGTCACCGCGCTCACCAACCGGCCCACCGCGGCCCGGGGCACCGGGGCGCTCGTCGGGGACCTCCGGGAATGGCTGGGCGGACGGCTTCCCGACTATCTGGTCCCGTCCGCGTTCGTCGCGCTGGACACCCTGCCGCTGACGGCCAGCGGCAAGCTCGACCGGCGCGCGCTGCCCGCCCCCGACCTGGGCCCGGCCGTCGCCGGACGGGCCCCGCGCACCCCGCAGGAACAACTCCTGGCCGGACTCTTCGCCGAAGTGCTCGGCCTCGCCCGGGTCGGTGTCGACGACAGCTTCTTCGACCTCGGCGGGCACTCCCTGCTGGCGACCCGGCTCGCCGCCCGGGTCCGGGCGACGCTCGGCGCGGAACTGGAGGTCCGCACCCTGTTCGAGACGCCGACCGTGGCCGCCCTCGCCGCCCGTCTCGACGGCTCCGGCACCGCGCGGCCCGCGCTGACCGCCCGGCCGCGCCCCGCGCACGTCGAGCTGTCCTTCGCCCAGCGCCGCCTGTGGTTCCTCCACCGTATGGACGGTCCGAGCGCCACGTACAACATGCCGCTCGCGCTGACCCTGACCGGCGACCTCGACCGGGCCGCGCTGGCCGCCGCGCTCGGGGACGTCGTGGCCCGGCACGAGAGCCTGCGCACCGTCTTCCGCGAGAGCGACGGCGTGCCGTACCAGATCGTGCTGAGCGCCGACCGGGCCCGGCCCGCCCTCCCGGTCACCGACATCGAGGAGAGCGCACTGGCCGCGCGGCTGGCCGAGACCGCCCGCCGCGGCTTCGACCTGGCCGGCGAACCGCCCGTGCGCGCCGAGCTGTACGCGCTCGCACCCGACCGGCACGTCCTCCTCGTCGTCGTCCACCACATCGCCGCCGACGGCTGGTCCATGGGCCCGCTCTCCGCCGACCTCGCGACCGCCTACGCCGCGCGCCGCCTGGGCGAGGAGCCGGGCTGGTCCCCGCTGCCCGTGCAGTACGCCGACTACACCGGCTGGCAGCGCGATCTGCTCGGCGACACCGACGACCCGGACAGCCTGTTCGCCCGCCAGCTCGCCTACTGGAAGGAGGAACTGACGGGGATCCCGCAGCAGTTGCTGGTGGCCGCCGACCGGCCCAGGCCGCCGGTCGCCTCCCAGCGGGGCAGCCGCGTCGTGGTCGCCGTCGACGCCGAACTCCACCAGGCGCTGCGCGAACTGGCCACCGCGCACGGAGCCAGCATGTTCATGGTCCTCCAGGCCGGTCTGGCCGCGCTCCTCACCCGGCTCGGCGCCGGAACGGACATCCCGGTCGGCAGCCCGATCGCCGGCCGCACCGACCAGGCCCTGGACGAACTCGTCGGCTTCTTCGTCAACACCCTGGTGCTGCGCACCGACACCGCGGGCGACCCCGGCTTCGGCGAACTGATCGGCCGGGTCCGGCAGAAGGCCCTCGCCGCCTACGACCACCAGGACGTGCCCTTCGAATACCTGGTCGAGGTCGCCAACCCGGTGCGCTCGCTCGCCCACCACCCGCTCTTCCAGATCATGCTGGCCCTGCAGAACGCCCCGCTCGGCGACTTCGCCCTGCCGGGGCTGGAGACCGGCCATGTGGAGGCGCCCACCGGCACCGCCCGCGTCGACCTGACCTTCAGCCTGGCCGAGCGGTTCCACGCGGACGGCGGCGCCGCCGGACTCGTCGGCGCGGTCGAGTTCGCCACCGACCTGTTCGACCCGGACACCGTCGAGACGCTGTTCGCCCGCTGGGTGCGGCTGCTGCGCGCGGCCGTCACCGACCCGGACCTGCCCATCGGCTCGATCGACCTGCTGTCCGGGGACGAACGCCACCGACTGCTGCATGAATTCAACGACACCGCCGCCCCGCTGCCGCGCGCCTCGGTGACCGAGCTGTTCGCCCGGCAGGTCCGGGCCACCCCGGACGCGGTCGCCGTGGTGGCGGGCGACACCGTGCTCAGCTACGCCGAACTGGACCGACGCTCCGCCCGGCTCGCCGGAGCGCTCGTCCGGCAGGGGGTGCGGCCCGAGACCCCCGTCGCCGTCCTGCTGGACCGCTCGGCGGACCTCGTCGTGGCCATCCTGGCGGTTCTCCGGGCGGGCGGCGCCTATGTCCCGCTCGACGCGCGCTTCCCCGCCTCCCGCATCGACCTGATCATGCGGGAGAGCGGAGCCGCCCTGGTCCTCACCCGCGAGGTGCTCACCGCCCTGGAGGAATCCGGGGAGGGCGGCGCGGAGCCCGCCGATGTGCCGTGCGTCCCCGAGCAGTTGGCGTACATCATGTACACCTCCGGTTCGACCGGCCGGCCCAAGGGCGTCGCCGTCACCCACCAGGACGTCGTCGGTCTCGCCCTCACCCCCGAATGGCACGGCGGCGGTCACGAGCGGGTGCTGATGCACTCCCCGACGGCCTTCGACCTGTCGACGTACGAGCTGTGGGTGCCGCTGCTGAACGGCGGCCGGATCGTCGTCGCCCCGCCCGAGCAGCTCGACCTCGACCTGCTCCAGCACACCGTCGCCGAGGGCGGGGTCACCGGACTCTGGCTGACCGCCGGACTCTTCCGGCTCGTCGCCGAGGAACGGCCCGGACTGCTGGCCGGGGTGCGCGAGGTGTGGACCGGCGGCGACGTCGTCTCCCCGGCCGCCGTCGCCCGGGTCCGCGCCGCCTGCCCCGGCATCGAGGTCGTCAACGGATACGGCCCCACCGAGGCCACCACCCTGGCCGCCCGCCACCCCGTGCACGCCCTCGCGGACAACGCCGCCACCGTGCCGATCGGCGGACCGATGGCGAACATGCGCGCCTACGTCCTCGACGACCGGCTGCGGCCGCTGCCGGTGGGCATGGTCGGTGAGCTGTACCTCGCCGGGACGGGGGTGGCCCGCGGCTACCTCGGCCGGCCCGGTCTGACGGCCGAGCGCTTCACCGCCGACCCGTACGGACCGGAGGGGAGCCGGATGTACCGCACCGGCGACCTCGCCTGGTGGCTCCCCGACGGCACCCTGGAGTTCGCCGGCCGCGCCGACCACCAGGTCAAACTGCGCGGCCAGCGGATCGAACCCGGCGAGATCGAGGCGGTCCTGACGGGCTGCCCGGGAATCGCCCAGGCCGCCGTCGTCGCCCGTGAGGACCGGCCCGGCGACAAGCGTCTCGTCGCCTACCTGGTGGCCGCCCCCGACAGCGCGCCCGAACCGGCCGAACTGACCGGCCGGCTCCGCCGCGAACTGCCCGACTACATGATCCCGGCGGCCTTCGTCACCGTGGACGCACTGCCCCTGACGGCCAACGGCAAGCTCGACCGCGCCGCCCTGCCCGCCCCCGAGTACGGGGGTGCGGGCGCCGGGCGCGGCCCCCGCACCCCGCAGGAGCAGTTGCTGTGCGGGCTGTTCGCCGAGGTCCTGGGCCGGGAGCACGTCGGCATCGACGACGGCTTCTTCGACCTGGGCGGCCACTCGCTGCTGGCCGCCCGGCTGGCCGCCCGGGTCCGCGAGACCCTCGGCCTGGAACTGGGGCTGCGGATGCTCTTCGAGGCGCCGACCGTGGCCGGACTGACCGAACGCCTGGCCATGAACAACCCGGACGACGCGCTCGACGTCCTGCTGCCGCTGCGCAGCACCGGGACGGGCACCCCGCTGTTCTGCGTCCACCCGGGCGGCGGCATCAGCTGGTCGTACAGCGGACTGCTCAACCACCTCGGCCCGCAGCACCCGGTGTACGCCCTCCAGGCACGCGGCCTCGGCCGGCCCGAGCAACTGCCCGCCTCGTACGAGGAGATGGCCGCCGACTACGCCGACCACATCCAGAAGGTCCAGCCGCAGGGCCCGTACCTGCTGCTCGGCTGGTCCGCCGGCGGGCTCATCGCCCACGCGCTCGCCTGCGAACTGCACGCACGCGGCGAACGGACCGCGCTGCTGGCGATCCTCGACGCCTACCCCGTCAAGGACGCGGGCCTCGCCGACGAGCCGGTGCCCACCGTGCGGGACGTGCTCGTCGGGGTGCTCGACGTCGACCCGGCCGAGCTGGGCGACCGCGAGATCACCTACGCCGAGGTCGCCGAAGTCCTCAACCGGCGCGGCAGCGCGCTGGCCGGGCTGAACGAGCGGCAGGTCGCGGTGATCGTCGACATCATGATCAACAACTCGAAGCTGGCGGTGGACTTCGTCCCCGGCACGCACCACGGCGACCTGCTGCTCTTCAACTCCACGATCGACCGGGAGGCCAACGACGCCCGGCCGGAGCACTGGGCCCCGTACCTCACCGGGCGGATCGAGTCCCACGAGGTCACCACCCGGCACGACCACATGACCCGGCCGGGCTCACTCGCCCAGATCGGGCCGGTCCTCGCCGCCCGGATCGCCGAAGCCACCGGAACCGGCCCGGCCGGCGCCGACACCCCTCGCACCACCGGAGCCGCGCCCGCGGCCCCGACCGCCCACGCCACCGGCCGCGCCGGTGACACCACCCCTTCCCACCAGGAGGACTGACCCATGACCAACCCCTTCGACGACCAGGACGGCACCTTCCTCGTGCTCGTCAACGACGAGAACCAGCACTCGCTCTGGCCGCAGTTCGCGGACGTCCCGGCCGGCTGGACCGTCGTCCACGGCCCCGACACCCACGCCGCCTGCCTCGCCCACATCGAGGAGTCCTGGACCGACATGCGGCCCCGGAGCCTCGCCGAGGCGATGGAAGCCCAGCGGTGACCACCACCGACACCCTGGGCGGGGCCCGCGCCACCGCGGGCCCCGCCCGGCCCGGCGATCTCGCCGCGGCCCTGCTCACCCCCGAGGCCCGCCGCGACCCGTACCCCCTCTACGCCCGCATGCGCCGCGAGGACCCGGTCCACCGCAGCGCCCAGGGCATCTGGTACCTCACCCGGCACGCCGATGTGGAGCGTGCCCTCGGCGATCTGCGGCTCTCCAACGACCGCGACAGGATGACCCGCGCCTACGAAGCGCTCGGCGGCGACCTCAAGGAGTTCAGCCGGCTCACCGACCGGCTCGGCCGGGTGATGAGCAACACCGACCCGCCCGACCACGCACGGCTGCGCAAACTCGCCAACCGGGCCTTCACCGCCCGCCGCGTCGAGGCCCTGCGCGACGGGGTCCAGCGGATCGTGGACCGACTCGTCGACGAGGCCGTCGCGGCCGGCCCCTCCATGGACCTCATCGAGGCCGTCGCCTCCCCGCTGCCCATGTCCGTGGTCTGTGAACTCTTCGGCATCCCCGACGAGGACCGGCCCCGCGTCAAGGGCTGGTTCCGCCGCTTCGGCCGGCTCAGCGAGGACATCGACACGTCCGAGAAGGCGATCACGGAGTACGAGGACTACCTCGCCGGACTCGTCCGGCAGCGCCGCCGGGCCCCCGGCAACGACCTGATCAGCGCCCTGGTCGCCACCCAGGCCCAGGACGACCGCCTCACCGACTCCGAACTGCTCTCCACCTGCTTCGTCCTGATCACCGCCGGGGACGAGACCACCACCCATGTGATCGGCAACGGAATGCTGGCCCTGCTGCGCCACCCGGACCAGCTCGCCCGGCTGCGCGCCGACCCCGGACTGATCCGGGGCGCCGTCGACGAACTGATCCGCTACGACACGGTGACCCAGGCCATCGTCCGGGTCGTCGCCGAGGACCTGGAGATCGGCGGACGGACCCTGCGCGAGGGCGAGCTGGTCTATCTGGTCCTCGGTGCGACCAACCGCGACCCGGAGTGCTTCGAGGACCCCGACCGGCTGGACCTGACCCGCCCCGGCCACCGCCATCTCAGCTTCGGCCACGGCCCGCACTTCTGCCTGGGCGCCCCACTCGCCCGGCTCCAGGCCGAGATCGCCCTCGGCACGCTGGTGCGCCGGCTGCCCCGGCTCAGGCTCGCCGAAGGGGCGGAGCCGGAGTGGCGGGACAACCCGCTGCAACGGCGGCTCACCGCCCTCCCACTGTCCTACTGATCCCACGGCCGCCGCTCCGCCGGCGGCGAGACGACGAGAAGGAGAACCGACCATGGCCCGAGAGTTCCAGGTCCGCCGGGAGCAGCGGCTGCCCGCCCCGCCCGACCAGGTCTGGGAAGCGGTCGCCACCGGCCCCGGCAACCTCGGCTGGCTCTACCCGATGGAGATCGAGCCCCGTGTCGGCGGCCGGGTCACCCGGGGCGACGCCACCGTCCTGGCCTGGGAGCCGCCGCGCCACCTCGCCGTGAAGGCGACCCAGGAGGGCGGCTTCTCCAATACGCTCACCTACCGCGTGGAACCGGCCGACGACGGCACGAGCCATCTGCGCATGGGTATCCACTGGGTGCACACGGGCGTCGTGGACGAGGCCTGGCAGTGGGACGCGAAGACGGACGTCGCCGAGAAGTACGTCGACTTCCACCAGCACGCCCTGGCCGAATACCTCAGGCACTTCGCGGGCCGGCGCGCCGTCTACGTCCGCGCCCAGTGCCCCGAACCCACCGCCGATCCGGCGGACTTCGCCGCACTGCGCCGGCGCCTGGGCGTGCCGGACGGAGCCGTGGCGGGAGACCGCTTCCCCCTCCTGGTCCCCGGACCGGGGAACGGGCCGGTCGAGGCGGTCGTGGACTGGACCGGACCCGATTTCCTCGGGCTGCGCGGCCCGGACGCCCTGTACCGCTTCTTCAACGGCAGCAGCTGGAACGTACCGATCTGGCTGGGCCACCACCTGTTCGCCGAGGACGCCGACGAGGAGCGGGCGACCGAGGAGTGGACCGCGTGGCTCCACGACACCCTCGGCCGGGCGGTCCCGGCCGGTGTCGGAGCGGAAGACGGAGGACGGCCGTGACACAGACCCTGAGCGAGGCGGAGGCGTACGCGGATGCGGACGCCTCCGCCGGGAGACTGCTCTACGCCGCCGAACTCGTCGAGGAGAACGGCGGGTTCACGCTCGTCCTCCAGGACGTGGACCGGGGCACCGTCCAGACGACACCGGTGCCCCGGTCCATGGTCGACAAGCTGCCGGTCTTCTTCGCGGCCCTCAAGGCCAAATGCGATCCGGGGGAGCGGCGCCGCCGCCGCTGAACGGCGTCCGAGGGCGCTCCCGCACCGGGACCGGCACCGCGCACGGGGCGGGCCGGTCCCGGGTGCGGGGCCGTCACGCCGTAGCCGGAGCGGGAGCGGCGGCGGCCGGCTCGCCGTCCGTCGCGCCGGACACGGGACGGTGCTTGAGCCCGATCATCCCGACGAACGTCAGGACCGCGGCCACCGCGGCCGCCGCACCGCAGATGAGGAACGCGGTGGTGAAGCCGTGGCCCAGGGCGTCGAGGGCGAGGCCGTGCGCCGCCGAACCGGGGGTGCCCGGCGGCAGGCTGTTCACGGCGATCGGCCCGCCCTCGGCGGCGATCCCGCGCGCCGCGCCGAGCTGTTCGGCGGGCAGGTCCGCCCCGCTCAGCTTCGAGGTGAACGCCGATCCGGCCTTGCTCAGGGCGACCGCGCCGACGACCACGGGGCCGAGCGCGAATCCCAGGTCGCGGAGCATGTTGGTGGTCGCGCTCGCCATGCCGGCCAGCTTCGGCTCCACGCTGTCCAGGGCCACCGCCGTCACGGAGCTGACGCAGAGCGCGAAGCCGATGCCGATCAGCAGGTCCGGCACGAGGAACGCGGTCAGGCCGGGGTCCGTCACATCGAGACCGGTGCACAGGAAGCATCCGACGGACATCAGGACGAAGCCCGAGGTCAGCAGCCAGGTCGGGGCCACCCGGTGGAGCAGCCGCGAGACGACGGGGATCAGCACGAACGCGGGCCCCTGGAGCAGCAGGAAGGGGATCGCGACGCGCAGCGGGTCCTGGTGCTGGACCGGGCCGAGCCACATGCTGGTCGCGAAGCAGGCGCCGAGGAACGCGAGCATGCCGATCACGGCGACCAGGGACGAGACCGTGAAGGCCCGGTTGCGGAACAGGCTCAGATCGAAGATCGGCGACCGCGCGCCCACCTCGACCAGGACGAAGCCCGCGAGGAAGACCAGCCCGATCATCCCGGACAGCAGGACGGGCAGCGTCGTCCAGCCGGACTCGGGGCCCTCGACGGCCGCGTACAGCACCAGGATCAGACCGATGGCGAAGGTGATCTGGCCCGGTATGTCCAGCGAGCGCCCCTCCGGAGAGCGCGATTCGGTGGTCAGGACGAGCGTGAGCGCCATGCTCACCGCCGCGAGGCCCACGAGGACCCAGAAGGAGCCGCGCCAGGAGCCGACCTCGGCGAACATCCCGCCGAGCAGCGGTGACAGGGCCGCGCCCGCCGACAGGAAGCCGGTCCACAGCGCGACGGCCTGGGCCCGCTCCCGGGCGGTACGGGTGACCGAGACGAGCATGGTGAGCGAGCCGGGGAACAGCGCGCCGGCGCCGAGGCCGTTGAGTGCGGCACCCACCCACAGGACCTGCACGGTCGGCGCCAGGGCGGCCACGGAGCTGCCGACGGCGACGAGGGCGGCGCCGGCCGCGACGAGCCGCTTGCGGCCGAAGCGGTCGCCGAGCACGCCGAAGGTGAACTCGAAGCACACCACGGCGATCATGAAGGCCGAGGTGATCCAGGTCAGTTGGGAGCCGTGGGTGTTCAGGTCCTGCTGGAAGAGGCCGTTGAGCGAGGCCGGCAGGGCGTTGGCGACCTGTGCCACGAACACCGCACAGCTGGTGGCAGCCAGCGTTCCCGCGTAGCCCGGCCTCCGGGCGGCCCCCGCGGTTGGGCCGGAGGACGTCGTCGTCCCGTTGTTGAGCGTCATTGCTTGTTCTCCCTGGCTGGGAAGGGGCGAGTGCCCCGCCACCGGGCGGGGCGGGCTCCGGCCGACGGCCGTAGCGAGGGGAGGGGGGAGAGGGGAGCGTCGCGCGTCGCTCGTCGTGCGCGCCCGGTGCCGTGCTCGTGGTCGAGGGGGTGGAGCCACGGCTCGGATCCGGCGCGGTGTCGTGGAGAATGACACTTCGCCATACACTGTGTCAATGAAATGTTCGTGGCATGTGGTGAATAGCCTCGACGTCATGGCATCGGGCGGGGCGGCCGCGCCCACGACGGCCCGGAGCGTGACGGCCCGGCTAACGACGGCCCCGAGAGCGGCGGCCCGGAGCGTGGTGGACGCGCGCGTCATGCCCCCGTTGCCGGCGGCCCCGCGGCCGGCAGCTGTATACCCGGCGGTCCCGGGCTCCTCACGCGGCGGATCACTCCGCCGCGCGCAGATCCGCCTCCATCGCGCGCGCCGCCGCGCCGAGCGTCGCGACCAGCGACGGAAGGTCGTGCGCGTCGTAGCGCACGCTGGGCAGCGAGACCGACAGGCCCGCCTGCGGGGTGCCGTCCGCGCCGTGCACCGGAACGCCCACGGCGACCAGCCCGCGCTCGGACCGCTCCTGGTTCACCGCGAAGCCGGTGCGCGCGACGCGCCGCAGCTCGGGGCGGAGCCGCGCCAGATCCGGCCGGTCCGCCGGGCGGTCGCGGTAGCGGCCCTCCGCGTACAGCTCCGCCAGCTCGTCGTCGTCCAGGGCGGCGAGCAGCAGCAGCCCGGCCGTCGTGCGGTGGGCGGCGAACACCATGCCCTCGCGCGAGCCCACCCGCAGCGCCTGCCCGCTCTCCACGCTGGCGATGAAACGGGCCGTGTCCCCGGTCCGGATCGTCAGGTTCGCCGTCTCGTCCAGCAGGCTCACCAGCCGGTGCAGATGGGGCAGCGCCGCCGCGCGCAGCCGGGAGACCTGCGACTGCGAGTGCGCCGCCAGCTCCAGGGCCGGGCCCGCCCGGTAGACCCGGCTCTCGTCGCGCACCGCGAAGTCCCGGTAGACGAGCATCGCCAGGATCCGGTGGGCGGTGGACCGGGCCACCCCCAGCCGTTCGGCGATCTGCGAGACGGTCGCCGCGCCCTCCAGCTGGAGCATCGTCGCGGCCCTGAGCGCGTGGTCGACGCTCGCGATGGGGTACGGCGGGGGCGTCTTCAGCGGCTTGTCCACGGGGCCTCCTCGCACCGGACCGGTCCCGGCGGCGGACCCGGCGGGCCCGCGCACACCCAGGGCACGTGTTCTGCTGTCCAGAATCTACATGTTCCGCAGAGCGACCCGGCGCAGGCTGGGCCCGCTCCGGCGGGGCGCGCCGGCCCCCGCCCCTCCCACCCTCTCTTCCCGCGATCCGAGGACGACACCATGGCCTTCGCCACCCCTCCCGCCGACGACGGCGGCCCCGATCCGAGCACCGGAGGCCGCGCCCCCGCCCGTCCCGGGGAACCGGCAGCGTGCGAGGAGGTCCCGGCATGATCACGACCATCGCCGCGAACACCGACGAGGCCGTGGCCGGCGTCCAGGACGGTGCCACGGTCCTGGTCGGCGGATTCGGCCTGGCCGGTATGCCGTTCGACCTCATCGATGCCCTGATCCGGCAGGGCGCCCGGGATCTGACCGTGGTCTCCAACAACGCCGGGAACGGCGACGTGGGACTGGCCGCGCTGCTCGCGGCCGGCCGGGTCCGCAGGATCGTCTGCTCCTTCCCCCGGCAGAGCGACTCCCACGTCTTCGACGGGCTCTACCGGGCCGGACGGGTCGAGCTGGAGGTCGTCCCGCAGGGGACCCTTGCCGAACGGATGCGGGCCGGGGGTGCCGGGATCGGTGCCTTCTACTGCCCGGTCGGTGCCGGCACCCCGCTGGCGGAGGGCAAGGAGACCCGGGAGATCGACGGACGCGTCCATGTCCTCGAACACCCGATCAAGGGCGATGTGGCCCTGATCCAGGCGCACCGCGCCGACACCCTGGGCAACCTCGTCTACCGCAGGACCGCCCGCAACTTCGGCCCGGTCATGGCGACCGCCGCCAGCACGGTCGTCGCCCAGGTCGCCGAGATCGTGCCCGCCGGGGCCATCGACCCCGAGACCGTGGTCACACCCGGCATCCACGTCGACCGACTCGTCCGTGCCGAACCCCGGCACCTGACCGTGCGGGGAGCCCGCTGATGACGTCCACGACCACCACGACGACGCCCTTCGAGCACGCGGACCGGGGACCGCTCACCACCGACGAACTCGCCGCCCGGATCGCCCGGGACATCGCGCCCGGCTCGTACGTCAACCTCGGCATCGGGCAGCCGACCCGGATCGCCGAACACCTCCCGCCGGAGGCGGGCATCGTGCTGCACACCGAGAACGGCATGCTCGGCATGGGCCCCGCCGCGACCGGCGACGACATCGACCCGGACCTCACCAACGCCGGGAAGGTCCCGGTCACCGAACGGCCCGGCGCGGCCTACTTCCACCACGCCGACTCCTTCGCGATGATGCGCGGCGGCCATCTCGACGTCTGTGTCCTCGGCGCCTTCGAGGTCTCCGCCCGCGGCGACCTCGCCAACTGGCACACCGGCGACCCCGACGCGATCCCGGCCGTCGGAGGCGCCATGGACCTCGCCGTCGGCGCCCGGGAGGTCCTGGTGATGATGCGGCTGTTCACCCGCGAGGGCGCGCCCAAGCTCGTCCCCGCCTGCACCTGTCCGCTCACCGGTGCCCGCTGCGTCAGCCGCGTCTACACCGACCACGGCGTCTTCGAGCCCGGCCCGGACGGCGTCAGGGTTCTGGAGACGTACGGCATCACGCTCGCCGGCCTGCGCGAACGGCTGGACGTCGACCTGGTGTGACCCGGCCGCGGCCCGTCGCCGTGCGCGGTGTCAGGAGAGACGACGCCCTGTGTGCGGGGCATCCGGTGCGTGCGGCCGGCGGGCGCCGGCGCGTTAGGATCCGTGCATGGCGAACCTTCGTGAGGCGCAGAAGCGGATGACCCGCAGGCTGCTGCTGGAATCGGGCCTCGAACTGTTCAAGACGAAGGGGTACGCCGTCACCACGGTCGACGACATCGCGACCGCGGCGGGCACCACGCGCGCCACGTTCTACGCCTACTTCTCCTCCCGCAGCGAGCTGATGCAGGCGCTCATCGACGAACAGCTCAACGAGGCGCTCCAGCGCGTCGGTTCGCCCGAGCACGGCTCCACCGCGCTCGGCCTGGTGGCCACCGTCGCCGACGGGTCCCCGGAGGCGATCGCCGCCTGGCTCGGACGGACCGCCGACAGCTGGCCGGCGATCCGCCCCATCATCCGGATCGGCCGGGACGCGGCGGTCGTCGACCCCGACCTCACCGACCTCGTGGAGCGCTGGCTGGAAGAGGCCGTCAGCGACATCGAGGACGGGCTGACGGAGGCCGGCCGGCTGGAGCCGCACCAGCGGCACTTCCGGGGCGTCCTGGCCATGGCCCAGCTGGACTTCGTCGCCCAGCACTGGGACCGGGCCGACTGGAAGCTCACCCGGGAGCAGATGCTCGGCGAACTCACCGCCAGCTGGGCCGCCCTGCTGAACTGAGCGCCCCGCTCACGAGTCCCCGACGCCCCCCGGCGGCCGGGCCCGCACCAGGGTCCCGCTGCCCACGTCACCGATCCCTCCTTCCGTAGCGCCCCGAGCGCGAGGAGCGGCACCCAGTGGATCGCGGTCGACCGAATCAGGCCGACCGCTCCCGACGCATGCCCGCGACCTGCTCTTTCCGCCGCCCGTACGGCCCCCTGTGCACGTGGCCACGTGACGTCTCAGCAGCTCAATGCACTGCAAGGTGATTATTTTTTCTAAGTGTCTGTTTCATTGACGCCATGTAAAGCGAATGGCTACGGTGACTGCCACAAGGTGCGACGCACCCCACCCGTACTTGTGAGGGCAGGCATGAGCCTCAAGACCAACACCGTCAACACCGTCCTGGGACCGGTGGCCGCCGAGGAGCTGGGCGTCGTCGCGGTCCACGAGGCACTGCTGTCGGTGGTGCCGGGCGCGGAGTACGCCTTCGACATCACGATCGACCGCGCCGAGGTTTTCGAGACCCTGGCCGCCGCACTCACGGACTTCCGGGAACACGGCGGCGGCACCGTCGTCGACAGCACCGGCATGTTCCACGGCCGGGACCTCCCGCTCTACGAGGCCCTGTCCCGGACCACCGGCGTCCACCTCGTCGCCTCCACCGGACAGGGCCCCGAGGAGATGCTCGGGGGCTACTTCCTCACCCCGCAGACCAACCCCCCGACCCCCTGGCCCGCCGAGAAGTTCGCGGCCCTGTTCACCGCCGAGATCACCGAGGGCATGGTCGTGCCCCGCGTCGAGCGGCGCGCCGCCGCCGGGCTCGTCGCCACCGCCGCCACCCGCACGGGCGCCACCGCGACCGACGAGAGCCTGCTGCGTGGCGCCGCCCGCACCGCCCTGGCCACCGGCGTCCCGCTCTCCGTCCGCTTCGGCGCCGACGCCCTCCACGACCTCGGCCTCGCCCTCGACGAGGACCTGCCCGCCGGCCGGATCGCCGTCGCCGGACTCGACCGGCGCGACGCCGTCGCCGCCGGTGCCCCCGAGGCGGTCGCCCGCGCGGGCGCGTACGCCGCCTTCGACCACGTCGGCACCGAGGACGACGACCACATCGGCGACGCCGAACGCGCCGCGCTCGTCGCCGCCCTCGTACGCGACGGACACGGCGACCGCGTCCTGCTGTCGGCCGGTGCCACCGGGGTGGCCAAGGGCCACACCGGCAACGGCCTCCCCTACAGCCAGGTGCTGACCGTGTTCGTCCCGCTCCTGAGGACGCACGGTCTCGGCGAGGAGGACATCCGGCGGATTCTCGTGGACAACCCGCGCGACCTGCTGTCCGTGCGCTGAGCGCGGCTCCGCGTACCCCCCCCCGTCACGTTTCTTCGTTCAAAGGTGAGTGCAGTGTCGAGAGTGAACACCGTCCTCGGGACGGTCCCGGCCGAGGAACTCGGCTTCGTGGCCGTCCACGAGCACATCGGCTACGGAATGCCCGGCTCCGAGCTGGACACCCGGTGGTGGAAGACCCCCGAGGAGCGCTACGCCGAGACCGTGCCGAAGCTCCGCGCGTTCCACGAGAACGGCGGCGGCACCTTCGTCGACGCCACCGGCATCTGCAACGGCCGCGACGTCGACTACTACAAGTCCCTGTCCGCCAGGACCGGCGTCCACATCGTCGCCTGCACCGGCTTCGTCGGCGGCGACACCGCCCTGCCGCACTTCGCGCGGGCCGATGTGGACTATCTGACACGGCAGTTCGTCCACGAGACCACCGTCGGCATCGGGAACACCGGAAGCCGCGCCGGAGTCATCAAGGTCGGGGTGAGCCGGGGCGGTCGGATGACCGACCTGGACAAGCGCATCTACCGCGCCGCCGCGCGCGCCGCCCTCACCACCGGCGTTCCCGTTCTCACCCACCTCGCGATCGACGCCGAGAACGCCGTCGCCATCTTCCGCGAGGAGGGACTCCCGCTCCACCGCGTCCTGTTCGGCCACGTCGACGACGGCGTCAACGCCGACAAGACCCGCGACGTGTGGATCGCCGAACAGGGCGGACGCATCGGATTCGACACCTTCGGCTACGAGACCGAGCTGCCCGACCCGCCCTTCTGGGCCCGCCCCCGCAAGGAACGGCTCGCCCACTTCCTCCGCTTCATCGGCGCCGACCGGAGCCGCCTCACCCAGGTGCTCGCCTCCGCCGACGCCAACTGCTCCCCGCTGGGCTGGCCGGGCGTCAAGGGCCACACCGTCAACTACCTCTTCGAGGACCTCGTCCCCGACCTCCGCGCCGCCGGCCTCGACGAGGCCGCGATCAGGACGCTCTTCGTCGACAACCCGGCCGACTTCCTCACCCTCCAGAAGTAGAGAGAACCACCATGCAGCTCTCCGACCTCCAGAACCTCAGGATCGCCGTCGTCGGCGCCGGCTACGGCGGAGCCTCCGCGGCCAAGGCCCTCAGCCTCCTCGGCGCCCGGGTCGACGTCTACGAACAGGCCGCCGAGATCCGCGAGGCGGGCGCCGGCATCGGGCTGCGCCCCGCCACCATGAACCGCTTCCGCGAGTGGGGCATCTTCGACGCCATCGCGAAGGTCACCTCCCCGAGCGCGCACTTCGAGATCCTGACGCCCGCCTGCGACCCGATCATGAAGGAGACCTGGCCGCCGGCCGGCGAGCAGATCCACACCCATCTGATCCACCGCGGCGACTTCATCGACGCCCTCCTCGGCGTCCTCCCCGAGGGCATGGTCCACCTCGGCCACAAACTGGAGAGCATCACGGACAACGGCGACCGCGCCGTCCTCTCCTTCGCCCACGGCGCCCGCGTCGAGGCCGACCTCGTCATCGGCGCCGACGGCATCAAGTCGGTCGTGCGCCGGGAACTCTTCAGCGACAAGGAGCCCGTCTTCTCCGGCGAGCACGCCTACCGCGCCGTCATCTCCCTGGACGACGCCCACGGCATGGTCACCGACGACGACCTGCGGATGTACATCGGCCGGGGCACCAAGATCTACCTGCTGCCGCTGCGCCACCGCGACCAGGTCTCCTTCGACATCACCGCCCTGTGCCCGGACGGCACCTGGGTCCCCGAGGTCACCAAGGACGACCTCCTCGCCACCGTCGAGGGCTTCGACGAGCGGCTGGTCGCCATCACCCGCGAACTCGACATGGCCGGCGTCAACATCCGCGCCGTGTACGACATCGACCCCATCGACACCTGGCACTCGGACTGCGTGGTCCTGCTCGGCGACGCCGCCCACTCGATGCTCCACCACCAGGGCCAGGGCGCCAACTCCGCCGTCGAGGACGCCGGTGCGCTCGCCGACGCACTGCGCGAGGCCGACTCCGTTCCGCAGGCGCTGACCCTCTACCAGGCCACCCGCAAGCCGGTCACCGACCGGCTCCAGGCCGTCTCGCGCCAGGGCTGGACCGAGGACGAGATCGACGAGGTCTTCCCCGGCCAGCGCCCCGCGACCGCCGCACCGAAGGACTGAACCCATGGCCCTGCACCCCGAGATCGCCGCGTTCGTGGCCTCGCTGCCCCCGCCGCCCCCCGGCCCGCTCGACCCGGTGGCGATGCGCGCCGCCGACGAGGCACACGTTGCCCCGCTCGCCGAACGCCTCCCGCTCCACGCCGTCGAGGACCGCACCGCCCGCACCCCGGCGGGCGACGTGCCCGTACGCGTCTACACCCCCGCCCCGGCCGGCCGGCACGGCGTCCTCGTCTACTTCCACGGCGGCGCCTTCTTCCTCGGCAGCCTGGAGACGCACGACCACATCGCGCGCTCCCTCGCGAAGGAGACCGGCCTCAAGGTCGTCTCCGCCGGCTACCGGCTCGCCCCCGAGGCCGCCTTCCCGGCCGGGCTCGACGACTGCTACGCCGTGGTCCGCTGGGCCGCGGGGGAGGACGACCCGCTCGGCTGGGACGGCACCACCCTGGCCGTCGCCGGGGACAGTTCGGGCGGGACCTTCGCCGCCGCCGTCGCGGCCCGCGCCCACGACGAGGGCTTCGACCGGATCACCCACCAGATCCTCTACTACCCCTCGCTCGACCTGGACTTCGACACCGACCGCTACCCCTCGCTGCGCGAGAACGCCGTCGGCTACGGCCTGGAGACCGCCGGACTGAAGCCCTTCAACGCCTTCTACCTCGACAGCGGAGCCGACCCGGCCGACCCCCGCGTCTCGCCGATCCGCCGGACCGACCTCCGCGGGCTGCCCCGCGCCCTCGTCGTCACCGCCGAGCACGATCCGCTGCGCGACGAGGGCGAACTCTACGGGCGGCGGCTGCGGGAGGCCGGGGTCGACGCGACGGTCAGCCGGTACGCGGGCGCGGGCCACGGCTTCGTCCAGCACTTCTCCGGGATCCCCGCGTACCGGCGCGTCTTCACCGAGACGCGCGACTTCCTCAGCGCCTTCTGACCGCGGCGGCCCCCCGTACGAGTCCGGAAAGAGCAGACATGCCTCCCACCGCCACCGTCCATCCGATGTTCTCGCCGTGGGGCCGCTTCGGCCTCTACAGCTTCTACATCGACGCACCCGAGCCCGCCGTCGTCGACACGGGCATCGCCACCTCGCCCGCCGAAGGCATGGTCCCCGCCCTGGAGGCCCTCGGCCGGCGCGTCGAGGACATCCGCTGGATCCTGCTGACCCACGGTCATATCGACCACATCGGCGGCGCGTACGACCTGTGGGAACGCACCGGCCGCCGCGCCCGGGTCGTCATCCACGAGGCCGACGCCCCGATGCTCCGCTCGCGCCGCGCCCATGTGGACGAATACCTCGCGGGCCGGGGCCGCTACCTCGGCGGCGACGGCTCCGGGGTGGACGCCGCCACCCGTGCCGTCATCTCCGGAGAGATGGAACCCACCCTGCTCGTCCGGGGCGGCGAATCCCTCGACCTCGGCGGCGGGACCACCGTCTCCGTGCACGCCCTGCCCGGCCACACCCCCGGATCGGTCGCCTACGCCCTCGACGGCCAGGGCGACGTCTTCGTCGGGGACGCGGTCCAGGTCCACGGCGCCGCCAACGGCTTCCCCGGATACACCGACCCCGCCGCCTACCGCGCCGGACTGGTCTACGTCCGCGACGCGCTGCGCCCCCGCCACCTCTACCTCGGCCACCCCTACCGCCGGGCCGACGGCACCCCGTACGGCGTGGAACTCGACGCCGAGCAGGCCCGGGAGGCCCTGACCCAGAGCCTGGAGGCCGAGGCCCGGGTCGGCGCGGCGGCCTGCGGCTGTCTCGCGGACGGGCCGCGCGAGACGGACTCGCCGTACTCCCCGTTCGCCCGCGCCGCCGAGGAACTCGGCTACACCGGCGACCCGGCCCTCGAACCCTCACCGTTCTTCACCTCGATGCACGGCTACCGCAGCCTGCACCACCCGCACTCGTCGCACAGGAGCTTCGCACCATGACCGACCACCACACGATCCAGGCGGGCGGACAGCGGATCGCCGTGCGCAAGGACCTGCGCGTGCCCATGCGCGACGGGGTGACCCTGGCCGCCGACGCGTACAGCGGAGTCGAGGACAGGCCCCGTCCGGCGCTCGTGGCGCTCAGCCCGTACGGCAAGGAACTCCAGGCGCTCGCCCTCACCACCCCGCCGCAGCGCAGGCCCAGCCCCATGTGGGACGGCTGCATCGAGGCCGGCGACATCGCCCGGGTCGTCGAGGAGGAGTACGTCCACGTCATCGGCGACCTGCGCGGCTCCGGCGCCTCGGAGGGGGAGCACATCGGCAACTACAACGCCGGTGGTGTCCCGCTCGGCGAGGACGCGTACGACTTCATCGAATGGGTCGCCGCCCAGCCGTGGTGCGACGGCAACGTCGGCATGATCGGCATCTCCTACTTCGGGTCCATGCAGGTGCTGGCCGCCGCCGAACGGCCGCCGAGCCTCAAGGCGATCTTCGTCAGCGGCGGCCACTACGACTTCTACGAGACGACCTACCACGGCGGCGTCATGTGGTTCATGCCGCGCGCCGCCCGCGAGGGCCGCGGCGGGGACTCCGGCTGGGCGTTCACCGACGGCGTCAAGTCCCGCATGCTGGAGACGTACACGCCCGAGGAGATCAGGGAACGCGTCGCCGAACGGCTGCGCGACCCGGACGTCGCCGCCTGGCCCAACCTCGTCCACGTCCTCACCTACCCCAAGAACCACGAGGCCTGGTTCGACATCGTCATGAACGAGGTCGACGGCGACTGGTACGAGGAGCGCAACCCGGTCACGCTCGCACCCCGCGTCGACATCCCCGTCTGGCTCCAGATCGACCAGGGCCGCGGCTGGACGATGGACGGCACCATCGAGACCTTCCACGCGCTGAAGGGCCCGAAGAAGCTGGACATCGGCCCCTACCCGCCGATGCAGTCGCGCCCCTTCGTCGAGGAGCACGACAAGATGTTCCGCTGGTACGCGTACTGGCTGAAGGGCATCGACAACGGCGTCATGGACGAACCCGCCGTCACCGTCCACGTCGAGGGCTCCCGGGAGACCGTCACCGGCACCACCTGGCCGCCCAGGCCGGTCGAGCACCGCCCGCTGTACCTCCGCCCGCGCCGCGCCCTGTCGCCCGAGCCCGAGCGGATGGGCGCGGAGCACGCCGCCCCCGACGGCTTCTACCAGGCCCCGCTCACCGTGACCGACAAGGTGGAGATCCTCAGCTGGTCCACCGCCCCGTTCACCGAGCCCACCGAGATGATCGGCCAGGGCGCCGCGCACCTCTTCATGGAGATCGACCAGCCCGACACCAACCTCGTCCTGCGGATGTGGGACGAGGCCCCCGGCGGCGGACGCCAGCTCCTCACCACGGCCTACCTGAAGGCCTCGCACCGCGAACTCGACGCGGAACGCACCACCGACGGAGATCCCCACCATCCGCACACCCGGGCGGTCCCGGTCGAGCCGGGCAGGATCGAGGAGTACGTCCTGCGCGTCTACCCCTTCGCCGCCACCCTCCTCCCCGGCCACCGGCTGGTCGCGGAGCTGTCCAACGCCGAACCCCTCGCCGACGACCACAACGCCCTGCTGCCGCCGGACGCCTTCCACCTGCCGGTGGGCCGCCCCGTCACGCACAAGATCTACCGCGACGCGGCGCACCCCTCCCGGCTGGTGCTCCCGTACACGAAGGCCGCCGACCGGTGATCCACCGGCGGGCCGGGCGCCGTCGCGGGCGACAACTCCGCGACGGACAGGGCCCGTCCACCCGTGACCGCCCCCGCGGTCGCTCGTTGCCCATCCGTACTGGCGGCCGGAGTCCCGGTGGCCGACGAACACGGACAGGACGGCGAAGCCGATGCGTGTGGACAGGACAGCCTGCCCCGGACAACCGCCCGTGCCGCCCGGCGCGGGAGTGCTCACCCACTCCCGCGCCCTGCGGTTCTGGCTGAACCCCGCCAACCTCGCGGCCCGCCTCCATCAGGCCGGCCCCGTCGTGCGGACCAGAACCGGCCCGGCGACCGCCTACCAGATCAACGACCCGGTCCTGCTGCGCAAGGTCGGCAGCGATGAAGAAACCTTCCGGTTCTGGGGCCCGGACCCGAGCCTGCGCGAGTTCAACGAGGACGGGATCGTCGGACTCGAAGGCGCCGCCCACCGGGAGCGTCGCTCCGTGATGAGACCCGCGTTCGCCGCGTCCCGGGCCACCGCGCTCGGACCCGGCGTCCAGACCCGCACCCAAGAACTGCTCGCCGGCCTGCCCGCGGACCGGCCGCTCGACATCCGGGTGGAGATGAGCCGGCTCGCCTGCGGCCTCCTCGTCAGCTGTGTCCTCAACAGCGAGCTGAGCGACGACACCCTGGCCGGGATCGCGGGCGCCCGCTCCACCCTGTCCGCCGGCACCTTCTGGCGCTACGCCCTCTCGCCGTGGCCCTGGGTGCCCGTGCCCCGGCGCCGCTCCAGCCGCCGCGCGCTCGCCGGACTGGACGAGGCCGTCCGCCAGGTACGCGCCCACCACCGGCCCGACCCGGACGGCCAGGACCTGGTGTCCCTGCTCGAAGCCGCCGCTCCCGACGACCCCCACGTGGTGGGGCGCGACATCCGCGCCCTGCTGATCGCGGGCATGGAGACCAGCGCCTCCACCCTGGCCTGGGCCTGCTACGAACTGGGCCGCCACCCGGATCTCCAGCGGGAGATCCGGGACGAGGCCGACGCCGCCCCCGATCCGGGCCGCCTCCACGCACACCAGCTCCCGCTCGCGACCGCCTTCCTCCAGGAGGTCACCCGCCTCCACGGCATCCCGTTCCTGGTCCGCCGCACCCGCCACGAGACCTCCCACCACGGCGTGCGGATCCCGGCCGGAGCCGTGGTCACGCTGCCTCTGGGATCCCTGCGCCGCGACAGGGACCGCTACCCGGACCCGGACGTGTTCGACCCGCGGCGCTGGCTCCCCGACGCCGAGCCGGCACCGTCCCCCGCCGCGCTGCTCGCCTACGGCCTGGGCCCCCGGTACTGCCCCGGCGCGGCCGCGGCCGATGTGATGCTGCCCGTCGCCCTGGCGACCCTGGCCGGCGCGCGCACGCTGCGCCCGGCGCGGACGGGCCGCAAGATCGGCGTGAGCCTGGAACTCACCCCGACGCCCAAGGGCCTGACCATGTACGCCGCACCGTGCGAACCCCGGCGCACCGCCGGCCGTCAGGAGTAGAGCTTGGCGATGAACGCGGCCAGATTGGCCGTCGTCCGGGCGATCTGCTCCTCGACCGTCAGCGACTCCTTGAAGCGGGCGCCGGAGTCCACCGCCTTCTTGCCCCGTACGTAGAGCGAGCAGGCGAGGTCCGTGCACATGTACAGCCCCACCGAATTGCCCTCGCGGCCGGCCGGGCCCGCCTTGCGGGCGGTCATCAGCGACACCCCGCTGCCCGGGTGGGTGGTGAGGCAGAGCGAGCACATGCTCCGGTGCAGGAATCCGCGCTGGTGGGAGGGGAAGCGCAGCGAGATGGCGGCCGGCCGGCCCTCCCGCTCGGTGACGAGGTAGCTGCGCCCGGGGGCGGACAGGTCGCGCCAGCCCAGGAAGTCGAGGTCGTCCCAGGGCAGCTCGTCGAAATCGCGGGGCATCGGCAGCCGGCCCGCCTCACCCTTGGAGCAGTTGACGAACGCATGGCGGATTTCCCGCTCGGTCAAGGCCTTCATGGGACCGACGCTACGGTGCCTATGACTCCTAGGCAAATGATTAATTGCTGTAGGACTCTTCCTGGACGGCCTCGGGGGTGATGTCGAGCCGGTGCACGGGCGGGTGCGCGATGCCCAGATCCGGCCGCCAGGCCGCCAGGATCTGTGCGGAGGGGTCGAACAGCGGGGCCGGCAGTTCCTCGGGGCGAATCCACTGCCATGTGGTGATCAGATGGGGTTCGGTGACCTCCGGGACGGCGGCCGTGATGTCGACGAGGGCGGCCATGGTCACCCGGTTGATGCCGTGCACGGAGTCGTGGAGCATCGCCAGGACCCGCACCTCGTCCGCGCCCACACGGAGCCCCGTCTCCTCCCGCAGCTCGCGTGCGGCGGCCTCGGCGACCGATTCGTGCGTCGCGTCGACCTTGCCGCCGGGCAGCTCCCAGGTGCCGCTGTGGTGCCGGCCGAGCAGGATCCGCCCCCGCCCGTCCCGGACGAGCACCCCGACCCCCAGCGCGGCCTGGGCCTGCGGAGGGCGGGCGTTGCGGGAGGGGATCCCGGTGGTCGTGTCGTCGTCCATGCCGCTCCTCGGTCGCTCGGGTCGGGAGCGAGCCTACGGAAGGCGGCGTCCCGTCCGCCTGCTCATACCGTCAGCCGCAGCGAGGTGGCGGAGATCCCCACGCGCACGCTCTGCCCCCAGGTCAGTTCCAGCGCGTCCGACTCCATCCCGTCGCCGAAGACCACCACCCGGTCCGATTCGACGGTCAGCCGCAGCCCCTGGCCCCGGCCCAGCTCGCCCGCGACCAGTGAGGTGCCGGTGGCGGGCGACGGCCAGGCCTCCCGGACGAACCAGAGGAGCCGGGGATCGGTGGGGCCGGGCAGGGGCAGTGCGCTGCGGCGTTCCTGCCACAGCGAACGCAGCCAGCCGGTGGCACCGGTTCCGGTGCCGACCAGCACGCCCGAGGAGGCCTGCGACTCGGCCGGGGCGTCCGCCAGGTCCCCGGCGAGCCGGTAGCGGGCCGTCTGGTGCCCGGCCGGGCCCAGATAGATCTCGTTCAGCGCGAGGAGCCGCTGGGTGTCGTCGGCCACGGCCTCGACCATGGTCAGCTCGTCCGCCGTCCCGCCCGCCGCGACCGACGCCCGCAGCAGGGCCGCCGCGTCGGCGGGCCGGTGCCGGACGAGCACGCCGGGGTTGCGGCCCGGATCGGTGTCGATGCCCACGACGGGCTGGCCGGAGAGGTACTTGGCCGCGTTGGCGACCAGTCCGTCCTGCCCCACGACGACGACCACGTCCTCGGGCGCGAAGAGGAACCGGTCCAGATCGGCGCGCTCCACCCGGGACTGCCGCCAGGTGAGCGGAACGGCTGCCGCCACCTCGGCCAGCGCCCGCCCGGTCCGCTCGTGGCGCGCGGCCACCTCGTCGAGGGAGCGGCCCCGGCTGGAGAGGAAGAAAGCCGCCTGGCCGTGCGTGCCGTGCCGGGCCAGCAGCTCCTCGTACTCGGTGGTGCGGTGGACCAGGACCGCCCGGGGTGCCAGGCTCACGCCCCGGCCTCCGGGGCGGGGCGGCCGAGCCGGCTCAGCAGCCCGGTCAGCACGTCGGGCGAGAGGGTGAGGCTGTCGATCCGCGGCAGGTTCTCCGCGAGCCGGGTCGCGGCCAGCGCGTGCAGCGTCGCCGCGTCCACCTCGCCGTGCGCCCGCAGCCAGGCCGCCTGCGCCTCGGCACGGGCCGCACCGGCCTCCCGGGCCGCCTCGGCCTCCGCGCGGGCCAGCCGCACCGTGCGGGCGGCCTCCGCCTCGGTGCGCACCCCGTCGGCCGCCGCGCGCTCCTCGGCCTCGCGCCGGGCGTTGGTGCCGCGCTGCTCGACGAGCTGTTCCTCGCGGCGGGCCAGCTCGATCTGGCTGGCCAGTTCGTTCTCCGCGATGGTCCGCTCGCGCTCGACGGCGACGGCCCGGCGTTCGTACGTCGCTCGGTCGGCCTCCTGCTGGATCTGCTCACGGGCGGGCGTGCGCAGCGCCCGCTCCACCTCGGCCTCGGGGCGGATGGCGACGACGCGCACCGCGACCACGTCGATGCCGGTGGCGGGCAGCCGGGGCTCGGCGGAGAGTCCGGCCGCGACCCGTTCGCGCACCGCGGCGACCCCGTCGACCAGGGCGGCGGCGAGCGGGGTGCGGGCCAGGACGTCGAGGGTGTGCTGCTGGGCGGTCTCGGTGAGCAGGGTGGCGATCTGCTCCAGCGGGGTCCCGCGCCAGGCCCCGGTGTCCGGGTCGACGGAGAAGTCCAGGCGGGCGGCCGCCTCCGCCGGGTCGCTGATCCGGTACGTGACGGTGGCCTGCACCGTGACGTCCTGGAAGTCGGCGGTGCGGGCGTGGAAGGCCATGGCCAGTTCGCGGTCGTCGACGGGCACCTCGGAGAGCGCGGCGCTGAGCGAGCGGTACCAGAAGCTGAGCCCGGCCCCGTCGTGGGCGAGCCGGCCGCGCTTGTGGTGGCGGATGTGGGCGGTGGGCGCGGAACGCAGATGGCGCCAGCCGAACCGCCGGGTGATGTCGGCCACGATGGGACCCCCTCTTTCTCGTCATGACGACGATAATGAAGAGCGCCGCATATCGTCAAGAGGACGAAAAGGAGAGGGGTGCGAAGCCGGGAAAACGCACCGGCCGGCCGGGGACTTCCTGCGACGCCCCCGGCCGGCCGGGGGTGGTGCGCCGCCCCCGTCCCCACGGTGCGGCGCGTGCGGACCGTCGTCATCCGCTCGGACGACGGCCCACGTCTTTCAGGACCCGGGCGCTTGTGCGTCCAGGCCGAGTGCGGGGAACACGGACCCCTCCACGAAGCGGACGAGGAAGGTCTCGTCCGCGTACGCGCAGTCCAGCAGCGGGCGGGCGCGCATGACGCCCAGCAGTTGCGCGGAGACGAACTCCACGGCGGGATTGTCCGCCGCGACCTCGCCGCGCTCCACGCCCCGCGCGACCATCGCGTCGATCGCCGCCAGCTCCGGCAGGATCAGCGAGGAGCGCATGGCGCACAGCAGCTCGGGGCTCTGCAGCGCGGCATGGCTCAGCGCGAGCATCAGCGGGGTGTCCCGCCCGGAGCCCTGGCCGATCGCGCGGGCCGCCTCGCGCAGGTCGCCCGCCAGCGTGCCCGTGTCGATCCGGCGGAGCAGTCCGCGCCGCGTCCCGTTCAGCGCCGCGACCACCAGCTCGGGCTTCGAGCCCCACTGGCGGTAGAGCGTCGACTTGCCGCAGCGCGACCGGGCGGCCACGCCCTCCATGGTCAGGGACTCGTAGCCGTTCTCCCGCAGCATGTCGAGCACGGCGGTGTAGAGCTCCTGGGCCCGTTCCGGCGTGATCTTCGAGCGGCGCGACGCGGTGGCCTGGTCCGGCTCCGTTTTCTGCGACGACATGCGCGTTCCCTCTCTGCGGCGAGGCCTTCGATACGCCAGTGTACCGATACGCGCGTGTTCCGATACGGTCGCGTATCGGTACACTGGCGTATCGATAAGGTGCGGGACCTTCCCGCGCCGTTCGATCCACCGTTCGTCAGCAAAGGGGCACCGGGTGATGTTCGCCGGTAGCAGGCCCGCCGATCGAGAGCCGGACACCACAGCCCGACCGCCCCTCGTCCGCGAGCTTCTTCTCGTCGTAGGACTCTTCGTCGTCTACAAGTTCGGCCGCCAGGCGGCCAACGGCCACGTCGACGAGGCCTTCCACAACGCCGGGCGCGTCTGGGACCTGGAACGGGCGGTGCACCTGCCCGGCGAGGGCCTGGTCCAGGACCTGCTCCTCCACAACGAGACGCTGATCCACGCCGCCAACACCTACTACGCCACCGTGCACTTCCCGGCGACCCTGCTCTTCCTCGCCTGGCTCTACTGGCGGCGCCCGCTCCACTACCTCTGGTCGCGCCGCATCCTCGCCGTCCTCACCGGCGCCGCGCTCGCCCTCCACCTGGTCTTCCCGCTGGCCCCGCCGCGCCTCCTCGCCGCCACCGGCCTGGTCGACACCGGCCAGGTCTACGGACCGACGGTGTACGGAGCCACGCCCTCGACCGACTCCATGGCCAACCAGTTCGCCGCGATGCCCTCCCTGCACTTCGGCTGGGCCGTCATGGTCGGCGTCGGCCTCGTCGTCGCCACGCGCTCCCGGTGGCGCTGGCTCTGGCTGCTGCACCCGGCGATCACCCTCCTGGTCATCGTCGGCACCGCCAACCACTACTGGATGGACTCCCTCGTGGTCGCCGCGCTGCTCTCCGTCGCCTTCGCGGCGCTGCGGCTGCCGCGCACCGGACCGGTCCGCGCCCCGCTGCCGTGGCCGTCCGCGAACGGCGCCCCGGCCCCCGCCACCCCGTACGGCACCACCGCACGCGTCCCCGGCCCGTCCGCCCCCCGTACGTCCACGGGATACGCCTCCGCCGGAACACGCCGGTGAACGCCACCGCGGCCGCCGTCGCGCTCTCGCTCGTCTCCGCCGTCGCCTACGCCTCGGCCGCGGTGGCGCAGGCCCGGCTCGCCGGACGCACCCCGCCCGGCACCGGAATCCTGGGCCTCCTCGGGCGCGGGACCTGGTGGGCGGCCGTCGGCCTGAACGCCGGCGGCGCGCTGCTGCACGTCGCCGCGCTCAAGTACGGCTCCCTGACCCTGGTCCAGCCCCTGGGCGCGCTGACCCTGGTGGCCGCCGTCCCGCTCGGGGCCCGCGCCGCGGGCCGCCGGGTCTCGGGCACCGAATGGCACGGCACCCTGCTGACCCTGCTGGGCCTCGGCGCCCTCCTCGCCGCCGCTGGGGGCACGGCGCCGCACGAGACGCTCACCCTCGTCGAGGCGCTGGCCGTCGGCGCCGCCACCGTGGCCCTCGTCGCCGGACTCAGCCGCCCCGGCACCCGCCCGGGGCTGCGGCACGCGGCCGCGTCCGGGATCACCTCGGGCGTCGCCTCGGCCCTCACCCAGACCCTCACGGTCGCCGTCACCGACCACACCACCGGCCCGCTGTTCACCTGGCGCCTGGTCGTCGTCGCGGTCCTCGTCCCGGCCTTCGCGACGGGCGGACTCCTCCTCTCCCAGACCGCCTACCGGGGCGGCCTCGGCGCACCCCTCGCCGTCGTCACCCTCGCCAACCCGGTCGCCGCCGCGGCCATCGGACTGGCGCTGCTGGGGGAGCGGCTCCAGGGCGGCACGCTCGGGCTGATCCCCGCGCTGCTCGGCGCCGCCGCGGCCGTACGCGGGGTGATCCTGCTCAGCCGCGCCCAGGCACGGACCGCCCCCGCGCCGGCCGTCGAGGGCCCGCCGGCCCCCACCCCCTCCCGCGTCGTCATCGCCCGCCCGCGCGCCCTGCGCCCGCACCACGGCCCGGCACGAAGGATCCGGGCCGGCCGCCCGTGACGGCGGCGCACGGACCACCGGGCGCCTCACCCGTCCGGCGGATCCGTCGCGCGGCCGCCGGGGCACGCTCGTAGCGTCGGGCCGGAACGAGAAACGCCGCGGCCCCCGGGAGAGACGCATGACGGACGCATCGCTGGAGAAGCTGGCCACCGAGGCCTGGCTGTACGGATATCCGCTGGTCACGGCAGCGGTGACGAAGCGCACCATGACGGCGGTCCCGGCCCGCGACGACGCGCGCCGCAAAGCGCCCGTCAACCAGTTCACGTACATGCGCACCACCCCGGACGCCGACTTCACCGAGGTCGTCTCGCCGAACGCGGACACCCTGTACTCCAGCGCCTGGCTCGACCTGTCCGAACAGCCCCTGGTGCTGAGCCTGCCCGACTTCGGCGACCGGTTCTGGATGGTCCCCGTCCTGGACGCCTGGTCCAACGTCTGCGCCGTCGTCGGCCGCCGTACGCACGGCTCCTCCGCCGGTCCGTTCCTGATCGCCGGACCCTCCTGGTCGGGAGCGACACCGCAGGGCCTCACCCTGCTGACCTCGCCCACGGCCGTGAACTGGATCATCGCCCGCTACGCGACCAGCGGGCCCGCGGACTTCCCGGCCGTCAACCGGCTCCAGGACGCCACCCGGCTCATCCCGCTCTCGGAGTGGACCGGCGACCCCGACGCCTTCACCCCGCCGAGCGATGTCCCCGTCGCCGAAGGCGTCGACTCCACGACACCGCCCGTCGACCAGGTCCACGCGCTCAGCGGCCACGCGTACATCACCCTTCTCAACCGAATGATGGTGGACAACCCGCCCGGCCCCGCCGACGCCCCGGCCCTGGAGCGGTTCGCCGCCCTCGGCATCGCCCCCGGCGCCGACCCGGACGCTCTCGCCCCCGCACAACGCGCCGCCCTGGACGCCGGGGCACGGCAGGGCCCCGAGACCCTGCGCACCCTGTTCGCCCGCGCGGAGTCCGCGAACACCGGCGGCTGGACCGTGCACCGGGGCCTGGGTGACTACGGGACCGACTACACCAAGCGCGCCCTCATCACCCGCTTCGGCTACGGGGCCAACCTCGACGCCGACGCCCTGTACCCGCACGCCACCACCGACTCCGAGGGCCGCCCGTTGAACGGAGCGCACACCTATGTGCTCCACTTCGGGCCCGGTGACACCCCGCCCGTCGACGGCTTCTGGTCGCTGACCATGATGAACGAGCACCAGTTGTTCGCCGCCAACCCGCTGGACCGCTATGCGATCGGCGACCGCAGCGGCATGCGGACCGACCCCGACGGCTCCCTGGACATCCTCGTCCAGCACGAGAACCCGGGCCCCGACCACGAGAGCAACTGGCTCCCGGCCCCCACCGGCAGCTTCAACGTCTTCCTGCGTCTGTACTGGCCGAAGCGGCCCGCCCTCACCGGCGACTGGACCCCGCCCACGCTGCGGCGCACCGGCTGACGCGGTCCGACGCGGGCCTCAGGTGACCAGGGCGTAGACGCTCGCGCCCATCAGCCACAGGCCGACGACCAGGGAGAGCGTGACGATCAGCTGCTCCTGGTGCCGGCCCAGCCAGTCCCGCAGGGCGTCCAACCGGGCCCCCGCCGCGGCGGGGGCCCACACCGCGTACATCTCCATGACGATGAGGCTCAGCGTGGCCAGCACACAGAAGCCGGTCAGCGCGAGCCAGTCCTCGGCGCCGGACAGATCCGCGTCCAGAGCCGTCGCCGCACCGGCTCCGACCAGCCCCCACGGCTGCACCAGCCATGCCAGCCCGGCCGCCGCGCCCCAGGAGGCGTGGTCGATCCGGGCGGCCCAGCGCGGGGTGCCGTGGGGCGGGTGCGGCCGGCGCCGGCGCCGTGCCCCGTACACCACCAGGCCCAGACCGATGGCGAGTTTCGCGGCCAGCGCGGCGGTCGAGGGCGCGGTGTGGCGGGCCGGGGGATGACCACCGGTCAGCAGCACCACCACGGCGATCACGGCGACCAGATTGGCCAGCCACGACAACAGGAACGCCAGCCCCAGCCGTACGCCGCGCCGGGCGGCGAGCAGCAGGATGAACGCGCTGTTGTGCAGGGGCCCCAAGGTGATGGCCGTGCCGATCACCGCCAGGTCGAGGACCATGGATCCAGTCGCTCCCGAGCGTCGGAACCGTCCGCCACCCGGGGACCGGGGACCGGGCGGGAGGGGGACACGGCACCGGCCCGGCGCCGCACCCCGACTGTCCGGGCGGCGGCGTGACGGGTCAAGCAGGCCACGCCGGTGAGCCACACGATGGGCGGTACCGGGCCGGCCGCCCCGCGACCGCCGGTCAGAGGCCGGTCGCCGTCCGGACGAGATCGGCGACGGCCCGCGAGCGGCTGTGCGGCGGCCAGGCGATCACCGTGGTGACCGTCGGCGCGTCCAGGACGGGCACGGTCGCCAGGTCACCGGGCAGATGGGTCCGGGCCGACTCCGGCAGCACCGCACACGTCCGGCCGAGCCCGATGAGCTGCAACAGCTGTGTGTGGTCGCGGACCTCCGGCCCCGGTCCGGGCCGGTAGGAGCCGTCGGGGCGCGGCCAGCGCGGCCGGGGCAGGTCCGGCACCGCGACGGTGTCCGCCAGCATCACATGGGGCCGGGCGGCGAGCGGATGGCCGGAGGGCAGGACCACCACCTGGCCCTCCGAGCCCAGCTCCTCCGTGTCGAACCCGGTCGTGGAATCGAACGGCCGGTGCAGCAGGGCCACATCGGCCCGGCCCTCCCGCAGATAGCGCTCCTGCTCGGCGGGGCCGCACAGCACGACGTCCACCGGGACCGCGCCGGGCTCGGCGGCGTAGGCGTCGAGCAGCTTCGCCAGCACGTCCTTGGACGCACTCGCCTTGGCCACCAGCACCACGCTCGGTCCGCCGGTCGCGGAGGGGGCGGCGCGGCGGGTCCGGCGCTCGGCGGCCTCGACCTGGTCGAGGGCCGCCCGGCCCTCCACCAGCAGCACCTGCCCGGCCTCGGTCAGTGACACCGAGCGGTTGGTCCGCTCCAGCAGCACGGTGCCCAGCCGGCGTTCGAGCTGCTGGACCGCCCGGGACAGGGGCGGCTGAGCGATCCCGAGCCGCTGCGCCGCGCGCCCGAAGTGCAGCTCCTCGGCGACGGCGACGAAGTAACGAAGTTCCCGGGTCTCCACGGCGCCACCGTACCCCGGATCAATACCCTGACGGTATCGTTCCCGGCCTCATCGGTCTTGGACCGTCGCGGGGCCCCGGAAGCAGCATGGTCCCCATGAGCGAACGAACGATTGCGCTGGTCACCGGCGCGAACAAGGGAATCGGTTACGAGATCGCCGCGGGCCTGGGCGCCCTCGGCTGGAGCGTCGGCGTCGGCGCCCGCGACGAGGAGCGCCGGAACACCGCGGTGGAGAAGCTGCGGGCCGCCGGCGTCGACGCGTTCGGCGTCCCGCTGGACGTCACCGACGACGCGAGCGCCACCGCCGCCGCACGGTTGATCGAGGACCGGGCCGGACGCCTCGATGTCCTCGTCAACAACGCGGCCATCACGGGCTCCATGCCGCAGGAACCCACCCGGGTCGACCCCGCCGTCATCCGGACCGTCGTCGAGACCAATGTGATCGGCGTCGTCCGCGTGACCAACGCCATGCTGCCGCTGCTGCGCCGCTCCGCGGCACCGCGGATCGTGAACATGTCCAGCGGGGTCGGCTCCCTCACCCGGCAGTCCCAGGACGGTGCCGAGGACACGACGGGGCCGATCTCCGCCGCGTACACCCCGTCGAAGACGTTCCTGAACGCCCTCACCGTCCAGTACGCCCGTGAGCTGACGGGCACGAACATCCTCATCAACGCCGGCTGCCCCGGCTTCGTCGCGACCGATCTCAACGGTTTCCGCGGCACTCGCGCCCCCGCCCAGGGAGCGGCGATCGCCATCCGGCTCGCGACCCTGCCCGACGACGGTCCGACCGGCGGGTTCTTCGAGGACGCGGGTCCGGTGCCCTGGTGACGCGCTAAATGTGCGAGGCGGCCGTGCCCGCGTCCGCGTCCAGGGCGCGGGCCAGCCAGCCGATCCAGAAGTTCTCCAGATCGATGCCGCCGCGCAGGACCAGATGGCGCAGCCGGTCCTCGGGAGCGTCCCGGCCGGGCGGGAAGTCCCGCTCCTCGATCGCCTCGTACTCCGCGAGCCGCTGCCGGTGCAGCGCGAGGTGCCGGCGCAGCTCCGCGTCCAGGTCCCCCGCCCCGACGACCGCAGCCGCCCGGATCCGCAGGAGCAGCGGATCGCGGATCTGCTTGGGGTCCTCCGGCAGGTCCACCCAGGCGGACAGCGCCGCGCGGCCCGCCGGCAGCACCTCGTACTCCTTCTTCTGCCCCCGGGCCGGCTGTGCGGGTGCGATGGCCCGGATCTGCCCGGCGTGCTCCAGCTTGCCCAGCTCGCGGTAGATCTGCTGATGCGTCGCCGACCAGAAGTAGCCGATCGAGCGGTCGAACCTGCGGGTCAGCTCCAGCCCCGACGAGGGCTTTTCGAGCAGGGCGGTGAGGATCGCGTGCGGGAGTGACATGGGAGGCATCCTAGGGACGGCGGGCGGACCGGCCGCCCGCCGTCCCGGGCCCGGCCGACGGGTCAGAGCGCTGCGGCGAGTTCGGTGCCCTGGCGGATCGCCCGCTTCGCGTCCAGTTCGGCCGCGGCGTCCGCGCCCCCGATGAGATGCGCGGACCGCCCGGCGGCGCGCAGCTCCTCGTACAGGTCGCGGCGCGGTTCCTGTCCGGCGCAGAGGACGATCGTGTCGACGGGCAGCAACTGCGGCTCGCCGTCGACCGTCAGGTGCAGTCCCTCGTCGTCGATGCGCTCGTAGCCGACCCCGGCGACCGTGCGGACACCCCGGTGCCGCAGTTCGGTGCGGTGGATCCAGCCCGTCGTCTTCCCCAGGCCCGCGCCGACCTTGCCGGTGCGGCGCTGGAGGAGGTGGACGGTGCGCGGGGACTTCGCGCGCTCGGCCGTGCCGAGCCCGCCGCGCTCGCGGTACGCCGTGTCGACGCCCCACTGCCGGAAGAACGTCTCCGGGTCCCGGCTCGCCGCGTCGCCGCCGTCGGTCAGGAACTCGGCCACGTCGAAGCCGATTCCGCCCGCGCCGATGAGGGCCACCCGGTCCCCGACCGGTGCGCCGTGGCGCAGCACGTCCAGGTAGCCGACGACGCTCGGGTGGTCGATGCCCGGGATGTCCGGCGTGCGGGGGGTGACGCCGGTCGCCAGGACGATCTCGTCGAAGCCGTCGAGAGCGTCGGCCTCCACCCGGCTGCCCAGGCGCAGTTCGACCTTCTCCTCGGCCAGCCGGGTGCGGAAGTAGCGCAGCGTCTCGTCGAACTCCTCCTTGCCCGGCACCCGGCGGGCCACGTCGAGCTGGCCGCCGATCTCGTCGGCGGCGTCGAAGAGCGTCACCGCGTGGCCGCGTCCGGCGGCCGTGACCGCGCAGGCCAGCCCGGCCGGACCGGCCCCGACGACGGCGACGCGCTTGCGCGTCCGGGTCGGCGAGAGGGTCAGCTCGGTCTCGTGGCAGGCCCGCGGGTTGACCAGGCAGGAGGTGACCTTGCCGCTGAAGACGTGGTCCAGGCAGGCCTGGTTGCACCCGATGCAGGTGTTGATCGCGTCCGCGCGCCCCGCCTCGGCCTTGGCCACGAAGTCCGGGTCGGCGAGGAAGGGCCGGGCCATCGACACCATGTCCGCGCGCCCGGAGGCCAGGATCTCCTCCGCGACCTCGGGGGTGTTGATGCGGTTGCTGGTCACCAGCGGTACGGAGACGGCGCCGCGCACCTTCTCGGTCACCCAGGTGAAGGCGCCGCGCGGCACCGAGGTCGCGATGGTGGGGATCCGCGCCTCGTGCCAGCCGATCCCGGTGTTGATGATCGTCGCCCCGGCCGCCTCGATCTCCCGGGCCAGGTGCACG
The DNA here is from genome assembly GCF_042799575.1 of Streptomyces sp. NPDC057682. Lineage (NCBI taxonomy): Bacteria > Bacillati > Actinomycetota > Actinomycetes > Kitasatosporales > Streptomycetaceae > Streptomyces > Streptomyces sp. NPDC057682. The sequence goes on along the minus strand of NZ_JBHVIN010000019.1, from coordinate 59,907 downwards.
ACTTCCTCCAGCGAGGAGCCGCCGGGCACGAGGTCCAGCATGGAGAGCCGGTAGATCAGGATGAAGTCGCTGCCGACCCGCTCCCGGACCCGGCGCACGATCTCGACGGCGAAGCGGATGCGGTTCTCGTACGAACCGCCCCACCGGTCCTCGCGGTGATTGGTCGCGGAGGCGATGAACTCGTTGATCAGATAGCCCTCGGAGCCCATGATCTCGACCCCGTCGTAGCCGGCGCTCCGGGCCAGTGCCGCCGCGGTGACGAAGTCCTCGATGGTCTCCTCGACCTCCTCGTCCGTCAGCGCGTGCGGGGTGAACGCGCTGATCGGGGCCTGGATCGCGCTCGGTGCCACCAGTGCGGGGTGGTGCGCGTAGCGCCCGAAGTGCAGGATCTGCATTGCGATCCGGCCGCCGGCCGCGTGCACGGCCGAGGTGACCTCGGCGTGCCGGGCGGCCTCCGCCTCGGTGGTCATCCTGGCGCCGCCGGGCATCGAGCAGCCGCGTTCGTTCGGCGCGATGCCGCCGGTGACCATGAGGCCGACCCCGCCCCGGGCGCGTTCGGCGTAGAACGCGGCCATGCGCGCGAAGCCGTTCTCGGCCTCCTCCAGGCCGACGTGCATCGATCCCATGACCACCCGGTTGGGAAGGGTGGTGAACCCGAGGTCCAGCGGGCTCAGCAGATGGGGGTACGGGCTCATGCGGCGTCTCCTCGCGCAGTGTCGTCGCACCAGTTCTAGAGGAGCCGCCCGCCATTGTGCAACAAGTTGCACAATGGCGAATGTCGCACTGTGTCACGGGTCACGGCCCCAGTGGAGTGCGCCCGAACGGAGCAGTACCGCAGCCCGTCGGCACGGCCCGGCGCGGAGAGTGGGGGACGTACGGCTCCGGGCCCGCTTCCGGCCGGCCCCCGAACCCATCCGGAGTCCTCATGGGCAGCGTCAACCGTCATGACCTCGGCCTGCTGGCCCTGCGGGTCGGCACCGGCGCGGTGCTGGCCGCGCACGGCACCCAGAAACTCGCCGGCTGGTTCGGCGGCGGAGGCATCGAGGGAACCACGGCGGCGATGGAGGCCATGGGCTTCCACCCGCCGAAGCACAGCGCGGTCGCCGCGGGTCTCGGCGAGGCGGGCGGTGGCGCCCTGCTGGCGCTCGGCCTGGCCACCCCGGCCGCCGGGGCCGCAGCCGCGGGCGCCATGGCGGGCGCGGTGGCCGTCCACGCCCCGGCGGGCTTCTTCGCCCAGGGCGGCGGCTACGAGTACCCGGCGTTCCTCGGCTTCACGGCGGCCGCCATCGGGCTGATCGGTCCCGGCCGCTATTCCGTGGACCACGCCACCCGGCACGCCTTCAACCAGCCCTGGACGGTCGCCCTGGCCTTCCTCGGCAGCGCCGCCGCGGCGGCCGCCGTCGTCGGCAAGCGCGCCAGGGCGCAGTCCGAGCCGCTGGAGACCTTCGACGAGTGACGGGGCGGGGGAGGCCCGATGGATACGGCCGGCGCGGCCCGGTCCGGACGCCGCGCGAGGCGCCGGACCGGGCGACCGGTCAGCGCGGAGACCGCCGCAGGCCCCCGCGCGCGGCGGCGACGAGCGCCGGGACCGTGTCGAACTTGACCCGGGGGCGGCCCAGCGCGCGCCCCCTGGCCTGCTCGGCCCGGTCGATGGCCGCCAGCCCCCGGGCATCGACGACCTGGCGGCCACGGCGGCGCGCGAGTTTCCCGAACGCCCTGGCCGGGTGGGCGGGGGAGGGCAGTGCACCCGCGACGGCGTCCTCCAGCAGCGTGCCGACGGTCTCGGCGGCGCAGGTCCGGTTGGCTCCGATGCCGCCGGACGGGCCGCGCTTGATCCAGCCGACGACGTAGGTGCCGGCGCGACCCGCGACCCGGCCGCCCTCGTGGGGCACGGTGCCGGTCGCCTCGTCGAAGGGGAGCCCGGGGACCGGGACGCCCCGGTAGCCGATGGCCCGCAGGAACAGCCCCGCCGGGACGACCGACTCCCCGTCCGCGCCGGACACCCGCACACCGCCCACGCGGCTCGCGGAGTCCCCGTCCGCGGAGTCCCGGCCCACCACCTCCACCGGAGCGGAGTGGAAGCGGAGCACGATCCGGCGCCCCTCGGGCGGGGGCTCCGACCAGTCGACCGTCTCGCGGGGGAGCCGCCGCAGCAGGGCCGCCTTGTCGCCGGGGGCCGCAGCGTCGATGGCCTCGGCGGTCCGGGGATCGTGGGTGTCGACGACCAGCGCGACGTCCGGGAGGTGCGTGAGCGCGAGGAGTTCGGAGACGGTGGCGGCGATGTCCTCGGGCCCGCGCCGGCCGAGCAGGACGACCTCGCGCACCCGTGAGTCGCGCAGCGCGGCGAGCGCGCGGTCGGAGATGTCGGTACGGGCCAGGGCCGCCGGGTCCGCGACGAGGATCCGGGCCACGTCCAGGGCGACGTTGCCGTTGCCCGTGACGACCACGCGCTCCGCGTCCAGTCCGGCGCCCGCCGGGACGGCCTCGGGGTGTGCGTTGTACCAGGCCACGAACGAGGTGGCCGCGAGGGAGCCGGGCAGGTCCTCGCCCGGTATGCCGAGCCGGCGGTCGGTGGAGGCGCCGACCGCGTAGATCACCGCGTCGTGGTGGGCGGCGATCTCCTCGACGGTGACGTCCTTGCCGACCTCGACCCCCAGGTGCATGCGGACCCGGGGGTGGGAGTGGAACCGGGCGAAGGTCTCGCCCACGCCCTTGGTCGCCGGATGGTCCGGCGCCACCCCGTACCGCACCAGGCCGCCCGCCACCGGCAGCCGGTCGATCAGGGTCACCTCGGCGCCGGTGTTCAGCAGCAGGTCCTCGGCCGCGTACATGCCCGCCGGGCCGGTCCCGACCACGGCGACCCGGATCGGTGCGAAGTCCGACGGCAGGCTGCGGGGGAACGAGGGCTCGCCCCAGGCGTGGAAGTTCGGCGCGGCGGCCCGCTGCGGCGCCCGGTCCGCGTAGTACGCGGAGTTGACGGCGGCGTACTCCTTCCGCGCCCCGAAGAGGCTGTCCACCGGGAAGATCGCGTCCACCGGGCAGGCGTCCGCGCAGGCGCCGCAGTCGATGCAGGTCGCCGGGTCGACGTAGAGCATCTCGGTGCGGCCGAAGTCCGGCTCGTCGGGCGTCGGATGGATGCAGTTGACGGGACACACGGCGACACAGGTGGCGTCGCTGCAACAGGTCTGGGTGATGGCGTAGGTCATCGGGTCAGCTCGGTCTCTCGGATCGACTGGGTCGCGCGGATCGGGCGGTTCGGCCGGATCAGATCAGGTGGGCGCGCTTGTAGAAGAAGAGGGCGGGGCGGGTGAGCAGCCGGCACGAGGCCAGGAACTCCATCAGGCCCGAACAGCTGGCCCGCATACGGGACTTGTGGTGCTCGTTGCGCGCGGCCTCGGCGCGGGCGCGGTCCCCGTCGAGACCCGCGTTGGCGTACACGTCGGGGTGCACCATGCTGGTGACGATGTAGTACGCGGTGATGGCGATGACCAGCGAGTTGATCTGCCGCCGCAGCCGGCCGGCGCCGCGCAGCCGGGTGCGGGTCTCGTCGCGGGCGAACTTCATGTGGCGCGACTCCTCCACCACATGGATGTTGTTGATGGTGCGGACGAAGGGCGCCACGCGCTCGTCGCGCATCCAGTCGCGCTGCATCACGTCGAGCACCTCCTCGGCCACGAGGATCGCCGCGTAGGCCGACTCGCCGAAGGCGAGCGTCTTGAAGGCGCGGCCCAGCTCGACCACCATCCGCTGCGGGCGGTAGGCGGGCGCGCCCAGCTTCGCCGCGCCGCGCGCGAACATGATGGAGTGCCGGCACTCGTCGGCGACCTCGGTGAGCGCCCACTGGAACCGGGGATCGGTCGGATCCTTGGCGTACATGTCGCGCAGCACCAGCTGCTGGAGGATCATCTCGAACCAGATCCCGGTGCTGGCGACCGACGCGGCCTCCTGCCGGGTCAGCGCCTTGCGCTGGTCCTCCGTCATCTCCTTCCAGTACGCGGTGCCGTAGAGCGTGCTCCACTCCGGGCTCGCGCCGTGGTGCCCGGTGTCGAGCGGGGTCTCCCAGTCCACCTCGGTCGCCGGGTCGTACGAGAGCTTCGCGGAGGAGTCGAGGAGGCGCCGGGCGACGTCCTGCTCGGCGAGCCGGTCCTGGTCCCCCGGCCGAACGGTGCTGCTTGCCATGGTGCGGGCTCCTTGAATCGAGACGGGCCGATCCGACGGCTGCCCCTGTTCCCCGGCCCCGTCCCGTGTCCGCCGACGGGGCGGGGCCCATGAGCGCCGCCCGCGCTTGTTAGACGTCACGTCTAGCAAGCTGTTAGACGGAAGGTATAGCAAGAGGGCCGCGCAGCCTACCCCCGTGCGGAGAATCCGTACGATGTCTCCACCGTTACGGGCCCGGAGAGCCGTCCAGGACCCTTGTCGCCGCCGTCCCCGCCGGGGATCATGGCGACTGCGCCGCCGGACCGTACCGGACCCGGACCCACGGCGGACCGGACCGGATTCTGGGGAGCCATGGTCATCGCACTCGTCTACTTCGTCATCTCCATGACGGGGACCCTGACCTTCGCCCGGTCCATGGACCGGCAGCTCGAAAGCCCCCGCCTGCGCGCGGCCTGGGACGGCCGCACCGCCGAGGCCCGGTGCACCTCCGTGCGCACGGAGGAGACCCAGGACGCCGACGGCGTCCCGACCACCGTCTCCCGCGTCACGCTGGAATTCTCCACGGCCGACGGCCGGACCGTCTCGTTGGAGGAGGACCGCAGCCGACTCGCCCCGAAGGAGGGCGACTTCGTGACGGTGTACTACGCCGAGGACGCGCCCGAGGAGGCGACCGCCCGCACCCCCTCCTTCGGGCTCCGCCACGCCAGGGCGGTCATCACCGCCTTCGGCTCGCTCTGCGCGGTGGTGGGCGCCGTCGTCCTGGGCGGAGTGCTCTGAGCCCCGCGGGACGACCACGCACATGACACCCGCCACGGCGGACTTCGGCCGGCGGATCGACGCCCACCGCCCCGAACTCCTCGCGCACTGCTACCGGATGCTGGGCTCGCTCCACGACGCGGAGGACCTCGTCCAGGAGACCTGCCTGCGCGCCTGGCGCGCCCGCGACCGGTACGACGGCACGAAGGCCTCGCTCCGCACCTGGCTCTACCGCATCGCGACCAACGCCTGCCTCACCGCGCTCGACGGCCGCGCCCGGCGCCCCCTTCCCTCCGGACTGGCGGCCCCGAGCGAGGACCCGGCCGCACCCCTCGTACGCGGCGAGGTCGCCTGGCTCCAGCCGCTCCCGGACGCCCTGCTCGGCACGGACCCGGGCGCCGCCGTCCGGGGATCCCTGCGGCTGGCGTTCGTCGCCGCCGTCCAGCACCTCTCCGCGCGCGGCCGGGCCGCCCTGATCCTCCGTGACGTGCTGGAGTTCTCCGCCGCCGAGACCGCCGGGATCCTCGACATGACGGTCCCCGCGGTCAACAGCGCCCTGCAGCGCGCCCGCGACCGGCTGCGCACGGCCGGTGTCCCCGAGGACGACCTCGCCGAGCCGCCCGAACGGGAGGTCCGGGCCCGGATCGACCGCTTCGTCGAGGCCTTCGAACGCGCCGATGTGACCGCCATCAAGGAGCTGCTGACCCGGGACGTGCTCCTGGAGATGCCGCCGATGACCAACTGGTTCCTCGGCCGCGACCACTACGGCGCGTTCATGGACTGGGTGTTCTCCCGCTGTACGGACTGGCGCACCCTGCGCACCTCGGCGAACGGCCAGCCCGCCTTCGCCGCCTACCGGCGGGCGGACGAGGGCGGGTACCGCCTCCACACCCTCCAGGTCCTCACCGTCACCACGACGGGGATCAGCCGCAACACGGTGTTCCAGGACGCGGAGGTCTTCGCCGCCTTCGCGCTCCCGCAGCGGCTGCCGTAGGGGACCGGACGCACCGCGCCCCCGCCCGGCGTACGGACGGGGGCGCGGCGGGGCTCACGCCGAAGTCGGCGTGACGACGGGGCTGTTGTGGTACGCCACGATTCTCCAGGCGCCGTCGCCCTTCTCCAGCACCCAGGTCGCGTACACGGAACGGCCCTCCGGCACCTCGGTCTCGCCCGGGAACAGGACCGCGGTCTCGCTCACGACGACCGCGCCGCCGCCGCCCAGGAAGCGGATGCTGTCCAGCCGGTCGACGGTCGTGCTCCCCTTGAGGACGGAGGCGAAACCGGCGGCCATGGTGGCCCGCGCCTCCTCCCTGGACCTGCGGTACGAACCGGGCAGGATCGCGGTGGCGTCCTCCCGGTAGTCCGCGACGAACGCCTCCGCGTCCCCCGCCGCCCACGCCCGGTAGACACCCTCCAGAACCGCCCTGACGGCCGCCTCGTCGTGCGCTCGGTTCACGGTCATGACTCACTCCTCGTGCTCGGCCGTGTCGAGGGCCCGTCGAAGGCCCACCGGTACATACCGGCGAGGGGGCCGGAACTCATCGCGCCCGCCCGAGGAATTCTCCGGGTGGGCGCGAGAGGGCCGGGGCCGGGTCTACGCGGAGGCTCCGGCGCGCGGCGAGCGCAGCACGAGCAGGGTGATCTCGCTGGGCGCGAAGACCCGGAACGGCGGACCCCAGAACCCGGTGCCCCGGCTGGTGTACAGCAGGGTGCGCTCGCCGTGGCGGCTGAGGCCGGCGAGGACCGGCTGGTCGATGCGGACCAGATGGTGGAAGGGCCAGATCTGGCCGCCGTGGGTGTGCCCGGAGAGCTGGAGGTCGATGCCCGCGGCCGCCGCCCGGTCGACGAACTTCGGCTGGTGGGCCAGGAGCAGCACCGGATCACCGGGGTCCGCGCCGTCCAGCGCCCCGTCGAGGTGCGCCCCGTGGCCGGCCAGCCCCGAGGACTCGGCCGTGACGTCGTCCACCCCGGCGACCACCAGGGTGTCGCCGCCGCGCTCCAGCAGCAGATGGCGGTTGCGCAGCGGTTCCCAGCCCAGCTCGTCCATCAGATCGACCCAGCCCTGGGCCTCGCTGTAGTACTCGTGGTTGCCGGTGACGTAGACGCGGGCCCACGAGGCCCGCACCGTGCCGAGCGGGGCGGCCTGGGCGCGGCGCCGTTCGGCGGTGCCGTCCGCGATGTCGCCGGTGTGGCAGACGACATCGGCCTCCAGCCCGTTCACCGTCTCGCAGACCCGTTCCGACCAGCGCACCCGGTCGAGCGGTCCGTAGTGCGTGTCCGTGACGAGCGCGACCCGGGTGCCGTCGAGCCCGGCGCCCAGGCGCGGCAGTTCCACCTCCACCCGGCGCACCCGGGGAACCCGGCGCGCCTCGACGTACCCCCAGACCAGCAGCGCGGCCGTCACGCCGAGCACGGCCCAGGTCACGATGCGGGCCCGCTCCTGCCCCGTTCCGACCCCGCCCACGGCCAGAGCGGCCCGCAGGAGGACACCGAGCAGCACGGACCAGGTGAACAGCACCCACGCACCGCCGAGCAGACCGTCCCCGAGGACCGCCGCCCCGTCCCGCTGCCGGCGCCCGTGGCCCCGCATCATCGCCACCGGCATCACGACCAGACCGGCCACGCACACCGCCGTCCCGGCCCACCGGACCGCGGACGGCCACCCCTGCCCGGCGTGCAGCAGCGCCCAGCAGGGCACCGCCCACAGCAGCACCGGCGCGACCAGGGGAACGAAGCGCATGATGCGCCGCAGCCGGCCCGGCCCCGGGCGCGGCCTCTCCGGATCGGCGCGTCGCGTATTGCTGGTGTCGGTCACGTGTTCCCTCCCCGACCGGGCTTCCGTCCCGCGCACTGTATCCGGTGGGCCTCGGTGTCCCGTTCCCGAAAGGGCGCCGGAAAGGGGTCGGCGCCGTCCTCACGCCCCGGCCGGCATCCGCTCCCGCGCGCGGGCGAGCAGACCGGCCGGATCCGGCGCGGCCTGGAGGGAGGTGAGCGTCAGCAGCCACCACTGGTCGAACTGCTCCTTCCGGCTCCGTCCGCCCGGCAGTTCGTCGGCCAGCGTGCACAGTCCGAAGAACGCGCACACGAGCGTCACGGCCGCGGTCGACGGCTTCACTCCGGCCGCCAGCTCGCCCCGCGTACGCGCCTGGGCGAGAAGCCGGGTGACGGCCACGGCCCATACGCCGAAGGGGGCGGGCACGACCGCGTCGATGCCCCGGCGCTCCGCCCACAGCCGGGCGCCCGCGCGCGCCATCACGTCCTCGGTGAGGGAGCGTGCGACCCCCAGGCTCAGGACGACCAGCTTCTCCAGCGGGGGGACTCCGGGCGCGGCGTAGGAGTCGGCGAGCCGGGGCCAGGTGGCGAACTGTTCCCGGGCCACCGCCAGGGCCAGTTTCTCCTTGCTCGCATAATGAAAATAGATCGCGCCGCTGGTTTTTCCCGAGTGATCACTTATGTCATTGACGCTCGTTCCCGCGTATCCCTGTTCGGCAAATAGATGTGCCGCCGATTCCAGCAGCGCCGTGCGGGTCGCCCGAGCCCTGTCCTGCATATATGTTCCGCCTTCGCTCATATGTTCTGTCAATGCGTCCAGGAAATGCGGCTCCTCTCCGCGAGGGCGCAGTCGCGTCGCGCGAAGATCTTATTATTCGCCCGTCGCGCGTGGGTGCGGGTTCACGCAATCCGCACGCGGTGGGGGAGGGGCGCTTGTTCTGGGTTCATGGCCGGGCGGGGTGGGCGTGGGGATCCGAAGGCGGTGTTCACCAGGTGCTTTGCCGGATTTCGGGCCCCGCGATTCCCTTTCCGCCCCGTTCGCGCGTCCCGGTCATCGGGGTCCAGGGCATTTCCGTGCACTCGAATTGGTGATTGCGGGAATGGGAGTCGCGAAATAACGTAACCATCACGATGTTTCTGGCCGAAGCCACGACCATCGATCCAGATCCGCGACGCGCCCCGCGCCGTGCACGCGGTCGCAGCAGCCGTGCCCCGTCGCACGGCTCCCCCCTCGCTGCGCATTCGTGACCCGTATCCCGGCATCTCTCCGCCATGCGTGCATCCGTGTGCCCGAGCGGTCGGCGCAGTCCTCGAGAACGGCAGTTACATGACAGTTCGCAATATCCTCGCCTGGTCCCCGTCCGCCATCGTCTTCGACTGCGACGGAACCCTGATGGACACGGAACGACACTGGCAGGAGGCCCGGAACGCCACCTTCAGGGTCTTCGGTCTGAAGCCTCCGGCCGGATTCGCCGACCGTGCCAAGGGCGTGCACTACACGGAGTGCGGCACGCTCATGGCCGAGGAGACCGGAAAGCCGGACCTCGCCGACGACATGGCGGCCACGCTCCTCGCCACGTTCACCGCACTGGTGGACGAGGACCCCGTCACCATTCCGGGAGCGACGGCCCTGGTGCGGTCGGCCGCCCGGCACCTTCCCCTGGCGGTCGCGAGCAACTGCCCCCGGACGATGGTGGAGGCATGCCTGGACAGGGCCGGACTCCTCGGCTTCTTCAGTCATGTCGTCGTGGCCGGCGAGGGCGTACGGCCGAAGCCGGAGCCCGACGTCTACAGCGCGGCCGTCCGCCTCTGCGGCATCCCACCGAACGAGGCGCTGGCCGTGGAGGACTCCCTCACGGGCATGGAATCCGCTCGCCGGGCGGGCCTCCGCGTCATCGGAATCGGTTCCCGCCCACAGGGCCCCGACGCCGAGCGGGCGGACCTGTGGGTCGAGAGCCTCGCCGATCCGAAGCTGGAGTGCTGGGCCCGCGACCGCATCGGCGAGTAGGGCGACCGGCCCGGCCGGCGCCCGTCGGTCAGCCGGTGGGCCGGAGCAGCGGTCCGAGGGCGGGCACGGCGCCGGCCGCGGAGGCGAAGAACAGGGCGATGCCCACCGCTCCGGGGTCGGGTACGCCCGTCGCCCGTTCGCCGAGATAGCTGGCCCGGCCCATGCGCGCCGCCAGCGAAGCAGTGTCCCGGACGCCCTGCCAGGCGGCGTCCGCCGCCGCTGCCAAGGCCTCCGCGGCCGGCGCGCTCCCCGCCGCCCGCAGTGCGGCCGCCGCCGGATCCAGCGCGTCGACCAGCGTCTTGTCGCCCGGGGCGGCGTCGCCCACACGGCGGATCGCGGCAAGGCCCTGGGCGGTTCCCTCGGCGAGTGCGGCGGTCGTCAACTGCGGACCGGAGTCCGCGGCGGCCCTGCTCAGCGCCTGGAACAGCAGACCGAACAGCGGACCGCTGGTTCCGCCGATCTCGTCGAGGAAGGAGGCGGCCATGACGCCCAGGGGCTCCGCGGGCCCGGCCGAATCCTCCGTCCGGTCGAGCGGAGGACCGGCGGCCCGGACACCGGCCGCGAGATTGGTCCCGAAGTCGCCGTCCCCCGCCTGCTGGTCGAGCGCGGTCAGCTCGGCCTCGGTGGCGTACACCGAATCGGCGAAGCGGCGCATCCAGTCGCGGGTCCGTGTCCCGTCGAACGCGGCCGTGGTCGTCATGGGGCGGTCCTCCTGCTCCTGTCACCGGGCCGCCGGGGGACCGGCCCGGGGCCGCTCACCATCGCAACGCCGGCGTGCGGACCGGTGCGTCGTAGAAACTCAGCGTGTCGTGATCGGCGACCATGAGGGTCAGCGAGAAGCCGCGCATGTCGAGCGCGGTCACGTAGTCACCGACGAGATGCCGGGCGAGCCGTACCCGCCGGCCGTCGAGGATCCGCCCCAGTTCGCCGAAGATCCCGTACAGCTCCAGCGAGGTGACCGCCCCCAGACCGTTGACCAGGGCCACCACCGGGGCGTCGGGACCGGGGCGCAACGCGTCCAGCAGGGCCCCGGTCATCTCCTCCACCAGTGCCCGCACACCGCCCTGGGCCCTGGTCCGGCCGGCGCGCTCGCCGTGGATCCCGACACCGTATTCGAGTTCTCCGGCCGGCAGCTCGAACGCCGGCTCACCGCTGGCCGGTGCGGTGTGGGCGGCGGAGGCGGCGGCGAGCGTACGGCACCGCCCCGCGACGGCGGTGCCCAGCTCCACGAGCTCGTCGAGCCCCATCCCGGTGTCCGCGGCCCCGCCCAGGACCTTCTCCACCAGCACGGTGGCGCCCGTGCCCCGGCGGCCCGCCGCGATCCGTCCGGAGTCGGAGGCCAGGTCGTCGTCGACGAGGACCCGCGCGCAGCCGATGCCGGTGGCGGCGAGCCGTTCGGCCGCGATGCCGAAGTTGATCCGGTCGCCGGTGTAGTTCTTGACGATGTGCAGGACGCCCTCCGGCCCCGCGACCGCGCGCGAGGCCCGGAAGATCTGCCGGTTGTGCGGAGAGGCGAAGACCCTTCCGGGGCAGGCGGCATCGAGCATGCCCGCGCCGACATATCCGGCGTGCAGGGGTTCGTGCCCCGAGCCGCCGCCCGACAGGAGCCCCGCCCGGCGGGCCGGCGACGAGTGCCGGGCGGTGAAGAAGCCGTCACCGGCGTCGTACGCCACGAGGTCCGCGTGGGCGCGGGCGAAGCCCGACAGGGCATCGGGGACGAGTGCACCGGCGGCGTTCTCGAAGTACCTGGCCATGTGCCGATCCCTCCTGTCCACCGCTGCGGAACCGGCCGGGCCGGCCGGCGGGCGCGACTTCCATGGTGGAGTGACCGTACGCATGCGGCAACTCGCGGAACGTGGCCGCGGAGCGCTGCCCGAAGACGTTCCCGGACCTCCCGCAGGCTCAGACGCAGGACCCCGCGCGTCTCCACCACCCTCCACAGGGCGCGGGCGATCGTTTCGCGACGCTCCCGGTGGGCCCCGTCGGCGGTGACCCGGACCTGGTCACCGTGGGCGGCCAGGCCGGCGGGGCGGGATCCGTCGCCGCGCTCCTGACGATGGCGCCGGCAAGCGGTCTGTACCGGCGGACCCTCACCCACTCGGTGCCGGGCCTGCACTGCACGCCCGCCCTGGCCAAGGAGGTCACCGCCGCCCTCGCGGACCGCCTGGGCGCGGCGCCCACCGCCGCGTCCGGCTGCGTGCCGTCACCCCGTCGATGCGCGAACGGCCGGTCCGGGAGGCGGACCCGCCCCTGGAACCACGCGCCGCCGCCCCCCTGGCCCGAGCTCGTCGTCTCGGGCACCCGGGAGGACGCCCCCGGAGCTCTACCGCCGCTACGCCGAAGAGCCGCTGCTCGCCTGCGCGGAAGCCGTCGCCCGGAGGATCGGCGTCCGCCGGCTGTGCGTGCCGGGCTACTACCCGCACACGCCAGCCGGACCAGGTCGACGCGGCACTCCGTGACCTGTGGTCGTGATGCCGGGCGGGAGACCGGCCGGCGTCCTGCGAGGCGGACCGCCGGAACGCGGCCCCGGCCGTGCGGGCCGGGGCCGCGTTCCGACGGGTGACGCCGGAGGCGCCGGGGGCGCCGGGCGGTGCGACGTGCCGGTTCAGCGGCACTTCCCCTGCACCCAGGTCGCGAAGTCACTCGTCCAGGAGGTGACCATCGGCACCGAGTCGACCGGGGAGCCGAGCCTGTTCAGCTTGTACTGCCAGTAGGCGAACTGGCGTGAGGCAGCCGGAGGCGGCTCTTCCCAGCCGACTTCGGCATCGTCGATCCAGCGGGGATGGTTCTCCAGCATCGCGTCCAGACCCGCGGCCCTGACGCGCTTCTGGAGCTCGGGCCGCAGTTCGTCGTTCAGGGTGTAGATCATGATCTTCTGCGAGGCGGCCCGCTCCTTGAGGGGCGCGATGATCTCGTTCCAGCCGGCCTCGCGGGCGGACGTCTCGCCGTTGAGCAGGAGCGGCGCCGTTTCCTTCTTGAGTTCCACGAAAGCGGCCATCTGCTGGGTCCTGGCGCTCTCCAGCCACTCGCGGAAGGTGTAGACGGTCTCGCCGGCGTAGGGGCTGGCGTCGTAGATCGTGCGGCCCTTGAGCTGTTCGGCGCCCGTGGCCCACGTCATCTTGTCGATGTCGTACTTGGTGCCGCTCAGCCCCCTGCTCGTGTTGTTGTGCCACATCACGGCCTTGGTGCCGTCCTTGGTGAGCCGGAGATCGGCTTCCACGCCGCTCGCGCCCCAGCTCTTCTGATCGGCGAGGCCCTTGGGGTGGTTCGGCTCCCGGACCTTGTCCCGGGCCCAGGAGTTGTCCCCGGTGGGATATCCACCGTGCCCGAAGAGCGTCGGGCAGGCGATCAGGGAACTGTTGTAGCGCTCGATCGTCGCCACTCGGGCGAAGGTCCAGTAGTCCGTGGCGGTGCTGCTCCAGCTGTGCAGCGCGTCGACGAGAGTCCCGTCGGCCCTGGCGGTGAAGGTGAGCGCCGTGACGGTCCCGCCCCCGTAGCCGTAGAGGGCGCCGATGTCGTCGCGGCCGTCCCCGTTGTAGTCGCCGGAGACGAGGTACATGCGGGCCCGGTCGTAGTGTCCCGTCGGCGCGTTGAACAGCTCCCGCTGGCCGGCGAACTTGCCGGTGGCGTCGAGGCCGAAGGCGAACAGGGCGTCGTGTTCGTCGGCGTAGTCGTACCAGGTGCCGAACTCGTCGCGGCCGTCGCCGTCGAAGTCCCCCGAGACCACGCTCACCCGGTCGAACTGCCAGCCGGTGGACTGCCAGCCGCTCACCGGCTCGGCGAAGCCACCGTCCGGCCTGCCGGTGAACGCCATCAGCCGCACCGTGCCCGCCGTGTAGCTGTCCAGGACCCCGAGGTCGTCGCGGCCGTCCCCGTTGAAGTCACCGGTGGCGAACTTCATCCGCTCGACCTGCCATTTATCGGCCTCGGCGCGCGCGAAGGAGGAGAAGGGAGTGGCGAATCCGCCGTCGGAGTCCGCCAGGAACGTGAAGAGCTTGTCGTCGCCGTTGTGGTAGTCGTACCAGGCGGCGATGTCGTCGCGGCCGTCGCCGTTGAAGTCACCGGCCTGCGCGGTGATGGCGTCGAAGGTCCAGTTCCCCGGCTCCACGGACCACGAGGTGAGGTAGTCGGCGAAGGTTCCGTTCCCCTTGCCGAGCCAGGTGAAGAGGGAGACCTTCCCGCCGTCGTAGCCGTAGAACGCGGCCACGTCCCCGATGCCGTCACCGTTGAAGTCCCCGGTGACCCGCTTCATGTGCTCGGCCCAGAAGTTGCCCTTGGGGGTCGTCCACCCCTCGGCGGGCGGAGCGAAGCCTCCGTCGGCCCGCGCGGTGAAGGTGTGGATGGTGTCCTGCCCCTGGGAGTAGTCGTACCAGGAGGCCATGTCGCTTCGGCCGTCGCCGTTGTAGTCGTGCCGCGGGGCGGTGCTGGCGGCGCTCCCGGCGACGGTGCGCGGAGCGTTGTCGTTGCCGGTCGCGGAAGCGGAACTGACAGCAGGCCAGTCCGCGTCGGCAGCGCTGTCGTTCAGCGCCCGGACCGTCGCCGGTTGTTCCACGCCCGCGCCGACGGCGGGCCCTTGTATACCGAACACGGCACACAGAAGTGCCGCACCCACTATGCAGAAACGTCTCTTCACTCGGCTCCCCAGCCCCTTGTCACTGCGCGTTGAGGGGAAGGCTGAAGCCGCCCGCGTTCCAGCGGTCTCGCCCCCCCCGGGACAGCTCCGGCGCGGGGCGGTGGAGCGGAGCGCGCGCTCGCCTCGTGCGGCGAGTCGTGCGCCCGTCGGATCAGGCCCCAAGGCGTCGTTGAACGAGCTGAATGCCGCCTGATCGATCCGTGCGCGAAGCGCGCCCTGCAACAGCCCCGTCGCGCGGACTCCAGGCATATTAGCTGACGATATGAATGCTGGAATCGTGAGAACGCCGCGCTCGTGACGTGTGGGCGGCCGGGCCCTCGGACCGGCCCAACGGGCAGAGCCCGAAGCCGAGTTGACACCGGGGCGCAAGGGCCGGGGGTGTGGGCCGGGCGCAGAGGTGCGTCCTCCGTCGCGATCGAAGCGATGCGCGGCGCCGATATGGGGAGTGGGTCAGGTGTGCGCCGGGTTCGGTGTCGTGACGACGACGCTGTTACGACGGTGCCGTGTGGCCGGCCAGCGCCGCGCGGGCCAGGTCGCGGAGCCAGAGATGGGCCCGGTCCGTGTCGTAGCGCTGGTGCCAGGAGAGGTAGATCGGGGCGGATGGCAGGTCGAGAGGGAGGGGGAGTGCGACCAGGCCGAGGTCGGTGACCGTTGGGCGCGTGGTGGCTTCGGGAATGCAGACCAGCAGGTCGCGGCCGCGGGCGAACTCCAGGGCGGCCGCTTCCGTGGGCGCTGACGCGACGACGCGGCGGGTGAGGCCGAGGTGGGCGAGGGCTTCGTCGACCGCGTCGTGGAGGTTTCCGCGGCGCGAGACGGTGACGTGTTCGGCGGCGGCGTACCGCTCCGCCGTGACGGTCCGCATGCGGGTGAGCGGGTGCCCCTGCCGCATGACGACGACGAGGCGGCTCTCGCCCACGCTCTCGGCACGGATGTCCGGCGCGCCGGGCCGGGTGGCGTTCGCCTCCAGGTCGACCTCGCCGCGCCGCAGTTCGGGGGTGTCGACGCTCGCCTCCGCGAGGAAGCGCAGGCGTACGCCCGGTGCCTCCTCGCGTACGGCGCGGAGTAGTGCGGGGCCGCAGAGGGCGACCAGGGAGTCGTGCCAGCGAAGGGTGAAAGTGCGCTCCAGCGTGGCCAGGTCGAGTTCACGACTCGGCGCCAACACCCCCTGGACCTGTTGGAGCAGCTCGTGCACCTGCTCGCGTACGGCGATCGCGTACGGCGTCGGGGTCATCGTCCGGCCGGTGCGCACGAGGATCTGATCCCCGGTGGTGTGACGGATCCGCCCCAGGCTCCTGCTCATCGCGGGAGCGGTGACGTGCAGGCGGGCGGCGGCACCCGCCACGCTCCCCTCTTCGAGCAGGGCGTCGAAGGCGGAGAGCAGATTCAAATCCAGTTGCATGAGAGTAATCCTAGCCGTGCCTGACATGCATTTGATGTTAATCATCGGTCTCTATACCTTCGGAAGCAGAGCGCGGGACACGGCGAACAAGCCAGGGCCTGCCGCCTCAACCCACCCTCTGCACACGGGAGTACAGCCATGACCGAAACCCTTGAGAACCTCGACGGCACCGGCACCGGCACCGGCACCGGCACCGGCACCGACACCGGCACGGGCACCGGCACGGGCACCGGCACCGCCTCCGACGCCGAGCTGCTCGGCCGGGTCGTGAGCGTCGTGCGCGAGGCCGGTTCGGCGCTGCGCGAGCGGTTCGGCGCCGTCGTCCCCCATCGGACCCGCGGCGAGCTCATGAACGCGCTCGCCGACAACGACGACACGGCCCTCGGCATCCTGCGCCCCGCCCTCACGCGTCTGCGCCCGGACGCAGGCTGGGTGGAGAATGAACTGGACGGCGGGGCACTGCCGTCCGGCGAATGGTGGGTCGTGGATCCGGCCGAGGGCAACGTCAACCACCTGCACGCCCTTCCGGAGTGGGCGGTGACCGCCACTCTCGTACGCGACAACCGGCCGGTCCTCACCGTGGTCCATGTGCCCCTGACCGGAGAGACCTGCACGGCGCTCGCCGGTGCGGGTGCTCACCTCGACGGCCGCCCGCTGCGCGTCTCCCCGACCACGGACCTGGGCCTGGGCCTCGTGGCCACCAGCCAGGCCCGGCCGGACGAGGACGAGAAGGTCGTGCGGCGCGTCGGCTCCTCGATCACGGCGATGCTCCTGGACGCGCTCGTCGTGCGCACCGCCGTACCGGCGACCCTGCATCTGCTGAACGTGGCCGCGGGCCGGATCGACGCCTTCTGGCAGTTCGCCGGGGCCCGCGCGGACCTGCTGCCCGGTGCGCTGCTCGTCACCGAGGCCGGCGGACGGATCACCGACGCCGAGGGCCGCCCCTGGACTCCCCGGAGCGAGAGCTTCCTGGCCGCGGCGCCCGGCGTCCACGCCCAGGCCGTCGACACGCTCTCCCGCTGACCGCACATCACCCCCCTGCACACAGAAGGACCTGATGACCATGACCACGATCGCAGTTCTCGGAACCGGCCGCGTCGGCGGCGGCCTGGCCGCCGCCCTCACCCGGGCGGGGCACGAGGTGACAACGGCGGGCCGCGCGCCGGGCGCCGCCGCGGCAGCGGCGCGGACCGCCCGGATCGTCATCAACGCCACCCCGGGGGCCGGTTCGCTGGAGAGGCTCGTCGCCCTGCGCGAGGAACTGCGCGGCAAGATCCTCGTCGACGTCTCCAACGCCACCGTCGACGGGCCCGACGGTCTTCCCGGCGACCTGATCCACCCCGGTTCCAGCCTGGCCGAGCAACTCCAGGAGGCGCTCCCCGGGACGCGTGTCGTCAAGACCCTCAACACGATGCTCTTCCCCGTGATGACCGCGCCCGCCGCCCTGGCGCAGGCACCCGACGCCTACCTGTCCGGTGACGACCCGGAGGCCAGGACGGCCGTGCGCGAACTGCTCGTCGACCTCGGCTGGCGCGAAGAGTGGATCACCGATCTCGGAGGCATACGGACCGCCCGCGCCACCGAGGCCGCGGTGCTGTTCGTGCCGCACGTGATCCGGGCGAACGGATTCGCCCCGTTCGCGATCTCGATCGCCCGCTGATCCGCGCGCGCTCCGTCAGTCCAGGAGGGCGGTCGCCTCGACCTCGACCAGCACATCCGGCTCGAAGAGGTAGTCGACCCCGATGAGCGAGGCCGGCGGCAGCGGGATCGGGAGCCCGATCTCCTCGGCGACGGCCTCCACTCCGGCCATGAAGTCGCCGATCTTCTCCGGGGCCCACCCGGTCACGTAGAACGTCAGGCGCAGAACGTCCGCGAAGCCCGCCCCTGCCCCCGCCAGTCCGACGGCGGTGTTGCGCAGCGCCTGTGCGACCTGTCCGGACAGGTCGCCGGGTGCGACGGGGGTTCCACCGGGCCTGCGCGCGATCTGGCCGCTGACGTGTACGTGCTTGGTCCCGGTGCCCACGGCGACGTGGTGGTAGGGAGTCGGCTGGAGCATTCCGGGCGGAGTGAAGCGGTGGACGGTCATGGGTCTCTCCTCTTCCGAGCTAGGTATCGTGAAGATACGTAGTAGGAAGAAGACACTTCAACGAGACCAGGTTTCGCCATGGATACCGACGACGAAGTCCGCATCGACGCCCCGCACCGCGAACTGCTCGACCAAGTCCTCGACAAGTGGTCGCTCGCCGTCCTCAACGACCTCTGCGAGCGCCCGTGCCGTTTCAACGAACTGCGCCGGGCCATCCCCCAGGTCACCCAGAAGTCGCTCACCACCACGCTCCGGCGCCTCGAACGCAACGGGGTGATCGAGCGCGAGGTCCTCTCCACCCGCCCGGTGGCCGTCCGGTACCGCATCACGGAACTCGGCAAGACCCTGCGCGAGCCCATCGACGTACTGCTGGCCTGGACTTCGCGGCACATGGCCGCCATCGAGCGCGCACGCGAGGACTTCGACGAACGGGAGGAGGCCCGCGCGTGAGCGCCACGGGCCTCTCCGACGGGCGTCCCCGCGCTGCGGTCGGCCGGGACCGCGGCCGGCTGGGCGGCCGTGCCGGGGCCGTCGCGCTGGCACTGGCCGCCCGGCCTGCGATGCGACGGTGGCCTGGCCGTCCGGTCCGGGCGACGGTCTGACACATGGGCCGCGTCAGTCATGGAAAACCTGGCGACGACCGCCTGGACTTGCGATTCGTTGTAGAGTGTGAGAACAGCACTTGACCTGCAAAAACGCAGGCAGGGAGCCTCTTTCCCAGGAGTACCTCAATGATACGGACGATGTTCAAGTCCAAGATCTGACCATTTGGCGTCGCCGCAGGTCAGGGGCATCATGTGCCCCCCTCAGGTCAGCAAACGGTCAGCATGCGTCCCGGACGTGTCCCCGCTTGCTGACCTTCGACCTGCGGTAAGGCGCCTGAGCAGGGTCTTGGGCTGGAACGGATGGTGCGTACATGACCCGACAACTCGCCCGCGGTATGGGGTCCTTCTTCAAGGACTGCGGCTGCGCGAAGCCGACCCGCTGCCCTCACGCGTACTCGATCCGTTTCCGGGACGCGCTGGGAAAGCAGCGCGAGGAGTCCGGTTACGGCACGCAGGACGATGCGATCGAACGTCTCACGCAGCTGTACGCGGAGAAGAAAACGACGGCGCCGTCGGTGGCTGCGGCCCGTCGGGAGCTGGGGCGGTTGACGGTCGAGGAGTACGCGAAGCAGTGGCGGCCCCGTCAGCGGAAGATGACGGATTACTCCACGGGGGAGCACGTCGACAGTTCGATCAACGTGCACATTGTCCCGCGTCTGGGGTCGCGGAAGCTGAATACGGTGACACCGATCGTGGTCGAGCGGTTCTTGGACGAGATGGAAAGCGACGGGGTCGGCCGGGGGAATCAGGTGAACGTGTTCCGGGTCCTCAAGACGATCCTGCGGGATGCCTTCGGTAAGGGCGCCATGGCGGACGACCCGGTGAGGGGCGTGCAGGAACCGGAGTACGTGCGCGAACGGGTGGCCATTCCGTCCCTCGCGTACGTGACCAAAGCGCTGGCCATAGCTGGTGAGGATCTGGCCCTGGAGATCGTCATGATGGCGGGATGTGGGTTGCGTAACGGTGAGGCGCGGGCGGTGAACGTCAATAACGTTGTCGCTCAGGACGTGTACCGGGTGCGGGAGCAGATCCACTCCAACACGCTGAAGCCGGCGAAGCTGAAGCACCGCAAGGTGGGGGAGTTCCGAGAAGTGCCGCTGCCCCGGTCGGTGCGGGAGACGATCGAGCGGTACGCGGAGAAGCACGGCACCACGAAGGCGGGCTACCTGCTGCGTGGTCCGGGCGGCTACTTCACCGAAGGTATGGAGCGGCGCCGGGTGAGGAAGCTCTTCGCTGACCTCCCGCCGGAGGAGGGTGTGGGCATGTACGGCTTCCGGCACTACTTCGCCTCGAACGCCCTCGGGAACGGGATTCCGATCACTGACGTGGCGGAGTGGATGGGCCACAAGTCCATCGAGGAGACGTACCGCACCTACCGGCACCTGATGCCGGGCAGCATCACCAAAGCCGCCCGCATCCTTGACGCTGGCCTCTGGGAAGCCGCCTGATTTCCGGCTTCGGGAGAACGGCAAGTTTTTGGTCTGCTGAAGAAGGCCGACACCATGAACTCCGACCTCAAGAAGGCCGGCGTCTACGACGGACTGCAACAGAAGCAGATCACGGCCTGGACGGACCTCCGGAACATGGCTGCGCACGGGAACTACGACGACACGCAGGTGCGGCTGTTCATCGATGGGGTGCGAGCCTTCCTGATGAAGCACCCGGCGTAGGCGAACCCCGTAGGTCGGGGGTAGGCCAACCATGGGTCTATCCCTGTTCCGAAAGCCGCTCTGACCTGGCAGAACACTGGAGCCCATCCGGACGGAGGACGGACGTGGCACTCACCCAACGGGACTTCGGCGTCCCGACCCTCACGCACACCTGGGGGCGGAGGTATATGCGGAACTCACCGTCGGGCGCTCGCGGAAGTCGAGGTGGCGAAGCATTGGCTTGGTCTGCCGGGTTTTAGTGAACGCAATGACCAGTGCCAGCGGGATGGCTTACATCGGCCACCTTCGGCACTTGGGCTGACGGATGTATCAGCCCGTAGGGCCGTCGCCGAGCACGAGGCCGATTCCCCGGTGGAAAGGCGATCACGATCGCCCATGTGGGACAGCAGGTTCGGTCTTGAGCGGTCGCCAGTCGGTGTGAGACGCGCTGGCGAGCGCTCGGGAGATCTCTACGGAGGACCTGGCCGCACCCGGACCCGATCCACCTGGCCTGGTTGGTGTGGGGCAGAGCGCGCAGCGGATACGGCGATGGGTGAGCGTTCCGACCAGGCGCGGGTCGGCTGGCGGTCGAGGAGCAGCAAGAACCGTTCCCTGGTGCGGGTGGCTCTCGCCATGTCCCAATGGGCGGACGTGGGCACGATTGGGTGGAAGAGTCGGGCGAGGCGGTCACCCCACAGCGTGGATGGCAGTTGCGGCGTGCACATCCCTATCGTGAAAGGAGGAAGGGGTGTTGCTGCCTTCCCCGGACACGGTGACGGATGTGAGGTGCTCAGTGCCAGCAGATCGCCACGTACGCAATGTCACCGGGGGCGGCCGGTGTTGTGTGGTGCGGCGTCGTTCTGTCGATTGTGGTCCCGCTACGTCCGGGAGGAGTGTGCCTTGTGCGGCCGCTCCGGCGGAATGGGAGCGTGAGCGGCCGCTGTTGGCCGCTGCGGATCAGGAACCCGGAACGTCGAACAAGGGCGGCTGCGAGGTAGGCGGGGAGTAGGAGTTCACCTTCGGTCTCTTCTTCGTGCTGCGGTTGCGGGCGCGTGTCGCCCGCGCACGGGGCGTCTCCTCACTCGTTTCGTATCCCAACACAACGCTGTACCCCTCACGGGCACGCTGCAGCCCGAAGTCTCGCAACTGCTCGACGCTGGTTCCCACGGTTCCGACCAAGCCGTGCTTCACCAAATCCGCGAATTCCGAGCCGACGAGGTAGCGGCCCACCCTTTCGTAGCTGAAGATGCGCCCACCCCTACTCCCGAGCGTGCAGTCGTCGTTCAGGAGAACGCGCGCGTACGAGACGGGAATGTACATGCCGTGGGCCAGCTCGGAGGTAGGAGCTGCTGACTCCCGCCAGTGTGCGAACTTTAGGAAGCATGAGTCCTGGGAGAGGCGCCACTCGTGGGAGCGAGCAGGCTTCGAGCTGAGCTTTGCCACTTGCTCCAAGCGGTCAATCTGGTCCAGGAGTTGCTTATTCACCCGGTACTCCTTGGTCCGGGAGGTTAGTCGCTTGTACTGGACGAGGACGAAGCTGTGGCTGGGGTGGTGGTAGTAGATCATGTCCGTGCCCAGTCGGCTCTCGACCGGAGTGGCATTGACGTTGACAACCTCGAGGCGGCGTCCGGTGGAGTCTTCTAACACATGAATATCACATCGTACGTCACTGATGCGTCGCCAGTCGTCGAAGAGCGGAGCTTCGCTGCCCAGGCCGGCTCGTACGTCGTGGTCGATGAGGCTGTTCTCCACGGGGTCTGGGATGAGCCCCGCGAGGTACGGCGCGTCCCGTGAGGCGGGGCGTCCCCAGGCCGATAGCGCAGAGTGAGGGAAATCGGTTACCCGAGTGAGGGCCTGAGCCGCATCTCTTTGTTCCTGCCACGCACAGTCCGCCGCGTCGTCGACATCGAAGCGGATCGGGTTGAGATTGGCGAGCAGCCACTCGATGTACCGGGCCAACTCGGGGTGACTCTTCAGGATGGCTTCCTGGAGAGCCTGCCAGGTTGTCATGCCGCAGTATCCCGCGCTTCCGGAGAGGGCCTGCTCCACGTGGGATCGATGCGTCGAGGAAAGGGAGGTCAAGACCCCGTCGGGGCCGTCCAAAGGCACCGGTCGCGGACATCTGCGCATGGGCTCGATGGTGATGCTGTTGTCGACCGGTCCCACGGTGTTGAAGCGCTGAACCGATCCGATCCAGCTGACGAAGCGGCCGTGTTCGGAGAGCTCCCTGCGGCTGTTGCTTGTGGGGTGAATCCGGTTGTCACACACCAGAAGTGCTAACCGGGTGCCGGTGTCTGACGTGTCAAGCCCTGTGGGTAGCCCTTTCGTAAAGCGTTCCGTGATGGGCCAGTCGGATTCGTTCTCGGCCATCTGGGCCGAGGTTAGAGTCACTATGTACGTCATGAGCGGACTCTATCGACGCCGCCATGACAGCAAGCGCCCGCCGACCCGGCAGGCGCTGCGGGGGCGCGCGGGGCTGAGCCGGGACCAGTTCGGGGCTCGTCCTCCTTGGGCAGGCCGAGCTTGCGGTAGCCGGAGCCGGTCGCGATGATCACGGACTTCGTGCGGTGGACGATGCCCTGGGAGTCGGTGACCTCCTTGATGTCGCCGGTGAGGTTCACGTAGGCGATGTCGGCGTTGATCATCTCGGCGCCGAACCTCTCTGCCAAGGCCCTGGCCCCGGGCGCGTCACCGAAGCCCTGTGGGATCCCGAGCTGGCCGGGCACGGGATCGTCGTGGCCGAGGAGCTGGTGGCGGACGTGTTGTGGGAAGACCTCGCCGAAAGCTGATGATCAAATATTCGACCGGGGGCAGGGCTTCCGTTCTGTCGGACGAGGATGTCATAAATGGTGCCTGAGGCATGTGCCTCGGTTCCCTTGGGGAGGGGACGGGTGCCTGGTGTGCGTGGTGAGCGTGCGGTGGTCAGGTGCTTAGTACGGAAGGGGTGTTCGTGAGTGGGGTGCGGGCGGTCTCCGTCGCGGCGCGACGGATCGTGGAACTCGTCCAGGACTTACCGTCCGGGATCTCACGACGGGAGCTTGTGGCGGAGGCGACCGGAAGGTTCCCGGGGCTTCCCGAGCAGCGGCTGGCCAAACTGATCGCCGAGGCC
Organism: Streptomyces sp. NPDC057682; assembly: GCF_042799575.1. NCBI lineage: Bacteria > Bacillati > Actinomycetota > Actinomycetes > Kitasatosporales > Streptomycetaceae > Streptomyces > Streptomyces sp. NPDC057682. Next base: position 36,732 of record NZ_JBHVIN010000019.1, on the reverse strand, counting down.
GTCGCCGGAGGTCTGCTGCGTGAGGACGGCGACTGCCTCATGCCCGTCGTCCAGCCGGAAGTCCTTCCCGGTGAACGGCCGTTAATGAACGCCGCAGGAGCGCTGGACGACGGCGCGGAAGGCCGCGACGCCACGGGTGCCGATGAAGCGCCCTCCAGAACGTCCTTCCTCAGGGCCGTCACACTCGACATCGAGAGCGTCGTACGCACCACCGCCAACGCACCCTATGTACAACGCCACGTGTACGACGTGGCAGCCGTCAGATGCGGTGCGGACCGGGAATGGGTCGCGGCCGGCCCCCGCTGGCAGCGGTACCTCAGGTTCCCGGGCGACGGCGAGCAACTGCGCGACGCTGCCGTGCGGGACGCCGTACTGGACCGCGGGATCCCCGCGCGGCAGGCGTGGACGGAGCTCTGCGACTTTCTCGCGGACGCCGACGTCGTCGTGGCCCACAACGGCACGGGATTGGACTTCCCCGTCGTCGAGCAGGCGGCGTCGGAGGCCGGTACGGACGATCCGCTCGCCTCCGTACGCCTCGTCGACACGCTGTACCTCGCCCACGCGATGTGGCCGACGGCTCCCTCCCACCGGCTTCAGGACCTGGCCCCGATGCCCACCTCTGCCGAGGCGGAACCGCGCGCGCACACCGCGGAGGGCGACGCGATCCTGCTCGTCCGCCTCCTGCGGCGGGCCGCCGCCGAATTCTCGGAGAAGGCACCCGAGCTACGCGCCCTCGTCTCCGACGTCTGCCCCGACTCCGACGCCTGGCAGCTGCTGAGGGAGATCACCGAAGGAACACGGGCCACCCCACCAGAACCCCTCGTCTGGGAGCAGGCGTACGTGGCCCGCCTGCTGGGCGCGGAGGTCGCACACCATCCGCCGCGCCGGAACGCGGACGGCCGGATGCCGGGCCGTGGCGCCGTCGTTGTCCCGGACACGCTCCGGGGACCCGACGGCAGGGTCGACCCGACCGCCCTCGCCCGTGTCGTGCACGGCCCCCACGTCGAACCCCGCCCCGCCCAACAGCGCATGACGACGACGCTGCACCAGTGGACCGACGCCGGTGTCAGTGGCCTGCTGGAAGCTCCCACCGGCACCGGCAAGAGCTACGCGGTCCTCGCAGCCGCACTCGACTGGCTCGCCGGCGCGCCGGACCGCACCGCGGTCATCACCACCTACACTAAGCAGCTCCAGAGCCAGATGGCGAAGGACGTCCAGGACCTGGAACGGGCCCTCCCCGGTGTCCTCGGCGTCACCGACCTGGTCAAGGGAAAGTCCAGCAGGCTCTCCCTCGCCGCCCTCACCAAGGCCCTCGCCGAGGCCACGCGCGAGCGTACCCCCCACCGCGCACCCGGCGGCCGAGGCCGCCAGACCCGGGCCCTCCGCTTCCGTGAACTCGCCGTCCTCCTCGCCCTGCGGCTGATCGCTTCCGCGGAAGCCCCCCGGTCCTGGACGGCGAGGTCGGTCGACCCGGTGGACCTGCCTGCCTTCTGCGGGGACTACATGGGCGCCGCGCTCCCATTCTGGCTGGAGTCGTTGTCCCAGCGCGACGGCGACTACGGACCCGCCACGGGCAATCCCCTCACCGTGCACACGAACACGGTGAGGGAGGCCATCGACGGCCACCGCCTCGTCCTCGCCAACCACGCCTTGGTCCTCTCCCACCTGGACGACCTGCGGGCCGCGGGCCCAGACATCCTCCTCGTCCTCGACGAGGCGCACGAACTGGAGAACGCCGCCACCACGGCACTGACCGTCGCCGTCGACTACCAGGACCTCGAAGAGGTGCTGGCGGAACACCACACATGGGTGGCGGAAGCACGATCCGGCCCGGAACGGGACCGGGCCATCGACACGATCGCGGAACTGGACCGGCTGCTCGACGACGAACGGCTCCCCCGACTCGCGGCACAGGCCTTCGACGCCCGGGCCAAGGGCGTGGGCGTACGGATCGGCAACCGGGCCACCACGCTCGCCGGCCCCCACACCGGCACCGCCGGCACCCGGGACACCCGGCGGCTGTCGCTCCTGCTGGAGCGCATCGCCAAGGCACTCGTGGGCTGCCGCATCACCCTGGAACGGTACGTCGCCCAGCACGCCGCCGCCCTCGGCCCGCTGGCCTGCGAACGCCTGAACGCGCTCGCCCTGCATACCGACACCCTCACCACCTCCCTCGACCGGATCACGTCCGACCTCGGAGCCTTCCTCGATCCCGCCGGGCGGCCGGACGACACGCCTCCCTCTCGCGTCGTCCACCTGGAGGAGCTGGCCGAGCCGAAGACGGAACTGCGCTCCTACCGTTTTCGCATCGCCACCAGCCCCGTCGACCTGCCCGCCGACCCGGAATGGCGGCGCTATCTGGAGTCGTTCGACCGCGTCCACTACGTCTCCGCGACCCTCCGCGTCTCGGGGGAGTGGGACTTCGTCCTCAACCGGCTGGGGCTGCCGCGCGAGCTGCCAGCGCTCACCCTGCCCTCCCCGTTCGACCTGAGCACCCAGGCCGAGGTGGTGTGCTTCTCCGACTTCCCGTCCTGGGCCGAACAGGAGGAGGGCGCACTGCGCACCGTGGCCCACCAGGTGGCGGGATTCGCCGCCGAGACGACTCGGGCACGCCCCGACGGCAATGGCTTCGACGGCGGCGGCATGATCCTCACCACCGCCCGCTCGACCGCCGCCGGCATCGGTTTCCACCTCGTGGAGGAACTCCGCTCCCGCGGCCTGGACACACCGGTCGTCGAAGCGCTCCTCCTTGGCAACGGCCGCGCCCACCAGGCGTTCACCGACCGCCGGGACGGAGGCGGTTTCCTCGTCGGTACCAAGGGACTCTGGCAGGGCGTCGACATCTCCGACGCCGAACGGCTGAACCTCGTCTGGATCAACAAACTGCCCTTCGCACCGTTTGCCGCACCGATCATCGAGGCCCGGCGCGCGGCCGTGGCCGAACGGGCCGCGCAGTCTGGGCATCCCGACCCGGAGGGTGCCGCCACCGAGCACTACTACCTCCCCCTCGCAGCCCTTCAGCTGCGCCAGGCGGTCGGCCGACTCATCCGGTCCGACCGGCACCGGGGAGTCGTGATCATCAGCGACCGCAAACTCGGCGGCCGGAGCGGCCTGCGCCGCTCCTACCGGCGCGCCTTCCTCGGTAGCCTCGACGAGGGACTGCAGCGCCCCGACCCGGACGACGGCGGCATCGGCGGGGGCAACGTCACCACCATGGCCGAAGGCTGGCGCCGCATCTGGGAGTTCATGGCCGCACAAGGAATCCTGGACCCGGCACGGGCCGCCGAGCTGTGCACTGACCCGGCCCTCGAACGGCACACCCTCCTCCCGCACACCCGACGCATCAGGGAACTGGCGCTGACCTCCGAAGAGACCCACCGGCTGCGCGAGGAGAACCGGCTCGCCGGAGAAGTACTGGAGCGCTGCGCGAGGATCGGCGGTCTGCTCGGCTTCTCCGACGACCCCGTCTCCCTCAAGCCGGCACAGCGGGCCGTCATCAACGCCGCCGCCGAAGGCAGGAACGTCCTCGGGCTGCTCCCCACCGGCTTCGGCAAGAGCTTCACGTTCCAGCTGCCGGCCCTGGTCCTGCCCGGTGTCACCCTGGTCGTCAGCCCGCTCGTGGCCCTCATGCACGACCAGGCCCTCGAACTCAACCGGACCATCGGCGGAGCGGTCCGCGCACTGATCTCCCCGCTGCGGGAGTCCAGCAGCAGAGCCGGCAAGACCGAAGTCGCGGACCAGTTCCTCGGCCGCGCCGACCACGGCATCCGGCTGGTGTACGTCAGCCCGGAACGCCTGTGCCAGCGGCGCTTCCGTGAAACGGTACGAGCCGCCGCGGCATCCGGCCGGGTGACCCGGATCGCCGTCGACGAGGCCCACACGCTGGCGCAATGGGAGGACTTCCGCCCCAGCATGCGTAGGGTCAGCCGGTTCCTGGACGAACTGCGCCAGGACCACGGGGTGGCCGTCACCGCCGTGACGGCCACCGCCAACCGGGCCGTTCACGAGGCCCTGCGCGAAGGACTGTTCGCCCTGCCCGCCGAGATCCCCGCCCGGGGCTCTACCCGGGCAGCCACCGAAGCGGAGCACCGCGGTGTCGCCGGCGGACTCCTGACCGTCCGCGAGAACCCTATCCGCCCCGAACTTGCCGTCTTCCGCCGCTCCCTGGACCGGCTCGGGCAGGGTGGCGCGGTGGGCCTGGTCGAGCGCGTCGTCGACGCCCTGGAAGGCCACGCCATCCTCTACTGCCTCACCGTGAAAGAGGTCAACACCCTCTACACGCATCTGCGCGAGTACCTCGGTGACGCCGGCGTACGCGTCCTGCGATTCCACGGCCGCCTCACCGAGGCGGAGAAAGCGGCCGTCATGAACGAATTCCGGGAAGCACCGCGCGAGAGCGACGACGGGTTCGCACCCCTGCTCGTCGTCGCCACCTCCGCGTTCGGGCTCGGCGTCAACAGACCCGACGTGCGTACCGTCATGTGCGTGTCCCCGCCGACCGACCTGGCTGCCCTGTATCAGCAGATCGGCCGGGCCGGACGGGACAGCGCGGGCCGGAGCACAGCGGACCCTGGCCCCGTCAACAGCGGCCTCGCCCTTGCCACGAGCCGGGGAATGCGCATGGTCCGCTTCATGACCGGCCAGGAACTGCCAGCTGCCCTGCTCCGGCGCATGGGCGATCTTGTCCTCGCCCAGCACAGCGGGACGCTCGACCCGGTGCGGCTGGCCGAGACCCTCATGACGGAGGACGTGTCCAACGGTGCCCTGAAGGAGGCCGAACTACAGGACCAGTACATCCAGGACCGCTACCGGAGCGGCGTCATGCGGGCCTTCGGCGCCCTCGCCGACCTTGACGCCGTCGAGGACCTCGGCGACCATCCGCCATACTGCGCGGTCAAGCCCGGAGACCTGCATCCGGTGCGACACGCGGTCGGCCGGGCAGATCCACCGGCAGACCGGCCCGGCCGACGGGAGACCGAACCGGTATGGATCGAGCAGGCCGTCGTCGACATGGCCCTGTCGTGGCACACCCCGGGAAAGGTGGACGTCCAGGCGTTCGATCAGGAACTCGCCGCCCGTTGCCCCGACTACCGGTCGATCGCCGACGGGCCCGCGGCGACCTGGGAGCTCCTCGCCGACCTCCACGACCGCGGCCTGCTGGACGTCTCGGCAGCGCCGAGCCGCCGCCTGGTAACCGGCCTCGCCGTGCGCACGGCCACTCTGCCCGACGGCTACCTCCCGCTGCTTCACCGGCGCGGCAGCCGGACCGCGGAGGAACTGGCGGAGCTCCGCCGCTTCTTCGAGGCGACCACCGTATGCGCCCAGAGGGCCTTCGCCGACTACTTCGGCGTCAAAGACCTCCCCGAGGGATGCTGCACCACCCCCGAGTGCCGGTGCTCCGCCTGCTGGGACACCGGCAGCCGACCCGTGGACGAACGACGTCCAGCAGTGGCCGAGGCCTTCCACAGCCCGGCCCCCCGACACAGCGGCCGCACCGACACGGCACAGCGCGACCAGCGGGTCGACCGCCAGATCCACCGGCTGCTGCAGCTCCAGCCCCAGGGAATGCACCCCCGTCGGCTCTGGCACGCACTGCGCGGCGACGAATCCTCCTACCAGCCGAGGAGCCGAAAGATGATCTCCCTGCCCAGGGCCGTACGGGACAGCCGCCACTTCGGAGGTCGGGCGGACCTCCCCTATGCCGCGGTCGGAGACAGCCTGACGCGGCTGGCCGCGGGAGGAGCCGCCACCGAGGGACCCGACGGGCTCTGGCGCGCGGCCCGTCCGTCACCGCGCACACCGCTCCCCGCCACGAGGGAGGAGAGCGAGGCGTGACCGCGTTGACCACCGACGGGACCGACATCTGGCGGCCGTACGAGGACCGCCCCGTCCTCACCCCGCGCATGACCGGCGGACACCGGGCCACGCCGCCCGACGAGATCGCCCGGCTGCGCCGCTACCTGGCCGCGGTCGTCGCCGATCGCAACTGCCCGGTGCACACGGCGGTCGCTTTCAACGCCGCCTACTTCGGCTTCGAGATCGGCGGCGAAGGCTATGGCAACGGCCCCTTCGACCCCGACGACTTCCCCGTCCTGACCCTGGGGGACGAGGTGATGGCCCACCCCGTCGGCGCCCTCGTCCGCATCGAGACGGGGTCCGATCCGCTGTACGCCGAGATCGTCTACAAGGAGGGCCGCCATCCCGCGATTGAGGAAAGTGGCGAGGTGCTGGCCTGGGTGTCGGGAGCCCCGGCCACCGTACGGGGCCCGCGGGACCAGCGGGCGGATACCTGCATACGCCGGGAGCTCCTCGTCCCCGACCTCACGGCCTTCGGACCCGCGCTCCAACTCGACGCGACGAAGCTCACGAGGCTGCGTGCCCGCGGGAAATGGCTCAACGAGGACGGTCACGTCATGGTGGACGCCCGCTACTCCACCCCGCAGGAGGCCGCACTCGACGACACGGCCGCCTTCGTCGCACACCTCCTCACCCACCAGCGCGAAGCGCTCCTGAGCCCCCTCGTGCCCGTGTCCCTCGCCCATCTGACCGAAGGTCGGGACGAGGAACGTCTGCGGACCGCGCTCACCGGACTGATGGACGTGATCGCCCATGCCCTGCGCACCACCGACAACCTCCGCGGCTGGGGCCCCTACGTGCTGACCCGCGAACGCGTCGGGGCCGGTCTCCGCCAGGACGGGCCACTGGGCGGATCGGACCTGTACGACCTCGTGAGCTCCCTGGAACGTGCGGCCGTCCCCGGTGCACGCCGCCGCCACGGACTGAGTGGCTCGCGCACCGTATACACGGCGACGGCCCCGTGGTTGCGTGGCGTTGCGGGCGCCGCATCACTGCTGACCGGCACCGAGTACGCGGTCTCGGTCTGCCGGGCCAACCTCGCCGTGACGGACTTCCTCCGCGGCGACACCGACAACGGCCTGTGCGAGGGCAGCGGCGTACGGATCACCCTCGACGACAGCTTCGAGAACGGCGCCATCTGGCGCTCCCACCACCCCGGCTCGGAGGAGGAGGACGACAGCGACCCTCTGGTCCCGGCAGGACGCGGCTGGCGCGACACGGTCAACCCGCCCGCACCCCGGTCCGCCGGGCCCTCTTCGTCGAACGTTCCGCCGGAGCGGGAACCCGCCGACGCACCGCCGACCGACGCTCCCCTCGTCGACACCCCGCTCACAGACGAGGAGGAGATCGGCCTCCGGAACTACCTCCGGATCGACGACAGCGAACTCTGCTGGCAGCAACCGTTGCGCCTGGCCCACCTCATGGAGGACAGGGTGCCGCTGAACGGGATGGCCCGGGACGGACTCGCCTCCCTCGGCCCGGAGAGCGGCCGCGTACGCCTGGAGATACACCACGCCAGCGTCGTGATCGACCCCTCTGAGCAGGTGCAGGAGGTCACCCTGGACCTCACGGAAGAGAGAGGCATGCTCCGCGACGTCCAGTGGCCCATCGACTTCTTCCCGGGACTCCGCCTGTGGCTCCAGTGGCCGCGCGGCGGCACCGTCCTCAGGCTCTCCACCCGGGAACTGGAGGAGCCCGTGGACATCGACGGACGGCTTATCACCCACGAGTACGACCCACAGGTGCTGACTCGGGACGGTGCTCCGGGAAGCGCCCGGGACGGCGATTCGTCCGCCGGACTCGACACCAGACGGCTGGTACTGCGAGCCGTACGCCGCTTTGGCCTGCTCACGCCCGACGGGCACGCCCTGCTCGACCGCGACGCGCTGCCCAGGGGAATCCATGTCGGCCCACCCGCTCCCCACCAGATCAGCGCGGTGGAGCGGGCCGTGGAGGAACTGCTCACCGAACGGCACCTCTACCCGGCCGCCGGCAGCCGTGGCGCGGACGGCGAACCCCATCACCCCGCCCGCGACGGCGAGCCCCGCATCCCGCTGGTGGGATACGCGCCCTGTTTCGTCCCCGTACCGCGACCGGGGAGAGGGGGAAACGGGCTTCCCCGGGACATGGGGTTCGAGTACGCCGTACACGGTTTCCTACGGAGACTGCCCGCCGGCCGGGAACCGAGCGACACCCAGCGCGCGGCCTATCGCGCCCACTGCCGCCACGCCGGAAAAGCGGACGGGTGGGAACTGCCCCGCGGCTACACCTTCGTCACCCCGCACCTCCGCCAGCGCTGACGGTCCACGCCCGGCCGGAGCCGTCCACGGAGGACCACGCCCGCCCCCTGGTCACCCGCCCTCACCTCCCCCGTACACATCGAACAGCACATTGACGAAGAGACTGGATGCAGAATGTCCTTCAGCCATGCGGTGGTTACGGAACCACCGCTGTCGCCGCCAGGCGTCCCCATCGATTTTCTCGAAGAGCTGGCTTCGGCCCTCGACGGACTTGGCCCGGTCGTGGACAGAGCCCTCGCGGAGCTCACCGTCGAGGAGACGGGACTCGCGCTCAACTCCCTCGACACGAGGGACCGGCAGACGATCATGCGCGGACTGGGGTTCCGCAGGGTCGTACCGCGCCGTTTCGGCCGGGCACTGAGTGAGCAGGTGCTCAGTCGGATACAGCGGCGGGAACCGGCCGCGGAACGGAGCCACACCGCATCGCACCTCACGTCCCGCGTCGTGGTCGACATCGTCCACGACGCCAGGGAGCACGCCCCCGACCACCGTGGTGGCAGCCCCGTCGAGCGTTGGGGCGCCCGGCTGATCCGGCTCGCCCTCTTCACCCGGGTCCAGGCGTCGGTGTTCGACGCGCAGCTCCTCGTACGGGCCGCAGAGCAGGACTGGTACGGGGCAGGGGCGGACGACACCGCCCGGGAGACGGCGCGTGCGGCGGCACAGCGGGTCGTCGACGCGGCTCCGGGCTACGACCTCGCCACCGCGTTCCACGAGGGTGGCGGCGGGAACGAGAACGAGGAGGAGCCGGCGGAAGGGGAGCCGCAGAGCGTTGCCGTACCGACCCCTCCCCACCCCGACGTAGCCGCCAGGGAACACCGGACGGAGACGGAGCCCTCCGTGGCACGAACCGTGCTCGAGGGCCTCGTTTTCCTCCAGAGGGAACTGGAGGAAAACGTCGGCCGGGCACGGGAAGCGGCCGACCGGGTGAGGCTCGCGCTGGAGGACGGACGCCCGCCAGCCGTCCCCGACCTGGAATCCCTCACCGGGGTCGAGCCGGCCTTCGCTCGCGCCCGGACCGGGCTCGTAGAAGCAGGCCTCACCGACGTCCCCGACCGCCTCGACGAGGTGCGCATGACCATCGACGCCTTCCGCGTGACCGTGGAGCGCGGCGAGCGGGACGGCCGGACCCGCCGGTCCCTCGCCACGGTGCTCAACTTCGGCTGTCGGCGCGACAGCGCGGTGGCCGACGTCATCGCGGACGCCGGGCAGCGCGCTGAGGACCTCCTCGCCAAGACGCGGTGGGATGAGCAGGACGAGGCCTCCGCGGACTTCCTCGCCCTGCTGGTGCGCCTCGTCGAGGTGAAGGACGATCCGGCCTCCCGGCAGACGCTGGTCGAGGTCCAGCAGCAGCTGTCGCTGGCCCATCCCCCGTACGCCGTGGCCGCCGTGCTGCACGACCAGATCACGGTGATGCCCCCGCAGGAGCCCGCCGCCACGCGCCGGACGGCGACCGGGGAGTCCGCCGGGGATGAGGAGCACCAGGACCGACCGGACACGGCCGCTCCGGAAGCGGGCCGGGCGAGCGAGCCCGACACGGCGGACACCGACCGGTCCGCGCCGGAGGAGGACGGGGCGACGCCCCTGACCACCGGAGAGTCCGCCCCCGCCACGGCCGAGGAGCCCGTACCGTCGCGGTCCGAATGGCAGGTGGCCGACCTCCTGAAGAAGACCTCCCCCACCGGTACGGCCCTCCGTTCCGACACCGACGTGCCGCCGGCCGACGCCGGGGCCGACGACACGTCCGACACCGAGAGCGGTTCGGACAACCACCCGGAAGCGGAGGACGTCGAGCCGATCCTCGCCCGCCTCATCGAGGAGAAGCGCTTCGGACTGGCCACCCACCTGTCCGGCACGGCGGGCCGGCCGCAGGCCGAGTCCGCCGTGTTGCGCCTCTCCGTGGCGGCGGCGCTGCTGAACCCGCGCTCCGACGGAACCGCGCGGTTCATTGAGGACTCGCTGCGCGAAGGGGACGCGCAGGAGGGCGCCGCCGCGGGCGGGCTGGAACTGCTCCTGCTGCCGGTCCTCGTGAAGGCCGCGTTGGTGACCGGGGCCCCGGTCGTCGGCGCACAGCTCAGGGCACTCTCGCAGCACCTGCCGGACACCCTCCAGAAGGTGGCCGCCGAGGTGGCCGAACGCACCCTGAACAGCGCGCTGATCCTGGCGCCGCTGCACACCGTCGTCGCTGACGCGTCGCAGACCGAGAGCCGGCTCCAGGACGCGGTCGAGACGTGCCGGAACCTTCTGGTGGCACCTCGGATGCGCTTCCAGCGGGCCTCGCAGATGGTGAAGCAGTGGCTGCTGCCGAACGGCTTGCTGGGAAGTGCGCTGACCGCCGTCGTCAACGGCTCCGCCGACGCCGTGGACCGCGCCGACACCCTGCTGGGACGGCTGGAGCGGACAGCGCACTTCGAGGACGAGATCGACCGGATGGACGGCGAGCTCCGCGGTACCGGCGGACGCGCCATCCACGGGGCTGGACGCAATAACGTGCGTCAGTTCCTGGAGCGCGTGCGCGCCGCGGTGTGGGAATGGCGCATGGCCCAGCGGGAGCTGGGGAACGCGCGGTCCGAGGAGACGGCGTGGGCCGCGGACTCGGTGGCCGCCCTGCGGCTGTCCCTCCTGGGGCTGCGCAAAGGGGCCATGAGCGACCTGGTCTCCGCCGGACAGGGGTCCCGGCCGGTGGTGAGGGCCGCTGCCGCCGCGTCCGGCGAGATCTTCGCCGGAGTCTTCGACGCACTTGAGTCCGGTACGGCCCCGGCCCCCCACGCGGTCGAGACCGACGTCCGGGAGTTGCTGGACGTCGAGCTGTACAAACTGCCGGACTGGCCCGGCGCGGCTCCCACCCTGCCCGCCCTGATCGCGGCCGCGGACCGGACGTGGGAGGAGGCGATCGGCTTCCAGACCGCACGGGACGGCTTCAGCGCCGTACGGACGATCCTGAGCCTCGCGGAGCGGGGAGTCCTGCCGGACGGCCAGGTCCTGGAGTCGTCCGGCGAACGGCTTGCCCGCCTCGCGCAGACGGAGGGCGAGCGGCACCGCGTGCTCGCCGACAGGGCACGGGAACTCGGGGCGGAACTCCGCCGGGCCCAGGCGGACGGCGCCCTCACCGTCGAGCAGGACGTCAACCTCCAGGAACTCCTCGTGGACTCCGCCCCCCGGACGGAGAGCGGTTCATCGCGTGAGTTGTCGGTGATCCGGCGCAATCTGGACCGGGTGGCCGAACTGATCCCGCACCACCGCAAGGAAGCCGCGGACCGGCTCCGGGCACGACTCGCCGCCCTGCCCACGGTCGGCAACGAGGACCGCAAGCGCGTTCTGCACAACCTGGAAACGGACAGCCTGGCCACCGCCGCGGAACTGGTCTACTTCCTCGAACTGGGAGAGTCGGTCCCGGAGATCAGGGCGGAGGACTCCCACCTGGAGATGTTCTTCCCCGACGTGCCCGACGCTCTGCCCGGAGGCGTCACGCCCGATCTGATCGAGGCCGTCCGGTCTCGCAGGCAGCTGAACGAATCGGCGGTACTGGACTATTCGGCGCTGTCCGAGGGCGAGGCCGAGCGGGCCGCCGACGCCCTCGAACGATGGGCGAAACTGGCCTCGACCCGTGACCGGGCCAACATCAACCCCAGGGTCGACCTGACCCCGGCCCTCTCCCTGCTCGGTTTCGAGGCGAGGAAAGCCCTGCCCCTGCGCGAGCTGAGGCACGGAAACGACTACCGCTTCTTCGAACTCGCCGAGACGGAGGTCACCGGCAGGGCGTGGGCGCCCGCGTTCGGCTCACAGATCAAGGACCGTGGCGACAAGCTGCGCGCCCTGCTCATCTGGGGACGCCCGGCGGCGAAACTGCTTATCAGCCGCATCTCCCAGGATCCCGACGACAGCAGCCTGCTCGTCGTGCACTTCGGCACGATCGACAGCAGGACCCGGACCGAACTCGCCGCCGTCTCGAGGGGCGGCAAGCCCATCCTCGTCGTCGACGACGCGGCCCTGGCCTACCTCGCCGCGCACGGAAACCGGCGGGTCGACGCAGCCACCGAGACCCTCCTGCCGTTCTCCGGAGTGAACCCCTACATCAAGGAGAAGCGGGGACAGATCGGCCGTGAGATGTTCTACGGACGCGACCGCGAACGCAAGAGCATCCTCGATCCGGCCGGGACGCAGATCATCTACGGTGGCCGCGGCCTCGGAAAGTCGGCACTCCTCGCCGACGCGGGCGACCGGTTCGTGGAACAGCGCCCGGGTTCGCACCGCAAGCTCTACCTCAACCTCGACAAGATCGGCATCGGAAAGGGCACCGCTCTCGGCGCCGCGGCCATCTGGAACACGCTGGACCAGGAGCTGACCAAGGAAGGCGTCCTGGAGGAACCCCGTCGCAGGGGGCCCAAGCCGGAACCGTGGCAGCGGGTCACGGACGGCATCGCCACCTGGCTGGACCAGGACTCCGACCGGCGCCTGCTCATCCTGCTCGACGAGTGCGACCGCTTCTTCGAGGCCGATGTGCCCGAGTGCACGGAGACCCGCCGTCTGCGGGGACTGGGCGAGGACTCGCGCGGCCGCGCGAAGGTCGTCTTCGCCGGTCTGCACTCCGTGCAGCGCTTCACGCGTCTCGCCAGGAACGGACCGTTCAGCCACCTTGCCCAGACACCGACCGTCGTCGGACCGCTCACGCCGCAGTTCGCCGCCGACCTGATCGTCCACCCGATGCGGGCCCTGGGATTCGAGTTCGAGCACGTCGACCTCGTCAACCGGGTCCTGGGATTCTGCTCGTACCAGCCCTTCCTGCTGCAGATCTTCGGCAGCAGGATGGTGCAGGTCATGCAGGACAAGCGGGCGCGGCAGCCGGTGCTTCCCCCGCCCTACACGATCGAGGCGGCCGACGTGGACGCCGTGGAGCAGGACGCGTCCCTGCGCTCCGACATCACGGCGGCCTTCAAGGACACCCTCGCCCTCGACGACCGATACAACGTCGTGGCCAATGTCCTCGCCCAGCATGCCCGCGACAACGGCCTGGAGACCAGGCTCAGCGACCGGGAACTGCGCGACGAATGCGCCGGCTGGTGGCCGCAGGGCTTCGACAAGCTGGACAGCGAGGGATTCCGGGCCTATCTGCAGGAGATGGTGGGCCTCGGCGTCCTCGCGCCGAACCATGACGGGCAGGGCTGGCATCTGCGCGGCCCCAACGCCCTGCGCATGATTGGCACCGCCCAGGAGATCGAAGCACGCCTCCTGGGCGCCGAGCGGGAGTACCGCCTGGAGGAGGCCGTGGTCCTGGAGAGCCGTCCCGGCCTTGACGACGGGCGCCGTTCCGCGCCACTGACGATCAACCAGATCGACTATCTGCTAGGGGAGCGGAGGAACCAGGTCCGCGTCGTCATGGGCACCAGGGCGACAGGCATCGGGGACGTGGAACGCACCCTGAGGGACGCGACCGGTCGGATCGCCGGCTGGACCCTCCCGCCGATCGGGAGCGCCAACACCTACCGTCGGCAACTCGCGGGGGGCCGGGCCGAAGAACGCCGCCTGCTCATCAGCGACCTCGCGCTGGGCAGCGACAAGTCCTGCCGGGAGTCGTTCGAACAGGCCAGGACGACACTGCCCACCGCCATCGGGGCGACCCGCTCGGTGGTCCTGGTGTCGAGCCCCGAGCAGATCGACTTCTGGCGCGACCTGCTCGCCGACCCCGAGACGGCGGACGGAGACGGTGGCACCGCGGTGGTGCTGCGCCGTTACGACCGGCGGGGCCTGAGGGACTGGACGCAGCAGCACAGCGTTTACGAGACCGAGGAGCGGCTGACGCGGCTGGCCGCGACCACCGGCGGTTGGCCGATCCTGCTGGACAAGGTCCTGGACCTGCGCGCTCCGCACCGGGACCAGGACAGTGCCCTGGAGGAGCTGGAGAAGTGGCTGGCCCGAAAGGAGAACGCGCAGGACTTCGTCGACGCCACAGGCCTGGCGCCAACCGTCGTGGATGGTGAGGATGGCCTGGTCAGGCAAGGCTACGAAGCCGTCGTCGGGGAGCTCGGTATCGGGTGGAACCCCGAAGCCGACTGCACGACCGCGGCCGAGCTCGCCGGTCTCTCTCCGGACGACGCACGATGGGCCCTCGCCTGCCTGGAAACCCTCCAGGTCCTCGACCGGGACGGCGCCCGCCTGCGCGTGGAGCCGGTCCTTCACAAAACCCTCGGCAGCCTGGGCACCTGGTAATGACGAAGAGGTGAGGGCCGCGATCCTCCGGATCCGGCCCTCACGGCCCCGCTGACCACCCGCTCCGCGGTCACTCCGTCGAGGGCCTCCCCGCACGTGCGCCGCGGTTCCCGGCGAGCGGCCGGAGCACCCCAGTGCACTCGCCGTCCACGCGAACCAAGGCAGCGAGCAGAGAGGCCTGAGCGTGGAACCAGAGTCCCCCCTCCTGTTCCGGGAGGGTGGACGACAGCGCGTATCACGTGACGTTGGTGATCGACTCGTCAATGGCGGAAGGACTCAGGGCGTGTTCGACGGCCTTGACCGAGGCGCCGATGACTCTGGCAGGGGTCAGATGGCGTTGTCCCTGGAGCAGGCGCCGCACCTGGTTCGCTCGCGCCTGATAGCGGTCAAGGTCACCGTGGCTTCGGCCCCGCAAACACAGCGGCAGCGCCACCGGTCGGTGGTCTTTCCGGGATAGGTCTCCATGGGTTCGAACCCGGCCTCTTGAGCCTCGGCGGCTGCCTTCGAAGCGTCGGTTCGGCCGCCGCCCCGGGGGCACTTCTTACTCCCCGTCGTTCCTGACCGGACGAAGCACAGACGCGTCATGACGTCGTTCCCGCAGGAACAGCGGCAGCGCCACGGGTCCGTTGTACGGCCGGGGTAGGGCTCCAACGGTTCGAAAGCAGCCGCGCGCATCTCGTCCGCGGCTTGCTCGGCGTTCTACACGCTGGAGGAGCAGAAGCGGCAGCGGTTCCCTCCGTTGTGGACGTTGGAGTAGATGGGGGTAGTCTCGCGGCCGCATGTGGTGCAGCGGCAGCGCCAGGGGGTCTGACTGGTGTGGTACGGCTCCAGCGGTTCGGAGTCTGCCGCGCGCATCACTTCAACCGCCTTGGGCGCGGTCGCGGCGGCACGTTTGGCCTGCGCCGCCCTGGTCCGGCAGATACGGCAGCCCTGGCCTCCGTTGCGTACGGCGTTGAAGGCGGGTCGGCCCTCGTGCCCGCACGTGGTGCACCGGGAGGGCCAGGTCGCGTTGGTGCGGCCCGGGTAGGGCACGAGCGGCTCGTACCCACGGGCGCGCATCTCCTCGGCGCCGGCATCGGCGTCGAACAGGACGGCGGCGCGGGGGCGGGCGCCGGCCCTCGGGGCGTAGACGTCGGTTCCGTGGTGGGTCTCATCCTCGACCATGGCCCACACCTCGTCCGCGGTGACGCGGTCGGCGGAGCAGGTCTCGCTCCACCCGTTCGGCATGACGTCCTTGGTGAGGAGCGGACACAGCTTGGCGCCCCGTAGGCGGTCCAGGACGGCCTGTTCGACATCGTAGGCGGCGGCGCCGGTCGTGTAGTCGCGGGCCGGTACAACTCCCACCCCTGGCGCTCGTGCTGCAGGAGGCGGGAGTTGTAGCCGGTGCAGGCGCCGATGCTGACCTTGACCGCGTTCCACTCCCGGTGGGTGATCACGTAGAGCTTCGCCGGTCCTGCCAGGTCGATGCCGTGGGTGGCGCACATCCGGCATCCCTTGCCGGTACGGACACCGGCCAGCCGAAGATGCACTTCGTGCCCCGCCGGACAGCAGCACAACCACCGCTTGTCACTGCCAGGGTAGGACTCCAGCGGCTCGAACCCGGCCGCCCGCATCTCGGCCGCGCACTCCGCAGGGTCGAGCGGCGCGCTTCCCGCACAGTGCCCGCACCCGTACCCACGGCCCTTGACCCTGGGGTACAGGGGCTTCGACTCCTTCCCGCACGTCGTGCAGCGGCAATGCCAACCCACCGAAGCACCGGGATACGGCTCCAGCGGCTCGAAGCCGTGCGCCCGCATCAGGGCGGCAGCCTCAGCCGCATCGGTACGGCGGGCAGTAGCCCGCTGCTTGTATCCCTCCGCCCGGCAGACAGGGCACGGGTCGTAGCCGCTGCGGACACTCGACGCCTTTACCCGCACCACCTTGCCGCACACGGCATGACGGCAGCTCCACGGTGCGGCGGCAGACAGATACGGCTCCAGCGGCTCGTACCCTGCCTCGCGCATCATGGCCTCCGCTTTTTCGGCCTTGGCTTCACGCTGCCGCCGGCCGCGGGCTCTGCGATTGCACGTGGCGCAGCCCGACGCGACCTTCTCCTTGATCAGGTTCCGGACCGCGGACAGCCGTGGTGTGCCGACGGCCCCGCACGCGGTGCAGCGGCAGCGCCATGGCATCTGGCTGTTGCGGTAGGGCTCCAGCGGTTCCAGACCGACCGCTCGCATGTCCGCCTCGGCCCGCTCGGCCCCACCGGCGCGCTCCTGGAAGATTGCCCGGCGGATCTCCTTCGCGCACTCCGTGCACCCGACCCGGCTGGCGCTGAGATACGCCGGTCGCGGGGAGACGATGCTTCCGCACGCCAGGTGCCACGGATTCCCGCTCCCGGGATAGGGCTCCAGCGGCTCATATCCGGCCGCCCGCATCGCGGTGGTGTGCCTGGCCTCGGCTGCTTCACCGCGCGGGCGCCCTGCACCCGCGCGGTCGGAAGAAGGAGTGCGGGAGTATGAGCGAACCATGCGATGATTCTCGCGCTTCAGCGCGAGCGACGAGCCCTGGTTTGTGGCTCCATTTCGTGAATCGGCTTGCGAGGGCGTCAGTTGTCGTCCAGTTCCACGATGACCACCCCGGAGGAGACCCTGCTGCTCTGCGCCGTCGCTCGCGAGTTCCACGTTGCCGAGGGACCTCGGGCGGGCCGCAGACAGCGAGCCGACTTCCTGAGCGGTCGAGCGTCGACCGCCTGATGGCATATCAGGTAAGTCAGCATTCGGTCAGCATGAGTCCCCGCGCGTTCCGAGACGGTCGTCCCCACAGGCGCCGGTGCTAAGGGAAAGCCCAGGTGGAAAGTCGTCCAGCCCGACCGGAGCGATGTTCCTCACAAACATCGTTCGGTGCGTCCCGGTGTACAGTCGAGACCGCCCTTGACCTGCACAAAGCAGGCAGGGAGCCGTCTTCGAGGAGTCCCAAGTGCTGCGCACTCTGTTCAAGTCCAAGATCCACCGCGCCACCGTCACCCAGGCCGACCTGCACTACGTGGGATCCGTCACGGTCGACGCGGAGCTGATGGAAGCCGCCGATCTGCTGCCCGGCGAGCTGGTCCACATCGTCGACATCGACAACGGGGCCCGGCTGGAGACGTATGTGATCGAGGGGGAGCGCGGTTCCGGGGTGATCGGGATCAACGGTGCCGCCGCGCATCTGGTGCACCCCGGTGACCTGGTCATCCTGATCAGCTACGCGCAGGTGGAGGATGCCGAGGCGCGGGCGCTGGTTCCGCGTATCGTCCATGTCGACGCGGGGAACCGGATCGTCGAGCTGGGGGCCGACGCCTCCGCCCCCGTGCCGGGATCCGACACCGAGCGCAGTCCGCACGCCGTGCCCGCGGCGCGCTGAGGCGCTCCATTCAGCGAGGGAGCATCCGCCATGGCAGAGCAGACCGGACCGATCACGCCGGACATCCGGGACGACCGGGCGGCGGGCAGACTGCTCGCGTACGTGGACGGTGAGGCCGCCGGGGTCATCGTCTACTTCGTGATGGACGGGACGCCCGCGGGGCTGGTCGCGGTGCACACCATCGTGGAGCCGGGGCACGAGGGCAAGGGCATCGGGGGCGCCCTGGTGAGGGAGTTCTACGCGATGGCCGGGCGCGAGGGCGTGCCCGTGGTGCCGCTCTGCCCGTACGCCGCGAAGTGGGCCTCGCGCCACCCCGAGGAGGCGCCCGTGGCACCGGCGGAGCTGGTCGAGCGGGCCAAGGCGCAGCTGGCCGAGCGTCCCGAGCTGTACTGACGCGCACACCTTCGCGTCCGGCGCCTCCGGGGAACGTGTTCCGGGGGCGCCGGTAGCGTGTGCGGATGAGCCTTGTTCTGCTGCACACCTCGCCGGTGCACATTCCGGTCTTCGACGCCCTGCGCGACGCCCGTCACCCCGGGCTCGACCTGCGCCACCGCGTGTACGAGGACCTGCTCGGCCGGGCGGGCGCGCTCGGGCCGGACGCGGTCGCGGACGAGGTCGGGGCCGTGATCGAGGAGGCCTTCGCCACCGGGGCCGACGCCGTGCTCTGCACCTGTTCCACGCTCGGCGGCATCGCCGAGGCGGCCGGGGCCCGGCTGGGCCGCCCCGTGCTGCGCGTCGACCGGCCCATGGCGGCCGAGGCCGTGCGGGCCCGCCGGATCACCGTGCTCGTCGCGCACCCCGCCACGGTGGAGCCGACCGGTGCCCTGCTCGCCGAGGAGGCGCACCGGGCCGGGGCGGAGGGCGCCGAGGTGCGCACCCTGGTGGTCGAAGGGGCCTGGGACCGTTTCGAGGCCGGTGACCGCGACGGCTATCTGGACCGGGTGGCCGCGGCGGCCGACTTGGTGACCGACGCCGATGTGATCGTGCTGGCCCAGGTCTCGATGGCGGGCGCGGCCGACCGGACCTCCACCCGGATCCCCGTGCTGACCAGCCCCCGGGCCGGTCTCGACGCCGCGGCCGCGGTCGGGCACTGAGCCGGCCGGGGGAGGGGCGGACCACTCCACGTGTGGACTCGGCGGGCGAGGGCAGCCGCTCCGGGAGACGGTGGAAGAGAGCCACCGATGTCGACCGGAGGTCCGTGATGACCCACCCGTACCCCGACCCCGTCCCGCCGGCGCCGACCCCGGGACCGATGCCGGGCCCGCCCCAGCCGTTTCCGGAACCCACGCCGGTCCCGCCGGGCCCCGCCCCGACGCCGCCCTCGCCCACCCCGCCCGGACCGGCACCCGACCCGATTCCCCAGCCGCCCTCGCCCGACCCCGAACCGGTGCCGCCGCCCGAACCCGAACCCTCACCGGTCGGCTGACCCGGCCCGCCGCCCGGCACGGCTCCCGAAACGGGGCCGAGCCGCGCCGGCGTGTGTCGGTGTGTGCCGGCGTACGCCGAGCCGCGCCCCCGTATGCCGGGGCTCGCCGTCACGCGATGATCGGGACGACCGCCTCCGGAGTCAGCATCCGGAACGTGAACGACTGGTGGAAGTACAGCCGGATCTCCGTCGCGTCGTGGTCCTGGTAGCCGATGGCCAGATCCTCGCCCAGGCAGAGTTCGAAGTCGCCGCCCCGGGTCGAGAGCAGGACGCCGCCCTTCACGGCGGGGGCCCACAGGATCGGGTCCTCCAGGAGCCGGGCGAGGTGGGTGAAGACGGGGTATCCGTGGTCGGAGGTCTCGGTCGCCTCGGTGTAGGCGTCCGCGCCCAGAAGGAGCCGGTACGGGCCGTCGACACCGGCGAGACGCAGCTGGGTCAGGGCCTGGCTGACGGTGGCGGGGTAGTCGCGGGCGTCGGCGGGCAGGGGAAGGGCCGTGTGCGAGGAGCCGTCGCGCAGACCGGTGATGCCGGCCGCCGCGTAACCGTCGATGATCGCCATGTCCTCGGCGAACGCGCAGGTACGGGCCGCGTCCTTGACCGGCTGCCAGTCGCTGTCGTCCGAGCCGCGCACCACGTCGTCCACGGCGGCCCGGGTCACGGTGAAGGGCACCCGCCACTCGACGACCGGCATCGACGTCCGGGCGTGGGCCAGGACGTCCGGCGTGGGCGGATCGATGTCCCGCAGATGACCGTCGCCCACCGCGGCCAGTGCCGGGCCTCCCGGATCGCTGACGTCGACGACCCGGCGGCCGGCGAGATGACGGCTGAAGGTGCGCCGGGCCTCTTCTTCGATCTGGTCCCAGGCGGCCTGAGTGACAGGGGCGAGTTCGCGGTGGAGGTTGTTCATCACTGGGCGCTTTCTTGCAGGCTGCCGATGCGCAGCGAACCGTTCCGGACCACCGGCGCGGCCACCGGCCGCCCGCCCACCGGGGCGGACGCCGGTTCCGGCCGGGGAAGGGCTTCCGCGGCACCGGGCAACGGCGGCGGAGCGCCGAGGAAGTCGGCGTCCGGGGTGTGGAAGAGCGTGCCGGTGACCGCGGTCGAGAAGTCGAGGATGCGGTCGTGGGTCCCGGGCGGATCGCCCAGGAACATATTGCGGAGCATCCGCTCCGTGACGTCCGGGTCGGCGGCGAACCCGATGAAGTACGTGCCGAACTCGCCCTGCCCGAAGTGGCCGAACGGCATGTTGGCGCGCAGGATGTCGCGCTCGGTGCCGTCCGGGTCGGTGATCGTGTTGAGCGCGACGTGCGAGTCGGCGGGTTTCACGTCGTCGTCCAGTTCGACGTCGGTGAACTTGGTCCGGCCGATCACGCGTTCCTGCTCCTCCGTCGACAGCGCGTTCCACGCGGTCAGATCGTGCAGGTACTTCTGCACGATGACGTAGCTGCCGCCGGCGAACGCCGGGTCCTCGTCGCCCACCAGCGCCGCCGCACGCGCGTCGTCGCCCACCGGATTCTCGGTGCCGTCGACGAACCCGAGCAGATCGCGGTGGTCGAGGTAGCGGAACCCGTGCGTCTCGTCGACGATCCTCACCGCGTCGCCGAGCCGGTCCGTGAGCCGCGACGCCCACTCCCAGCACACGTCCATCCGCTCGGCCCGGATGTGGAACAGCAGATCGCCCGGGGTGGCCGGGGCGTGATGGCGGGCGCCGTGCAGTTCGCGGAAGGGGTGCAGCGAGGCCGGCCGGGGGCCGGAGAACAGCCGGTCCCAGGCGTCGGATCCGAAACCGGTGACACAGACGAGCCCGGCCGACGGATAGCGGAAGTCGATCGAGCGGGCGAACGCCGCCAGGTCCGGCAGCGCCTCGTGCACCACCTGCTCACCCCCCGGCTCGATCGTGGCGACCAGAATCAGGGCCGCACTGGTCAGGGGCGAGGCGACCGGCTGTGCCGCCGGCGTCTCCCCGGGAGTCTCGGACATGCGGCGGCTCCATGCGCTGGCTCGGCGACGACGACGGCGTGCGCCCGCGACCTCGTCGCGGACGAGGACGGCGGGACCCGCTGCCACTTACCCACGTCCGGAACGCCACCGCATCCCCGGCTCACCCGTTCGGGCGACCCCGCATTCTCGTCCCTTCCTCCCTGCCTTCGCCCTCGGCCGCCGGTCGCATCCCGGCCGCCCGCCCGTTCCTGGGCCCGGCGGTTTCCCCTCCCGCCCGGTACCCGTCCCGCTCAGCCGCCGACCGCCCCGGGCGGTTGTCACCCCACGTCCCCGTCGATCCGCTCGCGCAGCAGGTCGGCGTGGCCGTTGTGGCGGGCGTACTCCTCGATCATGTGGACCAGCACCCACCGCAGCTCCTTCGACGCACCCGCGTCGAGCGCGCGCGTGCCGGGCCCCGGTGCCCCGGTCACGAACCGCTCGGCGAACGCCACCTCGGCACGCCAGGTCGCCCAGGCCTCCGCGACGACCGCGGGATCGGCCACCGCCCCGGTGAAGGCGGCGTCGCGGTCGGCCTCGGTCCGGTACGGGCGCTGTTCGTCCCGGCCCGCCATGACCCGACGGAACCAGTGCGCCTCCACTCCCGCCAGATGGCGCACCAGACCCAGCAGGGACAGGGGCGACGGCTCCACGGCACGCCGAGCCATGGCCTCCGCATCGAGGCCGGAGCACTTCAGCTCCAGCGTGCGGCGCTGGTCGCGCAGACGGTCGGCCAGGGTGTCGTGCTCACCCTGGAGTCGGCCGACGGCTCGCGGCTCGCCCTCCCGGCGCTCGACCCCGCCGTGCCGATGCGAGGGCCGGGCGGGGCAGACCGTCGGCACGGAACCGGTGGAGTGTGTCGCGGTGGGTGCGTCGGTGTCGGACATGGGGCCGATCATGACCGCCCGCTGCCGCCGGCACCACGGAGATAAGGATTCGAAGGCTGTACGTGGAGCTGGGTCCCCTGACCTTCCACGTCCCCGGCCCCCAGCATGCCCCGCCCCCACCGGCCACGTACCCCCCCGAGCGCGTATGCCGGCGTCCGTCCGCCCAGGGGCGCCCGCAGCACAGGGGCCCCCGCCCCGCGTACCCCCCAACCACGCACGCCCCCACCCCCTTGTGTCTCCCCCCGGGGGAGACGGCACTGTGGGCCCATGAACGGCGACGCGCATCTCTCGATCGGCGAGCTGGCCCGGCGGACCGGGCTCACGGTCAAGGCCGTGCGCTCGTACTCGGACCGGGGCATCGTGCCGCCCGCCGGGCGCACTCCTGCGGGCTACCGGCGCTACGGCCCCGAGGCCGTGGCCCGGTTGCGGTGGGTGCGGACGCTGCGGGCGCTCGGGGTCGGGCTGGCGGCGATCCGGGAGGCACTGGACCGGGGTACCCCGCCCGGCGAGATCGCGGCGGCGCACGCGGCGGAGCTTGCCGAGCGCATCCGGGAGCTGGGTGCCCGGCGCGCCGTTCTGACGACCGCCGCGGAACGCGACGCGACCCCCGAGGAGTGGGAACTGATGCATCGACTGGCCGCACTGACCGAGGACGAACGGCAGGCGCTGACCGGGGCGTTCCTGGACGAGGTGTTCGGCGACCTGGGCCGGGCCCCCGGTCTGCCGGGCGTCGCCCGGTCGATGACGCCGCAGCTGGCCGAGGACCCGGCCGAGGCGGAGGTGGCGGCCTGGATCGAGCTGGCCGAACTCTCCGGCGACGCCGCGTTCCGGGAGCTCATGGGCCGGATCGTCGACCATCACGTCGGAGACCGGGCCGTGCACGCCGACGGTGTGCCGAGGCCGGGTCCGGAGACGGTGGTGTGCGCGCTCGCCGCTCCGGCGCACAGGGCGGGGGTCGCTCCCGGGTCCGCGCGGGCGCGGTCCGTCGTGGACGCGGTGACGGCCTCGTACGCGGTCCACTGCGGGCGCCCCGACGACGCCAGGCTCCGGCAGCGGCTGCTGGACCGGCTGGAGACCGTGCACGATCCCCGGCGCGAGCGGTACGCCGAACTGCTCGCCGTGGTCAACCGATGGCCGGCCCCGGAGCCGCTGGGGCCCGAACTCGGTTGGTTCCAGGAGGCGTTGCGTGCTCGTGCGACCGGCTGAGCGCGGGGGCCGGCGGGCTACCAGCCGCGCCCCGCGCGCAGCAGGAGCTCGCTCACCCGCTCGACGTGCGGGTTGGCGGACGCACCGGGTCTGCGCACCAGATAGCCCGTGTTGATCGGCGGGTCCTCGGGGTCGGCGAGCAGCACCAGTGCTCCCGAGGCCAGCTCCTCGGCGCAGAGGTAGCGGGGGAGCACCGTGAAGCCGGTCCCCGCGCGGACCACGGCCAGCACCCCGCGCAGATCGGGTACGGTCACGGCTGCCGTCCGGCCGAGGCGCCTGCCGAACACATGGCGCCAGTAGCGGCGGGCGACCGGCAGGTCCTCCGCGTACGTCACCAGCGGCAGCGCGTCGAGGGCGGCCGGGCCGTCGGCGGCGACGGCCGGTGCGCCCCCGGCGCGGGCGGCGGTGTCCGGTGCCGCCACCAGGACGAACTCCTCGTCCATCAGCGGAGCCGCGCTCAGCGCGCGTCCGCGCGGCCGGGTCGTGGCGATCACCAGATCGTGGTGGCCGGCGCGCAGCTCGTCGAGGAGCTGATCCGTGAGGCCCGGTGTCACCCGCAGGCGTACGCCCTCGGCCACCAGCGGTGCGAGCGCCGGAAGCGCGCGTACGCAGAGCAGTTCGGCCGGTCCGGCGAGCTGGACGGGGCCGGGCTCCGGCGGGGTGTCGGAGGCGTCGTCGCCCGTGACTGCGGCGAGGGCGTCGAGCGGGGCGCCGACCCGGGAGGCGAGGGTGTCCGCGTACGGCACCGGGACCACGCCCCGGGCCCGTCGCTCGAACAGCTCACGTCCCAACTGCCTTTCCAGGGAACGGATCTGGGCAGTGACAGTGGGCTGCGACAGACCGAGCAGACGCGCCGCCCCGGTGAACGATCCGGCACGGTGGACCGCCAGGAACGTCCGCAGCAGGGGGAGGTCCGGCGGGCCGGGAGCAGCCGTCTGCCGCATTCCCGTCATCCCATCGGATTCCCTATCGCTCATGCGGCCGATCCTATTGGAGGAGCAGAGGTCTCGGGCCGTACGGTCGACGGCGTCGGCGCGCGGGCGGTCCACCGGCGGACCGCCCGGCGCACACCACCCCGGGGCGTCGCGCGCCCCGGCCACCGAGAGGCGTGACATGGCAGAGATCCTTTTCGTGATGACCGGTTCCGACCACTGGACCCTGGCCGACGGCACGGTCCACCCGACCGGTTTCTGGGCGGAGGAGGCCGTCGCCCCCTACGAGCGGTTCACGGCGGCCGGCCACCGGATCACCGTCGCCACACCCGGGGGCGTGGTGCCCCAGGCGGACGCCGGCAGTCTGGCCGCCGAGGCCAACGGCGGCCAGGAGAACGCCGACCGGGTGGCCGCGACCCTGGCCGCGATGACGGAACTGCGGACGCCGTCGAAGCTCGAGGAGGTCGACCCGGCGGAGTACGCGGCCGTGTTCTACCCGGGTGGCCACGGCCCGATGGAGGATCTGGCGGTCGACGCGGACTCGGGCCGGCTGCTGGTGCGGGCGCTGGACTCGGGGATGCCGCTCGGCGTCGTCTGCCACGCCCCCGCCGCCCTGCTCGCCGCGGTGCGGGGCGACGGTACCAACGCCTTCGCCGGGTACCGGCTCACCGGATTCACCAACGCCGAGGAGCGCCAGGCCGGATTCGCGGACCGGGCCAAGTGGCTGCTCCAGGACCGTCTGGTGGAGGTGGGCGCCGATTTCCAGGAGGGCGAGCCGTGGGCCCCGCACGTGGTCGCCGACCGCAACCTGGTCACCGGCCAGAACCCGGCGTCGTCGGCCCCGCTCGCCGACGAACTCCTCAAGCGGATCGCCTGACACCGGGCGCGGGCGGCCGCCGGCCGGATCGGGGGTGTCCGGGGCGGTCCGCACCCGGGCGCGGGGAGGCGCCTCGACCCGCAATCTTCAAGACTGAGCAATGGTCTAGGCCAACGCATTGACGTGAATGCGTCACGCTTCGATTCTGGCGGAACCTTCTTCCGACGGGAGCCCCTATGAAGCGTCTTCGCGCTCTGCTCAGTGGTGCGGTCACGGCCGCGCTGGCCACCGCGGGCCTCGCCGCCTTCGCCGCCCAGCAGGCTTCGGGAGCCTCCGCGGCCGACACCGCGCTCAGCACCCGCTGGTACGCCGCCGCGCCCTATCTGATGCCCCACGACAACAATCCGCCCGACGCGGGCGCCATCATGGACGCCTCCGGGCTGAAGGCGTTCCAGCTGGCGTTCGTCCTCGCCCCCAACGGCGGCGGGTGCAGCCCGACCTGGGACGGGACCTCGCCCGTCTCGACCGACACCGCCGTGGCCTCCGTCGTCGCCGCCATCCGGGCCAAGGGCGGGGACGTCTCGGTCTCCGCCGGCGGATACGGGGGCACCAAACTGGGCCAGACCTGCTCCGACGCCGCGTCCACCGCGGCCGCGTACCAGCAGGTCATCACCAAGTACCAGCTGAAGGCGATCGACTTCGACCTGGAGGAGCCGGAGTACGAGAACACGGCGGCCATCGCCCGCGAGATCGGCGCCGCCAAGATACTCCAGCAGAACAACCCCGGCCTCTACGTCTCCGTCACCACCGCCGCCACCGCGGACGGCACCGGCTGGTTCGGCAAGCAGATGCTCAACGAGGCCAAGGCGCAGGGATTCACGCCCAACAACTTCTCCATCATGCCCTTCGACGGCGGCTTCAACGGGGCGGCCGCCCAGACCGGTGCCCTCACCAACTTCAACGCGATCCTGCGCTCCACCTTCGGCTGGGACGAGGCGACCGCGTACGCCCACGAGGGCTTCTCCGGCATGAACGGCCGCAGCGACACCGGTGAGTACTTCACCCAGGCCGACTTCCAGACCGTGCTGGACTTCGCCACCACGCACCACATGGACCGCTTCACCTTCTGGTCCCTCAACCGCGACCGTCAGTGCACCCCGCCGGACAACAACGGCAAGACCTCCGGCACCTGCAGCAGCGTGGCCCAGTCCGACTGGGACTTCGCGAAGTACGCCGTGCGGTTCGCCGGCGTCACCCCGCCCACCACCACGCCGCCCACCACACCCCCGCCCACCGGCACCTGCACCGCCGCCGCGTGGAACAGCGGGTCCGTCTACACCGGAGGCGCCACCGTCTCGTACGCGGGCCACACCTGGAAGGCCAAGTGGTGGACCCAGAACGAGACCCCCGGCTCCACCGGCGAATGGGGGGTCTGGCAGGACCTCGGGAGCTGCTGACCCCCTCCCGCCCGGCCCGGAGGAGCGAACGGTGCCGCTCCTCCGGGCCGTCGCGCGGCCCGTCTACAGTGGGCCGCATGAGCAACCGCTGGACGGAACTGACCGGAGACACCTCGGGAGAGGACTACGCCGCCCGCTTCGCGGCCCTGGCCCGCAGCGGCAAGGACGTCCACGGCGAGGCGAGCCTCTGCGCCGCCCTCGTGCCCGCAGGGGCCCGTGTGCTGGACGCCGGCTGCGGCACCGGCCGGGTCGCGATCCGGCTCACGGAACTGGGATACGACTGCGCCGGCGTGGACGTCGACGCCTCGATGCTGGCCGTCGCCCGCAAGCAGGCACCCGCACTGCCCTGGTTCCACGCCGACCTCGCCACCCTCGACCCGGCCGCCCTCGGAATCGCCCCCGGCTTCGACCTCGTCGTCGCCGCGGGCAATGTGATGGCCCTCCTCGCCCCCGGCACCGAATCCACCGTCGTCCGCCGGCTCTCCGAGGCCCTGCGCCCCGGCGGTCTCCTCGTCGCCGGCTTCGGCCTGGACGCCGCGCACCTGCCCGTTCCGCCCGCCCTCACCCTCGCCGACTACGACGCCGCCTGCGCCGCGGCCGGCCTCACCCCCGTGGACCGCTTCGCCACCTGGGACGCCGCGCCCTACGACGGCGGCGGCTACGCGGTGAGCGTGCACCGCCGCCCTGACAGCACGGGCTGAGCCGGCGCCCCCCGGCGGCCGTCAGCGCTCGACCTCGCTCCGGTCACCGCCCCACAGCGTGTGGAACGTGCCCTCCCGGTCCGTGCGGTGGTACGTGTGCGCGCCGAAGTAATCGCGCTGCCCCTGGGTCAGGGCGGCGGGCAGGCGGTCGGCGCGCAGCGAGTCGTAGTACGCGAGGGTGGCGGCGAAGGCGGGAGTGGGGACGCCCTGGGCGGCGGCGGTCGCGACGACCGCGCGCCAGTCGTCCTGGGCGGCGGCGATCTCCTCGGCGAAGCCCCGGTCGGAGAGCAGGCTCGGCAGGTCCGGCCGCTCCTCGTACGCACGGGTGATCCGGTCGAGGAACGCCGCCCGGATGATGCAGCCGCCGCGCCAGATCGCGGCCACCTTTCCGAGGTCGATGCCCCACGCGTACTGCTCGCTGCCCGCGGCGATCTCGTGGAAGCCCTGCGTGTAGGCGACGATCTTGGACGCGTACAGCGCCTGTTCGACCCGGTCGGCGAAGGCGGCCGCGTCGTCCTCGTCCAGCGGGCGGGGCGACGGCCCGGCGAGATGGCGGGAGGCCGCGCGGAGCGCGGCGTGACCGGAGACCGAGCGGGCGAAGACCGCCTCCGCGATGCCCGACACCGGAACACCCAGATCCAGGGCGATCTGCACGGTCCAGCGGCCGGTGCCCTTCTGCTCCGCCCGGTCGAGCACCACGTCCACGAAGGGCCGGCCGGTCGCCGCGTCGACGTGCGCCAGGACATCGGCGGTGATCTCGATCAGATAGGAGTCCAGGCGTCCGGTGTTCCACGTGCGGAAGATCTCCGCGATCCGCGCCGGCTCGTATCCGGCGACATCGCGGAGCAGTTGGTACGCCTCGCCGATGAGCTGCATGTCCGCGTACTCGATGCCGTTGTGCGTCATTTTCACGAAGTGCCCGGCGCCGTCCGGACCGATGTGCGTGACGCACGGGGCGCCGTCGTCGGCCTTCGCGGAGATCCTCTCCAGCATCGGCCCCAGCGCCGCGTACGACTCCTCGCTGCCTCCCGGCATGATGCTCGGTCCGTTCAGCGCGCCCTCCTCACCGCCCGAGATGCCCGCGCCGACGAAGTGGATCCCGCGCCCGCGCAACTCCTTCTCCCGGCGCCGGGTGTCCTCGAAGTGGGCGTTGCCGCCGTCGATGAGGATGTCGCCCTCCTCCAGCAGCGGGGCGAACTCCTGGATGACCGCGTCCGTCGCCTCGCCCGCCTTGACCATCATCACCAGCCGGCGCGGGCGCTCCAGCGCCGCGACGAAGTCCTCGGGCGTGTGCGCCGGGACGAACGCCCCCTCCTCGCCGAACTCCGCGACCAGTGCGTCCGTCTTGGCCGCCGTCCGGTTGTGCACGGCGACCGTGTAGCCGTTGCCGGCGAAGTTGCGGGCCAGGTTCCTGCCCATCACCGCGAGCCCGGTGACGCCGATCTGCGCAGTGCCGCTCATGGGTCCACACCTGCAATCCGTCGGGGGAGGCGGCGGTGCCGCCGGGGGAGGGGCGCGGGGGCGCCGCGTTGTCCAGTATGGATACGGGGAACCGGGACGGCCTGTTCGGCGACGCGGACGCGCACCGCCGCCCGGCCCGCCCGTTCCCTTGACACTCCCTCGGCCCCGACGCGACACTGACATGACGAGGGAGAGCGCTCTCCCGGCCGAATGGAGGGGATGGGCCGGCGGGTGGGACCGTCGGCCGGGCCGTGCGCCGGCCTTTCATCGGCCTTGGGGAGGAGAGCGCTCTCCGTCTTCCCGGAACTGCCCGTGCCGTCCCACTCCCCGCTGTCGGCGCGGTGCACCGGCCCGCGGCGGGCGCGACCCCGTGACCGCCGCGGGCCGAAGGCGTTCCCGGCCGGGCGGTCCGGATCCGGCTGTGTATATTCGGGACAAAGCTAAGGGGTCTAGGCAGCACGGCTGTGGGGGTAAGGAATGGCACGCGCGGGGCTCACGACCGACCGGGTCGTGGCGGCGGCGGCCGATCTCGCCGACTCGATCGGCTTCGACCGGGTCACCATCTCCGCCCTGGCCCGCGGCTTCGGTGTCAAGGACGCCAGCCTCTACTCCCATGTGAAGAACCTCCAGGACCTGCGCACCCGGGTGGCCCTGCTGGCCGCGGGCGAGTTCATCGACCGTATCGAGGCGGCCGTCGCCGGCCGGGCCGGCAAGGACGCGCTGACCGCCTTCGCCGACGCCTACCGCTCCTTCGCCCTGGAGTGCCCCGGCCGGTACCGGGCCACGCAGACGCGCGTCGACCCGGAGACCGTCGCCGCGTCCCCCGCGTACCACCGCACCCTCGACACCACGGCGTCCATGCTCCGCGCCTACGGACTCACCGAACCCGACCTGACCGACGCCGTACGCCTGCTCCGCAGCACCTTCCACGGCTTCGCCGCCCTGGAGGCGGCGGGCGGCTTCGGTGCGGCCCGCTCCGTCCAGACGTCCTGGGAGCGCGGTGTCGAGGCCCTGCACTACCTCCTGGAGCACTGGCCGGCCGCCGTGGGGGAGGCGGACGAGCCGGAGTGAGGGCGGCCGGATACCGGGCTTCTCCTGTTCCGGCCGCCCGTCCCGGGGGAAGCTGTCCGTATGGACGCAACCGATCGGGCGGATGCCGTCGCCCGTGATCTCCGGGCGGCGCTGGACCGGACGACCGACCTCACCGACGACGCCGTAAGGACCACCGTGCGGCGGCTCCTGACGGCCGCGGCCGACAGTGCCCTGGCCACCGACTGGGTGGCCGCACAGCGGTATCTGACCGCCGTGATCCACCTCGACGAACAGGCCGCTCCCATCGCCCGTTCGTTCGCGCAGACGCTGGGATTTCCTTACGAGATAACGGAGTTCGGGCCGTCCGAGGACGCCCGGCCCCGCCCGCACGCCCCCTGTGACGAGGACGTCCTCCAGACCAAGTCCGTCCGTGTGCCCCACCGACCGGCCGACGACGTCGTGACGACCGACGGCACCGGTCCCACCGGCATCGTCGAATCGGCCGCCCAGGCGCTCGCGCGGCAGTCCGAAGCCGGGCTGATCAACGAGATCCTCGCCGGCGGGGCCGTGGCTGCCTCCGTGACCGCCGCGGCCTCCGTGGCCCGGGCGAAGCTGGAGGCGACGACCCAGCGCCGCAAGGACACCCTCGAAGCGGAGACGGAACGGCTCAGGATCGCGTCGGACGAACGGGTGGCACGCCTGCAGGCCCGGCACGGGGCGGGCGATGAGCCGGAGGCCGATGCGGAGGGCGGCTGACGCAGGGCGGGGACGAGCGCCGGTGTGACGGACAGGGGGACCGCTCCGACGGAGGCGGAGCCCCGGGCCGACGGATGATGAGTCCGTCGCCCGGGACTTCCGGCACCCCGAAACCCCCGGCGGCGGCGGTGGTCCGTCGCGGCCGGGGGTGGTGGGGGCCCTCGCGGGGAGGGGTCAGGAGGCTCTGCGGTTGCGGTGGGCGTGGGCCTCCTGGATCAGTTCGGCGTAGCGCCTGCCGCTGGTCTTCACCGTGCGGCGCTGGGTGGCGTAGTCGACGTGGACGAGGCCGAACCGCTTGTCGTAGCCGTAGGCCCATTCGAAGTTGTCGAGGAGGGACCAGGCGAAGTAGCCGGCCAGCGGGGCGCCCTTGCGGACGGCGCGGGCGCACGCGGAGAGGTGCTCCTCCAGGTAGCGCGTGCGCTCGGGGTCGTGGACGGAGCCGTCGGGGAGGACGACGTCCTGGTAGGCGGAGCCGTTCTCGGTGACGTAGAGGCGCTGGACGCCGTACTCCTCGGTCAGGCGCAGCAGCAGTTCCTCCAGGCCCTGGGCGTGCACCTCCCAGTCCATGTGGGTGTGGCGGGAGCCGGGGAGGTAGACCTGCTTGGCGTGCGGGACGGGCCCGGCCGGGTCGGCGGTGACGACCTGGCGGAAGTAGTAGTTCACGCCGAGCCAGTCCAGCGGCGCGGAGATCAGCTCCATGTCGCCGTCCTGGACGGGGAGTTCGACTCCGTACAGATCGAGCATGTCCTGCGGGTAGCCGCGGCCGAGGATCGGGTCGAGCCACCAGCGGTTGGTGTGGCCGTCGCCGCGGACCGCGGCCGCGCGGTCCGCCTCGCGGTCGGTGGCCGGTTCGACCGGGCTGAGGTTGTTGACGATGCCGACCCGCGCGTCCGGGGACGCGGCGCGGATGGCGCGGACGGCCAGGCCGTGTCCCAGGTGCAGATGGTAGGAGGCCCGGACCGCGGCGGTCAGATCGGTGAGCCCCGGGGCCATGGTGCCTTCGAGGTGGCCGATCCACGCCGAGCACAGCGGCTCGTTGAGGGTCGCCCAGTCCTTGACCCGGTCGCCGAGCCGGTCGACGACGACCGAGGCGTACGCGGCGAAGTGCTCCGCGGTTTCGCGTACGGTCCAGCCGCCCCGGTCCTGGAGGGACTGGGGGAGGTCCCAGTGGTAGAGGGTGGCGAAGGGGGTGATCCCGGACTCCAGGAGGCCGTCGACGAGACGGTCGTAGAAGTCGAGACCGGCTTCGTTGACGGGGCCGTCGCCGCCCGGGACGACGCGCGGCCAGGCGATCGAGAAGCGGTAGGCACCCGCCCCGACCTCCTTGATCAGGGCGATGTCCTCCGGCACCCGGTGGTAGTGGTCGCACGCCACGTCGCCGGTGTCGCCGCCGGCCACCTTCCCGGGGGTGTGGGAGAAGGTGTCCCAGATGGAGGGGGCGCGGCCGTCCTCGGCCACGGCTCCCTCGATCTGGTACGCGGCCGTGGCGACGCCCCAGGTGAAGCCGGCCGGGAGGGCGCTGAGGTCGTTCACCGGATTCCTTTCCGTTGCGGTCACTTGACGGCTCCCGCGGTGAGGCCGGCCACCAGATACCGCTGGAGCAGCAGGAACCCGGCGACGATCGGCACGCTGACGACGAGCGAGGCGGCCATGACCTGGTTCCAGTACACGTCGTTCTGTGTGGCGTAGCCCTGGAGCCCGACGGCGAGGGTGCGGG
Organism: Streptomyces sp. NPDC057682; assembly: GCF_042799575.1. Lineage (NCBI taxonomy): Bacteria > Bacillati > Actinomycetota > Actinomycetes > Kitasatosporales > Streptomycetaceae > Streptomyces > Streptomyces sp. NPDC057682. The sequence continues at coordinate 4,619 of NZ_JBHVIN010000019.1, read as the reverse complement.
TGGTGTCGTTGGTCATGACGGAGGCGAACAGGACCTCGCCCCACGCCGTCATGAACGCGTACACCGCGACGGCGACGATGCCGGGCACCGCGGCCGGGACGACGACCCGGAACAGGGCGCCGAGCGGTCCGCATCCGTCGACCAGTGCCGCCTCGTCCAGATCCCTCGGGATCGAGTCGAAGTAGCCGATGAGCATCCAGATGGAGAACGGCAGCGAGAAGGTCAGATACGTGAGGATCAGGCCGCCGCGCGAGCCGTACAGGGCGATCCCGGTGCTGTTCCCGATGTTGACGAAGATGAGGAACAGCGGCAGCAGGAAGAGGATGCCCGGGAACATCTGGGTGGACAGCACCGTGACGGTGAAGACGCGCTTGCCGCGGAACTTGTAGCGGCTCACGGCGTACGCGGAGAACACCGCGATGATCACCGAGAGGACCGTCGCCGTGCCCGCCACGATCAGCGAGTTGACGAAGTAGCGGGCGAGCGGGACGGTCTTCCAGATGTCGAAGTACGGCTTGACGGTCAGCCCGGACGGGATCCAGTGGAACTTCCCGGACACGTCCTGGAGCGGCTTGAGCGAGCTGCTGATCATGACGTAGACGGGCAGCAGCGCGAAGAGCGCCAGGAACGTCAGGATGACGCGGCGGGTCCACAGGAAGGACTGCGGCGCGGCCATCGGCGAACGGGTGCGGGAACGGGGGCGCGAGCGCGTTCCCCGCTGGGCCGGCAGCGCGGCCGGCTGGGCGTGACTAGGCATGGGAACCCTTCCTTCCGCGCGAGGTGACGAACAGGTAGACGGCCGTCACGAGCAGCAGGAACAGCAGCAGGAGGACGGACATCGCGGATCCGGTGCCGAAGTTCCAGGTGACGAACGACGACTGGTAGATGTGGATCGAGATGAGGTCCGCGTTCTCCGGCGCCGCCTTCCCGAACAGCACGTACGGGGTGTTGAAGTCGTTGAACGTCCACAGGAACAGGACGAGGACCAGGACCTGGTTGACCGGGCGGAGCGAGGGCAGCGTGATCCTGCGGATCTGCTGCCAGATGCCGGCGCCGTCGATCGAGGCGGCCTCGTACAGTTCGCGCGGGATGTTCTGGAGGCCGGCCATCACGATGAGGAAGGCGAACGGCCAGCCCTTCCAGACCGAGACGATGATCAGCGCGTAGATGCTGTTGTCCCCGATCAGCCAGAACGACGGCTGGTCGGTGAGCCCGAGCTGGTCGTGGATCACGTGGTTGATCAGCCCGTTGTCCCGCTGGAACATGAACGCCCAGGTGATCACGGCCGCGTAGACGGGCAGCGCGTACGGGACCAGGAAGATCGCCCGCAGGATGCCGCGGCCGCGGAAGTTCTCCTGGAGCATGATCGCCGCCGCGACGCCGAACAGCCACGCCAGGCCGACGGCGAAGAAGGTGAAGACACAGGTCACGAAGAACGAGTGCAGCAGTGCCTCGCCGATCGGGGCGTTGATGTCGACGGCGACCTTGAAGTTGTCGAAGCCGCTCCAGGGCGCCCCGCCCCAGTTGTTGATGTAGAACTGCGTGAGCTGGCGGAAGCTCATCACGATCCCGATGATCATCGGGATCACATGGACGAGGAGTTCGAGCAGGACGGCCGGCAGGAGCAGGAGATAGGGCAGTCCGCCCTGGCGGATCCGGTCGGGGATGCGCGGCAGTCTCCTGCGCGCACCCCCGGTGCCCCGGCTCGTCACCCCGCCCGACGTCCGCTTCGGGTGGTCGGTGGTCACGGTGGCGGTCATGAAGCTGCCTTACTGCTGCATCGTCTGCTGGGCCTTTTCGAGGCGCGCCTTGACGGATTCGGTGGTCACGGGGCGTCCGGCCGCGGCATCGGCCCACAGTTCCTTGACGGCCGTGCCGACGGCGGTCTCGAACTGCGACTCGTTGGGCACCTGCGGCAGCGGCGCGGCGCTCTTGGCCAGGGTGTCGCGCAGCACCGCCAGGTCGGGCGCGGAGAACGCGGCGTCGGCCTGGGCGGTCTTGACCGGCGGGATGGACCCGTAGGTCTTGTTGAGGAGCTTCTGCTCGGCGTCGCTCGTCATGAACTTCACGAACTTCTTGGCACCGTCGAGGTTCTTGGTGTTCTTGAAGACCGCCATGTTGATGCCGGCGACCATCGAGTTCACGTTCTTGCCCTGGCCGGGGGTGCCGGAGGCGACGGGCACGGGGGCCGCGCCCCAGTCCTCGGGCTTCATGCCCTGGGAGGCGAAGGTCGAGGCCGCGGCCTGCCACAGCACCATCGCGGTCTTGCCCTTGGCGAAGTCCGTCAGGGACTGGTTCTGGGCGTACTCGGCGTTGCCGGGCGCGATGATCTTGTCCTTGGCCATGAAGTCGATGTACTGCTTCACGGCCGCGACGGCGCCGTCGGAGGTGAAGGTCGGCTTGCCCTCGGCGTCGAAGAAGTCCGCGCCGTGCTGCTGGCCCAGGACGAAGGTCTGGTGGATGTTGTTGGAGAGGTTCGAGCCCTCCGCGCCCAGGCCCCACTTGCCGTTCTTGGACAGCTTCTTGCCGTCCTCGACCAGCTCGTCCCAGGTGGCCGGCGGCTTGCTGATGCCGGCCTCGGCGAAGCTCTTCTTGTTGTAGTAGAGGGCGTACGCCAGGGAGTAGAGCGGCACCGCGGACGGGTCCTTGCCCTCGGCGCCGGCCGAGGCCACCGCGGAGTCGACGAAGCGGTCCCGGCCGCCGATCGCGTCGAAGTTCGCCTTGTCCCAGGGGAGCAGCGCGCCGGTCGCCTGGAGCGAGGCGGACCAGGTGTTGCCGATGTTGAGGACGTCCGGGCCCTGACCGGACGTGGTGGCGGCGAGGATCCGGTTGAGCAGGTCGGCCCAGGGCACGACCTCCAGCTTGACCTTGATGCCGGTCTGCTCCTCGAACTTCTTCAGCTCGGGGGTCAGGATCTTCTTGTCGGCCTCGATGCTGGGGCCCTGGTTGGACGCCCAGTACGTGAGGGTCTTGGGCGAATCGTTGCTGCCGCCCGAGGACGTGCCCCCGCCGCAGCCGGTGACTCCGGCGGCGATGGAGACGGCGAGGGTGGCGGCTGCTGCGGCTCTGATGGTGCGCATACGGGATGGCCCCTTTCCGGGGAGGAAGGCCGTGTCCGGGAACCGAACGGCCTTCAGGGCTTAATTTATGACGTGATTTAAGAGGTGAGAGAAGGTCGCGTCAAGTCCCGCGGTCGCGGTATGTTGCGGGAAGGGAAGGAGCCACATGGCTGAGCGCAACAGACGGACCGTGCGTGACCTGCGACGGGGCAACCGGGCCCGGGTTTTGCAACGGTTGTATTTCGACGGCCCGCTGAGCCGCCAGGAGCTGGGTCCCGCCACCGGGCTGAGCTCGGGTTCCATCAGCAACGTTGTTGCGGAACTCGTCGCGGAGGGCCTGCTGGAGGAGGCCGGAGTCGTCGACTCCGACGGCGGCCGCCCCCGCACGCTGCTGCGGGTCGCCCCCGGCGGGGGGCTCCTCGTCGGCATCGACATCGGCGAGACCCGGATCAGGGTCGAGCTGTTCGACCTCGCGCTCACCGAGCTGGCCCGTACCGAACGGCTGCTGGCCCAGCACGGCTACGACGTCGACCGCATCGTCGGCCATGTCCGCAGCGGCGTCGCCGACGTCCTGCGCGACGCGGGGGCCGACCCGCGCTCACTGCTCGGCATCGGCATCGGCGTCCCCGGCATCATCGAGCGCGACGCCCCCGACGGAGCGATCGGCGACGTCGGCTCGGTCGTCCACGGCCAGACCATCGACTGGAGCGCCGTCCCCTTCGAACGGCTGCTCCGTGACGCCGTCAAGGTCCCCGCCGAGGTGCCCTTCTTCATCGACAACGGCGCCAAGACGCTCGGCCAGGCGGAGATGTGGTTCGGCGGCGGACGGGGCGCGGGCGCCTCGGCCATCGCCCTCATCGGCTCCGGCGTCAACGCCTGCGTCAACCGCGGCGAACTGCTCGACGACGACCGCGACAGCATGGCCCTCGAATGGGGCCACACCACCGTGCAGCTGCGTGGCCGGCGCTGCCGCTGCGGCTCGATCGGCTGCCTGGAGGCGTACGCGGGGGCCGAGGCCATGCGCCGGCGCTGGCACGAGGCGGGCGGCCCGCTGCCCGCCGACGCCGACGACGAGACCGCGCTCGCCGCCCTGCTCGCCGCCGCCTACCCGGACGGCGGGGCGGACCCCGACCCGCTGGCCGTCTCCCTCCTGGACGAGACCGCCGAATGCCTCGGGGCCGCCCTCGGCGACCTGATCAACCTCTTCCTGCCCGAGCGGATCCTCATCGGCGGCTGGGCCGGCCTGCTCATCGGCCCTCATCTGCTGCCCGACATCCGCCGCTACGCCGAGGAGTACGCGCTGCGCCACGCGGCGGCCCGCACCACCATCGAGATGGGGCGCCTGGGTCCCGACGCCGTGACGGTCGGCGCCGCCACGCTGCCCCTCGCGGACTTCCTGGCCCGGGGCGGCAGCCGCCCGGCCCCCGAACCGCAGCCCGCCGCCCCGCCCCCCGGCTTCCGCACGGCCGCCGACACCGTACGGAGCAGGGAGCGCGCCCGCACCGCATCGGACGCGACGGGGTGAGGCGTGCGCCGCGACCGGGGCGGGCGGGGCCCGCC
>NZ_JBHVIN010000018.1:0-215432 GCF_042799575.1 Streptomyces sp. NPDC057682 | reverse complement strand
CGCCGCTACCCCTCCCTCACCCTCAACCTCCTCCTCACCCCGATCATGCTGCTCCTCCTCTTCGTCTACATCTTCGGAGACGCCATGAGCGGCGGCGCGGGCCGCGACGCGTACATCGCGTACCTCGTGCCGGGCATCCTGCTGATGACCATCGGGTCGACCACGATCGGCACGGCCGTCTCGGTCTCCACGGACATGAGCGAGGGGATCATCGCCCGCTTCCGGACCATGGCCATCCACCGCAGTTCGATCCTCTTCGGCCATGTGGTCGGCAGCGTCATCCGGACCCTGCTCAGCCTGGTGCTCGTCGGGGCCGTGGGGGTGGCGATGGGCTTCCGGTCGACGGACTCCACCGTCCTGGAGTGGGTCGCCGCCTTCGGACTGCTGGCCCTCTTCACCCTCGCCTTCACCTGGATCGCCGTGGGCATGGGGCTGGGCAGCCCGAACGCGGAGGCGGCGAGCAACAGCGCCATGCCGCTGATCCTGCTCCCGCTGATCTCCAGCGCCTTCGTCCCGCTCGACTCCATGCCCGGCTGGTTCCAGCCGATCGCCGAGTACCAGCCCTTCACCCCCGCCATCGAGACCCTCCGCGGACTCCTCCTCGGCACCGAGATCGGCAACAACGGCTGGATCGCGGTCGGCTGGTGCCTGCTGCTCACGGTCCTCGGGTACCGCTGGTCCCGCGCGCAGTTCGACGGCGAGTCCGCGTAATCGCCCCGCGTGCGCGGGACCGTCCCGCGAACCGCCCACCGCCCCCGGGGCGGCGTGCACCGACTCCGTGTCGGACGCGCGCCGCCCCTTCGGCGTACCGGACCCGGTTCGTCCGTCCGGTTCGCCCGTGCCCCTTGTCTGATGCAGCGTCAGGCGTGACGATGGCCCCGCGCGGCGTCATGTGACGGTGCGTCAGATATGGCGTCGGGTACGGCGCCGGCCGTCGCGTCACTCAGGGGAAGGAGGCCGACGGTGCCGATACTGCCCGCCGGGCCGCTGTCGTACGGGATGCAGCTCCCGATCCAGTCGCAGAGCGCCATCTACGCGGAGCCCTGGGAGGCCGGGGCCACCCCCGCCGACCTCGTCGAGATCGCCCGCACCGCCGACCGGGCGGGGTTCACCTATCTGGCGAGCTGCGACCACGTCGCCATTCCGCGCCGGCTCGCGGAGGGCATGAGCACCGTCTGGTACGACCCGGTGGCCACGCTCGGCTTTCTGGCCGGGGTCACCGAACGCGTGCTGCTCATGAGCCACGTCGCGGTCGTCGGATTGCGCCATCCGCTGGCCACCGCCAAGCAGTACGCCACGCTCGACCACCTCAGCGGCGGCCGGCTGGTCCTCGGGGTGGGGGCCGGTCATGTACGCGAGGAGTTCGAGGCGCTGGGCGCGGACTTCGAGGGGCGCGGGGCGGTGCTGGACGAGACGATCGACGCGCTGCGTGCGGCGCTGGGGCCCGAGGAGTATCCGGAGTTCGCGGGGGAGCGGTTCTCGTTCGCCGGACTGGGGCAGCGGCCGCGCCCGGCGCAGGAGCGGGTGCCGGTCTGGGTGGGCGGCTCCTCGCCCGCCGCCGTGCGCCGGGCGGCCGTGCGCGGCGACGGCTGGCTGCCGCAGGGGGACCCGCGGGCGAAGCTGCCGGAGCAGATCGCCCGGCTGCACGCGCTGCGCGAGGCGGCGGGCGTCACCGAGCCGATCGTGGTCGGCGCCATCACCGAACCGCTGTACGTGGGGGAGCCGGACTGGTCCGTGGGGCGGCGCACGCTCAGCGGGAAGCCGGAGGTCCTGGCGGAGTCGCTTCGGGAGTACGCCGCGATGGGCGTGCACCAGATCCAGGTGCGGTTCCGCAGCCGCTCGCTCCATGAACTGACCGACCAGATGGCGGCGTTCGCCGCCGAGGTCGCACCGCACCTCGACAGCCCCGACGAGTGACGGCCCCGACGAGTGACGGCCCCGACGAGTAACAGCCCCGACGAGTGACGGCCCCGACGAGTAACGGCCCCAGACAGGCAGGGAGACGACCATGGGAAAGCTGGACGGACGGACCGTGCTGATCACCGGCGCGGCGCGCGGGCAGGGTGAGCAGGAGGCGCGGCTCTTCGCCGCCGAGGGGGCCAGGGTGGTGATCGCGGACGTGCTCGACGAGCAGGGCGCGGCCCTGGCGAAGGAGCTGGGCGAGGACGTCGCGCTCTTCACGCATCTGGACGTGAGCCGCGAGGAGGACTGGCAGGCCGCCGTGGCCGCCGCCAAGGACGCCTTCGGGCGGATCGACGGGCTGGTCAACAACGCGGGCATCCTGCGCTTCAACGAGCTGGTGTCCACCCCGCTGGAGGAGTTCCAGCAGATCGTGCAGGTCAACCAGGTGGGGGCGTTCCTGGGGATCCGGACGGTGGCCCCGGAGATCGGGGCGGCCGGCGGCGGGACGATCGTCAACACCTCCTCGTACACCGGGCTCACCGGCATGGCGGGGGTCGGGGCGTACGCCGCGAGCAAGCACGCGGTGCTGGGGCTGACCCGGGTGGCGGCGGTGGAGCTGGCCGGGAAGGGGATCCGGGTGAACGCCCTGTGCCCCGGGGCGGTGGACACCGCGATGACCAATCCGGCGGCGCTGGACCCGGGCGCGGACCCGGAGGCGACGAAGGAGGCCGTGGACGCCCTCTACCGGAAGCTGGTGCCGCTCGGGCGGATCGGCAGGCCGGAGGAGGTGGCGGCCCTCGCGCTCTTCCTGACCTCGGAGGACTCCTCGTACATCACCGGGCAGCCGTTCGTCATCGACGGCGGCTGGCTGGCCGGCGTCAGCCTGTTCTGACCCGGAGGCCGGACGGCCTCACCTGACGAAGCGTCAGGTATTGACGGGTCGGGGTCTCGGTGGAACAGTCGGACGCATCACAATCTGACGGAGTGTCAGAAACGATTGAGGACGGTGAACCCCCTTGGAATTCGGGCTCTTTGTACAGGGGTACGTGCCCGCCGCGCGGGCCAAGGCCGACCCCGGGGCAGAGCACAAGGCGCTGATCGAGGAGACCGAGTACGTCATCCAGGCGGACAAGTCCGGCTTCAAGTACGCCTGGGCCTCCGAGCACCACTTCCTGGAGGAGTACTCGCACCTCTCCGCCAACGACGTCTACCTGGGCTATCTCGCACACGCCACCGACCGCATCCACCTCGGCTCGGGGATCTTCAACCCGCTGGCCCCCGTCAACCACCCGGTGAAGGTGGCCGAGAAGGTCGCCATGCTCGACCACCTCTCCGAAGGGCGGTTCGAGTTCGGCTCCGGACGCGGCGCGGGCAGCCACGAGATCCTGGGGTTCATGCCGGGCATCACCGACATGAACCACACCAAGGAACTCTGGGAGGAGACCATCGCCGAGTTCCCCAAGATGTGGCTCCAGGACGAGTACACCGGCTTCCAGGGCAAGCACTGGTCGCTGCCGCCCCGCAAGATCCTGCCCAAGCCGTACGGGAAGTCGCACCCGGCCATGTGGTACGCGGCCGGCTCGCCCTCCTCGTACGCCATGGCGGGCAGCAAGGGGCTCGGCGTGCTGGGCTTCAGCGTGCAGAAGGTCTCCGACATGGAGTGGGTCGTCGAGTCCTACAAGAACGCCGTCAAGGACGCGCAGCCGGTCGGTGACTTCGTCAACGACAACGTCATGGTCACCTCCACCGCCATCTGCGCCGAGACCCACAAGAAGGCCGTGGAGATCGCGGTCGGCGGCGGGCTGAACTACCTCCAGTCGCTGCTCTTCCGCTACCACGACACCTTCCCCCGGCCCGAGGGCATCCCCGAGTGGCCGGAGCTGCTGCCCGAGTACTCCGAGGAGATCATCGAGCTGCTGATCGCCGAGGAGCTGATGATCTGCGGCGACCCCGACGAGGTGCTGGCCCAGTGCCGCCGCTGGGACCGGGCCGGTGCCGACCAGCTGAGCTTCGGCATGCCGATCGGCATCAGCCGCGAGGACACGCTGAACTCGATCAAGCTGATCGGCGAGCACGTGATCCCGGAGATCGACACGGACCCGGTGCACCGCACGACACGGTTCCGCGAGTCGGCATAGGGCGTGTTCTAGACAGCGCCGGCCGGCAGGGGCGCGGGCGTGCTCCGGGGGCGCCGCCCCCGGACCCCCGCTCCTCGAACGCCGGAGGGCTTCAGGCGCCCGATCGCTCCAACCCCCCCCCGCACGGGCGGCGTCTTCCCGGACCGCCGCCTCACGAGCCGGGGTGCGTGCCGCGGCCGTACGCACCCCGGCGCACACGCGTGCTTCGACCCCCGAGAAGGGAACCCCGTCATGCTCGACCACCTCATCCGCGGAGCGACCGTCGTGGACGGCACCGGCGGCCCCTCCTACCGGGCGGACGTCGGCATCCGGGAGGGCAGGATCGCCGTCGTCGCCGAACCCGGCACCGTCTCCGAGGAGGCCGCCACCTCCGAGGACGCCACCGGACTCGTCCTCGCCCCCGGCTTCGTCGACCCGCACACGCACTACGACGCCCAGCTCTTCTGGGACCCGTACGCCACCCCGTCGATGAACCACGGCGTCACCACCGTCGCCGGCGGCAACTGCGGCTTCACCCTCGCCCCGCTGCACCCCGACCGCCCCGAGGACGCCGACTACACCCGGCGCATGATGGCCCGGGTCGAGGGCATGGCCCTCAAGGCGCTGGAGGAGGGCGTCGACTGGACCTGGTCGAGCTTCCGCGAATACCTGGACGCGCTGGAGGGGCGGATCGCGGTCAACGCCGGCTTCATGGTCGGGCACTGCGCGCTGCGCCGCCATGTGATGGGCGCCGACGCGGTCGGCGGACAGCCCACGCGGGCGCAGATGGACGCGATGCTCGCCCTTTTCCACGACGCCATGGACGCCGGGGCCTGGGGCCTGTCCACCACCCAGTCCTCCACCCACGCCGACGGCGACGGACAGCCGGTCGCCTCCCGGCACGCCCTGCCGGAGGAACTGCTCGCCCTCTCCCGGGCGGTCGGCGAGCACGAGGGCACCCAGATCGAGGCGATCGTCGCGGGCTGCCTCGACCAGTTCTCCGACGAGGAGATCGACCTCTTCGTCGACATGACCGCCGCCGCCGGGCGCCCCCTCAACTGGAACGTGCTGACCATCGACGCCGCCGTTCCCGAACGCGTCCCGCGCCAGCTGATTCCCAGCGAACGCGCCCGCCGCGCGGGCGGCCGGATCGTCGCCCTCACCATGCCGATCCTCACCCCGATGAACATGTCGCTCGGCACCTTCTGCGCCCTCAACCTGATCCCCGGCTGGGGCGACGTCCTCGCCCTGCCGGTCCCCGAGCGCATCGAACGGCTCCGCGACCCCGATGTCCGGGCCGAGATGCTGCGCCGCGCCGACAGCAAGGAGGCGGGCGTCTTCCGGCGGCTCGCGGACTTCGGCCGCTACGTCATCGGGGACACCTACAGCACCGCCAACGAGGGCCTGAGCGGCCGGGTCGTGCGCGACATCGCCGCCGAACGCGGCCAGGACCCCTTCCACTGCCTCGTGGAGATCTGCGCCGCCGACGAACTGCGCACCGTGCTCTGGCCGATGCCCACGGACAACGACCCCGACTCCTGGGCGCTGCGGCAGCGCACCTGGGAGCACGAGGACGTCATGCTCGGCGGCTCCGACGCGGGCGCCCACCTGGACCGGATGTGCGGCGCCCCGTACACCACGCGCTTCCTCGGCGACTGCCTGCGCGGACGCAAGCTGCTCCCGCTGGAGCGGGCCGTGCAGATGCTCACCGACGACCCGGCCCGGCTGTTCGGGCTGCGGGAGCGGGGACGCGTGGAGGAGGGCTACCACGCGGACCTGGTGCTCTTCGACCCCGAACGCATCGACGCGGGCCCGGCCACCCTCGTCCACGACCTGCCCGGCGACAGCCCCCGGCTGGACTCCAGGGCGCTCGGCATCGTCTCGGTCCGCGTCAACGGCGTCGAGACGCTGCGCGACGACAAGGTGACCGGCGCGGTCCCCGGGACGGTGCTGCGCTCCGGCCGCGACACCAGGACGGTGAGCACCGTATGAGCACCTCACCCCAACGCCTGTTCATCAACGGCGAGTGGACCGAACCGGCCGCCGGGCACTACGAGGTGGTCGACCCGGCCACCGAGGAGACCGTCGGCCTCGCGCCCGAGGCGAGCCGCGCCCAGGTGTACGAGGCGGCGGCAGCGGCTCGTGACGCCTTCGCCTCCTGGTCGCGGACCCGCCCCGAGGAGCGCGCCGCGATCCTCGACCGCGCCGCCGGCCTGATGCAGCGCGACTTCGCGGCGAACGCGGCGCTCGCCCAGGCGGAGAGCGGCGCCACCACCGGCACGGCCCGTGGCATGCAGGTCGCCGTGGGCGCGGCCCGCTTCCGGCGGTACGCGAAGGGGGCCCTGGAGCCGGTCGAGGAGGCGGTGGCGCCGCAGATCAACGAGGCCGGTCCGATGGGCCGGGCCGGGATCTTCGGGGCCCTGGCCGTCCGCCGCCCGGTCGGCGTGGTCACCTGCATCACCTCGTACAACAACCCCTGGGCCAATCCGGCGGGCAAGATCGCCCCGGCGCTGGCGATGGGCAACACGGTGGTGGTGAAACCGGCCCCGCAGGACCCGCTCTCCGTCTACCGGATGGCCGCCGCCCTCGCCGAGGCGGGCGTTCCGGCCGGGGTCGTCAACGTCGTCAGCGGCGCGGCCCCCGACGTGGGCGAGGCGGCCGTCGACTCGGCGGACGTCGACATGGTCAGCTTCACCGGCTCCACGGCCGTCGGACAGCGCATCGCCGAGGTCTGCGGCCGGAGCATGAAGCGGCAGCTGATGGAGCTGGGCGGCAAGGGCGCCGCGATCGTGCTCGACGACGCCGATCTCGACGCGGCGGTGGCGGGGATCGGGACGACATTCTCGTTCTACAGCGGTCAGATCTGTACGGCTCCGACCCGCGTCCTGGTCCACCGGTCGGTGCACGACGCGCTGATCGCCAAACTCACCGCGTACGCCGGGTACTTGACGGTCGGGGACCCGACGGCGAAGGGCACGGTCGTCGGCCCGGTCATCTCCGCCGCGCACCGCGACCGGATCGAGGCGTACGTGGAACTGGGCCGCAAGGAGGGGGCCCGGGTGGTCACCGGCGGCGAGCGCCCGGAGCCCACCGGGCGCGGCTTCTACGTCGCGCCGACGCTGCTGGCCGACTGCACCAACGACATGCGGGTGGTGCGGGAGGAGATCTTCGGACCGGTCGTGGTGGTGGTCCCCTTCGGCGACGAGGAGGAGGCCGTCGCGCTGGCCAACGACAGCGACTACGGGCTGATCGACTACGTGTGGTCGGGCGATGTGGCCCGCGCCTTCCGCATCGCGGGCCGGCTGCGGGCGGGCGGCGTCGGCGTGAACACGATCGGCCGCAACATGGAGGCCCCGTTCGGCGGGTTCAAGCGCAGCGGGGTGGGCCGCGACGTCGGCTCGTACGCGCTGCACGCCTACAGCGAACTCCAGGCGATCGTCTGGCCGGGCTGATCCACCGGGCCGCGCGAGGGCGTCGGGCCCGGGTCCTCCGGTGTGCCGGGTCCCGGGTCTACGGCGGTGGGGCCAGCCGGGCCGCGAGCCGGTCCAGGACCCGCCGCCCCGCCCGGCCCACCCCCACGGGCACGAGCGCGGCCCGGCCCGGCACGCGCACCCCGCCGGTGAACGCGACCAGGGTGCGCCCGGGGGCGTGGGCGGACGGGGTGGCCGCGATCCCGATGAGGACGAAGCGGCTCTGCATCCAGAGATAGCCGGGCCGCCGCACCCCGTGGAAGCGGGCGCGCATCCCGAACCGGCTGCGGGCCACCGCCTCGACCCGGTCGCCCTCGGCGCGGACGAGCCGGAGCCGCCGCATGTCGGGGACGAGCGCCGCGAGTGCGCCGTCCACGTCGGCGAGGAGCGGTTCCACGGCGGAGCAGGGCGCGTCGACCTCCCGGACGGTGACCCGGGCGCCGCGCACCCCGGCGGCGAGGGCGCGCAGCCGGCGGACCGGGTCGAGCGGGGCGGACCCGGGCCACGGGCGGAGCGGGGTGTCGGTCATGACGTCCATGCCTTCCGGAAGGAGTCCCGGGCGCGGGACAGTCGGGACTTGACGGTGCCGACGCGCAGGCCGAGCAGACCGGCGGCGGTGCGCTCGTCCAGCCCCTCGACGTCGCGCAGCACGAGGACGGCGCGGTGTTCGGGGCTGAGCCGGGCGAGGACGTCGCCGATGTCGGCCGCGAGCTGGGGATCGCCGCGCTGGGGCAGGGCGGAGAGGTCGACGGGCACGGACCGCGCGCCGCGCCGGGCGACGCGGACCGCCTCGCGGCAGGCGATGGCGCGCACCCAGCCGTGGAGGGCGGCGGGCTCCTTGAGCGTGCGCAGCCCCCGGAACACCGCGACCAGGGTCTCCTGCACGGCGTCGGGCCCGTCGGCCAGGGCGATCGGCCCGCAGATGCGGCCCGCGTAGGGGGCGAGCAGGTCCAGCAGCGCGTTCATCGCGAGGGTGTCCCCGCGCTGGGCCGCCCGCACCAGGCGCACCGCGCGTTCGTGGTCATCGGGCACGGGCCGGGCCGTCCTTCCTGGCCGCCACCCGGAGCGCGGCCGCCGCGAGCAGCAGGCAGAGCGGTGTGTACAGCGTCCAGTTGAGCAGATGGAAGGTGGGGCCCGCGCCGGGGTCCAGTCCGGTGCGCAGTCCCGCCGCCCAGCCGATGCCGGCCAGGGCGCGCAGCGCGGTGCCGCCCGCGACGGCCAGTGTCCCGGCCTGGAGCAGCGGGCCCAGCCGGTGCCCGCGTCCGAGCCGGGCGCGGGCCGTGACCAGCGCGGCGGCGCCGAGCAGGGCGGCGGCCAGCGGCAGGACGACCGGCGGGGTGAACGGGGCGTCGATGCCGAGCACCGCGTACGAGAGGGAGGCGGCGTCCCCGGCGGGCCAGGTGGAGCCGGTGGACCAGAGCAGGTGCAGCGCCGCGTCCGCGCCGAGGACGGCGGCGACGGTGCGGGCGGCGGCACGGGGTGAGGGGAGAAGACGGTCGCGGGGCACGGGTTCCTCCGGGATGCGGTGCGGTGGACGGCCGGTGGGGCCGGTGACGTCGGACGTCACCCACCAGAGGAGGCGGCGGGGCGATTCGTTCCCAGGGACTTCGGGCGGATGCGGCCGGGGTGCGCACCGACGCCAATATCTCTCGACATCAAGCATCTCGTAATCAAGTCTCTTGACATCGAGAAGAAGTCGGGAGAGGCTTCCGGGGTTCCTTGATCTCTTGACGTCGAGATACATTCCGGGGGTGGGCGGTGCGCCGCACGAAGCGCAGCGGTACGGCGGAGGCCGGGGCCGAACGCGGCGGGCTGCTCGCTCAGTTGCGCCGCCCGCCCGGCGGCCGGAACGCGCGGACCATGCTGCTCGCGCTGGCCGTGGACCGCACCGGATCCGGCCTGTGGGCCGCCTCCTCGGTTCTCTACTTCACCTTCGTCACCCGGCTGAGCCCCGGGCAGATCGGCGTGCTGCTGGGCGCGGCCGGGGTGGCGGGCATCGCCGGATCACCGCTGGCCGGACGGCTGGCGGGCCGCTTCCCGGTCCGCCCCCTGCTGATGGCCTGCCATCTGCTGCGGCTGTTGACCCTGGTCCTGGTGCTCACCTGTACGGGGTTCGAGGCGCTGCTGCCCGTCGTCGCGGTCACCTCTCTGGGCGACAGGGCCGCCAAGACCCTGGAGATGCTGTTCGCGACCCGCGTGGCGGGCGAACGCCGCGCCGCCTACCAGGCGTTGTCCCGAAGCGCGGCCAACGCCGGCTACGGCGTCGGCGCCGGACTCGCCGCCATCGGCCTGGCGGTGGGCACCCCCGGCGCCTATCGCGCGATGATCCTCGCCAACGCCGCGTCCTTCCTCGTCGCCGCCCTGCTGGTCCGCCGCACGCGGGAGCCCGCCGGCACACCCGCCGCCACCGCCACCGCCCCGGCCTCCTCCGCACCGCACGCCCCGGCCGTGCGCCCCAAGAGCCCCTGGCGGGACCGGGGTTACCTCCGCTTCGTCCTGCTCGACATTCCGATGAACCTCGACGACTCGGTCCTCGGCGTCGGCCTCCCCCTCTGGCTGGTGAGCAGCACCGCCGCACCCCACGCACTCGTCCCGGCCGTCCTCGTCATCAACACCGTGCTCGTCGTGACGCTCCAGCTCACCGTCTCCCGCCGCACGGAGGGCCCGCGCCGGGTGCTCGACTCCCTTCTCCTGTACGGCGTCCTCATGGCCGCCTGCTGCGCGCTGATCGCCGCGGCCGTGCGCTGCGGCACCTGGGCGGCGGCCGTCGTCCTGCTCGCGGCGGCGGTGCTCGTCACCCTCGCGGAGCTGATGCGCTCGGTCACGTCGTGGGAGCTGGCCGTCCTGCTCGCCCCCGACGACGCGCGCGCCGCGTACCTGGGCGTCGCCGGCATGTCCCAGTCCATCCAGAAGTCCGCGGGGCCGCCGCTGCTGACCGGGGTCGTGATGGCGGCGGGCCCGGCGGGCTGGCTGGTGCTCGGCGCGGCCGTCGCGGCCGTCGCCGCCGCACAGCGGCGCTGCTGCGCCCAGCGCCTGCGTACGCGGGAGGCCGCCGCCCCTCCCCGGACGGTCCCGGCCGCCCGCTCGGAGCCGTACGGAAAAAGTTCCGCCGGTCCCGTCACACACGCCTCGCGCGATCCGTCGAGGCAGTGACCGACTCCGACGGAACGCGAAGGACACCCACCGTCATGACCCAGCAGACCATCCAGCAGCCCCGTTTCACCGACCCCGCCGCCCTGGTCCCCGAACTGGCCGAGGTGGGACCGGCGTTGTTCCGCGCCACCGGCAACGGCACCGTTCCGCGCACCACGATCGGCCTGGTCCAGCTCCGCGCCGGCCAGCTCGTCCGCAACACCTACCTGACCGTGCTGCACACCGGGAACCTCCGCAGGGCGGGGGAGACCGAGGAGCGCATCACCGCCGTGGCCACCTGGCACGACGCCCCGTACTTCACCCCCGCCGAACGCGCCGCCCTGGCCCTCGTGGAAGCCGTCCACACCCCGAACCCGGCCGGTGAGCGCGTCCCCGACGCGCTGTACGCGGAGGCCGCCGAGCACTACGACGAGAAGGCGCTCGCCACCCTCGCCACGGCCATCGGCCAGGTCGGCTTCTTCACCGCCCTCGCGCTCATCGGCCGGCCGCTGCCCGGGGTCGCGCCCACGGAGCAGTGGCGGAAGTGACGGCCGCCCGCCCCGGCCCCCTCAGCCCTCCAGGAACACCGGATTGGTGAGGGCGGCCAGGGCCCCGGGACCGTGGCGGGGCCCGGTGAACGCCGCGTGAACACGTCAGGTCCGGCACCGATCGAGCCCGGGGCAGGGCGAGTTGGACGCCCGCCGGCCCCATGCCGGGGGTGGGGCAATCCCCCCGGCGACTACGGCGACGAGCCCCATCGCCCCACACCGTCCGGTCCGACAGGCTCGGTGCACACACGGAACGGGGGCCCGGCTCCCGTCCGCGCCACCCGACGGAACACATGAGAGACGAGGCCGCGATGCGACGAGTGAACCGGGCCCTGGTGACCCTGGCCACGGCCCTGGCGGTGGTCGCGGTCCCCGCCGCCGCCTCCGCGGCACCCCGGCCCGCCCCGCACGACGCCGCTCTGCGGGAACGCCTCGACGCCGTCGTCTCCGCCGGTGCCGTGGGCGCCCTCGCGGAGGTCCGCGACGGGCGGCGCGTCTGGCGCGGCACCGCCGGGACGGCCGAACAGGGCACGACCCGGCCGGTGCCGGCCGACGGCCGGTTCCGGATGGGCAGCATCACCAAGACGTTCCTCGCCACCGTCGTCCTGCAACTCGCCGCCGAGGACCGGCTGGCCCTCGACGACAGCGTCGAGCGGTGGCTGCCCGGCACCGTCCCCGGCGGCGAACGCATCACCCTGCGCCACCTCCTCAACCACACCAGCGGCCTGTACGACTACAAGCGCACGCTGACGATGCCGCCCTCGCCCGCCTTCCTCGACGACAGGCTGCGGACCTGGACCGCGTCCGAACTGGTGGACAGGGCCGTGGCGCAGCCGCCGACGTCCACGACCCCGGGCACGGCGTACGCGTACTCCAACACCGACTACGTGCTCCTCGGCCAGATCGTCGAGCAGGCCACCGGCCGCTCCTACGCCGACGAGATCACGGCCCGGATCATCCGGCCGCTCGGCCTGCACTCCACCTCGGTGCCCGGCACGTCCCCGCGCATCCCCGGACCGCACCCGCACGGCTACGTCCCGGTCGTGGACGCCGACGGCATGCGGCTCGTCGACTACACGGTGATGAACCCGTCCCTGATGGGGGCGAGCGGCGAGATGATCTCGACCACCCACGACCTCAACCGGTTCGTCTCGGCCCTGCTCGGCGGACGGCTGCTCCCGGACGACCTCCTGGACGAGATGCGGACACCGGGCCTGGAGCACGGGACGTACGGGCTGGGCCTGACCTGGCGCACCACCGCCTGCGGGGTCCCGGTCTACGGCAACGACGGCGACGCCCTCGCCTACCAGACCTGGTCCTTCACCACGGCGGACGGCCGCCGCACGGCCACCGTCGCGCTCACCCCGGACTTCCGGGGCGACGCCGAAGACGCCGTAGACGCCTTCCTGGACCGGGCGTTCTGCGGATAGCCCCGCGAGGCCGGCCGGAACGGAACCCCCTCTACGCTGTGCCGACGCGTCCGCGCCGCCGACCGGCGCGGAGCGAGGAGGAGGGGACATGCGAAGACACGCGGTATGGGGGGCGACGGCCGTCTCGGTGGTCATGGTCGTGCTCGGGGCGTCGACGGCACACGCCGAGGGGGAGGGCGACATCCGGGTCGTCAAGGGCGTGACGAACGGCGGGAAGAGCGTCATCGTCGGCATCGACCGGCCGGTGACCTTCCGGTCCACGCTGACGGTCAAGGACAACTCCGGCGTCAAGGGCCTCTCGCGCGCCCAGGCGTTCCACCGGACCTCCACGTCCGGCGCCCCCGTGGAGACCACCGACATCAGCTGCAAGAAGCTCAGCTCCACCACCTCGGCCTGCACGGCGACGATGCGCATCGATCCCGCCTGGTTCCCCTGGTACAGCGACCGCAACGCCAATGAGGCGGCCGGGGGCTGGGGCATGTACGGGATCGCCAACGCCAACGACGGCGACTACTGGATCTACGACGGGCTCGCGCCCTTCGCGTTCAAGCGCGCCGCGACCCTGACGGCCTCCGCGACCCGCGTCTCCCGCTTCGGTACCGGGCGGCAGGTCACCGTGACCGGGGCGCTGGCCAGGGCCGACTGGGAGGCGCTGAAGTACCGGGGGTACGCGGGCCAGAGCCTCAAGCTCCAGTTCAGGAAGGCCGGTTCCTCCTCGTACACCACGGTGAAGACGGTGACGACGAACAGCGCGGGACGGGTCGGCGCGACCGTCACCGCCCCGGGGACGGGCAGTTGGCGCTGGTTCTACCAGGGAACGTCCACCACGATGCAGGTCGCCTCCGCGGGGGACGAGGTCTTCGTCGGCACGACCGCCCTGCGCTCCACACCGCCACCACCGGTGATCCGCTCCGCTCCCGTGGAATGACTCCGGCGTCCCTGTGCGGCGGCGCCCGCCGCCGTGCGGGGAGGGCTCCGAAGCCGCGTGCTCAGGAGCGCCTGCGCCGGGCGCGGACCGCCAGGCCGAACGCGATCCCGCCGGCCACGGCCAGCAGGAAGCCCGCCGCGCCTTCGGCCGCCCGCCCTCCCGTACCCGGCCGGCGCAACTGGACCGACGACGCGGTCCGGGAGACGGCGGGCACCCGGGGCACGGCGGCCGTGACCGCGACGGGGGCACCGCCGAGCAGCACACTTGTGACGAGCAGTGCGGTGAGAACGGTGCCGGTGCGTATGGGACCCATGGGTGTCCGACCTCCCCCCGTAGCCGCCGAAGGCTCGGCTTTGCGCACCGTACGGCATACGTTTGAGCCGCCACCAGACAACGACGGAGGTGTCCTCGTATGCGGATCGCCACAACGATCTTCCTCACCGACGAAACGATCACACCGGTACGCCTGGCGCACGAGCTTGAGCAGCGGGGATTCGCCGGGCTCTATCTTCCCGAGCACACCCACATCCCGGTGAGCCGCGACACCCCCTACCCGGCGGGCGGGGAACTGCCCCCGGAGTACGGCCGGACCCTGGACCCGTTCGTCGCCCTGGGCCAGGCGTCCGCCGTCACCGAACGGCTCGCGCTCGGCACGGGCATCACGCTGATCGCCCAGCACGACCCGATCGACCTGGCCAAGCAGATCGCCACCCTGGACCACCTCTCCGGCGGCCGGTTCACCCTCGGCCTCGGCTTCGGCTGGAACGTCGAGGAGGCCGCCGACCACGGCGTCACCTGGTCGACCCGCCGCGAACTGGGCCGCGACCGGATGGCCCTGATGCGCGCCCTGTGGGCGGACGAACCGACGTCCCACAAGGGCGAGTTCGGCTCGGTACGGGCCAGCTTCGCCCACCCGAAGCCGGTCCAGGCCCCGCGCGGCCCGGTCACCGGACCGCGCACCCTGATCGGCGGCGCGGCCGGCCCCAAGCTGTTCACGCACATCGCGGAGTACGCCGACGGCTGGATGCCCATCGGCGGCCGGGGCCTCTCCGAGTCCGTGCCCCGGCTGACCGCCGTCTGGGAGGACGCGGGCCGCGACCCGAAGGACCTCCAGGTCGTCCCGTACGCCGTCCTGCCGACCCCCGGCAAGCTCGCCCACTACGCCGACCTGGGCATCGACGAGGTCGTCCTCCAGCTGCCCCCGGCCGGCGAGGCCGAGGTGCTGCGCACACTGGACGCGTACGCGGCGTACCTCTGAGTGGGGACGCACGGCACCACACCACGGCACGGGAGCACTCCATGACCACGACCCGGGGGATGGAGGGCTTCGTGCCCGCCGACGTCCCCGTCACCGCGCCGGTCACCAAGTTCGGCGGCCGGCCCGTCTGGCTCGACGCGCCGCGGTGGCCGGTCAACGAGGCCTGGGACGAACCCATGTGCTTCGTCTGCCAGATCGCCCTGGAACCGGTGCTCGGCGAGGCGGGCCGGGGCCGGATCGCCTACGTCTTCGTCACCCACGCGGACCACGGCGACGAGACGTTCTTCGACCCCGACGTCGTCTTCCCCGACGAGGGCGCCAACGCCGTCGTCGTCCAGCCCGGCGGCACCTACCGGGGCGCGACCCTGCCCACCGCCACCGGCCCCACGCTGTACCACCCCGGCGACGGGTCCGATGCCGAGTACACCGTCCGCCTCCGCCCGCCCGAGGAGGACGACCCCGCCGCTCCCCTCGACGGCGACAAGATCGGCGGTGTCCCCGCGTTCTTCCAGGGCGACGGCACGCCCGAGGGCGGCCCCTGGGTGCTGGCACTCCAACTCGACGCGAACTTCAAGCCGTTCACGCTCCACCTGGGCGCGTCCCCCACGGCGTACGTCTTCGTCTCGACGGACGGCGCGGAGGGCCGGATGGTGGTCCAGGACTCCTGAGCCAGTTCTCCTGAGCCCGGCCCCAGGGCCCGGGTTCCTGAGCCCCGGTCCCGGCTTTCTGTGGTGTGGCCGCCTACGCCCCGTGCCGATCCTGTACGAGCCGGCGCATCGTCGCGACCGGCAGGGCCGGATTGGCCGCCGCCCGGCCCGCGAGTTCGGCGTCGTCGAGGAGGGCGGTTAGCCGGTCCCCGGGAAGGCGCGGGTGCCGGGCGGCGTCCGCCCGGACGAGGGCGTCGGCGTCGCGGGTGAGCCGGTCGACGGCCTCCGGGCCCGCGTCCGGGTCGAGCGGGGCGAGCCGTCGCAGTGCGGGGTCGGGGTCGTCGGCGTACCGGGCGAGCCCGGTGCGGGGGAAGTTGCCGTGCCCCGTCAGACGCCACCGCCCGGGGCCGGTGTACTCCAGGAAGCTGCGGAGCAGCAGCGCGGCCGGGGCGGCGGGGTGGTTCTGGGCGAGCAGTACGCGTACGCCGGTGTCGGGGTCCTCGGCCAGCAGCGCGACCAGGTCGGCGGGCAGATCCGGCAGCACGGCGGCGCGCCGCCGCAGCAGCGGATGCCCGGACCGGGCGAGGGCGCGGGCCCGTTCCGGGCCGGGCAGCGAGGCCGGGTCGTACACCGGAACGTGCTCGTACGCCCCGTCCCGCGGAACGGCGTAGTCGATGGCGGCCCGCTCCGCCTCGGTCAGCGCCGGATGGACGGACACGGCCAGCCGTACGCCCGGGTCGGGGTCCACGGCGAGCGCGCGCAGCAGCTCCGCCCCCAGCCCCGGCCGCTCCGCCACGTGCGCGCGGACCTCGGGGTCCGGATGGGCGGCGAGGACGGCGAGGGTGTCGGCGGGGGTCGTGGCGTTGCCCGCCAGCAGCCAGGCGTCCTCCGGCAGGGCCGCCGCGACGACGTCGGGGGCGAGCGCCCCGTACAGCAGCAGATCGGTCCGGGCATGGCAGCGGTGGCCGGGCAGGTCCTCCCGCACGGCGTCCGGGTCCCGCCGCCGCTCGTACAGCGCACCGGTCCGGGCGGCGGCCTCCCGCACCCCCGGATCCGGATCGGCCAGCAGCGCCGCCCGCACCTCGGGCGTCAGCGAGTCCCAGGCCGTGACCCCCAGCCTGCGCACCGCCGCCGAGGGGTGCGTGGGCATGGCCCGCCGCAGCCCGGGGGAGATCTGCCGCCCGAGCCCGGACACCGCATCGGCGTCGTACGTCTCGATGATCCGCACCACCGTGTCGTCCGGCAGCGGCCGGGGCATCCCCATCCCCTCGCCCCGTGGCTCCTGCGCCAGATGCGCCCGCACGAACCACTCCGGATCGTCCACCAGCCGGGCCCGCTGCTCGGGCTCCGCGTACGGATTGCGGGCGTAGAAGCTCCGCGTGTACCGGTCCGGATGCACCACCACCGCGTCCACCACCGCCTCCGGCAGCACCCGGTCCCGGCACAACACCATCCGCACCGCGTCCGCCCCCTCCGCGAGCAGCCGCAGCAACACGTCCACGGGGGCGGCCGGATTCAAAGCGAGTCCGGCCAGCCGCCGCTCCTCGGGACCGGCGGCGGCCCATATGTCTTCGGGGGTCATGGGGGGATCGTGCCACGGGTGTCCGGCTCCGCCGGGGCAAGTGCAACGGGGAGCCTCGACCGCGGGCTTGCCGAGCTATATAACATCCGAGTCATATATCAGCAACGTTATGAACGGTGAGCGGTACACCATCGAGATCGAACCCGAGGTTCGCCTATGGCTGGAGAACATCCCCGCTCACCTCTACGTCATCGTCGAGCAAAAGGTCGATCGGCTGGCTGCCCATACCACCAGGCTCGGCGAGCCCTACAGCCGCCATCTCGGCGGCAAGCTCCGCGAGCTACGCTTCGACCTCGACGGCAACGCCCAGCGCATCACCTACTGGCTCGCGCCGGGCCGCCGCATCGTGCTCCTGACCGTGTTCCGCAAGGCCAGGATGCGCGAGACGGCGGAGGTGGAGCGTGCCCGTTCCGTCCAGGCCGCGTGCGAGGCCCTCCACGGGCCGGCCGCCGCACACACCGTCTACAGCCGCGACATCAAGGAGGAAACGCGATGAACCACGCCGAGTGGAGGACCAACCGCCACCGCAAGCTCCTGGGCGAAGCGGCCGAGGACAACCCCGAGTACGACCGCCTCTACGAGGAGGCCGAGCTGGCCCATGACCTGGGGCAGATGGTGTACGACCGGCGCACCGCCCTCGGCCTGTCACAGACCGAACTCGCCGACCGCTGCGGCATGCAGCAACCCCAGATCTCCCGCATCGAAGGCGGAGGCACGGTCCCCACGATCCCCCTCCTGCGACGCCTGGCCCGCGCTCTCGACGCCGATCTCACGATCAACCTCATTCCTCACGGGCACGCCGCCTGACCGCCTCACGGGGGAGAGGGACGCGCAACGCCCACTACCCGGCTCGGGCCCCGTCCCACGCCGTGCTGCCCAGGAAGTACGTGTCGTACAGCTCCTGGACCTCCAGCAGGCTGTCCGGGGCGACCTCGCCCAGCGCGATGCGCTTCAGGTGCCGGAAGTACTCGAAGCGTTCGACGCCCGGGGTGATGACGATGAGGATGTCCGCGTCGCTGCCCGGCTCCGCCGCGAAGGCGTGCGCGAGCCCCGGCGGGACGACGACGAGGTCCCCGGGCCCGGCGGTGACGACCTCGTCGCCGGAGAGGAACTGGGCGGCCCCGTCCAGCATGTAGAACATCTCGGCCGAGTTGTCGTGCCGGTGCGGCCGGGCCCCGTCGGCCCCGTCCACGAGGGTGACCCGCTGGGTGGAGAGCGCGCCTCCCGTGGAGCTGCTGTCGGCCAGCAGTCGGACGGTGGTCGGGGCGGCGCCGACGACCTCGGCGTCGGTGGAACGGACGATCACGGACTCGGAGAAGTCGGGAAGGAGGAGGGACACGGATGAACTCCTGGTGCGGAAGAGGTGCGGACGTATGTAGGGGGACCGGCGGGGCCCGTACGTGGACGGGCGGCGGTCAGACGGCGAAGAGCAACCCGGCACTGATCAGCACAACGACCGCCGTGGCGAAGTGGATCCCGAAGGCTACGGCCCGCGTTCCCCCGTTGCGCAGCACGATCACCGTGTCGCCCAGCGGAACCAGCGCCACGGCCACCATGAACCAGGCGCCCGCCTCCGCCCCCGCGAAGGCCAGCAGCGCCAGCCCCATGACGCCGGACGCGGCGTCGCGTAACCCCTTCACGGCCAGATAGGCCGCGTCCCCGCCCTCCTTCGCCGGAACGCCGTACCCGGCGGCGGCCGGACCCGGCTGCATCAGGAACCTGAACCCGATGAACAGGACGAACAGGTCCAGCACGACGGCCAGGCTGTAGGCGGCAACGGTCATGGAACGACTCCCTGGGAGCGCCGGGACGTGGGTCACCAGCCTCGGAGAGTCCGCCCGCCTCAACAAGGACGAACTCCGCAACGCATCGTTCACCCACGGGTTCACGATCCCCCGGGCACCGCTTCCGCCCGGCACTCCCGGCACCACCCGGGCTCCGCCGCCCTGAAGGCCCGTTCGCACCCGTCGCAGTTCTGCAGCGGCACCACCGCACGTGCCCGCCCCGGGACACCCGTCGACGCCCCGTCCCCCGACCGCGCGGGCAGCGCGCTCGGCAGCAGCGCCGTCAGCCGGTGCCGCACCAGCTTCCCCGGATACCGCACCGGCACCGGCAGGTCACTCGTCAGCGCCCGCCGCACGTCCTCCCTCGACGCCTCCCGCTCGAACCACGTCACGACGGCGGGTGCGAGCGTGGCGATGTCCCTTTCCGGCAGGGCGAGTTCAGGGGTGTCCCGCCGGAGTCCTGCCAGCAGCATGGCGGCGGCTTCGAGGAGGTGGGGGGCGGGTGCCGGTGCCGGGGCCGGTGCCGGTGCCGGGGCGGGGGTGGCGGCTGGAGGTGCGGGTGTGGTCGTCGTCGGCGGCGGTTGCGGTGCGTTCGGCGCGACCGGAGGGGGAGAGACCGGTGCCGGGGGGACCGGATCGGGCGGCGGTACGGGCGCGGGGCCGGGCCTCGGGACCCGGCCGGACGTGGGCCGCACCGTACGCCGGGTCCGGGCCTTCTCCCGGGCCGCCGGGTCGAGCGCGTTCCCGGCGGCGGCTCCCGACCGGCCCCCGGGATGGTTGTAGGACACCGTCCGCGTGAACACCCGCCCGTTGGGGCTCCGTTCACGCGTCCGCCGCAGATACCCGTGCCGCTCCAGCTCCCGCAGGGCCCCGGCGATGCGGCGCTCACTGTCGGCGGGCAGCCGCGCGGCCAGGGCCTTGATGCCGATCTTCGCCCCGGGCGGCAGCGACTGGATGTGGAGCGCGAGCCCCCGGGCGGCGAGCGAGAGGTCGGGGTGCTGACTGAGGTGGTTGCCCACGACGGTGAAGCGCTCGGTATGACGAACGTTGACGTGCTCGACACCGGATGGTGGAGCGTAGGGGGCCGCGATAACCTGCGGGACAGCCATCAGGAAGTGTTTCCTTCCGAGGTGGTCAGGCCCCCGCCTGGGATTGCTTTCCCGGTGGGGGCCGTCGTGTTGCTGAAGCTTTCTGGCGTGAGCATATGCCTGGCGGACAGCCCAAAATCCAGCCCGGACCGGCGAGTTCACCCGCCCGGGTGACGGCTCCCGCAGGGTGGGTTGGTTGGGTAGGAGTTCTCTTCCAGAAGCCCTTTAAAAGCCTTTACGTCGTGGCGCACCGCGACGCGGTTCCCCGGGTCGCGGCCCACCGGATCGTGGGTTCCCGCGACCCGGTGACCTGTGTTCCGGCTCAGCCCTGACGCGTGTACGTGACGAACGCGGACCAGGCGTTGGGGGGTGCCCGGACCCAGGTACCGGCCCCTTGACCTCAACCTCGCTTCAGGCCGGACGATCTGGTCCATGCAGACAGCGACGGAATGGATCAGGCAGAACTCCCACACGCTCGCCGCAGGGAAGCCGGACGAGCCCTTGGACGATCTGCGCGCGCTCGCCCCACTGGTGCGCGACGCCAGGATCGTGGCGCTGGGGGCCGCGACCCGGCAGACCCGCGAACTGTCGGTGGTGGCGCACCGCGTGGTGCGCCTGCTGGTGGAGGAGGAGGGGTTCCGGAGCGTGGCCCTGGAAGGCGACGATCCCGGCAGGCTCGGCCTGGAGGCGTACGTCGCCACCGGCCAGGGAGACCCGGGGGCCATGCTGGCAGGGGCGCGGGCCTTCTGGCGGACGGCGGAGATCCTCGAACTCGTCCGCTGGATGAGGTCGTACAACGAGCGCCACCTGGACGACCCGGTGCGGTTCGCCCGGCAGCCGGCCGAACCGGTGCGCCACACCACCCGACTCAGCGGCCTGGCAGAAGCGGAACGCGCACTCGCCGACGGTGCGACCTGGTGGCAGCAGCACGCGGGAGACAAGATCGTCTACTGGGGTGGCATGGCCCACACCGCCGTCGGCGCCCCGCGAACCGTGTCCGTGTCCCCCACCGAACCCCCGCAAACGCACCAGAACATGGGCGGATACCTGCGTGAGCGCTTCGGCCCGGCCTTCCGCTCCATCGGTCTCACCCTGTCGCACGGTTCCATCGGCCAGCCCTTGCCGACACCGGGCCCGGCCTTCGTGGACAGCTCACTCGGCGAGGCCGCCGGAAACAGGGCGGCCTACCTCCTGGACCTGACCCTTCCCCGCCCCGAACCGGCCCGCCGTGTCCTGGACACCCCGACCCGCACCCGCCTGATCGGCCCGGCCTACGACCCCCGACACGACGAGTCCCACCACATGTCGGGCGGCGCCCTCGCCACATGGTTCGACGCCGTCATCCACACCCAGGAGGTCACACCGTCCCGACCCCTGCGCGCGCACGACGACGAATAGGGCCCTACCGGGTCGTGGGTTCCCGCGACCCGGTGACCTGCGTTCCGGCTCAGCTCTGACGTGCGTACGTGACGAACGCGGACCAGGCGTTCGGGGTGACGTCGAAGTGGGGGCGGTGGATGTCTTTGGAGTCGCGGACGTGGATGGTGGCGGGGGTGGTGGCTACCTCGATGCAGTTGCCGCCTTCGCCATCGCTGTAGCTGCTCTTGCGCCAGGCGTAGGCGACCTCGACGCACGCTCCACCTTCGCCGCTGCTGTAGCTGCTCTTGAACCAGCGCAGTTGCTCGGTAGTCATCGCTCTCCCAGCATCTTCTCGATCAACGTCAGGGACTCCCTCGGGGTGAGAGCCTGCGCTCGGATGATCCCATAGCGTTCCACGAACACGCTGACCTCGTCCGGGTCTGTGATCAGCCGTGGATAGCCCTGCACCTCCATGTAGGCAACTTGCTGTCGACCCTTCGGCGTCAGCAACGTGAAGGAGCCGCCCAGGCTTGGGTGGTCCTCGCAGCTGGTCGGCATGACCTGAAGCTGCACAGTTCGCATAAGGCAGAACTCTCTGATCCGCTGCAACTGCTCCCGGTGGACGTCCCGTCCGCCGATCGGACGCTGGAGGGCTGCCTCTTCAAGCACATAACTACACGTGGGGGCAGGCCATTTGTCGAACAGCGTCTGCCGTGCGATTCGGTCAGCAACTCGCTTCTCGATGGTCGCCTCGTCTAGTAACGGTCGTCGTTGGGTGAACACGGCACGTGCGTAGCTCTCGGTCTGCAACAGTCCAGGGATGGTCTGGTTGCTGTACTCGTGGAGGACAACCGCCTCCGCCTCCTCCCGCGCATAGTTCCGGAACCAGTCCGGGTGCCGCGTCCGGGCCCGGGACAGCGCGTCCCGGACCTCGTCGGCCGCTGCGGCAAGGACCCCGTTGGCGCCGAGGACGTCGTCGACGCGGACGAGGAAGTCCGGCTGGGGCGTGCGGACGCCGCGCTCCATCGCGGAGATGAGGTCTTCCCCGCAGTGCATGACCTGTCCCAGCTCCCGCTGGGACAGGCCCGCGCGTTCGCGCAGGACCTTGAGCTGTTTGCCGACGGCCTTGAACAGGTGGGCCGTTCCGTCCGTCTCTGTCGGCCGCTCCGGCCGTTCCTCGAATCGCGCGTTCGCCATCTGCGCCGTACCCGCCTCTACTCGCCCGGTTACGTTTCCGGTCCGACAGTCCCGTACAGCCTGTGGAGGGGACCCGTACGGCTACCCGGTGTCGTGGTGTCACTCCTGGTCAGCGTACGAGCACGCGGCCACGCTGAGTCACATGAACGCCGAAATCACCCTTGCGGGCGCCGAGTTCGCCCAACGCTTCTCCGCCACCCGAAGGGGCGCGCGCCTCGCGCGCAGGCTGGTCGTGCACCAACTCCACGCGTGGGGCGTGCCGTACGGGAGCGAGCTGTCCGAGGACGTGGCGGTGATCGTGGCCGAGCTGGCGGCGAACGCGGTGACGCACGGGTATGTGCGGGGGCGCGATTTCGAGGTGAGGTTGACGACCGGCGCGTACGGAATCCGGATCGAGGTGGCGGACGCGAAGGGCGAGCGCCGTCCCGCGCCGTGTGCGCCGTGTGGGCCGGACGCGCCGGTTGCCGAGACCGGCTATGGGCTGTGCCTGGTGGAGGCCCTGGCCGAGAAGTGGGGCGTGGCCGAGCGGGTGGTTGGCAAGACGGTGTGGGCGGAGGTCGAGTGGCCGGAAGCCGGCCGGACTCCGTGAGGTCCGGGCGGGGCCGCTGGCGGGAGCTGCCAGTCGTATGCGCGGCGGTGGCTCACGACCGGGATGCCCGCGCATGGCCGTTCAACGCGGCCCGTCCGGTGGGTTGTTCGTGTCCTCGGCCCGGCTGGGGGCGGCCACGATCTATTTCGCTACCGGGGTTGCGTAATGGATCGGCCCCGCCTAGCTTTATTTCCGCTACTGGAGTATCGGAAAGCGGTGGGCGTGCCTGTCCGGGCCCGGTCGTCGACGGCGTCCTTCGCGGCGCCCGGCCGTCCCGCGCCCACTCGGGATGAGTGTCACCCTGGAGGAAGCCATGTCCGCACCCGTCACCGCCGTACGGCAATCCACCGTCGGCTCCTTGATTCCACCCGGGCGGCTGCGGCTTGTCCGCGTCCTCCTGGCCATCGCCACGGTCGGTGCGGTGGGTGCCGCGATCGCGCAGATTCAGGTGGTGTTCGATGCGGGGGGCGCGACCAAGGTGGTGGAGACCTGGCGGCTGTACGGGTTCGTGGTCTTCGCCGGCCTGTTCGCGCTGCTGGCCGCCAGGCCGCTGGGGAACCTCGCGGTGTGGCTGCTGGTCATCACGAACAAGCTCGCGCTGACCCTGACCGCCGTCGCCTACGAGGCCCATGGCGGGATCGTGGACACCGGGACGATCATCGGCTGGGACGGCGGTCTGACCGTACTGCTGCTGGCCGCGTTCGCGGCCAGTCGGCTCGGCGCCAGGCCCTCGGTCGGCTGAGGGCCGAGATCCGGCGCACCGTCGGCCTGCGCGGGGTGCGCCCGGTTTCCGGCGTCCTGCCGGCTTCTGCCGCCTTCCTTGTCGATGGTCGGCCCACCGGCGGCAGCAGCGGTTGCTTCAGTACGACGGGGGCGGCGGCGGGACCGCGCGGCGCTTGCTCCGGACCCCAATGACGATCGCCGCCACCAGGCCGGCGGCAGCCACTCCCGCTCCGGCTGCCGCCCAGCGGAAGCCGGAGCCGGAGGCGCTCGCGGAGTCCACGGCCTTGCCGGTGACGGCGGACTCGGCGATCGTGCCGTGGGCCGCGTCGGTGTGGAAGCGGGAGTCGTACGAGTTGGAGCGGTGGTCGCCCATCACGAACAGCCGGCCTTCGGGGACGACGAGGTCCAGCGGCGGGGCGAAGCTGTCATGGGAACCGGGGTGGAGGTAAGGCTCCTTGAGGACCTTGCCGTCGACCGTCACCGTGCCGGTCCGGGACAGGACGAGGTGTTCGCCGCCCCGGGCGATCACGCGTTTCAGGAGCGGGTCCTGGACGCCCCAGTCGTGTCCGTCGAACAGGGCGATGTCGCCGTCGCGCAGGGCGGAGCCGTCCGTCTTCTCGATGGAGACCTTGTCGCCCGGGTGGTAGGTGGGTTCCATCGACGTGCCTGACACCAGCATGGTTCGGTAGCCGATGCTGCCGGCAGTGGGGACGAGGATGCCGGCAACGGCCGCGACCACGCCGACCGCCATGACGCCGAGTGCCACGCCCAGGGCGATACGACTGCCGCGCGGTCGCGGGGGCGTGGGAGGCCGCCATGGCTCCTGCCACTGGGGCCGGGCCTGCCGGCCCTGCTGCGGTGCGACCGGCCCTCCCTCCGGTGACCCGTACGGCCGGCCGTTCGGTCCGGATCCCCACCCGCTCATCGTGACGCCCTCCCGCGATCGGCCCTGTGGTCGTGGGGCGACATCATGGCAGGTACACATCCAGGGTCGGAAAGCGGGAGTCCGTCGTGCCACTGGCCGACGCCGGCTACCGCGTCATCGCCATCGAGCGCGACCCGCTCGCCCTCCACGGTGGCGAGGTCCAGCTTCCGGGTGACAGAACCGGTCATGCGATGGGCCTGATCGAGCGCCTGACCCAGGAAGGGCTTCACGACCGCGTCCAGGTCGCGTACAGAACTGGTTCCGGCGTCGGTGGCGACTCGGTTGGCTCGTGGGCGGTGGGTCAGTCCTCGGCTGCGGCGTAGGACGTGAGGCGGCGGGCGAACGCGGCGACCAGGTCGCGGAGTTCGTCGGGGTGTTCGATGGCGAACGGCCGGTCGAGGGAGGCGAGGACCGGGGGCAGCCAGTCGAGCCGTTCCACGCGTAGGTCGACGCGGCGCCAGCACTCGGTCGTGGGGGGCGTTGCGCCGGCCGGGGAGGGGGCCTCCTCCAGGAGTGCGACGCCGGCCGGAAGGTGGGCGCGGATCTGCTCGACCGTGCCGTGGATGCGGACGGTCACCTCGTGGCGGTAGTCGGCCGTGGCGAAGCCCGTCAGGAGGCGCTCCGCCGGGTCCGGGTCCGGGGGCGGTTCGAATGAGCCGGGCAGGGTCCGTGCGTCCGCGATGCGGTCGAGCCGGAAGGTCCGGTCCTCGCCGATGCGGGGGTCCTGGCCGGTGACGTACCACCGGCCTGCGTGGGCGACGATTCCGTACGGGTGCAGGGTGCGTTCGCTGGGCAGCCCGTGGCGGTCGGCGTAGCGGATCGAGACGGGGCGGTGATGGCGTACGGCATCGGCGAGGGTCAGCAGAAGCCCGGCGTCCGGGGCGGGGGCGTCGAGGCTGCGGGACTCGTCCGTGAAGGCAAGGGTCTCCAGGAGTGTGTCGAGCCGGTGGGCGAGGTGCTTGGGCAGGACGCGCCGGATCTTCGCCGTCGCCGTCTCGCCCGCCGTGCGCTCGGCCGTCGCCGGGCCCGCCGCCCAGCCGGTGATCAGGCCGAGCAGGACGGCCAGGGCCTCGTCGTCGTTGAACATGAGCGGCGGCAGGCGGTAGCCGGGCGCCATGCGGTAGCCGCCGTAGCGGCCGCGAACCGACTCCACGGGTACGTCGAAGTCGATCAGATGGTTCACGTACCGGCGGACCGTGCGGCCCTCGACGCCGAGCCGGTCGGCGAGCTCGGCCACCGTCCGGGTGCCGCCCGACTGGAGCAGTTCCAGGAGCGTCAGTACGCGGCCGGTCGGTCGGGGCATGGTGGCAGCCTAACGCCGATAGAGGACCGATTCTGTCCTCTATTTCTCCTAGCCTGCGACGCGTACGCCTCAGCGCGAAGCGCGAAGCACGAAGCACGAAGCACAGCCAAGGAGATTCCCGTGGAGTTCGTCTCGATCCGCATCATCACCGGCGACGTCGCCCGCCTGGTCGACTTCTACGAGCGGGTCACGGAGGTACGGGCGGAGTGGGCCACCGAGGACTTCGCCGAGATCCGGACCCCGGGTGCCACCCTCGCCATCGCCGGTACCCGCACCGTCCCGCTGTTCGCCCCGGGCTCCGCCCGCCCGGCGGACAACCACAGTGTGATCACCGAGTTCCTGGTCGATGACGTGGACCGTGTCCACCGGAACCTGACCGGTTTCGTTCCGGACTTCGTCAACGAGCCGACCACGATGCCCTGGGGCAACCGGTCGCTGCTCTTCCGCGATCCCGACGGCAACCTCGTCAACTTCTTCACGCCCGTCACCGCGCGGGCCGTCGCGAAGTTCGCAGGACGCTGACGCGCGTCGGAGGGCCGGATCCTCAGTTGCCCAGCTCATGCCCCGTCGTCGCGTCCACGTGGTCCGGGATGTCGTCGTGGCGGTCGCCGACGGTCGGGGTGCCGGTGGGTTCGAAGAGGAGGATCGAGGCGCCGGTGGGGGCGGTGGGCTTGTGCTCGGTGCCCCGGGGGACGGTGAAGACGGAGCCCCGGGGGAGGTGGACGGTGCGTTCGCCGGCGGGCTCGCGCAGGGAGATGTGGAGTTCGCCGTCGAGGACGAGGAAGAACTCGTCGGTGTCGTCGTGGACGTGCCAGAGGTGTTCACCGTGGACCTTGGCGACGCGGACGTCGTAGTCGTTGACGCGGGTGACGATGCGGGGGCTCCACAGGGCGTCGAAGGAGGCCAGGGCCTGGCTCAGGGAGAGGGGGTCGTTGCTCATGGGCCCATCCTGCGGTGTGACGCGCGGCAGCCGTGAGTGCTAGGAATCGCATATGGCGAAAGAATCCTCGCAGAGGGCGGAGACGGAGGCGGCGGCGCGCGTGCACCGGGTCGTGGTGATCGTGGACGAGAACTCGAACCCGTTCGAGCTGAGCTGCGCGATCGAGATTTTCGGGCTGCGGAGGCCGGAGATCGGGCGCGAGCTGTACGATTTCCGGCTCTGCGCGCCCGAGCCGCGCACCCTCATGCGGGACGGGTTCTTCACGCTCACGGGCGTCGCCGGGCTGGAGGCGGCCGAGGTGGCGGACACCCTGATCGTGCCCAACCGGCCGGATGTCGAGGTGCCCCGGCGTCCGGCCGTGCTCGACGCCATCCGCCGGGCGCACGCCCGGGGCGCGCGGCTGCTCGGATTCTGCAGCGGTGCGTTCACGCTGGCCGAGGCCGGGGTTCTGGACGGGCGGCGGGCCACCGCGCACTGGCAGTGGGCGGACGAGTTCCGGGCGCGCTTCCCCTCCGTACGGCTCGAAGCGGACGTGCTCTTCGTGGACGACGGCGACATCCTGACGGCCGCCGGGAGCGCGGCGGCACTCGACCTCGGGCTGCACGTGGTCCGCCGCGACCACGGCGCGGAGGTGGCCAACTCCGTGAGCCGTCGCCTCGTCTTCGCGGCCCATCGGGACGGTGGGCAACGGCAGTTCGTCGAGCGGCCCATGCCCGACGTCCCCGACGATTCCCTGGCCCCGGTCCTCGCCTGGGCCCAGGAACGGCTGGACGCCCCGCTCACCGTCGCTGACCTCGCGGTACGGGCGGCGGTCAGCCCGGCGACGCTCCACCGTCGCTTCCAGGCCCAGATGGGGACGACGCCGCTGGCCTGGCTCACCGGCGAACGGCTCGCTCTGGCCTGCCGGTTGATCGAGCGCGGCGAGTCCCGCTTCGAGGTGGTCGCCCGCCGCAGCGGCCTCGGGACCGCCGCCAACCTGCGCACCCTGATGCGGCGCGAGACCGGCATCACGCCGTCGGCGTACCGGCGGCGGTTCGGGACGGAGTGACGCGAGGCGGGCCAACGCCCGCAACCGGGGGCCCGATCCGGCACGCGCCTTTGCGGCGGCCCCCGATCCGGCACGCCCTTTGCCGCAGTCCCCGTTCCGGCACCCCCCGTTCCGCGTCTGCACGCAGTGCCAACGGACCGTGCACGCAACGGCAACTCGGGTACGGCACCGCGGCGGCATGCTGGTTCACGGGTCGGCGGCGGCCCCGTCCGGGAGCCGGGCGGGGGCGGTGAAGGCCGCTCGGATCACGGCCCCGGAAGCGCGGGGCGGCGACGGAGGAGCACGTTCATGAGCATGTCCCGCAGGGCCGCGGCGACCGTCTTACGGCGGCCCGTGGCCCCTGGCCGCCGCCCGGACCGGGGCCGGGGCAGGGGGAGCACCCGCCGCCCGGACCGGGGCCGGGGCAGGGGGGCCGCCGGGGCCCGGTCCGGGCGGTCAGACCGCCAGGCCGAGACCGGCGAGGCGGTCGGGATCGGTGAGGATGTCGAGGCCGGTGATGCGGCCGTCGCGGATGGTGAACGACATGACGGACAGGGGCCTGCCGTCGGCGTACGAGACGACGCCCGGGGTGCCGTTGACCAGGACGATCCGCGCGTCGGCCGCGAAGCGGGCGAAGGTGATGGCCTGGGAGGCCACATCGGTGGCGCCGCGCCGCAGCACGCTCGGGACGAGGGTGCCGCCGTCGGAACGGGCGACCACGTCCGGGTCGAGGACGGTCAGCAGCGCGTCGAAGTCGCCGCCGCGCGAGGCGGTCAGGAAGGCGTCGACCACGTCGTGCTTGCGGGCGTTGTCCGTGTCGGCGGACGGGGCGGCGCCCTGGACCCGGCGGCGGGCCCGGCTGGCGAGCTGCCGGGTGGAGGCCGCGGTCCGGCCCAGGACGGGCGCGATGTCGTCGAAGGGCACGTCGAACATGTCGTGCAGGACGAAGGCCAGGCGCTCGGCCGGGGACAGCGTCTCCAGGACGATCATGAGGGCGATCCCCACCGAGTCGGCGATCAGGACCTCCTGCTCGGGGTCCACACGCCGGAGCCGGGTGACCACCGGGTCCGGCAGCCGCACCGATCCGTCCTGCTCGGGCATCGGCTCCTCGCGCCGCGCCGTCCGCGTACGGAGCATGTCCAGGCAGATCCGGCCGACGACGGTCGTGAGCCAGGCCCCGAGGTTCCGCACCTCGCTCACCTCGCTGCGGCTCAGCCGGAGCCACGCCTCCTGGACGGCGTCCTCCGCCTCGGCGAGCGAGCCGAGCATCCGGTAGGCGACGGCCCGCAGGGCCGGCCGTTCGGCCTCGAAGCGGTCGGTCGCAGAAAAGTTCTCGTTCACTGTCACACCCCCGTGTCCGGATCCGTCGATCCAGTGACACACGCTAACGGATCACAGGAGATCACCACATGAGCACCGAGAGCACCACCAACACCGCTGCCACCACCGCCACCAGCACCGCTCCTTCGGCTCGGATGAAGAACCCCGCCGCGGTTCTGCCGGACGCGATGAAGGGCATCCAGAACATCTACAAGGCCATGTACCAGGGCGGGGTCTCCCCGCAGATCCTGGAGCTGGTGCACCTGCGGGCCAGCCAGATCAACGGGTGCAGCGCCTGTGTCTTCGCCGGGGTGGCCGGTGCGAAGAAGCACGGCGAGACGGACGAGCGGCTGCACGCCGTGGTCGCCTGGCGCGAGGCCCCCTTCTTCACGGAGGAGGAGCGTGCCGCCCTCGCCCTGACCGAGGCGGCCACCCGGATCGCCGACCGCTCCGGCAAGGCGGTCTCCGACGAGGTGTGGAACGAGGCGGCGGACCACTTCACCGAGGAGCAGCTCTCCGCGATCATCCTGATGATCGGCCTCACCAACCTCTTCAACCGCATCAACACCACCATCGAGGAGCCCGCCGGCACCGCCTGGTGACCGGGGTTCCGGCCTCCCGCACCCCGACGGCCGGGCGCGGGAGGCCCGTAGGATCGCCGGAGCGGGGTTGGGGTCCGTAGCGCAGAGGTCGTCGCGCCCTCACGGCATGTGGGAGGACGCCGGTTCGAATCCGGTCGGATCCATCCCCGCGCCCGGACGCGGTTCAGCACCTCACGAGATGCGTCAGCGTGACCCCGTTGGCGAACGACGTGCGCTCGGCGACGTCGAAGACCGTGGGGTCGAAGCCCCCGTCGATGACGGGGATGCCGCTTCCGGCCAGGACCGGGTAGGTCTTGATCAGCAGTTCGTCGATCTCGGGCAGCAGCGCGCCCGCCAGCCGGCCGCCGCCGCAGAGCCAGACGTCCCGGTCGGTGTCCTCCTCCGCCTTGAGTGCCCGTACGAGGGTCAGGGGATCGTCCGGCACGACGGTGACCGCCGGATCGATGTCCGGCGCGAGCGTGCTGGACACCACGTACTGGCGCAGATGCGCGTACGGGCTGCTCATCCCGCTGTCGAGGCCCGGCCGGTAGGTGCCGAGTCCCATGAGGACGGTGTCGAAACGGCGGTTGGGCGCGTCCGCGACGCCGACGGCGGCGCGGAAGGCGGTCGGGATGGTCTCCGGATAGAGCGCGTTCACCCAGGCCTGGTAGGCGGCGGCCTGCCGCGCGTCGCCCTGCGGATAGAAATCGAACTCGCCACCGGGTCCGGCGATGCGGCCGTCGAGCGAGACTCCGACGTAGTACACAAGCTTTCGCATCTGGTTCCTCATTCGTAGTACTCTGGTTGAAGTGGTTTGACCGTAGTACTACGACTGGAGTGGTGTCAATGGTGAGGCGGAACGACGAACGGCGCTCGTCCCTCGTCGACGCGGCGATCGAGGTGCTGGCACGGGAGGGCGCGCGTGGGCTGACCTTCCGCGCGGTGGATACGGAGGCGGGCGTGCCGGCGGGCACGGCGTCGAACTACTTCGCCAACCGCGACGATCTGCTGACGCAGGCCGGATCCCGCGTCTACCAGCGGCTTCAGCCCGACGATGCGGAGTACGCACGCCAGCGCACGGCCGGTCGCGACCGCGCGACGTACACGGAACTGATGCGCGGAGTCGTCGGCCGCGTCGCCGGTTTCCGCACCGGCTACCTGGCCCTGCTCGAACTCCGCCTGGAGGCCACCCGCCGCCCCGAGCTCCGCACGGTCCTCACCGAACGCGTCCGCGCCGACATCGACGCCAACGTCGCGTACCACGAGGCCTCGGGCCTCCCCGGCGACGCCACGGGCGTCAAACTGCTCATCCTGGCCCTGAACTGGCTCATCGTCGAACAGCTCACCCTGCCCGACGTCTTCACGGAGGCGGAACGCGAGGCCCTGGTGGCGGCGGCCGTGGAGCGGATCGTGGGGGAGGGGGAGTAGAGGGCGTGCCGGGCGGGTGGCCGGCTCAGCGGATCACCACGTAGAGGAGCGTCCTCAGCAGCACCAGGCCGCAGAGCACCACCGCCGTCACGAGCACCCCGCTGCGGATGTTGCGCCGGAGCAGGCCGGTGCCGATGTACAGGCCGTACCCCGAGAGCCCGGCCGTCACGAGCAGGAGAAGGGCCGCGCCCGGCCCCACCACCGTGCCGCTCAGGATGTAGATGAGGATCGACACCACGAAGAACTGCGGGAGCCCGAGCAGCAGGATGTTGCGTACGTCCGTCGCGTCCGGCACCTGCGGCGCGGGAGCCGCCACCGGGCGGGGCGGCGGCGGTACGGCCGCGTAGGGTCCGGGGACGGCCCGGCCCGGCGGTGGCAGGGCTGTGGAGGGTCCGGCGGCGGGCCGGTCCGGCGTGGCGCCGGGAGTGCCGGTCCCGGCAGCGGCGGCGCCGGGAATCCCCGTACCGGCAACGGTGCCGAGACTTCTGGCCAGCGCGCCCGCGAAGGCGGGATCCGCGCGCAGTTCGTCGGTGAGCACCGAGATCACGATGGACGCCGAGCCCTCGCCGGGGCGTTCGTGCAGCCGGGCCAGTGCCGATGCGCCGAGTGAGGTGCGCCCGAGGCGGCCCCAGACCAGCTCCTGGACCGCCTCCTTCCGCTCGGTGGTGACCGGGGTACCACCGGTCACCACTCCCACCGCCGCCGTCGCCAGCTCCGCCGCCCGCATGCGCGTCCCTTCTCCCTGCCGTCGTTCTCGGCCGCTTCCCGCGAGTCCCGTGTCCCGCCCGTCCCCGCCGCGAGATCCACTGTGCCTCGGAAGGGCGCCGCGCGGGGGGCGTACGGAAGACTTTGGCCGGGTCGTGATCCCTGCCAACTCCCGTACGGGCATGGCGGGATGCGGTACGCACCGGCCTGCGACCGCTGCGTCATACTGGGCGCCGGATCACGGGGGAGGTGCCCGGCGCATGGCGTACGGAGCGGGTGGCGCGGGACTGCCCGAACGGGTCGGCGGGTACGCCGTCGAGCGGGAACTGGGCGCGGGAGGGATGGGCGTCGTCTATCTCGCCCGGTCGCGGGGCGGACGCGCCGTGGCCGTGAAGGTGGCGCGGCCGGAGCTGGCCGCCGATCCGCACTTCCGCGAGCGGTTCCGGGCCGAGGTCGAGGCGGCGCGGAGCGTCGGCGGGTTCCATACGGCACCGGTCGTCGACGCGGACCCGGACGCCACCGCCCCCTGGCTGGCGACCGCGTACATCCCCGGCCCCACGCTCGCCGCCCTCGTCGATGCCGAGGGGCCGATGGACGAGGCCCGGCTGCGGCAGCTCGGTGCCGCGCTCGCCGAGGCCCTGGCGGCCATCCACGCCTGCGGGCTGGTCCACCGCGACCTCAAGCCCGGCAACATCATCATGGCCTCCGACGGGCCGCGCGTCCTGGACTTCGGGATCGCCCGCGCCCTGGAGTCGACCCGGCTCACGGCCACCGGAGTGGCCTTCGGGACGCCCGGCTTCCTCGCCCCCGAACAGGCCCAGGGGCTCGAAGTCGGCGGTGCCGCCGATGTGTTCGCCCTCGGCGCGGTGCTCGTCGCGGCGGCGGGCGGCAGCGCGTTCGGGGCGGGCACACCCATGGGGCTCATGTACCGCTCGGTGCACGAGGCGCCGGACCTCGGCGCGGTGCCGGAGGGGGTGCGGGACGTCGTGGCCGCCTGCCTGGAGAAGGAGCCCGCCCGACGCCCCACGCCGGACGACCTGTTGGACCGGTTCGTCCCGGGCGCGCAGCCCCACGTACCACCGGCCGCCCCCGCCCCGACCGTGGCCCTGCCGCCCCAGCCCGCGCACCCACCGGCCGACGCCACCCCGCCCTCGGCCCACCCACCGGCCCAGGCGGGCCCGACGCCGGCCCAGGCGGGTCCGACGCCGGCCGGATATCCCTCCGCCCCGGCCGTCCCCTGGTATCAGGCGCCGACCGTGGCGGCCGGTGCGGACCCCGGGGTGTTTCCCGCGGACCGTGTCCCGTACGGCGCGGGGACCGCTCCGGCGACCCCGGACGGCGACATCGGGCTGGTTGCGGTGGGTACGGACAGCTCCCTGGTGATCGACGCGCTGGGCGTCGAGTTCCTGGCGGCCAACGGCGTCGACCTCCAGTTCACCTGGCCCCAGATCGGCCGGATCGACTACACCACCACGGGCCCCAAGCACCTCTGCGTCACCGTCCACCTCCGTGCGGGGGCCGTCCACACCTGGGTCGTCGCGGCCCGCCGACGGGCCCGGCTGCGGGAGTGGCTCCAGGACCTGCCGCTGATCCTGGACTACTTCACGTAGGACCGGGCCGGGCGGAGTGACGCCGTGGCCGGGGCCGGACTTCTCTCAGCCCGCCGCCGCGTAGAGGACGTCCCGCAGCTCCGGGTCCGTCTCGCGGTCGCGGTGCCAGACCAGGCGCAGGCTGAGGTCGGGTACGGGCAGCGCGAGGGGCACGAGGGTGCCGGCGCGGAGACTGTCGGCGACCGCGAAGCGCGGCAACAGGGTCATGCCGAGGCCGTGTTCGGCCCAGGCGCGCATCACGGGGACCCCGCCGGCGTGGACGCGGCGGGGGCCGGTGCCGAGGACGTGGTGGCCGGCCAGCCAGAAGGAGCACTCGGGGACGTTGACCAGGAGCGGCCGGTCGTCGAGGTCGGCGGGGGAGAGGGCGGGCCGGCCCGCGAGCGGGTGGTCCGGGGCGGCGACGAGGGCCAGGGGGACGGGGTCGAGGTCGAGGAAGGCGAGCGGGCCGGCCGGGGCGGGGAAGCCCAGCCCGCCGATCGTGTCCCCGGCGTCCAGCAGCAGCGCCGCGTCGAGCCGCCCGTCCGCGACATCGGTGAACAGCCCCTGCCGCGTACGGTCGGAGCGCACGTCCACCACCAGATCCGGGCGGCGCGCGGCCAGCCGTGCCAGGACGAGCGGCACATGCGAGCCCGCCAGCGTCTCCAGGGCCCCGAGCCGCAGCCGGGCCGGCTCACCGCGCACCTCGCGCGCCGCCCGCTCGGCCGTGTCGAGCAGCGTCCGGGCCCAGCCGCGCAGCCGCTCCCCGGCGTCCGTCGGCTCCATCCCGCGCGGCCCGCGCGCGAACAGGGCCACCCCGAGGGACGCTTCCAGCGTCCGGATCTGCTGCGACACGGAGGACGGGGCCAGGCCCAGCGCGACGGCGGCGTCCGTGACGGTGCGGTGCCGGAGCACGGCCTCGAAGGTGGCGAGCTGACGTAGATCCACGTACGCCCCAACACGCGCCCCGCGTACGGAAATTCCGAACGCGGCGTGCGGCCGTACCGGTGGAGCGCCGCACCCGCCCGGCCCGAGGGTGGGCGGCATGTCCGAACGATCCACGCACAGAAGTCCCGTTCCCGCCGAGGCCGTCGAGCCGCGGGACGCCGACGGCCGGTCCGACGCCTCCGGCACCCCCGGTACTTCCGCTTCATCCAGCGCCCCCGGCTCCTCCGGCGCCCCCACCCCTTCCGCCGCCGCCCCCACCTCTGCCCGCCGTGCCGCCGTGCTGGCCGGTATCTCGCTGGGCTATTTCATGGTGCTGCTGGACACGACCGTGCTGTCCGTCGCCGAACCCGACCTGGCCGCGTCCCTGCGGACCTCGACGGCCGGACTCCAGTGGGCCACCACCGGGTACACCGTGGTGTTCGCCGCGCTGCTGCTCTCCGCCGGGGCGGCGGCCGACCGGTACGGTGCCGAGCGGCTGTTCCGGACCGGGACGGCTGTGTTCGCCGGGGCCTCCCTGCTCAGTTCCGTGGCCCCGGACCTGGGGGTGCTGCTCGCCCTGCGCGCCGTATCGGGAGCCGCGGCAGCTGCCTGCGTCCCCGCCTCGATGGCCCTGATCGCCCGCCTCTATCCGCAGCCCGCGGCCAGGGCCCGCGCCATCTCCGTCTGGGCGGCGGTCAGCGGCGCGGCCGTGGCGGCGGGCCCGATCGTGGGCGGGGCGCTGGTGGGGGCGGCCGGATGGCGGGCCGTCTTCCTGGTGAACGTGCCGCTCGGGCTCCTCGTCCTGGCCCTGGTCCACGGTGACCGGGTACGCGGCCCGCGCGGCGGCACCCGTATCGACTGGCCGGCCCAGGCGGCGGCCGTCGCGGTCCTGGCCCTGGTCACGGACACCCTGATCGCCGCGGGCTCCGGCGCCCGGACCCATGCGGTGGTGGCGGCCTGCGGCCTCGCTGTCGCGCTCACCGTCTTCACGGTGCTGGAGCGGCGCAGCGACGCCCCCGTCCTGAACCGCGTCCTGCTGCGCTCGGCCCCCGTACGCGCCGGGCTCCTGGCGGGGGCAGTCACCAACTTCGCGCTGTCCGGCGCCCTGTTCGTCCTGCCGCTGCTCCTGCACCGCGAACGGCACCTGACGGCTCTGGAGACCGGGCTCGCGTTCCTCCCGCTCACCGTGCCGTTCGCGGCGAACCCGCCCCTGACCGGGAGGATCGTCGCCCGCACCGGCCCGCGCACCCCGATCCTCACGGGCCTCGGCCTGCTCACCGCCGGAGGGGCCGTGCTCGCCACCGGGGTCCTCGCCGAGGGCCCCTACCTCTGGCTCGCGGCGGGCCTGCTCCTCACCGGCTTCGGCATCTCCTTCGTCCTGCCGGCCCTCGTCGCCGCGGTCATCGGCGCCGCGCCGCCCGGCACGGCGGGCTCCGTCGGCGGCCTCCTGAACGCGGTCCGCCAGGTCGGGGCCACCCTCGGCGTCGCGCTCATGGGCGCGGCCACCCACGCCGGGGCGGGCTGGTCCCTGGTCCTGTCGGGCGGACTGTGCGCGCTGGCCTGGCTGGTGTTCGCGCTGACGCCGGGAACGGCCGCTCCCGCACCGGCCTGAGCTGTTAGCTTGCCGGGGTGGACCTCTTCACCCGCTCCTGGGCCGCCCTGCGCGCGGCGGTCGCCGGTCTGCCGCCCGAGGACTTCAGCCGGCCCTCCGGCTGCACCGGCTGGCTCGTACGCGATCTCGTGTGCCACCTGGTCATCGATGCCCAGGACGTCCTGATCACCCTCGCCACGCCCGCCGACACGGAGCCCACGCGTGACGCCGTGACGTACTGGGAGGTGTCCGCCACCCCGCCCACCGGCGAGGACCCGCTCGACGCGCTCACCGTGCGGCTGGCGGCGGCGTACGAGGACCCGGCCCTGCTCACCTTCCACCTCGACGACGTCGGCGCGGCGGCGGGCCGCGCCGCCGCCCTCGCCGACCCCGCGGCGCGCGTCGGCACCCAGGGCCAGGTCCTCACGGTCGCGGACTACCTCACCGCGTACGTCCTGGAATGGACCCTCCACCACCTGGACCTCGTCGCCCATCTCTCCGCCCCCGCCGGCCCGCCCGCCGAGAGCCTGGCCGAGGCCCGCCGCCTCCTGGAAGCCGTCGCCGGCACGCCCTTCCCGGCCCCGTTCTCCGACGAGGACGCCCTGCTCCTCGGCACCGGCCGCCGCACCCCCACCCCGGAGGAACGCGCCGCACTGGGCCCGCTGGCCGCCCGGCTGCCGTTCGTCCTCGGCTGACGCGGAACCCCGTCGGCGGGCCGGGGCGCCGCTCACTCCGCGTCGATGATCCTGCCGTTCTTGTCGAGCGTGTGGGTCCTCCAGTACACGTCCCACGTGTCGTCGACCTTCTTCGGCACCTTCCCCTCCGGGTACCGGGCGTAGCCCGCCGGGGGCTCCTCCTTGTCCGGCACACACGCCGAGCCCGTGCTCCCCACGTACAGCACGGGGTACTCACCGTTGCCGCACACCGCCTCGCTGTACTCCAGACCCGCGCACCCGGTCACGCTCATCAGGGCCGCCGCCCCCGTGAACACAGCGGCGGCGACACGAACCCGCCGCCGCCGGAGGGCGGGGGCGGGGTGGGGGGTGGTGGCGGTGGTCATGGTCAACTCCCAGTCGTTCGGTCGGCCTTCACTCTCGCCGCCGGGCGGGCGGCACCGACTGAGTAGGCGTACTCACGAACGGCTGTGCGCGTACCCAGAACGCTGCCGGGCGGGTGCTGCCCCGTGCGGCGCGGCCGAACAGGCCTATTCGCTACGCCCGTTGCGTAAATATGTGCCGTGCCGCTAACCTGCTTTACGAAACGACCGTAGCGGAAAAGGGAGTGGCGCATGGAACCCGGTGCACGGCGGGGGCGACCGCGCAGCGAGGCGGCTGACGCGCGGATCGGTGAGGCCGCCTTGGCGCTGCTGCTCGACCGTGGGTACGACCGCTTCTCGGTCGATGAGGTGGCGGTGCGGGCGGGGGTCGCCAAGACCACGCTCTACCGGCGGTGGCCGACCAAGGACCACCTCGTCGTCGCGGTCGTCGCCCGCTTGCAGGACGAGGTTCCCGTCGTCTACCGGGGGGACGTGCGCGCCGATCTGACCCGCTACCTCAACGCGATCGTGGACGGGCTCCACCGGATGCGGCTCGCGGGCCGGCCCGAGGGTTCCGGGGACCGGTCCGCCGGGCTCGTCGCCGAGGTCGCCGCGGCGGCGGCCCGGCACGCGGACATCGGGGCGGCCGTGCACGAGCTGTTCACGCGGCGCAACGCGCTCGTTCTGCGGCTCCTCGAAGAGGCCAAGGAGAAGGGCGAGTTGCGGCCCGATGTCCGCCCCGACGTGGTCTTCGACCAGTTGGCGGGCGCGCTGTACTACCGGCTGCTCATCACCGGGCAGCCCCTCGATCCCCCGTACGTCGA
This sequence comes from Streptomyces sp. NPDC057682, assembly GCF_042799575.1. NCBI lineage: Bacteria > Bacillati > Actinomycetota > Actinomycetes > Kitasatosporales > Streptomycetaceae > Streptomyces > Streptomyces sp. NPDC057682. The sequence goes on along the minus strand of NZ_JBHVIN010000018.1, from coordinate 177,485 downwards.
TCTGCTGGTGGAGAGCGTCCTGGGCGGCGCGTCCGTCTGATCCACCACCTCCGCCCGAACCACCGCGTCCGGAGAGCCCGGGTGCGTGCTCCGCCTCCCTTCACGACGATGAGGAAGCACCATGACCGCAGACCTTGACCCGACGCCCGCGTACCTCGCGGCGGACTCCGGCCCCGAACCCGCACCCCGCCCCGCCCGGCCGCGCAGAAGGCGCCGGCTGCTCCTCGGGAGCGGCGCCGCGCTCCTCGTCCTCCTCGCCGGGTACACCACCTGGAGCGTGAACGACCCCGTCCGGCTGACCGCCTCCATCGAGATCGAGGCCTCCCCGGACGAAGTCTGGAAGGTGCTCACCGACCTGCCCGCCTATCCGAGCTGGAACCCCTTCGTGGTCTCCTCCCGGGTCACCTCGTCCGGGGGCCGGCTCGAAGAGGGCGCCACCCTGCGCAACGTGCTGCGCGACCGGACCGGCGATTCCGTCTTCACCCCGGAGGTCCTGGCCGTCGAACCGGGGCGGGAGCTGCGCTGGCTCGGGAGGATGGGGCCCGGCTGGGTCGCGGACGGGGAACACAGCTTCGTCATCGAGGAGATCGGCGACCACCGGGTCCGCCTCACACAGAGCGAGAGCTTCACCGGAGTGGCCGTGCCGTTCGCCAAGGGGAAGCTCCGGTCCGACACGCTTCCGCAGTTCCGCGCGATGAACGAGGCGCTGGCCCGGCGCGTGGAGGCGGTCGGCCACACGGACCGGTGAGGGGAGCGGCGGAGCACCCGCGGGTGCTCGGCGCCCCCACGCGCGGCCGGCCCTCACGTCGGCGGACCGTCCAGGATGCGGTCCACCAGGTCGGCCACCGCGCCCTCGGAGCAGGGGGCGACCACGATGTCCGCCGCCTCCCGCACATGCGGATGGCCGTCGCCGACCGCCGCGCCGAGACCGGCGAGACGGATCATGGCGGTGTCGTTCGGGTTGTCCCCGATGGCGGCGACCCGGGACGTGTCCACGCCGTACCGGGCGGTCAGCACCCGCAGCGCGGCGTCCTTGCGCGGACCCTGCCGCGGCCCGCCTCAGTGGGCGGTCAGCGTCATCTCGAAGGAGTAGCGCGACGCCCGGTAGAGATGGGACCCGAACTCCACCGGGCGCCCCGCGTCGCCCAGGACCGTGCGTTCCATGGTGAGCAGCGTGCCGCCCCGGCCCTCGTCGAGCAGGCGGGCCTCGGACGCGGTGGCCTTGCGCGCTCCGATGGTCTGGCGGGCGGTGCGCAGGGAGACCCCGGCCCGTCTGAGGAGCTCGTAGAGCCCGCAGTCGGTGAGCTCCTCCTCGGTCAGCGTCAGCAGATCGGCCGGCAGGTGGTTGCGCAGTACGGCTATGGGCTCGTCGTCGGCGTAGCGCAGCCGGCTCAGCGCCACGGTGGGTGTGCCGGGCTCGACGGCGAGGGCGGTGGCGACGGCGCCCGCGGCGGGCACCGTCTCCATGGACAGCACCTCGGTGCGCGGGCGCCGCTCGTCCCGCTTGAGGTCCTCGAAGAGACTGGTCAGTTCGACCTGCCGGCGGACCCGGTTGTTGACGACCTGGGTGCCCACGCCGCGCTTGCGCGCGAGGAGTCCCTTGTCGACGAGGTGCTGCATGGCCTGGCGCATCGTCGGGCGGGACAGGCCGAACTTGTCCGCCAGGGCGATCTCGTTCTCCAGACGCGTGCCGGGCGCCAACGTGCCCGATTCGATGAGCTGTTGGAGCTGCTGCGCTACTTGGAAGTACAGCGGGACCGGACTGCTCCGGTCGATGCTGACCAGCCTGGTGATCGATTCCACGAGGACTCCTTGATGCGTAGTGCCAGGGCTTCAGTATGCCGCAGACTTCGACTCAAGCTCTGTACGTATATATGTCAGAACAAATACTTGACCCATTGTGAGTGCCGAGGATACAAATCAGGGACAGGCATCCACTCCTCCTCGAACCGGAGGCATTTGCGCATGCGCATCGGACTCATCGGAACCGGCCGGATCGGCACGTTCCATGCCGAGACCCTGATCGGACTGCCCGCCGTGACGCGGGTCGTCCTCCACGACGCCCTGGCCCGCCAGGCCCACGAACTGGCCGTCAAACTCGGCGCCGACCACGCCCCCGGCCTCGACCGGCTGCTCGACTCCGGACTGGACGGCGTCGTGATCGCCGCCCCCACCGCCGCCCACGCGGATCTCGTCCGGGCCGCGGCGGGCGCCGGGCTGCCGGTCTTCTGCGAGAAGCCGATCGCCGGCACCCTCGGGGAGACCCGCACCCTGCTGGGGGAGCTGGACCGCGCCGGTGTCCCGCTCCAGGTCGGCTTCCAGCGCCGCTTCGACGCCGGCTACACCGCACTGCGGGACGCCGTCGCCTCCGGCGAGCTCGGCTGGATCCACACCATCCGGGCCTGCACCGCCGACCCCGCGCCCCCGCCCGCCGGGTACCTGCCCGCCTCCGGCGGCATCTTCCGCGACTGCGCCGTGCACGACTTCGACAGCGTGCGCTGGGTGACCGGCCGCGAGATCGTCGAGGTCAGCGCCACCGGCTCCAACCGCGGCGAGGCGTACTTCACCGAGGCCGGTGACGTCGACACCGCCGCCACCGTCCTCACGCTCGACGACGGCACCCTCGTGACGTGCACCGCCACCCGGTACAACGGCGCCGGCTACGACGTACGGATGGAGGTCGCCGGCTCCGGCGGGACGCTGGCCACGGGCCTCGACCCCCGCGCACCCCTCCGCTTCACCGAGGGCGGGCCGCGGCTCGGACCCGTCGCCCACGACGGGTTCCTCAGCCGTTTCCGCGACGCCTACGTCGCCGAGCTGACCGCCTTCACCGAGGTGGTCGCAGGCCACCGCCCCAGCCCCTGCACGGGCGACGACGCCCTGGCGGCCCTCCTGGTCGCCGAGGCCGCCGATCTCTCCTGCCGCACCGGGCGCCCCGTACGCGTAGAGGAGGCGGGCCGATGATCCGCGTGGCCGGAGCCCCCATCTCCTGGGGCGTGTGCGAAGTCCCCGGCTGGGGACACCAGATGGGACCGGGCCGGGTGCTGGAGGAGATGGCCGCCGCCGGCCTCGCCGCCACCGAGTTCGGGCCCGAGGGCTTTCTGCCGCAGGCTCCCGAGGCCCGCACCACCCTGCTCGCCGAGCACGGGCTCACCGCCGTCGGCGGCTTCGTGCCCGTCGTCCTCCACGACCCCGGCGTCGACCCGCTGCCCGAGGTCCGGCGCGCCCTGGCCGGATTCGGGTCCGCCCGGACCCTGGTCCTGGCCGCCGCCACCGGATCCGACGGCTACGACGCCCGGCCCGAACTCTCCGCACGGCAATGGGAAGCGCTGCTGGCCAACCTCGACCGGATCGCCGCCCACGCGGCGGAAGAGGGCGTCACCGCCACCCTGCACCCGCACATCGGCACCCTGGTCGAGGGCCCCGACGAGGTCGAACGCGTCCTCACCGGCAGCACCGTGCCGCTCTGCCTGGACACCGGCCACCTGCTGGCCGGCGGCTGCGACCCCGTGGACCTGGCCCGGCGCGCCGCCGACCGCATCGCCCACGTCCACCTCAAGGACGTCGACGCCGCCCTCGCCGAACGCGTCCGCGCCGGACGGACCACCTACACCGAAGCCGTCCGCACCGGCCTCTACCGGCCACTGGGCCGGGGCGACGTGGACATCGCCGCGATCACCGCCGCCCTGGACGCCGCCGGCTACACCGGCTGGTACGTCCTCGAACAGGACACCGTCCTCGACGCCGAACCGGCCCCCGGCGAAGGCCCGCTGGCCGACGTCCTCGCCTCGCTGGCGCACCTGCGCGAGGTGACGTCGTGACGACACGGGACGGCGCACCCGAGGTGCTGGTCATGGGCCGGCTCGGCGTGGACCTCTACCCGCTCCAGCAGGGGGTGGGCCTCGCCGACGTCGAGACCTTCGGCAAACACCTGGGCGGCAGCGCGGCCAACGTGGCCGTCGCCGCCGCCCGGCACGGCCGCCGCACCGCCCTGATCAGCCGCACCGGGCAGGACCCCTTCGGTGACTACCTCCGGGCCGAACTGGTCCGGTACGGGGTCGACGCCGCCCGGGTCGCCCCGGTCGCCGGTCCCCCCACGCCCGTCACCTTCTGCGAGGTCTTCCCCCCCGACGACTTCCCGATCTGGTTCTACCGGCCGCCCGGCACCCCGGACCTGCGCATCCGGCCCGAGGACCTGGACCCGGACGAGGTGCGCGCGGCCGGACTGCTGTGGATCACCGGCACCGGACTCTCCGCCGAACCCAGCGCCTCGGCCCACCGCGCCGCCCTGGCGGCACGCGACCGGTCCGGGATCACCGTGCTCGACCTCGACCACCGGCCCGCGCTCTGGCCGTCCCCGCAGGACGCCGGGCCCGCGCTGAGGTCCGCCCTCGCCGGCGTCACCGTCGCCGTCGGCAACCTCGACGAGTGCGAGGCGGCCGTCGGCGAACGGGACCCGGAGGCCGCGGCGGAAGCCCTGCTGGCCGCCGGGGTCGACCTGGCCGTGGTCAAACGAGGACCCGCGGGCGTGCTCGCACGGACCGCGCGGGAGCGGATCGTGGCCGCGCCGCACCCGGTCCGCGTCGTCAACGGCCTCGGAGCGGGCGACGCCTTCGGCGGAGCCCTCTGCCACGGCCTCCTGGCGGGCTGGCCCCTGGAGCGGACCGTCCGCTTCGCCAACGCCGCGGGCGCCTTCGTCGCGGGACGGCTCTTCTGCGCCCCCGACATGCCGACTACTCCACAGGTGGAGGACATGATGGAACACGCCCGGACCCCCGAAGCGGCACCGCATGCGTGACGGAACCCTGCGGACCCTGATGGAGACCCGGGCCCTGCGGCCCGAGGCGATCCCGGAGGCCGCCCGGCAGCGCCGCCGCCGCCCGATGATCGGGCCCTCGGGCCGGCTGATGCTCGTGGCGGCCGACCACCCGGCCCGGGGCGCCCTCGCCGTGCGCGACCGGCCCGACGCCATGGCCAACCGCGCCGACCTCCTCGACCGGCTGCTGACCGCGCTGGAACGCCCGGGTGTGGACGGGGTGCTCGGCACCCCCGACGTCCTGGAGGACCTGCTGCTGCTCGGCGCCCTGGAGAACAAGGTGGTCATCGGGTCGATGAACCGCGGTGGTGTGCCCGGCACCGTCTTCGAGATGGACGACCGGTTCACCGCGTACGACGCGGAGGCCATCGCCGGAATGGGCTTCGACGCGGGGAAGATGCTCCTGCGCATCGACCCGTCCGACTCCGCCACCGCCTCGACCCTGGCCGGCTGCGCGGACGCCGTCTCCTCCCTGGCCGACCACAGGCTCACGGCGCTCGTCGAGCCGTTCTGGGTCAGACGCGGAGCGGACGGCCGTGCGGTCAACGACCTGCGGCCCGAGGCCATGATCCGGGCCCTGGCCATCGCCCAGGGGCTGGGCCGCACCTCCGCCTACACCTGGCTCAAGGTGCCCGTGGTCGACCACATGGAGGCGGTCATGGAGGCGTCGACCCTCCCCGCGCTGCTGCTCGGCGGAGACCCCCCGGGCACCCCCGAGGAGACGTACGCCGCCTGGGAGAAGGCGCTCCGGCTCCCCACCGTGCGCGGCCTGGTCGCGGGCCGCTCGCTGCTCTACCCGCCCGACGACGACGTGGCCGCGGCGGTGGACACCGCCGTCGGCCTGCTGTGAGAGGAGACGCCATGGACGGCCATCAGCCCGCAGGGAGCACCGCGCACGGCCCGTGGACCGTGGACACCGGCATGCGGCACACCGGCCTCAGGGTGCTGGAACTCGCGCCCGGCGGCTCGCAGTCCTTCGCCACCGGGGAACGCGAGGCGGTCGTGGTGCCGCTGACCGGTTCCTGCTCCGTGCGCTGCGGAGCGGAAAGCGCCGAACTGGCGGGGCGCCCCGACGTCTTCGCCGGGGTCAGCGACTTCGCGTACGTGCCCCGGCGCAGCGACGCCGTCGTCAGCAGCGCCGCGGGCGGCCGTTTCGCGGTGGCGAGCGGCACCGCGCGCCGGGACCTGCCGTTCCGCCGCGGACCCGCCGAGGATGTGCCGGTCGAGACGCGCGGCACGGGCTCCTGCCGCCGGCAGGTCAACAACCTGGCGAGCGCGGACGGCTTCGTGTGCGACCGGTTGATCGTGGTGGAGGTCCTCACCCCGGACGGCAACTGGTCCAGCTACCCCCCGCACAAGCACGACGAGCACACGGCCGACGAGTCGGAGCTGGAGGAGATCTACTACTTCGAGATCGGGCGCGACGGCTTCGGCCAGCACCGGCTCGGCGGCAGTCCGCCCGGCCCCGCCGGGGAGACCGCCGAGGTCCGCACCGGAGACGTGGTGCTGGTCCCGCGCGGCTGGCACGGCCCCTCCGCCGCGCTGCCCGGCTACCCGATGTACTACCTCAACGTGATGGCCGGTCCGCACGACGAGCGCGCCTGGCGCATCACCGACGACCCGGCGCACGCCTGGGTCCGCGACACCTGGGCCGCCCCGGCCACCCCGTCCGAGGAAGGAGCGGCATGATCCGCCTCACCGTCGCCCAGGCACTGGTCCGTTTCCTCGTCGCCCAGCACACCGAACGGGATGGCGTCGAACGCCGCCTGTTCGCCGGCTGCTTCGGCATCTTCGGCCACGGCAACGTGGCGGGCCTGGGCCAGGCCCTCTGGGAGAACCGCGACCTGACGTACTACCAGGCACGCAATGAACAGGCCATGGTGCACACCGCCGCCGCCTACGCCCGGATGACCGACCGGCTCTCGACGTTCGCCTGCACCGCCTCCGTCGGGCCCGGGGCCACCAACATGATCACCGCCGCGGCCGGCGCCACCATCAACCGGCTGCCCGTCCTGCTCCTGCCCGGGGACACCTTCGCCACGCGCGTCGCCGAACCGGTGCTCCAGCAGCTGGAGGTGCCCTGGGCGGGCGATGTGAGCGTCAACGACGCCTTCCGGCCCGTCTCCCGGTACTTCGACCGCGTCGTCCGCCCCGAACAGCTCGTCGGCGCCGCCCTGGCGGCCGTGCGCACGCTCACCGATCCGGTGGACACCGGCGCGGTGACCCTCGCGCTGCCCCAGGACGTGCAGGCCGAGGCCCACGACTGGCCGGAGGAGTTCCTGGCCCACCGGGTCTGGCGGATCGACCGGCCGGTCCCGCAGCCCGGGGTGCTCGCGGACGCGGTGCGTCTGATCCGCGCCGCCCGCCGCCCCCTCGTCGTGGCCGGGGGCGGGGTCGTGTACGCGGGCGCCACCGAGGCCCTGGACGCCTTCGCCCGCGCCACCGGAATCCCGGTCTCGGAGACCCAGGCCGGCAAGGGAGCCCTCCGGTACGGCCACCCCTGCGCCGTCGGCGCCGTCGGCCACACCGGTACGACGGCGGCCGACGCGCTGGCCCGGGAGGCCGATCTGGTGATCGGCATCGGCACCCGCTACAGCGACTTCACGACCGCCTCGCACACCCAGTTCGCCGACCCCGGCGTCCGTTTCCTCAACATCAACGTCGCCCGGCCGGACGCCGTCAAACACGCCGGACTGGCGATGGTCGCGGACGCCCGGACCGCGCTGGAGGCGCTGACCGACGCACTCGCGGACTGGGAGGTCCCCCCGGAGCGCCGCGCCCGGACGGCCGCCCTCGTGCGCGACTGGGACGCCGTCGTGGACGCCGCCCACCACCGGGGGCACACGCCGAAACCCGCGCAGACCGAGGTGGTCGGCGCGGTCAACGAGGCGGCGGGCGAGGACGGTGTGGTGATCTGCGCCGCCGGATCGCTCCCCGGCGACCTGCACCGGCTCTGGCGACCGGCCGATCCGAAGCAGTACCACGTCGAGTACGGGTACTCCTGCATGGGCTACGAGATCGCCGGCGGCCTCGGGGTGAAGCTCGCCGCCCCGGAGCGCGAGGTCTTCGTCCTGGTGGGCGACGGTTCCTACCTGATGATGGCTCAGGAACTGCTGACGGCCGTCTCCGAAGGGATCAAACTCGTCGTCGTCCTGGTCCAGAACCACGGCTTCGCCTCGATCGGCGCGCTCTCCGAGACCGTGGGAGCACCCCGCTTCGGCACCTGGTACCGCTACCGCGACACGGAGACCGGGGCGTTGGACGGCGAACGGCTGCCCGTCGATCTGGCGGCCAACGCGGCGAGCCTGGGCGCGGACGTGCTGCGGGTGACCACGGTCGGCGAACTCCGGGGCGCCCTCCGCGATGCCAGGGCCTCCGACCGGAGCACGGTGATCCACATCGAGACGGACCCGCTGGCACCCTCCCCGTCCTCCGGGGCGTGGTGGGACGTGCCGGTCGCCGAGGTCTCGGACGCGCCGGAGACCGTGGCGGCCCGGGAGGCGTACGCGAAGGCCAAGTCGGACCAGCGGCCGTATCTCTGAGGGGGAGCGGCCGGCCCTCAGACCGCCCGCAGTGCCCGGGGCCCTTCAGGATCGGGGCGGTCGCCCACGAGGGCGGGCAGGTCGGTGAGCGCGGTGATCCGGAAGTCCGCGCTCTCCCGCACGTCGGGGTGGTCCGCCCACCAGTGGCCGTACGGGCCCCGGCGCAGATGGGCGGCGAGCAGGCCGCAGGAGCGGGCCGGGAACAGGTCGTCCGCCGGGTGGTCGCCCACGTACAGCGTCGCGGAGGGGGCGGCGCCGGACACCTCCAGGACGCGGGCGAAGAACTCCGGGTCCGGTTTGGTCACGCCCCATTCCTCCGACGTGACGACGAGGTCCGCGGGGAGGTCGAGGGCGCGCAGCAGGTCCCCCGCGCGGGCCGTGCCGTTGGCCGCGACGACCACGCGCACGCCCAGCGAACGGAGTTCGGCCAGGGCCGGGCGGACGTCGGGGTAGAGGTCGGACTCGTCCAGATACTCACCGCGACCGGCCGCCGCCCTGGCCCGTGCCGCCTCCGCGACGTCCATCCCGGGGCGCAGCAGCCCCAGCGCGTCTGCGCCGTCCCCGCCCCGGACGACCGAGGCCCCGACGAGGGCGCTCAGCGTGTGCGGGGGGACGCCGAGCCAGTCGGCCCAGGACGCCCAGTAGCGGTCGTCGCGGACGAGGGTCTCACCGATGTCGAAGACGATCGTTTCCATCACCGGACCGACCCTACGGCGCCGCCGCCGCCGAACGGCCGAGGCGCCAGGGGGCGTGGTGGCGCGCGAGCCGTACGGCGGAGGGCGCGCGACGGGCCCCGGCGACGCGCGGGGCCGCACCTCCGAGGCCCGGGGCCGGGCCCCTGTGACCAGGGGGGACATCCGGCCCGTCAGCGGCCGGCCACCCGCTCGTATGCTCGGTTCATGACCGATCCCCAGCCCGGACGTCCCACGACCAACTCCATGCGACGTGCCCTCAAGCGCGCCAGAGACGGTGTCGCCCTCGATGTGGCCGAGGCCGCCGTCCTCCTCCAGGCGCGCGGCGACGACCTGACGGATCTCACCGCGTCGGCCGCCCGGGTCCGCGACGCGGGCCTCGAAGCGGCGGGCCGGCCCGGCGTCATCACGTACTCCCGCAAGGTCTTCATCCCCCTGACCCGGCTCTGCCGCGACACGTGCCACTACTGCACCTTCGTCACCGTCCCCGGCAAGCTGCGGCGTGCGGGGCACGGGATGTTCCTGTCGCCCGACGAGGTCCTGGACATCGCGCGCCAGGGCGCGGCGACGGGATGCAAGGAAGCGCTGTTCACGCTCGGGGACCGGCCGGAGGACCGCTGGCCGGAGGCGCGGGAGTGGCTGGAGGCCGAGGGGTACGACGACACCCTCGCGTACGTACGGGCCATGGCGATCCGGGTGCTGGAGGAGACCGGACTGCTGCCGCACCTCAACCCCGGGGTGCTGACCTGGACCGACCTCCAGCGGCTGAAGCCCGTCGCCCCGTCCATGGGGATGATGCTGGAGACCACGGCGACCCGGCTCTGGTCCGAGCAGGGCGGGCCGCACTACGGCTCACCGGACAAGGAGCCCGCCGTACGGCTGCGGGTGCTGGAGGACGCGGGGCGGTCCAACGTCCCGTTCACCACCGGCATCCTCATCGGGATCGGCGAGACGTACGAGGAGCGCGCCGACTCCCTCTTCGAGCTGCGCCGCACCGCCCGCGCCTACCACGGCATCCAGGAAGTCATCGTCCAGAACTTCCGCGCCAAGCCGGACACCGCGATGCGGGCCATGCCGGACGCGGAGCTGGAGGAACTGGCCGCCGCCATCGCCGTGGCCCGGCACATCCTCGGCCCGTCCGCCCGCATCCAGGCCCCGCCGAACCTGGTCGACTCCGAGTACGCGCTGATCGTCGGCGCCGGCATCGACGACTGGGGCGGGGTCTCGCCGCTCACCCCGGACCATGTGAACCCCGAACGCCCCTGGCCGCACATCGACGAACTCGCGGCCCGTACCGCGGAGTCCGGCTTCGCGCTGCGGGAACGCCTCACGATCTACCCGGAGTTCATCCAGCGGGGCGAGCCGTGGCTCGACCCCCGCCTCCTCCCGCACGTCCGCGCCCTCGCCGACCCGGAGACCGGGCTCGCGAAGGAGGGGGCGATCCCGGCCGGGCTGCCGTGGCAGGAGCCGGACGAGGAGTTCGGCGCGTCCGGCCGCACCGATCTGCACCGCACCATCGACACCGAGGGCCGCACCGGCGACCGCCGCGAGGACTTCGACGAGGTGTACGGGGACTGGGAGGCGCTGCGCGAGGCCGCGGCGCCCGGAATGGTGCCGTCCAGGATCGACGGCGACGTCAGGGCCGCGCTGAGCCGGGCCGCCGACGACCCGACCCGGCTCACGGACGACCAGGCGCTCACCCTGCTCCACGCGGACGGGCCGGCGCTGGACGAGCTGTGCCGGATCGCGGACACGCTGCGCCGTGACGTGGTCGGCGACGACGTCACGTACATCGTCACGCGCAACATCAACTTCACCAACGTCTGCTACACCGGCTGCCGCTTCTGCGCCTTCGCCCAGCGGCGCACCGACGCCGACGCGTACACCCTCTCCCTGGACCAGGTCGCGGACCGGGCCGCGCAGGCGTGGGACGTCGGCGCGGTCGAGGTCTGCATGCAGGGCGGCATCCACCCGGACCTGCCCGGCACCGCGTACTTCGACATCGCGCGGGCGGTGAAGGAGCGCGTCCCCGGCATCCACGTCCACGCGTTCTCCCCGATGGAGGTCGTCAACGGGGCCACCCGCACCGGACTGTCGATCCGCGACTGGCTGCTCGCCGCCAAGGAGGCCGGGCTCGGCTCGATCCCCGGAACGGCCGCGGAGATCCTGGACGACGAGGTCCGCTGGGTCCTCACCAAGGGCAAACTCCCCACGGCCACCTGGCTGGAAGTCGTCAGGACCGCCCACGAGGTGGGGCTGCGCTCCTCGTCCACGATGATGTACGGGCATGTCGACCAGCCCCGCCACTGGCTCGGCCATCTGCGCACCCTGGCGGCGCTCCAGCAGGAGACCGGTGGCTTCACGGAGTTCGTGACGCTCCCCTTCATCCACACCAACGCCCCCGTCTACCTCGCGGGCATCGCCCGCCCCGGCCCCACCGACCGCGACAACCGCGCCGTCACCGCCATGGCCCGCCTTCTCCTCCACCCCCACATCACCAACATCCAGACCAGCTGGGTGAAGCTCGGCACCGAGGGCGCCGCCGAGATGCTCCGCTCGGGCGCCAACGACCTGGGCGGCACCCTCATGGAGGAGACCATCTCCCGTATGGCCGGCTCCGGTTACGGCTCCTACCGCTCCGTCCAGGACCTCGTCGCCATCGCCGACCTCGCCGGCCGCCCGGCGAAGCCCCGGACGACCCTCTACGGCGAGGTCCCCGAGGAACGCGTCGCGGCGGCAACGGCCTCCGACGGCCACCTCCCCGAACTCCTCCCGGTGCTCCCGCAGTAGCGGCCGCGCCCCTTCCCGTTCGCCGCCTCCTTCACTCACCCGGGTGAAGGAGGCGGCGAACGACCGTGGCGCGACAGGCTCCGGCATATGCTCCCGGCATGAACCGGCCCGGGGCGCGCAGGACGCGCCCCGGGGCTCGATCCGCCGGAGGAATCCGCATGGTCAGCTCGCCCCACGAGGCGATGCACCGCATCTTCCAGGAGTACCCGGGACTCTTCTCCCGCGTCTCCGAGTTACTGGGCCTCACCCTCGCCGCCCCCACGACCGTCTCGGTCATACCGACCGACCTCACCGAGAACCGCCCCTTGGAACGGCGCGTGGACACACTGCTGCGGTTCGACGCGAAGGGCGGTGAGTCCTTCCTCCTGGCCGTCGAGGCGCAGGGGAAGAGGGACGACGACAAGCCCGCGAGCTGGGCGTACTACCTCTCGTACCTGTACACGAAGTACCGGACCCCGCCGCTCCTCCTGGTCGTCTGCCAGGACCGGAGAACCGCCGAGTGGGCCTCCCGGGCCGTGCCCATCGGCCCCCGCCCGTGGCCGGCCCTCACCCTGCGCCCCCTGGTCGCCGGCCCGCACAACATGCCGGTGATCACCGACGTCGCCGAGGCCCGCAAGGACCTCGTCCTGACCACGCTGGCCGCGATCACCCACGCGGCCGATCCGGACATCGGTGCCATACTGAAGACGCTCTCGACCGCTCTGCGAGACACCCCCGAAGTCATCGCCGATCCCCTCGTCGAACTCACCGCACAGGGCCTGGGCACCCGCCCGGCCGCGCAACAGTGGAGGAACCTGGTGGCCGTGGACCTCTCCTTCTACAAGTCCGCCCTCTCCGAGGAGATCCGGGACGAGGGCCGCTCGGAAGGCATCGCCCAGAGCATCCTGCTCTTCCTCGCCCACAACGGCGTCGACGTCCCCGACGCGGCCCGCGAGCGGATCACCGGCTGCGCCGATATCGACACCCTCAACCGCTGGCTCCTGCGGGCGCCGACGGCCATGTCCGTCGAGGACGTCTTCGGCGGGGAGGGGTAGGGGGAAAGACGGGCGTACGCGCGGGACGGCCTCCCCCGCACCCCGTCAAACGCGACCCCGGGGACGTCCGCCCACATTCCTACGCGTACCCGCTCCGCCCCCCGACCGGGCGTCCCTGTTCGATTACAGTGCTGCGCAGCCGGCGCGCGGTAGATGTGCGCGCGGCGGACGTCCACGGAACCGGCCGACGGGGAGGCGCACGGTGGGCTCAGCGGGTGCGGCCGTCTGGGGGCGTGCGGAGCAGCAGGACTTCCGCAGCCGGGTACGCGGGACGCTGCTCGGCGGCGCGGTCGGGGACGCGCTCGGGGCGGCGGTCGGCGGGCTGACGCTGGAGGAGATACGGGAGGCCCACGGGCCGGACGCCGTGAGCGACTTCGTCCCCGTGCACGGGGGGCGGGGATCGGTCACCGCGGTCACCCAGCTCACCCTGTTCACCGTCGACGGGCTGATCCGCGCCCAGGTCCGCCGCGACACCGGGGCCTGGCATCCGCCGACCGATGTGCACCAGGCCCATCTGCGCTGGGCGGCCACCCAGCACGACTGGGGGCCCGACGAGCGGCGCACGGAGAACGGCTGGCTGGCCGGGCAGGAGTGGCTGTACAGCCGGCGCGCGCCCACCCGGGAGTGCCTGAACGGCTTCGGCGACACCGTCATGGGCACCCTGGACCAGCCCAAGCACCCCGCCGCCCACGACTCCGCCGCGCTGACCCGGTCCGCGCCCTTCGGGCTGCTCGTCGGCTGGGAGGCGCAGCTCGTGCTGCAACTGGCCGTGGAGTGCGCGGCCCAGACCCACGGGCACCCCACCGCGCTGCTCGCCTCCGGGGCCCTCGCCGTCATCGTGCACGGGCTGGCCCGGGGCGAGACCCTCGACGGTTCGGTGCAGCACGCGCTCGGGCTGCTCGCCGAGCGGCCCGGCCACGAGCCCGTCACCGGGGCGCTCCAGCAGGCCCTGGGCCTGGTGCGCCAGGGCATCCCCGGCCCCGCGCTCATCGAGTCGCTGGGCACCGAGGACTCCGCCGAGACGGTCCTGGCCATCGCGGTGTACTGCGCGCTCGTCGGCGAGGACGTCCGGCACGGGCTGCGCCTCGCGGTGAACCACGGCGGACCGTCCTCCGCCACGGCGTCCCTGTGCGGGGCGCTGCTCGGGGCCCTCCACGGCGAGACCGCCCTGCCGCCGGCCTGGCTGGCCGAACTGGAGGGACGCCCCACCCTTCTGGAGCTCGCCGACGACTTCGCGATGGAGATGACCCAGGGGGCCGCCCTGCACGGTCCGTCCGCCGCCGCCCCGGGCTGGCTGGCCCGCTACCCGCGCGGCTGAGCGGGGTACGCGCGACGGGGCGGGCCCGTACGCGTACCCCCGACGCTCAGTCCTTCACCGCGCGCGCCGTCTCCGCCGCGTCCGGGCCGCCCTGGGCCGGGACGGCGGCCGCGCCGGTGGGTCCGTCGCCGTCCGCGTTGATCCGCTCGATGATCGCGTCGCGCTCCGGGGTGTCCTCCGGCTTGATCAGGCCGACCACGATGTAGAGGACCAGCGAGATCGCCAGCGGCAGCGCCACCTGGTACTGGAGCGCCACATCCGTCTTCACCGAACCGTCCAGTTCGTAGTTGGTGAAGTAGAAGGCCAGCAGACCGGCCGCCCAGCTGGTGAGGGCCGCCGTCGGGCCGGACTTCCGGAAGCTGCGGAGCAGCCCCAGCATGAACGGGATCGCGATCGGGCCCATGAGCCCGGCGACCCACTTGATGACGACCGAGATGATGTCCTTGAACGTCGGCGAGTTGATCTGGGTCGCCAGTGCCATGGACAGGCCCAGGAAGCCGAGCGTCGACAGCCGCGCGGCCAGCAGCCCGGCGCGGTCGCTCCAGGTGCGGGCGGCCTTGGAGAAGACCGGCGCGATGTCGCGGGTGAAGACCGCGGAGATGGCGTTGGCGTCCGAGGAGCACATCGCCATCGTGTGCGAGAAGAAGCCGACGACGACCAGGCCCAGCAGCCCGTGCGGCAGCAGCTGTTCGGTCATCAGGGCGTAGCTGTCGGAGGCGTCCGGCTTCTGCGCGTCGACCAGCAGCGGGGCGCACCACATCGGGAAGAACAGGACCGTCGGCCAGACCAGCCACAGCACGGCGGAGAGCCGCGCGGAACGGGTCGCGGAGGCGGCGCTGTCCGTGGCCATGTAGCGCTGGGCCTGGTTCCACATGCCGCCGTTGTACTCGAAGGTCTTGATGAACAGGTACGCCAGCAGGAAGGTCGTGGTGTACGGGCCGGCCGTCGGGTTGGCGTGGCCCTCGGGCAGCTTGTCCCAGACCGTCCACAGGGTGCTGAAGCCGTCGAGCTCGCTCATCGCGGTGACGAGCATCGCCAGACCGGCGAGCAGCTGGATGACGAACTGGCCCAGTTCGGTGAGCGCGTCCGCCCACAGCCCGCCGACCGTGCAGTAGACGGCGGTGATGAGGCCGGTGATGAAGATGCCCTGGGTGAGCGTGATGCCGGTGAAGACGGAGAGCAGGGTGGCGATGGCCGCCCACTTGGCGCCGACGTCCACGATCTTCAGCAGCAGACCGGACCAGGCGAGGGCCTGCTGGGTCGGCACGTTGTAGCGGTTCTTGAGGTATTCGAGCGGTGAGGCGACGGCCAGCCGCGAGCGGAGCCGGTTGAGCCGGGGTGCGAAGAGCTGGGCGCCGATCCCGATGCCGATGGCGATCGGCAGCGACCACGTCACGAACGAGGTGACGCCGTACTGGTACGCGATGCCGGCGTAGCCGGTGAACATGACCGCGCTGTAGCCGGACATGTGGTGCGAGATGCCGGACAGCCACCACGGCATCCTGCCGCCCGCGGTGAAGAAGTCGCTGACGTTGTCGACTCGCTTGTGGGACCAGAGCCCGATCGCGATCATCACGCCGAAGTAGCCGATGAGCACGACCCAGTCGAGACTGTTCATGTGTCCCCTCCTGGGGTCCGCCTTGTGAACGGGTACGCACTTCGTCAGTACGACCGCTCAGCGGGGCCCCCGTGCGGGAGCGGGGACATCGGGGATTGAACCGTCTGTCCGGGGCCTCGGTCAAGAGACCTCTCGGTCAGAGATGTGAACGACGATCAGTAAGGCGAACGATTTTACTCGTTCTTGACCTTCGGGGGCGTTGTCGTGAACGTGACGGCGGCCACACGATGAGCGGGCACTTCGTCAGGCCGCCCGAGTACGCCGATGACACAGAGAAGACCGCACGGGATGCGGGTCCCGTGCGGCCGAGAAGGAGGAGAGGCGCTGTTGTCCGAACCCCGGGGTCAGCGCATCAGCTCACCGGCGTTGACCAGCAGGGACTGCCCGGTGATCGCCCGCGCCCGGTCGGAGGCCAGGAAGACGACGGCCTCCGCCACATCCCCGTCCGTGGCCAGCTCCGGAAGCGCCGTGCGCTCCGTCAGCCTCCCCAGCACCTCGGCCTCGGGCACACCCTCCGTGTGCGCGGTGAACCGGACGAACGCCTCCACCGGCGGTCCCCACATCCACCCCGGCAGCACCGTGTTCACCCGGATCCGGTGCGGGCCGAACTCCTGGGCCATCGAGTACACCGCCGAGGTCAGCGCCCCCTTGGATGCCGCGTACGCCGCCTGACGCACCTGCGTCGGCGCGGCCACGGCCGACTGTGTCCCGATCACGACGACCGAACCGCCCCGCTCCTTGAGCGCCGGCAGACAGGCCCGGGTCATCCGCAGGGTGCCGAGGAGGTTCACATCCACGACCCCCTTCCAGGTGTCCAGGTCCGCGTCCTCGACGCCCCCGAAGTAGGAGTCCCAGGCCGCCACATGGACCACCGCGTCGATCCGCCCGAAGCGCTCGACCGCCAGGGCCGCCAGCGCCTCGCAGCGGTCCGCGTCCGTGATGTCGGTCGCCCGGTACGCGGTGTGGCGTCCCGAAGGGTCGATCTCCGCCGCCGACTTCGCCAGGTGCGCCTCGGTGCGCGCCCCCAGGACCGCGTTGCCGCCGTCCCGGACGACCGCCGCCGCGATCTGATGGCCGAGTCCGGCGCCGACCCCCGACACGACGACGGTCTTCCCCGTGAGCAACATCGGTGCCTCCCGGCTCTGGCAGTTCTTCTGACGGGGCGTCAGAGTAGGTCCCTCCGGCGGAGGACGGAAGGGGAGCGAACGGCATGGGCGAAGGAACACGCAGCGACACGTACGCCGAGCTGGCCGCACTGGGGCCGTACGGGGTGCACCCCGGGCACGCGCTGATCACCCTGGTGGAACCGCATCCGGGCCACGAGTACGCGTACAACCGCTGGTACGAGGACGACCACTACTACGCGGGCGCGATGGCGATGCCCTGGATGTCGGCCGGGCGCCGCTGGGTGGCCACCCGCGACCTCCAGGAGCTGCGCTACCCGGCCACGTCCGCGATCGCACAGCCGGTCGGGGCCGGCTGCTATCTGTCCACGTACTGGGTGACGGACGGCCGTTACGACGACCACATGAAGTGGACCGTCGCCATCAACAAGCGGCTGAACCGGGACGGGCGGGTCTACCAGGACCGCACCCATGTCTTCACCTCGTTCCAGGACCACGAGGCGACCGTCTACCGCGACGGGGCCGCCGGGCCCCGCGACTACCACGCGCTCGACCACCCGTACCAGGGGCTGGTCCTGGAGGTGATCGACGCGGAAGGGCCCGAGCAGCGGACGGCGCTGCTGGAGTGGCTGCGCTCCCGGCATCTGCCGAAGCGGCTGCACGGCTCACCCGCCGCGATGGTCACCGTCTTCCGCCCGACCCCGCTGCCGGGGGACCGGATGACCTATGTGAAGCAGGTCGAGGGCGTCGACACCCGGCTGACCCTGCTCTGGTTCCTCCAGGAGGACCCGAGGGCGTGCTGGGCGGAGCACTTCACGGGGCTCGACACGGCGGTGGCGGAAGGGGGGCTGGGAAGAGTGGAGCTGGTCGCGCCGTTCGTCCCGACCGTGCCGGGCACGGACCGGTACGTGGATCAACTGCGCTGACCCCGGCCGGTGTGCGTCAGCCGCGCTGACTCCGGCCGGTGTGTGGATCAGTCGTGCCGACTTCGGTCACCTGCGGGGCGACCGGGCCCCGGACGACGCGGGAAGCCCCCTCGGCCAGGACGGCGGGCCGGACGAGAGGGCTGCCGGCAGCACTGAGATCAGTGCGGCGTCGTTTCTTCGGACACGCATCGGTCAGGCGTCGACGGCGTCCTTGGCGACGTCGCGCACGAACGCGTTCCAGCTGCCGGGAACGAAGGTGAGCGAGGGGCCCTCGGGCGCCTTCGAGTCACGCACGGCGATGGCCTGCACAAGGGGGGACCTGACTTCGACGCAGGCGCCGTTGCCCCCGGAATAGGACGACTTCGTCCAGTTGTCCGTAGCACCCTGACGAATAGCCATGTTCACTCCGGTTCGAAGAGTTGGTGTGAGCGCCAGCGGAATTCCGTTGGCGTGATCGACGCTACTCGCCAAGCTCCGCGAGTGAAGGGGCCGTTCACTCGACCGGATGGTATGCACCAGGCAACTCTTCCGCTGCGAGGTGGCGACGGTGTACCGTGCCGTCGCCTCACTCGTCACATCACTTCAATCCGCGCATACCCGGACGTTGGGGGCCGATCGGTTTACCCGGCCGCCCGGCAGGAAATCACTCCGCGTCCTCGCGGGTGTACTCCTTCGCGATGCCGTCGATGAAATCCCGTGTCTGTTCCACATTCAGCGACTGGGCGCGCAGGTGCTCGTACATGACGCTGTACCGCTGGACGTCGTTGCCCTTTTCCAGGTACAGGTCGCTGGTGACGCCCTCGATATAGACGACGCTGGAATCCGCGGCGTCCGGGAATTCGAGAATGGCGTACTGCCCGTTGATGCCCGGGTGCGCTCCCATGGCGAACGGCAGCACCTGGACCGTCACATGCGGCAGGTGCGACAGCTCCACCAGGTGTTCCAGCTGCTCGATCATCACCTGCCGGCCGCCGACCCGGCGGCGCAGCGCGGACTCGTCGATGACCGCCCAGAGCCGCAGCGGGGTCTCGGGCGCGCTGATCCGGTCCTGGCGGCGCAGCCGGACGCTGACGCGCTTGTCGATGTCGGACTGCGGCGCCTCCGGCAGCGCGCCCTTGATCACGGCCTCGGCGTAACTCCGGGTCTGCAGCAGGCCCGGCACGACCTGCGGTTCGTACACCCGCAGCGAGTCGGCGTCGGTCTCCAGACCGATGTAGACGCTGTACGGGATGTCACCGAAGGCGTGCCACCAGCCCTGCTGGCGGGAGTCCTTGGCCATCTGCATGAGCGAGTCGACGACGCGGTGGTCCGAGACCTCGTACACCCCGCAGAGGTCGCGGACGTCCCGCTGGCTGATCGAGCGGCGGCCGTTCTCCAGGCGGCTGATCTTGGACTGCGAGACGAGCAGGCGCTCGGCGACCTCCTCGGCTGTCATGCCCTTGATCTCGCGCAGTCTGCGCAGTTCCTGACCCAGCCGACGTCGCCGGACGGTGGGATTGACGTTGGACGGCACGGAAACGGCACCTCCGCTGTGTAGCTGTGCGTATCTACTGCTGAGCAGATTGCCACCCCCGGCCCCGGCCGCGCTGGGAAACGGCCACACACAGCGGCGCGGGGCAGCCGGTGGTACTGGCTGCCCCGCGCTTGGTGCGGCTCCCGAACCGGGTCTTTGGGGACGACGGTGCGGCGGTGTACGCGTGGTGCTGACGGTGCGTTACGGCCTCAGTGGACCGCGGTGTGGGCCATGCTGTCGCGGCGTGACTGCGACTGGACTTGCTGTTGCAACGGAACACCGGCCGCCTGGTTGCGGCGCGGCTGGGCCACCGCCCCGTTCTGGACGTCCATGACGGCGTGCGCCACGAGACCGCCCATCGGGTCGTGCCGGATCAGGTCCCGGAGCCGGGAGCGCGAGGAGCGCCCCTCGTTCCCGGGGTACAGGTGCTTGCCGAGTCCGACCGCGTGGGCCAGCGCGGCGAGCGCCGCGGTCCGCGGGTCCGGCGGTACACCGGTGCGGATCGCACTGTCCAGCCGGGCTCTGATGTCCCGGCTGATCGCCGTGTCCGTCGCCTGGTAGCGAGTCGTCGGCAGCACTCCGCACATCTGGCCCGCCACGGCATGCACCATGCCGCACCGCTCCAGATGAGCGAGGTAAATCTGGCGGAGCCCCAGCCGGGGTCCGCCGATCCAGTGGACGGCCCGGACCGGGCTGCCGCGCCTGCGCAGCAGTTCCAGTGCGGAGTCCAGAGTCGGATCTCCTGTCGGCCGTGGCATCACCACGGCGATACGATCCCCATCAGGGGCTATCCGTCCTGCCAGAGCCAGCTCTACTAGCTGCGCCCCGGCAAGGCCGAGGTCGAGCGACTGCGGCTGCGCTGTGGTACCCGTGGCCGGGTCCAGAGCGAGCAGCAGAAGCTCCTCCGGAATTGTTCTGCGGCTCCTGCCCATCCATGCCTCCCCGCGTGGATGAATGACAGGGTGACCCCTCTCACATCTGTCTGTCGAGAGTGCCTGGGCGCTATGTACGGGAACCAGTAGGTATGTCGTTCTCGTCTAGCAGCTCGCACAGGGGTTCACACGGGACACTGGTAGATGGTTCGGACAGCGCGGGGATGTCCCCGCGCCGCATGGAGGAGGCATCGGTGGCGGGCGAGTCCCCCGACAAGTCGGAGCAGCAGAAGTCGTCGGGAACGACTCGGAGCGAGGCCGATCCGCGTCTTGCCGTCTTCCGTGAACCGGCCTCTCCGGTGGAGACCGGAGAACGCCCGGACACGGCCACGGCCGTCTTCCGCGCCCCGAGCCGGGACGAGCTGGACGGCCGGGAGGAGTCCGGGGCCTCCGAGCCTTCAGACTCCTCCGAGACCCCGGCGGCCTCCGCGGCCTCCGCGACTTCCTCGACTTCCGAGGAGACGGACGCCGACGGGGTCCCCGATGGTTCCGACGCGGCCGTGACGGCCCCCGAGGGGCCGGTGGACGCCACGGACCGCCCCGAAGGCGAGCGTGGGGCGGCGGAGGGTGCGGCCGGGGGTTCTGGGAGCCCTGAGGGCGCTGAGCGCTCCGAGGACGCTGAGAGCGCTGCCAAGGGCGCTGAGGGCGGCGGTGAGGGCCCCGAGGACCCGGAGGCCTCTGAGGCCCCGGAGGCGTCCGACGGTCCGGCAGCGGCCGAGGACGGTGACGCGCGGCTGCGTGCGGCCGTCGCGGCGTGGGTGTCTAAGGACGGGGACGAGGGCGACGAGGACGAGGTCCGGGCCGAGGCTCGGGCCGAGGCTCGGGCCGAGGGTGGATCCGAAGCCGGTGACGCCCCCGAGGCGGCGGCCGAGGACGAGCCCGAGGCGACGTCCGAGGTGAAGTCCGAGGCGACGTCCGAGCCCGAGGCCAAGGCCGATGGTGAGCCGGAGCCGGAGCCGGAGCCGGAGAACAAGCCCGAGGTCGAGCCCGAAGGCTCCGACACCGACACCGACACCGACACCGACGCGGACCCCGAGCCCCGCATCCCCCGTACCCGCGAAGAGTCCGCCGAGAAGTCCGCCGAAGCCGAAAGCGCTCCGGGGAAGCCCGCGGACAAGGCGTCCGCGGAGAAGGCGTCTGCCCAGTCGGAGCCCGCAGGGTCGGAAGCCGCCGAGTCGGCGGACGCCGAGGACAAGACGGGGATCGACCAGGCGACGGCGGTGTTCAAGACGCCCCGGCTGCCCCGGGTCGACCAGCCGACGACGGCGCTGAAGATCACCCCGCCGCCGGTCAAGCGGCAGCCCGCGGCCGAGCCGGCCGAGGGCGACGGTGCGCCGGCGGACTCGGCGGCGGCCGAGCGGACCAGCCGGTTCGTCCCGCTGCGCTCCGACGACGTACGGCCGGCCCCCGCCCCCCGTACCCCCGAGGTCCCGGCTCCCGGGCCCGGTGCCGGGCAGCAGCCGCCCGCCGCCTCGCTCAGCGGCGCCGAGCGGACCCGGCAGCAGCCGATGCCGCCGCGTCCCCCGCTGGACCTGCTGGCCGAGCTGACGAACACCCCGCCGCCGCCGGAGACCCCGGTGCGGACGGCCGTGCGCCGGGTCAAGATCTGGACCCCGCTGGTCCTCCTGCTGCTGCTGGTGTTTGCGATCGTGCAGATGGTGCGCCCGCTGCCGGAGCCGGTGCTGACGATGACGGCGGAGCCGTCGTACACGTTCGGGGGCGGTGACCTGAAGCTGCCGTGGCCCGAGCAGGGGCAGTCGGCCGTCACCGTGGACGGGGTCGGCACGATGGGCTCGGCGGGGGCGCAGAAGCCGGCGCCGATCGCGAGCGTCGCCAAGATCATGACGGCGTACGTGGTGCTGAAGGGGCACCCCCTCACCGGCAAGGAGGAGGGCGAGCAGATCACCGTCGACCAGCAGGCGGAGGACGAGTCCAAGCTGGGCGACGAGTCGACCGCGCCGATCAGCAAGGGCCAGCAGTTCTCCGAGAAGGAGCTGCTCCAGCTGCTGATGATCCCCTCGGGCAACAACGCCGCCCGGCTCTTCGCCCGCTGGGACTCCTCCGAGACCGAGTTCGTGGCGAAGATGAACGCCGCGGCCAAGGAGCTCGGCATGACCCGCACCACGTACACGGACCCGAGCGGTCTGAAGAAGACGACCGTGTCCACCGCGGACGACCAGCTGAAGCTGGCGAAGGCCGTCATGCAGAACGAGGTGTTCCGGGAGATCGTCGACACCCCGCAGATCAAGATCGACGGCATCGACACGACGATCTACAACAACAACACGATCCTGCTGGAGCCCGGCGTCAGCGGCATCAAGACCGGTTCCTCCACCCCGGCCGGCGGCAACCTGGTCTGGTCGGCCAACACGGTCGTGGACGGCAAGAAGCTCTGGATCTACGGCGCGGTCATGGGGCAGCAGGCGGGCACCGGGCAGCCGTACGACAGCCTGGTCATGTCCCTGAACAACAGCCTCAAGCTGATCAAGGAGGCGCAGAAGGCGGTGGTCTCCGCCAAGGTCGTCAAGAAGGGCGATGTCGTCGGCTACGTGGACGACGGCTTCGGCGGCCGGACCCCGCTGGTCGCCACCGCCGACCTGAAGGCGAAGGGCTGGCAGGGGCTCCGGATCGAACTGTCCGTGACGGACGGCGGCAAGGAGATCTCGCGCAGCATGAAGGCGGGGACGAAGGTCGGCGTGGTGACCGTGGGGACCGGCACCGGCCGGGTCAGCGCCCCGGTCGCGCTCCAGCAGGATCTGAAGGACCCGACCTTCGGCCAGAAGCTGAGCCGCCTCGGCTGATACCGCGGCAGCCCCCGGGGTGCGAGGCACTTCACGGGCCCTTTCCGGGCAGCGTGAGTGCGGTGCGTGCTAGCGTCCCGGGGGCAACGCGTGGACCCTGGAACGCGTCTTTTGGCCCATGAGACCCGAACGGGAAAGCCGGCGGTTGCGACGCGTCCGGGGAGGGACGGGGAGAATCGCAGTGACCACTGCCGAGCCGACGCGGGCGGACAGCACGCCCTCCGGGCAGTCCGAGGACGCCGTGGCAGCCGCCTCCGGGGCGGGGACCGCCACCGGGCCCGAGCCGTCCGGGGCGTCGAATCGTTCCTCCGGGGCGCGGGCGCTCTACGGGAGCGTCAAGGAGCGCTGTCTCGGCCACCCGGTCCTCTTCACGACCGCCGTCGCGGCGGTCGCGCATCTGATCTGGTTCCTGTTCTTCGCCAACAGCGGCGGTGACATCGCGGCCCAGGACGCCTGGGCGGAGTTCGTCGGCCGCCATCCGGGCACGGCGTACAACCTGGCCTGGTACGGGGGCATGCACCCCGTCTCGTACAGCGTGGTCTCGCCGTATCTGATGTCGCTGCTCGGCGTCCGTACGACGATGATGATCGCCGGAACGGTCTCCGCCGGGCTGACCTCGCTGATCCTGTACCGGGTGAAGGCGGTCCGCAATCCGCTGGCCTGCTCGATGGCCGGTGTCTTCGCGTATCTGTGCAACGCGCTGTCGGGGCGGGTGACGTTCGGGCTCGGCATGATGTTCGCCGTCGGCGCGGCGGCCGCCGTCTTCTGCTGGCCGTACAGGTGGCGCTACAAGCGCTGGGCGAAGGCGGCCGTGGCCGCCCCGCTCGCCGCGCTCGCCACGGCGGGCAGCCCGGTCGCCGGGCTGTTCCTCGGTGTGGTCGCCGCGGCCCTGTTCCTGAACAAGCGGCGCCCCGGCGCGTACGCACTCGGCCTGGCCCCGGTCGTGGTCGTGGCGCTCTCGGCCTGGCTCTTCCCCTTCTCCGGCACCCAGCCGATGTCGGTCGCGACGCTCTCCGGGCCGTTCGTCTTCTCCGTGCTGGTCTTCCTCCTCGTGCCCGAGGACTGGAAGACGGTGCGGACGGCGGCGGCCGTGTACGGGATCGGCACGCTGCTCACGTACATCGTGGACTCGCAGATCGGCTCGAACGTCTCGCGGATGGCGATGCTCTTCGCCGGGGTGGTGCTGCTCGCCGCGCTGCCGTACGTCGCACCGCGCTCGCGGAAGTGGTACGCGCTGGTCCTCGCGTTCGCCGGGCTGAACTTCTGGATCGGCTTCAAGGGCATCGACGACATCGTCCGCACGGCCCCCACCGCGTCCTGGGCCCGCGAGCTGGCCCCGCTCGTCGACCAGCTCCAGCGGGTGGGCGCCGACCGGGGACGCGTCGAGGTCGTCCCGGCCAGCAGCCACCGCGAGGCCGCCGCGATGCTGCCCTACGTCAACCTGGCCCGCGGCTGGAACCGCCAGGCCGACATGGAGCGCAACCCGCTCTTCTACGACGACACCCTGGACGCGGTCAACTACCGGCAGTGGCTCGACCGCTGGGCCGTGCACTACGTGGTGCTGCCCAAGGGCGACCCGGACTCCAGCGGGGCGGTCCAGGAGGCGGAGCTGGTCGCCAAGGGGCAGCCCTATCTCAAGGCGATCTGGTCGGACGCCAACTGGCGGCTCTTCGCCGTCGACAGCCCGGTCCCGATGGCCGACCCGCCGGCCACCGTGGACGAGGCGGGCGCCGGGGAGCTGACCATCCACGTGAAGAAGGCGGGCCGGGTGCTGATCCGGATCCCGTACTCGCGCTGGCTGGCCCTCGTCGACGCCGACGGCAAGAGCCTGGAGCGGCCGAGGGAGACCGAGGCGTCCAAGAAGCGGCCCGACAAGGACAACACCCCCAGGTCCTTCGTCAACGAGAACGGCTGCCTGAACAAGCTGGACGAGGACGAGCACGGCGACGAGTGGACGGAGCTCCTGGCCCCGCACGCCGGTGTCTACCGCCTGGGCGCGCCGTACCAGCTGTCGCCCGGCACGCCCTGCCCGGAGGAGCTGCGCTGAACCCGGCCTGGCGCAATACGACGCACGACTGGGCGGCGGCGGTCGACCGCGACCATCTGGCGGGCATCCGCCGCGACCCGGCCGCCTTCGCCCCCTCGGGCCCCGGGCACCTGGTCCTGGAGGTCCTCGCCTACGCGGCCGACGAGGCGGAGTGCACCGGCGGGGGACGTGCCCGCGTCACCCTGTACGCCGACGGTTCGGTGGCCGTGGCGGACGACGGCCGGGGCACCGACACCCGCCGCGACGCGGACGGCCGGATCGTGAAGAAGCCCGTCATGGCCACGAAGGACCTCCGCTTCTTCGACACCCCCGGCGCGCAGACCCTGCCGGACGGCCACCCGCGCCGGGGCATGTCCGTCGTCGCGGCCCTCAGCGAGCACCTCGTCCACACCAACCGCCGTCTCGGCGGCGCGTGGACCCAGCGGTACGCGTACGGCGTGCCCGAGACCGGCCTGGACCCGGTCGCCGACGACGGCACCACGGGCACCCTGGTCCACTACCGCCCGGCCGCCCCGCTGCGGGACGCGGCGGGCCCCACGGCCGCCGACCTGGCGGACTGGACGGCCGGCTGGCCGTGGCTGACCGTGGAGGTGGACGACCGCCGGGGACCGCGGACCCGGTGAACCTGCGGTCGCACAGGACCGTGTGTTCCGACGCAGAGAGGGAGGGCGGTCGGGGGATGCCGGCACCTTCGGGATTCAGTTACGAGACGCGCGCGGACGGCACGGTGGTCATCACCCACCGCGACCGCAAGGCCACGACGCTGCGCGGGGACCGGGCGGCGAAGTTCACGGCCGAGGTCGAGTCCGGGGACGCCCAGGCCGTGATGGCCCGCTGGACGGGCGCGTACAAGTTCGGCAACGAGCGCACGGCCCGCAACCACCCCCGCAACCGGGGGCGCTGAGCCTCCGGCCGCCGTCAGCCGCCGCGCCGTTCGTACACCGTGACCGTGCGCCCGCGCGCCGTCGTCTGCGCGCGGCGTACGAAACGGTCCTCCAGGACGCGCCGCTTGGCGCGGTCGCGGGCGGTGGGGGCGGTCGGCGGTCCCGCGTCGCTGACGACCACGATCCGCCGGGCGGACAGCATGGCCCCGGCGATCCGCTCCGGCCCGGCCTCGACCCCGTTCAGCGTGCCCGATTCCAGCGGGCCCCGGGCCAGCGCCAGATCCCGGAGCCCGGTGAATCCGGTGGGCGAGACGAGGGCGGTGTCGCGGCGCGCGGAGGGGATGTACAGCACCGCGTCGCCCGGCTCGCTCACGGCGGCCACGTGCGCCGCCGTCACCAGGACGTCGTCGATCCGTCCGTCCGCGCCGCGCAGCGAGAGCTGGACCGGGAGCAGGCCGAGGAAGGCGAGACCGGCGACGGCGGCGACGGTGCGGTGCGGCGGTGTCCGCAGCCGGTGCGTCAGGGCGTGGCAGGCACCGCCGATGAGCAGGGCGAGCCCGAGATGGCCGAAGAGCACGTACCGGGTGAGGTAGACGGGGCGGAGGAGCGAGCCGGCGAGCAGGACGAGCGGGGGCAGGACGAGGAGAGGGAGGGCGAGGCGGGAGAGGGACAGGTGGGGGAGCCGTGGGCGGTGCGGGTGGGGGCGGCCAAGGGTGGGCGGACGCCCCGTTCCGCTTGCTGGGCCCGCCGGCCCGCGCGCAGCCTTCGTTGCCGTCCGGGCACAGACCGCGCCCCCGGCGAAGGTCAGCAGCAGCACCAGGAGGGTGCCGGGACCGGCCGGGCGTATCCAGTCGACCTGGGCGGTCTGCCCGGCGCTGGCGGCGATCAGCGGCAGGGTCCCGGCGACGGCGGCGCCCGAGGCGGCGGCCCAGCGGAGCACGGTGGCGCGCGGCGGGCGGACGAGGGCGAGGGTGCCCGCGTGGGCGGTGAGGACGAGGAGCGCGAACCAGTTGAGCAGGGCGGCCAGGAGGACCGCGGCCCCGTACGCCGTCCAGCGCCCCGCCGCCCCGGGCCGGTCGAGGGCGCGGACGAACAGCAGGCAGGAGAGCGCGGAGAAGGCCATGACCAGGGCATACGGCCGCCCCTCCTGCGCGTATTCCTGGACCGCCGGTAACAGGCAGAAGGCCAGTCCGGCGGCGAGCCCGGTGACGGTGCCGCCGGTCAGCCGGGTGCCGAGCACCGCGACGAGGGCGGCGGCGCCCGACATGGCCAGGACGGACGGCAGCCGCAGCGCGACGAGGCTGTCGCCGAAGAGCGCGAACACGCCGTGCATGAACAGGTAGTACAGCCCGTGGACGACGTCCGCGTGCTCCAGCAGCCGGCAGAGCTCCGGCACCGACCGGTGCGCCGCCTGCCAGGTCGCCGCCTCGTCCCGCCACATGCTCGTGTCGTGCGTGAGGCCCCACAGTCCCAGCAGCAGTCCGAACACGGCAGGACAGACGGGGACGGCCGCACCGGCCGGAACCAACTTCACTCTGGGCATGACGAAGAACCCGACCGGGGTGAGAGGGCGAGGGGAACGCGTCTCACGCTAGGCGGGGCCCGGGGAGGGGTCGTCCCCGTAGCAGGCGACCGGGAACGTCCGACGGGGGAACGACACGGACGGTTGCTCCCCCGGGGGATGTAGTACGTGAGGCGGGGCGGTGCGTCCGTCACACCGCGCGCCACGCCGGCACCGCACGTCGGACCCGCGGATGGGACACCACAAACGTGGAGGACCAGATTGTGAAGGCAGACGGATGGGTAACGTCCTCCTGCGTCGGCCCGGCGCCACGTCCGCCAGCCACGGGGAAGGGTGCGTCCAGTGTCCGAGGGGGAGCCGGTGATGCGGGAGGAAGCGACCAAGACCGCATGGCAGGTGCATTCTGTACTTGCCGAGTGGACCCGCACGGTGGACGCCAAGGCGTCCTTCGCCCTGGCCATGGAGTCCGCGGCTCTCGCGGGTGTGGCCGCGCTGTCCGGCTCGGAGAACCGGCTCGGCAGTGTCTCGGGTGTTTTGCCGAAGACGATCCTGTGGGTCGGCCTGGCACTGCTCGCCCTCTCCGCGGTGCTGGCGGTCCTCGCCGTTCTGCCCCGCCACAACCATGCGGGCCGCGTACGCTCGGAACACGTCGACGACTTCATCTTCTACGGCCACTTACGGCACTGGAGCGCGGAGGAGCTCGCCGACCGCCTCGGCCGGCACGCCCCCTTGCCCGCGCTGACCCGTCAGTTGGTCGACATGAGTCGCATCGTGTGGACCAAACAGCGGTTCGTACGGCAGTCACTGCTCGCCGCGGTGGGCGGCTGTGTGCTGATAGCGGTCGCGGGCCTCACCGGCTGATGGCGAGGTGAGCGGAAAGGCAGGGATGACCGCGGATTTGCGAGGGAGCGGCCCGTTCGGACACGAGTCCGGCCGACCACCGTTCTGGAACCTGCTGGACGCCGCAGCCCAGCGGACACTTCGCGAGGCGGGCAAGGCGACCACGTTCGCCGCCCGGGAACACCTGCTGCGACAGGACGAGTTCAGCGATCATCTCCTCGTCCTAGGGCGGGGTTGCGTCAAGGTCACCACGGTGGCCGCCGCCGGATACCAGGCGGTGCTGGCCCTGCGAGGGCCCGGCGATCTGCTGGGCGAACAGGCCGGGCTTGACGGGGGGCCCAGATCCGCGACGCTCACCGCCCTCGTTCCGGTCCAGGCGCTGGTGATACGCGCCGAGGCATTCCGGGCGGCCGCCCACGATCATCCGGTGATCACGAGCTCCGTCCGTCAGGTGCTCTCCGCCCGCCTACGGGACGCCGACCAGCAGCGCACGCTGGTCGGCGCCGACTCGCTTGCCGCGCGCCTGGCAGGCCTGCTGCTCGATCTTGTGGCCCGTCACGGCCGACGAAACGCCTCAGGAGTCGTGGACATCGGTCTACCGCTCTCCCAGGACGATTTCGCCGGCCTGGTACTCGGCTCCCGCCGAACGGTCAGCCGGGTCCTGGAACAATGGCGGGCCGAGGGCTGGGTGACGACCGGGCGCACTCAGGTGACCGTCCACAACGCGGACGCGCTGAAGCGGGTGCGGGAGGGCGGCCCGGCAGCGAGGTGAGCGCGGCTCGGGCAGCGGTTCACAGATCGGACCAGGCGAACGTTCCCAGTCCGAAGTCCCGGGCGACGGGGTTCCACGCGGTGACGAAGTCCTTTTTCGCCCTCGTGGCGCCGGCGCTTGCCGAAGCCGCGTCCCGCCACGCGCTCGATGCGGTCACGGCGGAGGCCGAGCAGCCGCCCGAGACGTTGTCGGCCACCCGCACATAAGCCCGGTCCGCGTCCTCCGAGCGCTGCCAGGCGCTGCGCAGGTTCGACGGCAGGTCGTCGGACAGTTGGTCGAGGGAGAGCGTGTCCAGCTTCTCGACCAGGTCGGCCCGAGCGTCCGCCGCGTTTTCGAAGACCCTTCGACTCTGTGGAAGTCGGCTGCACTTCATCATCGAAGCAACGGCGTCGGAAACCCCGCGACGGCGGTCGGCGTTCTGAGCCAGGAGCGTATGCAGTGCCGTCGCCTGACTCTCGCGCGAATCCGTGTATCCGACTCCGGTCTGGCTCGTACCGTTGCTGCCGTCGTTGCCCCCGGAGTCGTTGTGCCTCGCGATCTGCCAGATGATGAAAGCGATAAGGGCCAGCACGACCAGAGCGCGACCCACCCGCCGTGACGAGGGCGCGCGTTGGGGTGTGAGGATGGGATGGTGAGAGGGGCTGGTGGTGTGCGTGCCGACCGTCGGTGTAGTCCCCGTCGGCTCGGGCGTTGCCACGTGGGCCGTTGTCCGCGCCTCGGCCTGCGTGATGTCCGACCAGGTCGCGGGGGCACTATCAAGGGCGCGACGCAGGGGGTCGAGCCAGTCGCTGAGAGGGGGCCGGTCGGTGGGCGTGCGGCTCAGTCCGCGCTCGGCCAGGTCGGCCACGTCGCCGTCCATCTGCCGTAGCGCGGTGGTGTCCTCGCCGTACTGCTCCTGCAGGAAGAGCCGCACGGCGAGCAGCGCGAACTTGTAGCGGTCGCCCTCCGGTGTCTCCGGTGCCTCGCCGTCGGGCAGTTGCCAGCCGGGCGTCTGTACGGGCTTGAGTACCCAGTCGCCGCCCAGTCCCATGGCGTCGCAGTCGATGAGGAAGCAGTCGGGCCGCGGCCCGGACAGTGAGAACAGCAGGTTCTTCGGGGAAAGGTCGCCGGCCACCACGCCGAGGCCGTGCAGCCGTTCCAAGATGTCGGCGAGGGCGAGAAGCAGACCGAGAACGTGGCGGGGCGTCACAGCCCCCACCATCTTGTTCACGTAGGGCTCGGGGTTCAGCAGATACTCGAATCCCGCCGCCTTCGCGTCGCCGGACGGCATGGAGATGAAGAACTCGTCGGGGATCTGCCGCATCAGGAAGCCGCGGACCTGTGGTCCCTCCGTCACCAGGGCCGCGGGCCAGGCGGAGTGCTCAGCAAGCCACTGGCCGACCGCGAGGTGCTGTTCGGGCAGGAAGGCCACCATCCGCTCCAGCGCCTCGACTCGCAACTGACCCTGCCAGTCCGGCTTGTACTCCTTGTACGCGACCGGCCACTTCCTGTTGATCAGCCGTCTCTCGACCGTCCAGACCTTGCCCTGTCCACCGCCCCCCAACGGCGCGCCCAGCACCAGATCCGAATGGGCGATCCGCGTCGCCTCGAACCCCGTCATGGTGCCCCACCGGAGAGCCGGTGCCGGGGCCAGACGGCAAGGAGCGTGCGGTCGTCGTCGAACGTCTCCCGGGAGAAGTCCAGCAGATGGGCAAGAGCCCTCGGTTCGGGCGGGCCCATCGCCAACTGCGCGAACAACTCGCCCACCACACCGGAGCCGTCACCGAGCGGATCGCCGAAGCCGTCCGTACCGACCAGCAGGACGCAGTCCGAGGGCAGGAGGTAGGACAGTGGACGGGTACGAGCCGACAGACGCGGCAGCGCAGCCACCGCGTTGCTGGTGATCTCGCCGGGCCCGCTGTTCTTGTCACTCAGCAGCAGGCTGAATCGACCCTCCTGCAGGGACCATGCCGGGGAGTCCCCGGCATGGACCAGAGTGACACGCATCCCGCCGCCCTCGGCCGGTGCGACCGTGCCTGCCACCAAGGTCGTGGCCAGGGTCCGGGCCGCCTCCGAGAGGTCGCGCTCGTCCGGTTCCCGGCCGCGGGCCACCCGCATGAGCAGCTGATACCGGGCCGCCTGCAGCACCCGGGTCCAGTCGGGGCCGGATCTGTCCTCGCTCAGCTGCACCAGCAGGTCGTTGACCGCCGTACGGCAGACCAGCGCGGCCCCCACATGCGACTGCGCGGCCGCCGAGACACCGTCGGCCACGGCGAACACCACCGTGGACGACGGTTCGTGCCAGGCGACGACCACGTCGTCCTGGCGCGGCCGCCCGTCGAAGCGATGCTGGTCCCCACGGACGGAGGCCAAGCGCACAGTCAGCTCCCGGGTCGACCATCCGTCGCAGAGGGTGTCCGGCCGATAAGGATCAGCCGGCGGTGGTTTGGGTTCCACCTTCGCGGCGGGCTTCCCCAGCACGACGCGCTGGTACCGGTTCGCGCCACGTCGGGAGCCTGGCGCGGTTCCCTCGGACCCTGGTTCCGGTGCAGCGTGCTGCGACACCGGCCCGTGGTGCGGCGGAACTCCGACCTGCCCGTCCGGTGACGCGTGCCGCGGTGCCGGCGGGTCCTGCGGCGGTGCCGGCGACCACTGCTGTCGGGCAACGAGCGGGTTCCGTGGACCCTGCGGCTCCCGGTCGCGCGTTGGGCCGGCTCCTTGCGGCGGGCGTGGTGCCGATCGCTGTCCGGGGCCAGCGGAGGACGGGGGCGCGAGATCCGGGCCATTGTATTCGGGTACGACGTAATTCTCGACCCGGTACTCGGGCACCGCGAAGTCCGAGACGTGCCCCGAGCGAGGCGCCGTTCCCTCCCCACGTGGCGCGGGTGGGTACCGAGGCTCGGTCCGGCGCGGGGCGGACGGCTGCCGATCGGCGGCCCCGTCGGGATCGGCCCCCGCCGGATCGGCTGCGGGCGGTCCCGACGTCTCCCCTTTCTTGTCCTCCCGGCTCTTGCTGCGCCGGAAGCGCAATCGCTTGTCCACCCTCAGACCTCGTCGATCGCGAGACGGAAGCCTTCCGGCCTCTCCACCGCCAACTCGGCCTGCTGGCCGGCGGCCAGGGCGTTGGCCGACTCGACCACGCTCTTGGTGAGCGCGGTGAAGAACTTGGCGATCGCGTCGCCGAGCTGGGCACCGGGGATCGAGATGAACGCGAACTTCTGCTCGGTGGCCACGGCCAGAATCGTCTCCGCCCGCGCCCCGCCGATCCCGAAGGCGATGACGTTGGGCGCGGCACCGGTGACACTGCGGTCGGTCATCCGACTATGTGTCTGGCGCCACTCCTCACCGCAGGTCGGCTGGCCGTCGCTGAGGAAGAAGACCGTGGGACGCAGCACCTTGTATCCCTGGGACTTGAGCGTCCTCACATCCTGCGGGATGCGTTTCAGCAGCGCGGCGAACGCCGCGTCGTAGTTCGTGCCGCCGCCGGCGGACAGCCGGGGCAGTTCGTTTTCGCTCCTCAGATCGGCCAGCACCAGGTGTTCTACGACGCTGTTGGAGAATCCCAACACGGAGAAGCGCACCTTGGCCGCGGCCATCGGCTCCTCCAGGAGCGCGACGTGCAACGACTTCATTCCCTCGTTGAGGTCGCCGACGTGGCCCGACATGGAGCCGGATTCGTCGGCGAGGACGTACACCGGCAGCAACTGACCAAGTGTCTCGGCCATCCCAGTTCTCCCTTTCGCTGTTCAGCCGCTCTATCGCTCATGCATGACGGGCCGAAGGCCCTGCGGGCAGTCGAGTTTCAATTCCGTACCGCCCCCGATCGCGCTCCGGCCCAGATGCAGCAGCGTCTGCTGGAGCAGGACGGAGAACTGCACTGCCGATTGCGCGGGATCCGCACCCTCGACGGCGACGACGCCCAATTCGGGTCGGGAGGCGAGGCGCCGTACGACCCGGGAACGATCCGCGCCGATCCCGCACGCCACGACGTGCGGGTGGTACGTGTGCGCCATCAGCTCGGCGTGTGCCGCCGACCATTCGGTGTCGTCCTCGGCCTGGCCGATGGCCAGAAAGAACACGACCGGTCGCATCACCCGGGGCACCTGCTCCTTCAGCCGCTGCGTCTCCAGCGGGACCAGGTCCAGCAGCCGTCGCAGAACCGGCCGGTAGCGGCAGCCTGGCGCCGATGTCAGCCCCGGCATGCCCGTACGCCAGGAGACCTCGGTGAGCGGCAGCACCACGTCGGCGCTGTCGGCATAGGTGATCACCGAGAGGCGTACGGCGGCGCCCACGTCAGGGCTGTTGGCCAGCAGCGTCTGCACGGAGCGGAGCGCGTTGCCGAGTTCGGCGGCGCAGTCGGCCGCGGCACGAGAGGTGTCCAGGACGACGTAGACCGGAATCAGCCCGCTCGGTGGTGCCACAGCGGCTACCGGAGGGCTCCCGCCCCACTGCACGGGGCCGCCCTGTGCCGCCACGGGCGCGGATCCCGAGTACCTGGGGTCGTCCGGCGCTGTCCCGGAGATGAAGGAGGCCGGCTGTCCGGCGTCGGGCCGCTCCAGTACCCCGGCGACGCCCGTGCCGCGTGCGCTGGGACCGAGCACGCCTTCGCGCAGCCCAGGCAGGTCGATCTCGCGCACGACGCCCTGGTCGATGAGGTACTTGACCATCTCGGCGTGCCGCTGGTCGCGGATCTCATGCTGGGCGGCCTCGGCTTCGCGGACTCGCGCCAGCAGTTCAAGGGCGTGCGCGGTCTGCTCAGGATGACGGACCAGGTGCTCACGGACCAGGTTGTCGAAGTCGAGACGGGTGTTCCCCAGCACCGCGCGCTCTCCCGACTCCCGACGTATGCGGCCAGCGGCCTTGATGTCCTCGATGTCCTCGTCGGAATAGGTACTCGACCGTCTGGCCTCGTGAGCGTGTACCCCGAGCTTGGCCCGGCGCCGGGCCTCTTCCAGCTCCTGGATGTAGCGGGCCGCTGCCTCGTCGGGCTCCATCTGGACCTTGCAGTAATAGATGGTGATGCCCTCGGGAAGAGGGATCTCCCGGTCCAGCTCATGGTTGACGGCCAACTGCGCCGCCATGGCCTCGGTGATTGCGAAGCGCGCGGCGTGGAGCCGAATGCGGTCGGTGAGGTATCCGTAGACGACCGTCAACGCGTCCCGTACGTTCCTGGACACCACCATCCCCGGGTCGTGCACCCGGAAACCCACGTCGATCGCCGCCTGAAACCGGTGTCCGCCGTCCTTGCAGGTCAGCGGGGTCCTGGTGACGGACGCCTGGCGTCTGTGATCGCTGAGGTCGACGACATAGCAGGCCCGGCTCTTGCCGAACCAGCGCTGACCGAAGGTGCGGACGGTCTCGACCTCGAAGGGGCCGCCCTCCACCGGGTAGACGATCGCCACCGACGGCGGCAGGTCGGGCAGCTCGCCCACCCGACTGCGGGAGATTACCCGCTCGTTGAGAATCAGGGAGACGCTCATCGTCACATGCCTTCCATATCGAGCTGCGTGCGCACCATGGCCGCCGTTAGGGGAAGTCCGATGATCCGGTCGGGACGCACCCAGTCGTCGGCGCAGGAACGCAGGATCCGGCCCGAGCGTTGATCGCCATGGGCGATGGCTCCGACCAGCAGTCGTAACATTTCGCGGAGTTCGGAGTCCTTCTCGGCGAGCTTCGCCCAGTCGCCGATGACCTGTTCCGCCTCATCGTGGAAGAAGGACTCGTTCAGCGCCGCACGCCACAACCACACGAAGGAGTCGCGCAGTTCGGGTCTCCGATGCGCCAGATACAGCAACGTCGGCCACTCGGGCGCCGTGGCCCTCGGGCCGACTTCCTTCGTCTCCACGACCACCTGCGCGGCGACGATGAGGAAGGCGAGTACCGCTGACCGGCCGGAGCGGTGATCGCCGGTCCTGTCCCGCAGCATGGGCAGCACCGAGCCGGCAGCCTCGGGATCATCGGCGACCAGATCGGCCAGTGCGCAGCCGACAGCCACCGTCACCGTCACACTGTCGACCGCGAAGAGCCGGGCCAGCTCCTCCACCGGACGTCCTGACACCGCGCCGAGTCCGTGCACCCGGGCCGCGGCCGCCCGTACCTGTGGCCGCTCGTCGGCGTACCAACCGACCACCAGGGCAGTCGCCTGCGTCTGCACCCAGGGGTTCTGACAGGCCACGGACAGCGCGTAGGCCACGGCGGTGCGACGCAGCGCGCTGTCACTGCGCGCCCACGGGCCCAGGACCCTGCGTTCGATGTACCGGTATGCCTCGGTGGCTAGGACCCCAAGACCGGAGGCCGCTGCGTAGACGCGCACCTCCTGCGATGAGTGGACCACCAACCCGCCGAGCCAGTCGAGGAGTTCATCCTGTATGTCGTACTGGGTCCAGGCGTGCAGGATCATCCGTCGCGCGTAGCCGGGGTCCTTGTACTCGATGATCGTCCCGGGCTCGCCGAGCGGTTTGTCCAGCTCCTGGGCGCGCAGGTGCTGCAGTTGCCGCCGGCGGGGTGTTTCGAACAGGTCCTTGTACCGGACCGGTCGTCCGTCGGGTCCGGGGGCCCTGAGGTAGGGCCCGTCGTCCTCCAGTCGCTCGCGCAGCGAGCGTGCTGCCTGGGCGACGTCCTCCTGCGGCAGCCCGTTGAGTACGGCGAGGGCGAGAGCGAAACTGCGTGTGCCGGCGTCCGGCAAGCTCTCGGCCCAGATCTCGAAGTCCTCCGCCTCCAGCCGGGCCCGGTGTTCACGCAACCGGTCCAGGTCGACTGCGCCATGGAGGTCGTACTGCTGGGCCATCACCGCGGCGAGGTCCCCGGCCTGTCGGCAGGCGGGGAGCCCGCCCAGCAGTTCGGTGATGACGTCCTGGACATCCTGGCGCGCCAACAGCCGGTCGGCGTCGCGCTCCCCCAGACGCCATCGGAGGTGTGCGCGGACCACCTCCACCGGCTGTGGAGCGTCCGAGAGATCCCGTACTCCGAACAGTATTTCACCGTCGGCCAACTCGCCATCCGCCACGGTGACGACCATCCAGGAGTCCGCTCGGGACAGAGCCCCCTGCACCTTCTCGTACGTCTCCCGGCCGAGGTTCCCGATGTCCTCCGGCCGTTCCAGCAGGAAGCCGGCTCCAGGCTCGATGGACCCGCTGTCGTTCTCCAACCGGTCGGCCAGCGAGGCGAAGTCGACCCCGCTGTCCAGGTGGTAGACCGTGCCCCGGCACGCGCCGAGCAGGAGCCGTACGGCCATGGCGGACTTGCCGTAGCCCGCTGCCGAGCGCAGGATCAGCAGCCGCTGCCTGGCCAGCGCCTCACGGACGTCGGGCAGGTCGGCGGGGGAACTGTAGGCGAAACGGACGCGTTCCGCGATGAGCGGCGACAAGGCCCGCAGCCGGTGTCTGCCTCCGCCGACCACGACGACGTACTTGTCGCCGCCGACCATGTCTCCCTCGACGTTGGCGGCGGCGTTCTGCAGCAGTCCGCGGCGTTGCGAACTCTGCCCTAGCTGACCGGTCGCCTCGTACGATTCCGCACCCGGCCCGGACTGAGGGGGTGGTGCGGATTCCGCCCCACCCTCGGTCTGCGCGGCCGGCGGGGACTGCGGCGGGTCGCCCTGTCCGTCCTTGGCCCGCTCCTGGCCGGCACCCGGCGCGCCGCCTCCCGCGGCTTCCCCCGGCCCGGCCGCCGGCTGGCTCCCCCCTGGGCCGCCGGCGACCGGGGGCACTGCCGCTGCCGCCGTCACAACCGCACGTTCCCTGTGTTGTGGACGGTCACGTGCTTGGACCCGGCGACCTGGTCACCCTGCACGGTCCGGGCGCGCTGGACGACGGGGGGCTGCTCGGTGGCGGTGCTCGGCTGTGTGTCCGGGACGGACGGCGGCTGCCGTTCGACGGGCGGCTCGGTGGCCGGACCGGCCGCCACCGGTGGAGCCGGGTAGCCGGGGACGGTGATCCAGGTACTGATCGTTTCGTCGTGCTTGGTGGTGAGATCGAATGGCAGATAGGCCGCGGGGTCGATGCCCCGGTGACCGTGCCTGATCACCGCGTGATGCACCTCGTCCGATACGGCGAGCGCCATGCGGGCGGACGGTGCGGCGGCGAGGACATCCCGCAATGGCTGGGCGTCGACGATCCGGCAGGCGATGTTGATGGCGTCGCCCGACCAACCGTGCTCGTCGCTTGCCGTCAGGCCTTGGTGCAGTGCCATCCGCAGCCGGACCAGGTGATCCTCGTTGGCTTCCTCGGTGTATTCGCGGAGCCCTTCGTCGAGCTCGCGCACGAAGGGTCCCGCGATGACCACGGGGGCCACGGATGATCTGATGAGCATGAGCACGCCGTCTCCGCGATCCTCCGTCACGGTGTCCGCCGCCGCGAGCCCGGCACGCTCCATCGCGTCTCCGAGCACGCGGTACATCGCCGCTCGGACCCGTCGCTGCACGGGGTCCCGGCGCGGACTGAAGTTCTCGACGTCCAGCGCGACGATCCAGTGATGCGTGGCTTCCCCTGACATGTGCGGACCTCCCCCGTGTTCTTTGCATTGGGCGCTGCCGAACGATCGGCTCCGCCAGTAGAGGGCATTCTCGGAGAGCCGGTCCACGCCATCTGGCGCACGCGCGAGGTTGTCTTGAATTGCCCTACGACGAAGTGGCGTACGCGGGCCGGCCCCCCCCGGCGCCAACTGCAGTGCCGAACCCACCCCGCCTGCTCCGGCGAACGGTCCGGGACAGGAGGCCAGGGGCCGAGTAGTTCTCTCCCCCAGCAGCCCGTCTCCCCATCGCCACTCCATGCGCTGTTCGGCGTGCCGCGGGGCATGCACTCCGCTCGTCGTCCTCCCGTTTGGCGAGGATCAGTCCGATCGCCTTGAAGGAGAAGCCGTGCGCGGGCGTGTCCGCCGATGCCCGCACCGACGGTGTGCGCGATCGACGCGGCTGCCTCACCGCGAGGGGTCGGACGCCCTACTCCACGTCGATCCCGAAGTCCTGGACCAGTTCCTCCAGACCCCCGCGGTACCCCTTGCCGCCCGTGACGAAGTCCCAGTCCCCGTTCGCGCGGCGGCGGAAGGAGCCCAGCACGAGGGCGGTCTCTCCGGGGCGGCCGTCGGAGACGGCCAGCTGGTCGAGCGGACCGCCCTCGGAGTCCAGCAGCCGGATTCCGGCGTCGGTGAACCCGGCGAGGTCCGTGTCCGGATCGGTGACCGGGTCGATCGCGGCGATGATGACGAGCCGGTCGGCCCGGTCCGGCAGGGCGTCGAAGGAGACCTGCACGGCGGCCCGGTCCGGGGCGACGGGGACGAGCGCGCGGACCGTGCCGTCAGGGGTGGCGGGGTTGTTGTAGAAGACGAAGTGGTCGTCGTCCAGGACCCGGTTGCCGTGACAGACGAGGGCGCAGACGTCGAGCGCGACCTCGCCCGACCAGTACATGCCCAGCACGTTGTGGTCGTCGTCGGGGCCGTCCGCACTGTCCGGGGCCGTGCGCGGACCGGGCACCGGGGCCCCGCCGCCCGCGGGCCTCGCGCCGGCTCCGGGTGTGCCGCCGTCGCCCAGCCGTCCCCGCAGCCCGTGCCGGCGCAGCAGGTCGACGAGTTCGGGGCCGGAGACGAGTTCCAGCGGTTTGCCGTGGGCGAAGGTGTGCGATCCGGGTCCGAAGCCGGAGGTGGTGACCAGGACGCCCTTGTTGGCGCCGGTGTCCTGGACGGTGCCGTACAGGTCGCGCACGGCGGTCGGCGGAACGGTGGCGCTGTAGCGCTTGACCTGGACGACGATCTTGCCGCCACGGATGGGTGTGGGGTCGAGCGCGTCGACGTCCACGCCGCCGTCGTTCGAACGCTGCGTGGTGACGGCCTGCATGCCCATGGCCCGGAACAGCTCGGCCACCAGCGCCTCGAAGGCCAGCGGGTCCATGGCGTAGAGGTCCGGCTCGTCGTCCCCGCCGTGCGTGACGACCCCCTGACCGACGTCCTCGGGAACCCGGCCGGGGCGTACGGTCGCGTACTGGTCCGGACGCGACGACAACTGGCCCCGCAGCCCGTCCGTCAGGCAGGTGACGGCGTTCACCTGCTCCAGGTGGAAGCCGGCGAACGTCGCCCGTTCGGCCATGACCGTACCGAGGACCATGGACGTCCGCCGGCCGGTCGTCGGATCGTGGTCGTCGACGAATCCGTTCAGGGCGACGGAGTCCAGCGCGCCGAACTCGTCGGCCGCGAACAGATCCCGCAGCACCAGCAGCAGACACTGCGCGAGCAGGTCCCGGTAGAGCGCGCGGCGCTGCGTGACCGGCCGAGGCGATTCCTTCTCCTGGTCGGCGTTGATCATGTAGCGCACGGACTTGGCCGCCGGGACGGTGTCGTACGTCGGCAGCTCCCAGTTCAGCACCAGCTGCCGCGCCCCCGCGTCGTACGACGCCGCCACCTGCCGGGGGAAGCCGTCCGGCCACCCCGCCGAGGCGTACAGGGCGGCGGAGAAGTAGTCGACCACGGCCCCGGGGTCCCCGTCCCGCAGCCCGCGGCCCATCTCCTCGATCTCCGCGTTGTGCTGCCGGATCTCCCGCAGCCGCGCATCCGCCCACTGCTGGTACTGCTGCTGATATCCCGCCAGCTGCCGCAGCCGCTCCGCCTCGGCGGCCTGCGCGGCCTGCCGGTCCCGCTCGAACCGCGACCGCGCCTCCGCCTCGGCCTGGGCCCGCCCGTGCGGCGTCCACCCGCCCTGCGGCTGGTACTGCGCCTGCTGCGGATCCGGCATCGCCACCGGGTACGCGAGCTGCCCCGGAGCGAACGGCTCGATCGTCTCCGACCGCCTCAACTGCCCCGCCCGGAACGCCGGCGCCCGGCACCCCGAGGCCAGCAGCCCCTCCAACGCCTCAACCCGCGCGTCCAGTTCCTCCGTACGCCGCCGCGCCGCCGCCTCCCGCTGCTCCCGCCGCGCCGCCTTCTGCTCGTAACGGCTGCGATTGAGATCCCGCTGAAGCGCGCGCTGCTGCCATTCCTGATCCCGCAGGTACCCGGCCTGCGCCTCACGCTGACGCTGTTCCCGGCGCTGCGCCTCGGCCCAGTCACCGACCAACCCATTGGAGCGACGGTTCATGCTCTACAGGCCCTCCCCACCAGCGACATGACAGAGGCGCGCCACGTCCTGGACCCATGACCAAATGTGATGGTCCGACTCTAGTCGGCTACCGCACGGTCGCCCACGCCCTTGCACCAGATGCCCCCGCCACCGCCCTTCCCGGCACGGCGCGGAGCGACACGAGAAGGGGCCGCCTCCGAACAATCGAAGACGGCCCCTTCCGACCCGGTGCCCCCGGCAGGATTCGAACCTGCGACACCCGCTTTAGGAGAGCGGTGCTCTATCCCCTGAGCTACGGAGGCGCAACCGCAGACAGCCTAGCGGATAGAGGTTGGAGAGGTGGCCCCCGTTTGCGGCGGGCGGGGGCGGGTCCGTGGAGGGGCCGGGCCGGCTGTACGCCGAGGTCGGCGCCCCTCACCGCGGCAGCGTTCCGCTCAGGAGGCCGCCGTCACGGGCGCGGCCTCCCAGCCGAACCCGTCCGGGTCGGTGAACGGTCCCCCGTCGGAGGTCAGCGCGATGCGGTGGGAACCGCTGCCGTCGACGGGGACGCCCACGTCCTTGGCCAGGGCGCGGCGCCCGTACAGGGCCAGCTTCAGGGGGCCGTCCTGGGTGTCGAACTCGACGTACTTGCTGCCGAAGCTCTTGGCGACGGTCAGACCGTGCGCGAGGTAGAACTTCTTCGTCTCGGTCACGTTCGAGGCACCGAGCAGGAGCACCATCTGGTCGATCTCGCCGGTGGCGGGGACGTTGTCCTTCTTGTTCGACGTGGCGATCTTCCAGATGGTGCCGTCGGGGGCCCGGAACACCCCGCCGTAGCCCCAGAAGGACTTGGTCGCGGGCTTCAGCGTGGTGGCTCCGGCCTCGACCGCGGTGTCGACGAAGTGCCGGACGTCGGCCGGGGAGGACACCGTGAGGGAGAGCGAGAATCCGCGGAATCCGCTGGTGGGGGCGGTGGATTCGCGGAGCTGGACGCGGTCGGCGAGACCGAGGGCGGTGTAGAAGCGGTGGGCGGCGGCGGTGTCGGCCACCTCGAGGACGAGGGCTGCGATGGAGGTCATGTGCTTCACGCTAATGAGGCGGCGGCCACCGGGGCTTCTCGATTCCTGACCGCTTCCGGAAGGGTGTCCCGCGAGGCCGGAGGCGGAGGACCGGGACCACCCCGTCGGGCACGATGTGACGTGGGTCACGGGAACCGGGCCGGTCGCGTGGACAAGACAGGATGTGAACTACTCGATGCACGCCCGCATCCGCGCGGGGGATCCGGAAGCCTTCAGGGAGCTTTTCCGTGACTACGCGCAGCTCGTCTACCGGCATGCCGTGCGGAGTTCGGGGGACTGGGCCATGGCGGAGGACGTCGTGTCCCTGACCTTCCTGGAGGCCTGGCGGCTGAGGGAGAAACTGCGGGACGAGGGCGAGACACCGAGACCGTGGCTCATGGGCATCGCGGTCAACGTGCTGCGCAACACCGCACGCGCGGCCCGGCGGCACGACCGGGCGCTGGCCGGAATACCGCGCGGGGACGTGCTGCCCGATTTCGCCGACGAACTGGTCGGGCGGATGGCGGACGCGGAGCAACTGGCCGCCGCGAAGAAGGCGCTGGGCGCGCTGCGCCGTTCCGAGCGCGAGGTGTTCACGCTGTGCGTCTGGTCGGGACTGGGGTACGCGGAGGCGGCCGAGGCGCTGGGCGTGCCCGTCGGGACGGTGCGCTCGCGGCTGTCGCGGGCGCGGGCACGGCTGCGCAAGCTCACGGACGGCGAGCTGCGGAGCGCGCGGAAAAGATGGGAACCGGCAGTGCTGCCCGGACAAGTACGGGGTGACCGCATCGCCGCGGTCCGGTCGAACGAGGAGAGTGGCCGATGATGCGCACCCCCTGGCGACGGCAGGAGCCGATCGACCATGTGGAGCTGTCCGGACTGCTGCCGGGGCCGGGAGACCCCGTGCTTCCTCACGGCCGCATGACGGCCCTGGAGGAGCACTTGATGAACGAGATCCAGCAGCACCGGCGGCAGGAGTTCTCGGAGTCCCTGGAGTCCGTGGAGTGGGCGGGGGGCATGGCCGGTGAGCCGCGTCCCGTGCGCCGGCCGCGCCGCCGGGCCGTGCTGATCGGCGTGGCCGCCGCGGCCACGATGACGGTGATCGCCGGGGTGGTGGGTCTCGGCCGTCTCGGCCAGGGGCCGTCGGAGGGCGACACCACGGTGCAGGCGATGGTGCCGGCGCCCGTGGTGCGGGTGGTGCCCGGGACGACCCGGGGGCTGGGCAGCGCGGTGGACCGGATCTCGGGGGCCGCCGGCAAGGAGAAGCAGCCGGTGCCGGGCCCGGGTCAGTTCATCTACATCCGCAGCCAGGTCTCGTGGCTCTCCATCGAGACCAATATGACGACGAAGAAGACCCGCACCTGGGTGCAGAAGCTGCACCCGCGCGAGGTGTGGCTCTCGCCGGACGGCCGCAAGGGCTGGCTGATCGAGCCGGGCAACGGGACGACGTCCGAGGCGGGAATGGACCTCGACAGCGACACGCCCCCGCATCTGGCCGCCCCGAGCTACGACTATCTGAAGGCTCTGCCGGCCGACCCGGACGCGCTGCTGAGAAAGATCTACGCCGAGACGAGAGGCCAGGGCAACGGGAAGTACCAGGAGGCGTTCACGACCATAGGCGACCTGGTGCGTGAGCAGTTGCTGACGCCCGAGCTGACCTCGGCGCTCTACCGGGCCGCCGCGAAGATCCCCGGTGTCGTCCTGGTCGACGAGGCCAAGGACGCGGTGGGCAGGAGCGGTGTCGCCATCGCGCGGGTCGACGAGGAGAGCGGGGAGCGCACGGAGTGGATCTTCGACCGCACGTCCTTCACCTACCTCGGTGAGCGCACCGTGCAGGTGCGGCCGGCCCATGGCATAGCCGCCGGGACGGTCACCGCGCGCACGGCGATCACCGAGCGGTCCGTCGTCGACACGATGAAGGAGGTGCCGGGCGTCGACCGCGTGTAGCGGCGAAGGGCCCCGTCCTGCCCGCCCCGTCCTGCCCGCCCCGGGCGGGCTCCGCCGTCAGGAGCGGGTGACGCGCACCCGGTAGTCGCCCTTGCCGTTCTTGTCGACCACCGATATCCGGATGCCGTTGGTCCGGTCGGTGAAGGTCTGGCCGGGCTGGAACGGGGCGTCGGAGAGTTCGGCGTGGACGTTGGGCAGCCGGGTGCAGCCGCCGCTGTCCCTGGTGCTGTCCGCGACGGAGACGGGGCCCTGTCCGGTGTCGACGTCCGAGTTGACCTTGTAGATCAGCACGCCGGGCCGGCAGACCTCCTGGTCGTTCCCGGCCTGGGTGCGCACCTCGACCGCGTAGCCGGACTCGGCGGTCAGCGGGACGAAGGCGAGCTTCGTTCCGCCGCGCGTGGCCAGCGGTTCCAGGACGTGTTCGCTGGTGCCGGGCCGGGCGGAGCAGCTGATCTGGTCGTTGTCGAGCCAGCCGAGCTTCCACTTGTGCCAGCCCAGGAGGTCGTTGTTGGCGCCCCAGTCCTCCGACATGATGTCCCAGTGCCCGACGGAGCCGCCGCCCTCCATGGTGTAGAGGTCGGGCAGACCGAAGACATGGCCGTTCTCGTGCGGCAGGACGCGGAAGCCGGTCTGCGGGAAGGAGCCCGAGCCGTCGTCCTGGCGGCTGTAGACGAAGGACGTGTTCGAGAGCGGGACGCCGTCGGCGTACGGGGCGTCGCCGTTGCCGGAGAACGTCACCGACAGGACGGTGTCCAG
Source organism: Streptomyces sp. NPDC057682 (assembly GCF_042799575.1). NCBI lineage: Bacteria > Bacillati > Actinomycetota > Actinomycetes > Kitasatosporales > Streptomycetaceae > Streptomyces > Streptomyces sp. NPDC057682. The sequence continues at coordinate 133,554 of NZ_JBHVIN010000018.1, read as the reverse complement.
CGCGGAGGGGCCGGCGTTCGGGGTGACCAGGATGTTGACCAGGTCGTAGGCGCGGAAGTCCACCTTGGGATCGGCGGCGGCGACGATGTCCTGGACGAGATGGCGGTAGCCCGGTTCGTACGGTGAGCCGCGCTCGATGCCGTACTCGGCGAAGGGCAGCGGCATCCGCAGCCAGCTCTTCACCGGGGCCTCGGGCACATAGGTGAGCCGCCCGTAGGAGCTGGTGCGGAACCAGTCGGTGGTCTGGGGGAAGAACTCCGCGAGCCGGTCCAGGGCCGGTTCCGTTCCCGGGGCGTCCGGGAAGTCGATCATCAGGTTCAGTGCGTGGACGCGGCCGGTGGAGCGGGCGTAGCCCGGCTGGGTGGGCATCCCCTCGGACATCTGGACACCCGTCGCCGCCGATATCCGGCACGGTCCGAGCCCCGCCGCCTGGGCGCTCGTCAGGGGGCCGGCGGAGGCGCGGCTCGGCAGCGGCAGGGTGCTGCTGGCCGAGGCCAGTGTGGCGATGACCAGGGCTGTTGCCGCCCCGAGAGCAAGCGGGTGGCGGTGTCTGCGTATCCGGTGGCGGGGCTGCTGCATAGAGGCGCCTTCGGGTCCGCGGCAGTCGGCCGACCCCTGACTGCGCTCTGTCGATCAGCCTTAGGCGGGTGGTGCGGCGGCGCGCGTTGGGTGCGCCGTTCGGTGGGTTTTTCGCGGTGGGGGGGCGTGGTGCGCGGGACAGTCATGGGGTGTGACCCAGGTCACATCAAGAGGTGAAATAACCGGGGATCCTTTCCCCGTTTGCATCGGTGTCCCCGCGAAACGGGGAGGCGGTCCCCGGTTAGCCGGACGGGCCGTCCATCTGACCACCGTGGTCCACCCGGCCACGAGGTCCGCAGCCGGGGCCGGGATTCCGGCCCGGTCCGGAGAACGGGAAGAGAGGGAGCATCGCCGTGGAGACCGTCGCACCTACCGCGCCCGGGAGCGCGCGGCCGCGTACGCCCCGACCGAGGGCCGACGCGCTGCGCAACCGGGAACGGATCGTGACGGCCGCGCGGGAGATGTTCGTCGAGTTCGGGCCGGACGTGCCGCTCGACGAGGTCGCCCGCCGCGCGGGTGTCGGCAACGCGACGCTCTACCGGAACTTCCCCGACCGGGCCGCCCTGACGCACGAGGTCGTCCTCGCGGTCACCTCACGCATCACCGACCGCGCCGACGAGGCCGCGCGTCAGGAGCGGGATCCCTTCGCCGCGCTCAGCCGCTTCGTGCACGCGGCGGCCGACGAACGCATCGGGGCCCTGTGCCCCATGCTGTCCGGCGGCTTCGACAAGGACCACCCCGAACTGCTCGCCGAGCGCCGGCGCCTCGAAGAGGCCGTCGAAGGGCTCGTCGAGCGGGCCCAGTCCGCGGGACGCCTGCGCGCCGACATCGCCGTCGGTGACGTCCTGGTCGTCCTCTCTCAGCTCACCCGGCCGCTGCCGGGCATCGCCTGCCCGAACATCGACCGGTTCACCCACCGCCACATCCAGCTGTTCCTGGACGGACTGGAGGCTCCGGCCCGGTCCGAACTGCCCGGAACGGCGGCGACCTTGGAGGACCTGAGGCGACGGACCTGACGCCCGCGCCGGGATCCCGACCGGACCCGGCCGCGCGCCCGCACCGCCTCGACCACCTGCGCACCCTTTTCCGACCCACCCTCCCGCTTCCCGTTCCTGCCGTTCCTCCTGCTTCTCCCGTTCCCGCGCCCGCTTCCTGACGGGCGTCCGTCCCGAGCCCTCACCCGGCCATGCCCCGGGCCCCTCGCGTCCGCACCGGACCACGGTTCACGATCCCGCGCGCCTCCGCGCGTCCTTAGGTGGCTACCCCCATGTCAAAAACAGCTGATACCCGACTCCCGGACCCCAGTCGCTGGAAGGCGCTGGCGTTCATCGCCCTCGCCCAGTTGATGGTCGTGCTCGACGCCACCATCGTGAACATCGCGCTGCCGCACGCCCAGACGGACCTCGGCATCACCGACGCCAACAAGCAGTGGGTCATCACGGCCTACGCCCTCGCCTTCGGCGGGCTGCTGCTCTTCGGCGGCCGCATAGCCGACCTCTGGGGCCGCAAGCGCACCTTCGTCGTCGGACTGGTCGGCTTCGCGCTGGCCTCCGCGCTCGGCGGTGCCGCGCAGAACCAGGCCATGCTCTTCGGCTCCCGCGCCCTCCAGGGCGTGTTCGGTGCCCTGCTGGCCCCGGCCGCGCTCTCGCTGCTGGCCGTGATGTTCACCGACGCCAAGGAGCGCGCCAAGGCGTTCGGCATCTACGGTGCGATCGCCGGTGGCGGCGGCGCCGTCGGCCTCATCCTGGGCGGCTTCCTCACCCAGGCGCTGAACTGGCGCTGGACGTTCTTCGTCAACATCCCGTTCGCGATCGTCGCCGCGCTCGGCGCGTACTTCGTGATCCGCGAGCCGGCCGGCAGCCGCAACCGCTCCTCGCTCGACATCCCGGGCGTCGTCCTCTCGGCGCTGGGCCTGGTCTCGCTGGTGTACGGGTTCACCCGCGCCGAGTCCAGCGGCTGGTCGGACCCGCTGACGATCGGCACGTTCGTCGCCTCCGCCGTGCTGCTGCTCGCCTTCGTCCTCACCGAGTCCCGGGTGAAGTCCCCGCTGCTGCCGCTGCGCGTGGTCATGGACCGCAACCGGGGCGGGGTCTACCTCTCGCTGGGCCTGGCCGTCATCGCGATGTTCGGCCTGTTCCTGTTCCTCACGTACTACCTCCAGGTCGTCAAGGGCTACTCGCCGATCCGGACGGGCTTCGCCTTCATGCCGATGATCGTCGGCATGATCGCCGGGTCCACGCAGATCGGCGCCCGGCTGATGACCCGGGTCCCGGCCCGGCTGCTGATGGGCCCCGGCTTCCTCACCGCCGCCGTCGGCATGCTGATCCTCACCCAGCTGCAGGTCGACTCCTCGTACGCGGCGGTCATCCTGCCGGGTCAGCTGCTGATGGGTCTGGGCATGGGTACGGCTTTCATGCCCGCCATGTCGCTGGCCACCCACGGGGTCGAGGCGCGTGACGCCGGTGTGGCCTCCGCGATGGTCAACACCTCGCAGCAGGTCGGCGGGGCCATCGGTACGGCCCTGCTGAACACCATCGCCGCCTCCGCCGCCACGGCGTACGCCACCTCGCACGCGGCGCTCGGGGCCACCGACCCGGAGCTGCTGAAGCTCCAGTCGATGGTGCACGGCTTCACCGGTGCCATCTGGTGGGCCGTCGGCATCCTGGTGGCCTCCGCCGCCATCGCGGTGACCTTCGTCAACGCGGGCCGCCCGGAGGCCTCGGTCACCCCCGCGGGTTCCGGCACCGCCGAGGGCGCCGAGGACGAGGTCAGGGTCCCGGTCGTCGCCCACTGACCCGGGCACCCGCCCGGACGCGACCCCGCCCGGACGCGCCGCCGCCCCGGTCCCGTACGCACGGGACCGGGGCGGCGGTCTGCCCACGGACGGAGGGGGTCAGCGCAGCCAGGGCAGGTCCGCGTCCGTGCCCTCAGGCTCCAGTCCGGAGGCCACGACGCGCATGATCTCGCCGAGCGCCCGCAGCTGCTCGGGGGTGAGCCGGTCGAACATGGCCTGGCGTACGGCGCCGACGTGACCCGGGGCCGAGCGGCGCAGCATCTCGTAACCCTCCTGGGTGAGAACGGCGTTCTGGCCGCGCTTGTCGGACGGACAGTTCTCCCGGCGGACCCAGCCGCTCTTCTCCAGCCGGGCGACGGCGTGCGAGAGCCGGGAGCGGGTGATCTTGGCGTCCTTGGCCAGCTCCGTCATCCGCTTCTGGTGGCGCGGCGCCCGGGAGAGTTGGACCAGCAGCCCGTAGTAGATGTGCGGCATGCCGGCATCGCGCTGCAACTGGCGGTCGAGGTGATCCTCCAGCAGCGTGGTGGCGTGGAGGTACGCACTCCAGACGCCCTGCTCTTCGTCGGTGAGCCAACGAGGCTGCTCACCGGTGGATGCCGTGGTCATGTGCTCCACTGTACGACCTTTTCTTGAAAGTTGAACTAGATAGAGCTAAGGTCTCCGAAGGTAGGAACTTGAAGATTAAAGAACAGTTCCTTCCGAAGGCTTCCTTCTGAACCTCGACGCCCAGAAGAAGACTTACCTTGACCAGCAGCGGATGGGGAGTGTCATGACAGTCACCGCGGAGCGCATGCCCGCCCTCTATCTCTCGCACGGCGCCCCGCCGCTGGCCGACGACCCGGTCTGGCCCGGCGAGCTGGCAGCCTGGTCGGCCGGGCTGCCGCGCCCCACCGCGATCCTCATGGTCTCCGCCCACTGGGAGGAGGCCCCGCTCGCCCTGGGCGCCACGGAGACCGTTCCGCTCGTTTACGACTTCTGGGGCTTCCCCGAGCACTACTACCGGGTGCAGTACGCCGCCCCGGGCGCCCCCGCCCTCGCCGAGAGCGTCCGCAAGCTGCTGCGCGGCGCCGGTACGCCCGTCCAGGACATCCCGGACCGCGGCCTGGACCACGGGGCGTACGTCCCGCTCGTCGAGATGTTCCCCGGGGCCGACATCCCGGTCCTCCAGATCTCCATGCCGACGCTGGACCCCCAGAAGCTGATGGACATCGGGCGCAAGCTCGCGCCCCTGCGCGACGAGGGCGTCCTGATCGTCGGCAGCGGCTTCTTCACCCACAACCTCGCCGCGCTGCGGCACACCGGCGGCGGCACGCCCGGCTGGTCGGCGGAGTTCGACGACTGGGGCCACCAGGCGCTCCGGGAGCAGAACATCGACGCCCTGCTGGACTTCGAGAACAAGTCCCCGGCGGGCCGGCTCGCCCACCCCCGCACCGAGCACTTCGCCCCGCTCTTCGTCACCCTCGGCGCCGCCGAGCAGGAGCTGGACCAGGGGCGCAGCATGATCGACGGCTTCTGGATGGGCCTGGCCAAGCGCTCGCTCCAGTACGGCTGACGGACGGCACGCACCCGCCCCGCCCCGGCCGGTGGGCCAGGGGCGGGGCGGGTTCCGCGGATCACAGGGTCGGCGGGTTCATCTCCACCGAGCGGAGCGCGGCGGCCAGGGCGCGCGGGTCACCGACGTCCAGCGCCGTGTCGGTGAACTTGATCGTGTGGTCGTCGCCGTGGGCGGCCGCTCGGGCGAACAGTTCCTCGGCGGTCGGCACCACCCCGTCGGGGACCGGTTCCCGGGGCCGCTCCGGGGCGTAGGCCGCCGTCACCGCCGCGCTCGCCGCCCAGGCCGCGTCCAGGCTCGGTGCCCACAGCCCGCCGGGGAGGGCGGGCAGGGTGCGCAGCACCGCGTTGGGTGCCGTCGCCGCGTGGACCAGCATGGTCGGCTCCCCGTGGCCGTGGGTCTCGTAGCGGTGCGTGGCGGCGCGTACCAGCTCCTCCAGCCGCTCCCGGGCGGCGTCGGGCCCGGTCACCGCCCGGTCCGGCCAGACCGGGAACGCGGTGAGCTGCCCCAGCCGGGCCCGGATGCCGCCGCTCTGGTCGGGCACCCGCGCCACGGCGTCCAGCGCGGCCGCGGCGTCGGCCGCCGGGGCCTGCGCGGACAGTTCGGGCAGCGGCTGGTGGCGGGCCGCCCAGTAGCCGAGTCCGTGGGCCAGTTCGGCGACGCGCGGCGCGTTCTCCTCGGTGTCCAGCAGGGTGCGCACGGCATGGCCGACCCGGATCACCGGATGGGTGGCGCCGGCCGCGATGCCCGGCAGCAGCCGGGGCCACCACTCCGCGAGGACCGCCCGCCAGGGCCGCTCCTCCGTCTCGCGGACGAAGAACCGCGTCCAGTCGGCGATGCGCCGGGGGTCGCCCAGTGCCTCCCGCCAGTTCTCCGGGGTCACCTCGGCGAACGGGACGGGCATGTCCTCCAGCCGTCCCCGGTAGTGGTCGATCCAGCGGTGCACCCCCGGCGCCTGGCCGTGGCGCACCAGCGCCTCCACGGCCATCGGGGCGTGGTTGCTCAGCCAGCCCTCCCGCTCGGGGCCGAAGGAGTGGAGGCGCTCCAGCGCCTCGTCGAGGGTTCCGGAGGTGTCGGACGGTGTGCTGCTCTGCGTGAGACTCATGTCACCCCACGCTAGGCACCGGGCCGCCGTCCCGGAACGGACCGTGGTCCCGGCCGCGCGGGCCCGGGACCTAGGTCCCCGGTCGCAGGCGCTTCTCGTACCAGGCGACGTCCCAGTACCGGCCGAACTTCCGGCCGACCTCCTCGTACGTGCCGACATGGCGGAAGCCGAAGCGCTCGTGCAGCCCGACCGAGGCCGCGTTGGGCAGGGCGATCCCGGCGTACGCGCGATGCAGGTCCTGCCCGGCCAGGGCCTCGAAGAGCGCCGTGTAGAGGAGCCGGCCGACGCCCCGGCCCACCGCGTCGGGGGAGCAGTAGACGCTCACCTCCACGGAGGTGGAGTAGGCGGGCTTGGCGCGGAACGGGCTGCTGGTGGCGTACCCCAGGAACCGGGGGCCCGCCCCGCTCGTTTCCTCCGTACCTCCGGTCTCCAGGGCCACCAGGAGACGGTGCGGACCGTCCCCGGCGCGCGTGCGCAGCCAGGACAGCCGCTGCTCGGGGGTGAAGGGGACGGTGTCGAAGGTGACGGCCGTCTCACGGACGTAGTGGTTGTAGATGTCCGTCAGCGCCGGCAGATCGCTCTCGACGGCCGGTCTGACCTGCGGATCCGTTCCCGATATGGCCATGCGTCCTCCTGGTCGGCGGCACAGGGTACTGCATGATCGCGAAATTCAATGCCGGTCATGGGAATTCTGTCCGGATTCCAGTCGTTGTTTCCATCGGATGCAGGGCACCCGAAAGGGTGTCGCGACCTACTCAGCAAGGGAGCACGCATGGCAACCCGTGCCGTCGCCCGACGTTCGTCCGCCACCGGCGGGACCGACCGGGCAAGCAGTGTTCGCGCCACAGGCGGGGAGATCGCCGATCGCGACCTGGTCGGCATGTACCTGGACGAGATCGCGCGTACGCCATTGCTCGACGCAGCGAAGGAGGTCGAGCTCTCGCAGGCCGTCGAGGCGGGCGTCTACGCCCGGCAGATCCTCGACAAGGAGGTGGAGAGCGACGCGGGCGGTGCCTCGCGCGAGGAGCTGGAGGCGCTGGCCGCCGAGGGCGAGCGCGCCAAGGACGTCTTCATCCGTTCCAACCTCCGGCTCGTCGTTGCCGTCGCCCGCCGCTATCCCAGGGCCGGGCTTCCCCTGCTCGACCTGATCCAGGAGGGCAACGCCGGTCTGGTCCGCGCGGTCGAGAAGTTCGACTACGCCAAGGGCTTCAAGTTCTCCACGTACGCGACGTGGTGGATCCGCCAGGCCATCACCCGTTCCATAGCCGACCAGTCCCGCACGATCCGGCTCCCCGTCCACCTGGTGGAGGAGCTCGGCCGGATCCGCCGGGTGACGCGCGAGTTCAACCGCGAGCACGGGCGCGACCCGGAGCACGCGGAGATAGCCGCCGAGCTGGGCTCCACCCCGGAGCGCGTCGGCGACGTGCTCGACTGGGCCCGCGACCCGGTCAGTCTCAACATGTCCGTGGACGACGACGGCGACACGCAGTTCGGTGACCTCCTGGAGGACACCTCCGCGGTCTCGCCCGAGCAGTCCGTGCTGACGCTGCTGCGCAGCGAGGAGCTGGAGGAGCTGATCGGCAAGCTCGACCAGCGCACCGCGTCGATCATCCGCATGCGGTACGGGATCGAGGACGGCCGCGAGCGGACCCTGACCGAGGTGGGCAAGCAGCACGGCCTCACCCGCGAGCGGATCCGCCAGATAGAGAAGCACGCCCTGCTCGAACTGAAGCGAATGGCTCACGACACGGGCTTTGACGCTGCGGCGTGACCTCGCGTCCAGTAACCTCCGAATTGGGCCGCTTCACCACGGCGGCCCCCCTGAGCTGAGTCCCGGCGCCCACCCCCCCTGGCGCCGGGGCTCATCCCTTTTCCGGCAGGTTTCCGACCGGCCTCCGACCGGCTTCCGACCGGCTTCCGACCGGCTTCCGACCGGCTTCCGACCGGCTTCCGACCGGCTTCCGACCGGGCCCGCCGGTCAGGGCGCAGGAATCGCCGCACGGCTGAGCCGGGCGCCCAGATCGTCGAGGTAGGACACCAGCTGCGGCGGCGCGTGCGCGGTGAATTCGCAGTCCACCAGCGCCAGCCGCACCGCCACCCACTCCAGCGCGTCCGTGACGGTGGCCCGCAACCGGCAGCGGTGCTCGCCCTCCGGCTCCACCGGCCCCATCGAGCGCGGCAGCCGCGAGGCGACGAACTCCGCCGGGGCCGCGAAGCTCACCTCGATCTCCAGCTCCGGCTGCATCCGCGCCATCGACTTGCTGAGGTACTCCGCCGCGTCCCCGGTCGGCAGCTCCCGAGGGGCGAACCGCGCCCCCGTGGCGAACGGATCGCTCACCCGGTCCACCCGGAAGGTGCGCCAGTCCGCCCGCTCCAGGTCGTACGCCACCAGGTACCAGCGCCATCCGGTGCTCACCAGCCGGTACGGCTCGACCTGCCGCCGGGTCTCGGCGCCGTCGCCCGCCCGGTAGGCGAAGCGGAGCCGCTCCCGCCCCGTCACAGCCGAGGCGATCACGGTCAGCGTCGCCGTGTCGATCGTCGCACCGTCGCCGCGGGTCAGCGGCATCGTCGCGTTCTGCAGGACGGAGACCCGGTGCCGCAGCCGCGAGGGCAGCACCTGCTCCAGTTTGGCCAGGGCCCGTACGGACGCCTCGTCGACGCCCTCGATGGCGTGCCCGGCGCCGGCCCGCAGGCCCACCGCGATCGCCACCGCCTCCTCGTCGTCCAGGAGCAGCGGGGGCATCGCCGCACCGGCCACCAGCCGGTAGCCGCCGACCGAGCCCCGCGAGGCCTCGACGGGATAGCCCAGGTCGCGCAGGCGGTCGATGTCGCGCCGGATCGTGCGGGGGCTGACGTCGAGCCGCTCGGCGAGCTCGCTGCCCGGCCACTCGCGGGGTGTCTGGAGCAGGGACAGCAGATTCAGCAGTCGTGCCGGAGTGTCGGTCATGTCACCCAGGATGCCCGTCCATTGGGACACGACCTGACCTATTGCCTGTTTACCTTTCTCATATGACTTCTTCCGCATCCCTGCCGTCGGCGGACACCCGAGCGGTGTCCCCGGCCCCGTCGGACCGCCGCCGGTGGTTCGCCCTGGCCATCGTCATGACCGCCGCCTTCATGGACCTGGTCGACGTCACGATCGTCAACATCGCCATCCCGAGCATCCAGCGGGACACCGGCGCCACGTTCAGCTCGATCCAGTGGATCACCGCCGGATACGCCCTGGCCTTCGCCGCCGGGCTGATCACCGGCGGCCGGCTCGGCGACATCTACGGCCGCAAGCGGATCTTCCTCATCGGCATCGGCGGCTTCACGCTCGCCTCCGCCCTCTGCGGATTCGCCGCCAACCCGGAGATGCTCGTCGCCTCCCGCATCCTCCAGGGCGGCACCGCCGCCCTGATGGTCCCGCAGGTGCTGTCGATCGTGCACGCCACGTTCCCGGCGCACGAGCGCGGCAAGGTCTTCGGCCTCTTCGGCGCGATCGTCGGCCTCGGCGCCGTCTCCGGCCCGCTGCTGGGCGCGCTGCTCACCGAGTGGAACATCGCCGGACTCGAATGGCGCCCGATCTTCCTGATCAACCTGCCGGTCGGCATCGCCGGACTGATCCTGGGCCGGATGTTCATCACCGAGTCCAAGGCACCCCGGGCGCTCCGCCTCGACCTGCCCGGCGTGGTGCTGGTGACCCTCGGGATGCTCATGCTGATCTACCCGCTGACCCGGGGCGAGGAACTGGGCTGGCCGCTGTGGGGCTATCTGTCGATGGCCGGCAGCCTCCTCGTCCTCCTCGTGCTGGTGGTGTTCGAGCGGGCGAAGGCCGCACGGACCGGATCGCCGCTGATCGAACTGTCGCTGTTCCGGGTCAAGAGCTTCGCCGCGGGCATCGCCGTGCAGCTGACCTTCGGCGTCGGCCTCGGCATCTTCTTCCTGGTCTGGACGCTCTACATGCAGCAGGGGCTCGGCTGGAGCGCGCTGCGGGCCGGCACCACCGGCATCCCGTTCTCCGTCTCGGTCTCCGCCGCGGCAGGCATCTCCGTCCAGAAACTCGTGCCGCGCTACGGCCGCAAGGTCCTCCAGGCCGGTGCGCTCCTCATGATCGCCGGACTGCTGCTCTACATCTGGGAGTCCGGCCGCTACGGGATGGGCATCACGTCCTGGCAGATGGCGCTGCCGTTGGTCGTCATGGGTGTCGGCATGGGGCTGATCGTCGCCCCGCTGGCCGACGCGGTGCTCTCCGAGGTCCCCAAGGAGCACTCGGGTTCGGCGTCCGGGCTGTTCAACACCGTGCAGCAGATGGGCAACGCCCTCGGGCTCGCGCTCGTCTCGGTGGTCTTCTTCGGCTCGATCGGCGACCGGCTGACCCCGCCGCAGATCGGCCCCGCGTTCGCCGACGCCTTCGAGCACTCGCTCTGGTGGGTGGCCGGTGTGCTCGCCGCGATCTTCCTGCTGATGTTCGCCCTGCCGGCCCGGCCGAAGCAGCACGTGGAGGGCGGCGGCGACGACGCCGGGCCCACCGAGGCCGCGGCACCCGCCGAGGAGCCGGTGCTCACCCACTGACCCGCGCGGACGGGACGGAGGAGAACAGCGGTGCCCGCACCCCGCAGGGGGAGCGGGCACCGCCGTTTCCGACGGCGCTCGTACGGCTCCGAGGCGCGGCGTCAGCAGATGCGCGTACGGCTCTCCATCGCGCAGCGGGCCGCCTCCTCGTCGCCGTACACCTCGCACATGTGGCGACCGTCGGGCGTCGCCGTGTGCTCGACCTCCCACAGGCTGGTCTCGCTGCCGTCCAGCAGCAGGAAGGCGTGCTCGTACAGGGTGAAGCCGGCGTCCCGGCCGTCCACCCGGCACTGCCGGCCGAAGATCTGCGTGATGTGGTGCGCGAAGGCGGCCCGCAGCAGGGTGGCCGTCTCCTCGCCCGGCACGTCGCGGTTCTCCGCGCGGCGCAGCACCCGCCGGGCGTGGTCCGCCGAGTTGTCCGGCGCGTACATCCGGGGCAGCGGGGCCGGGGGAGCCGCCATCAGGGCGGTCAGGATCTCCAGATCGGCCTGCGGCCCGTCGTCCCCGAAGAGCGGGGCCTCGCTGAAGCCGCCGGCCAGCCGGGACGCGGCGACGTGGACATCGGCCTCCTCGTCGTACAGCTCGTACTGGCGGTCGTCCGGGCCCTCGCAGCAGCGCACGCCGGCCACGCGCGGACCGCGGTGCACCAGTTCCCACAGCGTCATCGCCGAGCCGTCGGCCAGCAGATACGTGTGCCGGTAGGTCTCGCGGTGCAGGGACGCGCTGTGGTGCGAGGAGTGCAGCGCGCTGCTGTGGGCGAGCGCGGTGCCGAGCCGGTCGACCGTGCTGTCCGGCAGGTCGAACGAGTTGAGAGCCCGTCGCAGGAGTCGGTCGAGGTGCTGCTCGGTAGTCTCGTACGGATCGCTCAAGGTGCTGTCTCCAGGCCGTCGCCGCGTGTTACGTGGTGCGTGCTCAACGTAGTCCCTGGGTCCGACATCGTGACCGGGGTTGAGAAAAACGTACGGCACACGCAGAAGGTTCCCCGTCCGGCCGAACTTCCTTACGCGGACGGGGAGTCGGATCGTCCGCTTTCGTCGGCCGGGGACGCGTCCGGTCCCGCCGGTGCGCCGTACAGATCGCCGTACGAGGGGAACGTGCCGCCGCCGCTCCCGGTGCCCACGACACCCGTGGCCGCCCGGACGGCCTTCACGATCGCGCGCGTCACCGCGTCCGCACCCGCCGCCAGCAGGCCGTTGAGCGCGACCGGGTCCGCCGGGTCGAGCTCCCGCGCGCCCGTGGCGAGCGCGAAGACGGTGTCCCCGTCGGTCAGCAGATGGACCGGCCGGACGGCGCGGGCCAGCCCGTCGTGCGCGGTCCCCGCGAGCTTCTGCGCCTGCGCGCGGCCCAGCGCGGCATCCGTCGCGACGACGGCGAGCGTGGTGTTGAGCGGGGGGCGCGCGGACGCGTCGCGCGCCTCCTCCAGGCGCCGTCGCGCCGCCCGGTGGACCTCCGGCGCGGGCGCCACGGCCGGTTCGGCCCCGCCGTACTCCCCGTACAGCACCCCCGTGTGCGGATCGAGCACCGAACCCGCCGCGTTCACCACCACCAGCGCCGCCACCGTGACCCCGGACGGCAGCAGCACGCTCGCCGTGCCCACCCCGCCCTTCAACTGCCCGGCCACCGCCCCCGTCCCCGCCCCGACGCAGCCCTGCCCGACCGCCGCGCCCGGCTCCGACGCCGCGGCCGCCTCCACCGCCGCCCGCCCGGTCGAGGCGTCCGGCCGCGCCCGCCAGTCACCGCCGCGCCCCAGGTCGAAGACGCACGCCGCCGGCACCACCGGGACCACCTGCGCCGGATCGGGCCCGACCCGCACCCCGCGCCCCCGCTCCTCCAGCCAGGCCATCACCCCGGACGCCGCGTCGAGTCCGTACGCGCTGCCGCCGGTGAGGACCACCGCGTCGATCCGCTGCACCAGATTGCGCGGGTCCAGCGCGTCCGTCTCACGGGTCCCCGGGCCGCCGCCGCGCACGTCGACGGCGGCCACCGCGCCGCCCTCGGGCGCCAGGACCACGGTGGTGCCGGTCAGCGCGCCCTCCCCCTCGACCCGGGCGTGGCCGACGCGCACCCCCGCGACATCGGTCAGCGCGTCCCTGCGGGCGGACGCCGGGGGAGGGGTGGTGGGGGCGGTCATCCGGGACTCCTCGGGGTGGGCGGCCGATGCGGGTGCCGTGCACGGGTGAACGTACCCACGAGACGCCCCGCCGCCCGCCGGCCCGGAGCCCTCACACGACGCGCTCACCCCGTAGCTACACAAAACAGGTCCAATCGTCCCGTACGGACCTACGGTGACGGGGTGACCGAGCCACCAGAAGCCTCCGACGCAGCCGCGCAGCCCACGCCCGGCGCCGGCGCCGCACCGCAGTCGGCCACCGGCCGCGCCACCGACCCGCCGCCCGCGGGCGGCCCCTCCCGCCTCGCCGGCGCCGTACCGAAGTCCGTCACCGGCCGCGCCACCGCCGCCGGTGTGATCGTCTCCCTCCTGCTGGTCCTGGCCATCGTGCTCGGCAGCCGGCTCCTGGAGAACTTCGACTCCGCGCTCCTGCCGTACGCCGTGGCCACGGTCTTCCTCGCCTTCGGCGTCGCCTACCGCTACACGGTCTGGGTCTCCGCCCCGGGGGCCCGACGGCTGTTCAAGAAGGGCTGGGGAAGCCTCTTCTCCGCCGAGAACTTCCGCAAGGCCCCCACCGCCCTGCCGAAGATGATCGCCACCTACCTCGGCTTCCAGAAGTTCCTCGGCGCCCGCTCGCACGCCCGCTGGGCCGCCCACCAGCTGATCTTCTGGGGCTGCGTCCTGGCCGCGCTGATCACCTTCCCGCTCACCTGGGGCTGGTTCACCTTCACCTCGGGCACCGGCTCGGGCCCCGGCTACGAGATGCGGATCTGGGGCTTCAAGATCATCGGGTTCGACTCGCTGGACTTCCTCGGCTGGCTGATGTTCCACGGCCTGGACATCGCCGCCGTCCTCGTCATCCCCGGCGCCTCCTACTTCCTGTGGCGCCGGATGAAGGACCGCGGGGCCATCACCGGGCAGCGGTTCGCCTACGACCTGGTGCCGCTGATCGCGCTGATCGTCATCTCCGTGACCGGACTGCTCCTCACCTTCTCCTCGATCTTCCTGCACGGCGGCGGATACGAGTTCCTCGCGATCCTGCACATGGTGTCGGTGGTCTTCACCCTCATCTACATCCCCTTCGGGAAGTTCTTCCACATCGTCCAGCGCCCGGCCGCCGTCGGCATGCAGCTGTTCAAGTACACCGGCCGGCAGGACGACCAGGTCTTCAGCTGCCGCCGCTGCGAGGAACCGATCGACACCGCCCCCTACGTCGACAACCTCCGCGGCACCATGCGCGACCTCAGCCTCGGTTTCGACGAGTGGGCCGAGTACTGCCCGCGCTGCAAGCGGGTGCTGCGCGGCAGCGCCTACCTCTCCCAGGTGAAGAAGGGCTTCAAGTGACCGCGGACCCGCACGCCGGCACCCCTGCGACCGTGCCCCTCGACCCCTCCCTCGCCCCGCCCGGCACCCGGGGCTTCCGCGACGCCGGAGGCATCCCCGCCGACCAGTGGCACGCCGATCAGAACGGGGAGACGCTCGTCCCCACCCACTGCTGCTTCTGCGGCGTCCAGTGCGGGATGTATCTGCGCGTCGACCACGCGGGCAAGGTCTTCGGCGTCGAACCCCGCAACCACGACATCAACCGGATGCGGCTCTGCCCCAAGGGCATCAACGCCTACCAGCAGATCAACCACCCCGACAGGCTCACCGCCCCGCTCATGCGCCGCTCCCGCGACGAGGAGTTCCGCGAGGTCTCCTGGGACGAGGCCCTCGACTTCACCGTGTCCGAGATCAAGCGCATCCAGCAGGCCTACGGCAAGGACGCCTTCGGACTGCTCGGCGGCGCCAGCCTCTTCTCCGAGAAGACGTATCTGGTCGGCAAGTTCGCCCGCGTCGCGCTGAAGACCCGGCACGTCGACTACAACGGCCGGCTCTGCATGGTCAGCGCGGCGGGCGCCAACAAGCTCGCCTTCGGCATCGACCGGGCCGGCAACCCCTTCTCCGACATCCTCCTCACCGACTGCCTGCTGATCGCCGGGTCCAACGTCGGCGAGTGCTTCCCCGTGATGACCCAGTACGTCTGGGGCGCCCGCGACCGGGGCGCCAGCCTCATCGTCGTCGACCCGCGCGAGACCGCCATCGCCCGCACCGCCGACATCCACGTGGCCCTCAAACCCGGCACCGACTCCGCGTTCTTCAACTCCGTGCTCCAGGTCGTCATCGAGGAAGGACTCACCGACGAGGCCTATCTCGCCGCCCACGCCACCGGCTGGGAGGAGGTGAAGGCCAAGGTCGCCGAGTACCCGCCGGCCCGCGCAGCCGAGATCTGCGGCATCCCCGCCGAACAGATCGTCCGGGTCGCCCGCACCTTCGCCCGCGCCCCCAAAGCCATGGCCTGGCACGCCCGCGGCATCGAGCACCACTCCCAGGGCGTCGAGAACTGCCTCGCCGTGATCAACCTCTGCACCGCCACCGGACACATCGGCAGGCCCGGCGCCGGCTACGGCACCATCACCGGCCAGGGCAACGGCCAGGGCGGCCGCGAGCACGGCCAGAAGTCCGACCTGCTCCCCGGCGGCCGCTCCATCACCAACCCCGAGCACCGCCGCCAGATCTGCGAGATCTGGGGCATCGAGGAGTCCGAACTCCCGCCCGCCGGCACCTCCATGATGGAAATGGTCTGGCAGATGCAGCGCCGCGAGATCCGCGGCCTGATCGGCATCTGCAACAACCCCTTCGTCTCCCTCCCCAACTACCAGGTGGTCAAGAGCGGTTACGACACCGCCGAGTTCCACGCCCAGTGCGACTTCTTCCTCTCCGAGACCGCGGCCAACGCCCACGTCGTCTTCCCCGTCACCACCTGGGCCGAGGACGACGGCGTCATGGCCAACGCCGAGGCCCGGGTGGTCAAGCACAACAAGGCCCAGGAACCGCCGCCGGGCGTACGCACCGACACCTGGGTGATGTGCGAACTGGCCCGGCGCCTCGGCGCCGGTGACAAATTCGCCTTCGACGACTCCCGGGCCGTCTTCGACGAACTGCGGATCGCCTCCGCCGGAACCGTCAACGACTACTACGGCATCACCTACGAACGTCTGGAGGAGACCGGCGGGATCGCCTGGCCCTGCCCCTCCACCGACCACCCCGGCACCCCCCGCCTCTTCGAGGACGGCCGGACCTACCACCCCGACGGCAAGATCCATATGCAGGTCGTCGATTGGCACCTGCCGATGGACCCGTACGACGACGAACACCCCATGTCCCTCACCACCGGCCGCACCGTCGCCCACTTCCTCTCCGGCAACCAGACCCGCCGCCTCGGCGGCCTCGTCGAGCAGACCCCGCGCCCCTGGGTCGAGGTCCACCCCTCGCACGGCTTCCGCAACGGCGAACCCGTCCGCGTCGTCACCCGGCGCGGCAGCGAGGTCTTCCCCGCCCTGGTCACCGAGGCGATCCGCCCCGACACCGTCTTCGTCCCGTACCACTGGCCCGTCCCCACCGCGGCGAACGCGCTGACCATCGACGCGCTGGACCCCCGCTCCAAGATCCCCGAGTACAAGGTGTGCGCCTGCCGCATCGAGCACGCCGAGAAGATCGACGAGGTCCCCGCGCCCCCGGTCCCACCCGGCCACGTCGCCTACCCCGGGGCCCAGGTCTCCCGGACGGACCCGCTGCCGCCCACGTCCCCGCAGGGCCGCGGCACCTCGGAAAGGAGCTGACGCCCCATGATGGGCAGAACGATCTTCATCGACCCGGGGCGCTGCATCGGCTGCCAGGCCTGCGTCTCCGCCTGCCGCGAATGCGACTCGCACCGGGGCAAGTCGATGATCCACCTCGACTACACCGACGAGGGCCACTCCGTCGCCTCCCTTCCCACCGTCTGCATGCACTGCGAGGACCCCGTGGCCCCGTGCGCCGAGGTCTGCCCCGCCGACGCGATCCTGGTGACCGCGGACGGCGTGGTCCAGCAGGCCGACACCACCCGCTGCATCGGCTGCGCCAACTGCGTCAACGCCTGCCCCTTCGGCGTTCCCAAGATCGACCTCCAGGCGAAGCTCCAGATGAAGTGCAACCTCTGCTACGACCGCACCGCCTACGGTCTCGCCCCCATGTGCGCCACCGTCTGCCCCACCGGCGCCCTCTTCTACGGAACCGTCGAGGAGCTCCAGGCCGAGCGCCCCGGCGTCCAGGTCGCCGACAGCTTCGTCTTCGGCGAGAGCGAGGTGCGCACCGGCGTGGCCATGGTGGTCCCCGCCGAACGCGTCCAGTGGCCGGTGCCGGGCGGCCTGCCCGTCGTGGAGATCAACGGGAAGGACGTCCGCCGATGAGCGTCACCGAACAGCCGCCCTCCGGGGACCCCCGCGAGGCCCTCCACGACCGCATCGCCGCCGATTCGCTCACCACCCGCCGCGACTACCTGCGGATCGTCGCCACGGTCTCCGGCGGCCTCGCCGTCGGCGGCCTGGGCGTGGCCGGAGGCATGCTGCCCCGCCACGGCGACCCCGAGGACGGCAAGGCACCCGCGCCCAAGCGGATCGCCGCCCAGCTGCTGCCCGGGGAGTCCGTCTCCTTCCACTACCCCGAGGAGGAGGACCGCGCGGTCGCCGTACGCCTCGACGACGGCACCCTCGTCGGCTACTCCGCCATCTGCACCCACCTCGCCTGCGCGGTCCTGTGGCGCAAGGACCGGGGCTCCGAGGGCGAGCTGTACTGCCCCTGCCACGAGGGCGTCTTCGACGCCCGCACCGGCGAGGTCACCGCGGGGCCCCCGCCGCGCGGGCTGCCCAAGGTCGTCCTCACCGAGCAGACCGACGGCAGCGTCTGGGCCATCGGCACCACCCGCTCCGGCGAGAGCGTCGAGCACGGACTCTGCCGCCAGCTCGGCAGCGACCGCCCGGACCTCGCTTCCCGGATCGGCTGCCCCGGAGTGCGCGGGGGCGCCGAGGCGCCCGACGCCCCGGGCACCACCGGCACCGGGGCCGTCGCGCCCGAGACCCCGGGCAGGCCGGCATGAGCGACGCCGAGCGGCCCGGCACCCCGGGCTATCCCGAGTACCACCCCGGCAGCGCCCGCCCCGAACTCAACCGGCCGGTCCATGAGCGCTATCCCCAGATCCGCCCCACCAGCGGCTACGGCGACCCCCGCGTCCACCGCACCGGCCCGGGGCCCGGCGCGGGCACCGACCAGGAGCCCGAGCGGTCCTCGAAGCTGACCGCCCGGCTCGCCCTGGCCATGACCGTCGTCATCGGCCAGCTCTGGGGGCTGACGGTCATCGTCGACGAGTGGATGGAGGGCCACACCGGCACCGCCTGGTGGGGAGCCGGGTTCCTGTGCCTGTCGTTCCTGGTCGTCCTCGGGCTGTGGTGGCTCGACCCGAAGGACCGCTGACCCGTGACCCCGGTGGCCGGGAGGCTCCCGGTCCCGGGGCCCCGGCGGTCCGCAGACCCGGCCGTCCGTCGCGCCCCCGAGTGCGGCGGGCGGCCGTGCACGCGGCGGCCGTACCCTGGACGTATGAGTACCGCCCCCGCCCCCGGCCCGCGCGACGCGAAGCCGGACGCACCGGCCGGGCCCCGGCCGAAGCCCCGGCCGGCCCTGGTCTTCGACGATCCGCTGGACCAGCAGTCCTCGGACGATACGGACCGGGGCTGGGGTGAGCGGGCCCCCTCGGCCGGCAGTGCGGCGGATCTCGCGCGCTTCCTCGACGAGAAGCCGCCGCACCACATCTGACCCCCCGGGTCCGGGGCCGCCGCATCGCGCCGGCCCCGGGCGCGCTACTCCCGCGCGCCGCCCTCCGCGGGCCCGCCGCCCCCGGCGCGCTGGGCGACCAGCGTGTCGCGGATCTCCTTGAGGACCTCCAGCTCGGTGACCTCCAGGGTCTCCTGCACGCCCTCCTTCGCGGCCTCCTGGTCCGCCCGGCGGGCGAAGTACTTCGCCATGGGCAGGACCATGAGGAAGTAGACGACGGCCGCGGTGATCAGGAAGCTCAGGGTGGCGCTGAGCACCGAACCCCACAGGATCCGGATTCCCTCCGTCGCCTCGCCCGTCTTCGGGTCCGTCACACAGGGGCCCTTGAGGCAGGAGCTGTAACTTTCCAGGTCCTTGGTGCCGAAGGCGCCGACGAGCGGATTGATGACGCCCTTGACGACGGAGTTCACGATGTTCGTGAACGCGGCGCCGATGACGACCGCGATCGCCAGGTCGACCACATTGCCGCGCAGCAGGAAGGCCTTGAAGCCCTCCAGCAGACTGACCTTCTTCTTCTCGCTCACGGGTGAGCCGTCCTTCGCATGTGCCATAAGTGGAGTCAACTGTTCCGAAACTTACGGCAGTAGAGGGAGAAACCACCCCATTCGCGGCTGATGTCAGGTGACATGATGGTTCGTCAGTACGAATCAGCACAGGATCACCGCCAGCCCGGCCGCCATCCCGGCGCCCGCGAGCCTCGTGGCCGTCGCCCTCGGCACGGAGAGCACGACCAGGGCGCCGTCGCTCCCGGACGCCTCGCCGGACGGTGACGGCACCCGGTCCACCCGGGCCCCCTCGGCGAGCACCCGGCCCCCGGCCCCGTCGGCGCCGGGCGCGACGACGTCCACCCGGTCTCCCGGCCGCAACAGCCGTACGGCCGCCGCGTCGGCGATCCGGACCGGCGCCGACACCAGCGGCGCCGGGGGCGAGGCGCGCTCCGCCGCCGTACCGGCCGCCACGGCCCTCGGCCCGCCCCCGGGGTCGCCCCGCTCGCCCCCCACCGCCCCCGAGGCGGCGAGCGCCGCCGCTGTCAGCGCCAGTCCGGCAGCCAGGGCCCGCCGCTGCCGCCGCACCGCCCGACGCAGCCGGTGTCCGACGCCCCCGCGCACCCGGAGCGGCGGAAAGGGCGGCACCCCGCACGGCGGGGGCGCGGCCGAGGGCGGAGGAAGGGGCGCGGGCGGAGGAAGGGGCGCGGCCGTGGTCGTGGAGCGGGAACAGGATGCGGAGGAGGAGCGGGATGTGGAAGGGGATCCGTACGAGGACATGACGAACACCGCCCGGAGTGGGAGCGACAGGGACCGGAGTCCGGGCGGCCGGAGGGCCGGCGCCCGGAACGGGCCGGACAACGGAAACCGGACCGCGGGGCCCGGCCACCGGTTCTCCGGCGCACGGCTCCCACGATCCGGCATCCGCACGATTCCCGCCGAGCCCTGTGGACGGTCCACAGCTTGGGGAAAACTCCCTCACCCGCGGGAGGGACGGCGTCGGGGGGGGCTCCTCCCGCGATGCCGAAAGCTCCCTCATCCGCGGGAGGGACGCCCGCGGCGCACCGCGCTACGGCAGCTCGATCCCCGTGTCGATCCCGTCCAGCGCGTGGGCGCACGCGCACACGCGCTCCTTCGGGAGGCCGGCCACGGTGTCGAAGAGGACCGCGCGCAGCCGGTCGACATTGGCCGCGAACGCCTTCAGCACCTCCTCGTGGGAGACGCCCTCACCGGCCTCGGCACCCGCGTCCAGGTCCGTGACCAGCGTCATCGTCGTGTAGCAGAGGCCCAGTTCACGGGCGAGCACGGCCTCCGGGTGGCCCGTCATGCCGACCACCGACCAGCCCATCGCGGCATGCCAGCGCGATTCGGCGCGGGTCGAGAAGCGGGGTCCCTCGACGACCACCAGCGTCCCGCCGTCCACGGCCTCCCAGTCCCGGCCGCGCGCCGCCGCCAGCGCGGCCCTGCGGCCCTCGGCGCAGTACGGGTCCGCGAAGCCGAGGTGCACCACGTTCGGCACCGTGCCGTCCGCCCAGGGCTCGCCGTCGTAATAGGTCTGGACGCGCGACTTCGTACGGTCCACGAGCTGGTCCGGCACCAGCAGCGTCCCCGGGCCGTACTCCGGCCGCAGACCGCCCACCGCGCACGGGCCGAGCACCTGGCGGACACCGACCGAACGCAGTGCCCACAGATTGGCGCGGTAGTTGATGCGGTGCGGCGGCACATGGTGGCCGCGGCCGTGCCGGGGCAGGAACGCGACCTGCCGGCCGTCGATCTCACCGAGGAAGACGGAGTCGCTGGGCGCTCCGTAGGGGGTGTCCACGCGGACCTCGGTGACGTCCTCCAGGAAGGAGTACAGCCCCGAGCCGCCGATCACGCCGATCTCTGCATTGGTCGCCATGCGGGCCACAGTAGGCGCTGGGCCGTGCGGGCGGCCGACCCGGCCGGGAATACCAGGGACCCCACCGAATCGTTCGGAGGGGTCCCAGGTGAAGCGGGGTGCGCGCTGCTCAGGCGGCCGACGAACCGCTCGACGAGGCGGAGGACGACGAGGACGACGTCGAGGAGCCGGACGATCCGGAGGACGAGGCCGACGCGGTGGCCGACGACTTCGCGTCCGTACCGGAGCCCGAGGAGCCGGAGCCCTTCGAGGTGGTCGAGGCGGGCGTGCTGCTCGACGAGGAGCCGCGGCTGTCGTTCCGGTAGAAACCGGAGCCCTTGAAGACGATGCCGACCGCCGAGAACACCTTCTTCAGGCGTCCGTTGCAGTTCGGGCACACCGTGAGGGCGTCATCGGTGAACTTCTGCACCGCTTCGAGGCCCTCGCCACACTCGGTGCACTGGTACTGGTAGGTCGGCACTTGTTCCTCCTGGCACTCTTACTCGATGAGTGCTAACGACGCTCCATAGTGACGTATTCCGCGGGATCAGTCCACCGTGACCGGCCCGCGGTGACCGATCCCACGTGCCACGGTCCGCCCCCGGTCCCTCGGCAGCAGCCGGGACCGCAGCGTCACCAGGGTCACCAGAGCGAGGGCCGTACCCACCAACGGCACCAGGAATCCGGTGCTCGCCCCATGGGCGTCGGCGAGCCGTCCGGCCACCGTCACGGCCGCCGCCTGGCCGAGCGCGACCGAGCCCGTGAGCCAGGTGAACGCCTCGGTCCGCGCGGTCCCCGGGACCAGGGCCTCCACGAGGGTGTAGCCGCTGATCAGGGCGGGGGCGATGGAGAGGCCGACCAGCAGTCCGAGCCCGGCCAGCAGCGGCACCGAGTGCACGGCCCACAGCCCCGACGCGGTGAGGGCCAGCGCCGTGTACCCGGCGATCAGCCGGCGCCTCGGCCCGCTCTTCCAGGCGATCGCGCCGCAGGCGATCCCGGCCAGCATGTTGCCGGCCGCGAAGATCCCGTACAGCAGACCGTTCGCACCGGGGCTGCCGATCTCCTCGGCGAAGGCGGTCAGCGAGACCTGCATCCCGCCGAAGACCGCGCCGATCCCGAGGAAGGCCACGGCGAGCACCCGGACGCCCGGGACGGACAGCGCGGAGGCGTGGCGGGGCGATCCGGCGGCGGGCGCCGGGCGGACCGGCGGCTGGGTGGCGCGCCGGGCGGCGAAGAGCAGTCCGCCGGCCAGGGTCAGGGCGGCCTCGGCGATCAGCCCGGCCGCAGGGTGCACGCCGGTGCACAGCGCGGTGGCGAGCACGGGTCCGATGACGAACGTGAACTCGTCCGTCACCGACTCGAACGCCGCCGCCGTCGCCAGCAGCGGCGAGGCCTCCCGGCCCGGCCCCGCACCGAGCACGGCCGCCCAACGGGCCCGGACCATCGGCCCGATCTGCGGCACCGACGCACCGGTCGGGACGGCAGCGGCGAACAGCGCCCACATCGGGGCGTCCGCCAGCGCCAGCGCGGTCAGCCCGGAGACCGAGGCGGCGTGCACGAGGACGCCGGGCACCAGCACGGCGCGCTGGCCGAAGCGGTCGGCGAGCTTGCCGGTCTGCGGGGCGAACAGGGCCATGGAGACACCGGTCACGGCGGCGACGGCACCCGCGCTGCCGTAGGAGCCGGTGGTGTGCTGGACGAGCAGCACGATGCCGATGGTCAGCATCGCGAAGGGCTGCCGTGCGGCGAAGCCCGGCAGAAGGAAGGTCCACGCACCCGGGGTGCGCAGCAGCTGCCCGTATCCGGGGCGCTCGGAGACCGTGGACGCCACGGTCCATGCCTTTCCGCCGCCTGGTGGCCGTGCTCCCGCGGGGCGGACCGGCACGGGGGTGCGGGCCCGGTCGGGAGCTGCCGAGAGCTGTCCTCTTCGCGCGGAACTGCGGTAGATGCCGGGCGCTCGCAGCAGAGGCGGAGGACGCCACGACCGCCATACGGTCGCGCCAGCTCTGCGTCAGGCAGAGTTGGTGGTTCATGCGGCGGTCCGCACGGAACGGGTGGCTCCGGCGGACCTGATTACGTCCCTTCATGCTACAGGCAGCGGATCCGGCGCCCCTCCGGCCGCTGCCCGCGCACACCGTGCCTCAGGGTGTGCCCTGACTCGGGGGTGTGCCCTCGGTGGGTGCACCCCGTCTCAGTGGTGCACCCCGTCTCAGTGATGCGCCTTCTCCTCGTGCGGCTCGGAGTGGCGCTGGGCCGGCTTCCGGGTCCCGGACTCGCGCTTTCCGGATTCCGGTTTCCTGCTCTCCTCGCTCCGGCTCAGCTTCTTGACGGCCTTGAGCGCGCCTGCCATATGCGGGCCGGTGAGCGCTTCCGGGCCTGCCGCGCCCGTTCCGGTTCCCAGCCAGCCGGCCAGCTTGCCGCCCTCGCCGATCGCGCGCAGCCGGGCCTCGGTGGCGTCGCGGACCGGGTCGGTGGTCACGACGAGCAGCTCGTCCCCGCGGCGCAGCACGGTGGCCGGCGCGGGCACGAAGCTCTTGCCGTCGCGGACGACCAGCGTCACCGCGGCCCCCGAGGGCAGCCGCAGCTCGCCCACCTCGACGCCGTGCATCTTCGACTTCGCCGGGATGGCGACCGACAGCAGATGGCCGCGCAGCCGCTCCAGGGGCGCCGATTCGATGCCCAGGTCGGCGGCCTCGGAGGGGTCCTCGGCGATCCGCAGGGACTTGGCCAGCCAGGGCAGCGTCGGCCCCTGGATGAGGGTGTAGACGACGACGAGGACGAAGACGATGTTGAAGACGCGGGTGGAGCCCTCGATCCCGGACACCATGGGGATGGTCGCCAGGATGATGGGGACGGCACCGCGCAGCCCGGCCCAGGACATCAGGGCCTTCTCCTGCCAGGGCAGCCGGAACGGTGCCAGCGAGACGAAGACCTCCAGCGGCCGGGCCACCACGGTCAGCACCAGGCCCACGATGATCGCGGGCCAGAAGTCGTCGACCAGGTCGTGCGGGGTGACCAGCAGTCCGAGCAGGACGAACATGCCGATCTGGGCCAGCCAGCCGAGCCCGTCGGCGAACCCGCGGGTGGCCGGCCAGTGCGGCAGCTTGGCGTTGCCGAGGATCATCGCGGCCAGGTAGACGGCGAGGAACCCGCTTCCGTGGAGCATCGCGCCGGCCGCGTACGCCGAGACCGCGATGGCCATCACGGCGATCGGGTAGAGGCCGGAGGCGGGCAGCGCCACATGGCGCAGCCCGTACGAGCCGAGCCAGCCGACGGCGATGCCCACGGCCGCGCCGATCGCCAGCTCCAGGGCTATCTCGCCGATCAGCACGTACCAGCTGTCGACCGGACCGCGGGTGGAGAAGGCCACCACGAGGATCACCACGGGGGCGTCGTTGAACCCGGACTCGGCCTCCAGGACACCGGTCACCCGGGAGGGCAGCGGCACCTTGCGCAGCACGGAGAAGACCGCGGCGGCGTCCGTGGAGGAGACGACCGCGCCGATGATCAGCGCCTGCCGCCACTCCAGACCGACCAGGTAGTGCGCCCCGGCCGCGGTCACGCCCACGCTCACCCCGACGCCGACGAGGGAGAGCACGGCGGCGGCGGGCAGCGCCGGTCTGATCTCCTTCCACTTCGTGCCGAGGCCGCCCTCGGCGAGGATCACGACCAGGGCCGCGTAGCCGATCACCTGCGTCAGTTCCGCGTTGTCGAACTTGACGTCGAAGAGCCCGTCCTGGCCCATGGCGACACCGATGCCGAGGTACAGGAGCAGGCTGGGGAGCCCGCTGCGCGACGAGATGCGCACCGCCGCCACCGCGACGAGCAGGACGAGCGAGCAGACGAGCAGGAGTTCGTTGAGCGTGTGGACAGTCAGTGGCCGGTCCTTTCCCGCGTACGCCTGCCGGAACGACTTCCGGCGGCCAGTACTTCGTTACCTTACCTAATCTTTAACGCTTTCTTGATGCGTTCGAGTATTCGTACGATCGCTACGCAATTCGAACCATCCCGATACCGCGTCGGACCGGCCTCGACGCTGCGCCTATGGTTGCTCCTGCACTCCCAGGACCCTGCCCCTCGAAGGACAGCGATGCCCGCCAACACAATCGCCTCTTCCGGCACCACCGGTACCGCCGGCGGTGGGACCGGCAAGAAGAAAGGGCGACGCGCCCGCCTGATCGTGATCGTGCTGGTCCTGGCGCTCGTCGCGGGCCTCGGTTACGGGACGTACTGGTCGGTGTCCACCGTGCGCGCCTCGTACCCGCAGACCAACGGGACGCTGAAGCTGCCCGGCCTCGACGCCAACGTCGAGGTGAAGCGCGACGGTTACGGCATCCCGCAGATCTACGCGGACTCCGACGCCGACCTCTTCCGCGCCCAGGGCTTCGTCCACGCGCAGGACCGCTTCTGGGAGATGGACGTCCGCCGTCATCTGACCGCGGGCCGCCTCTCCGAGATGTTCGGCTCCGGTCAGGTCGAGACGGACTCGTTCCTGCGCACCCTGGGGTGGCGCAAGGTCGCTCAGGAGGAGTACGACACCGTCCTGTCCGACGACACCAAGAAGAACCTCCAGGCGTACGCGGACGGCGTGAACGCCTACCTCAAGGGGCGCGACGGCGCGGACATCTCCGTCGAGTACGCCGCCCTCGGCCTCACCAACGACTACAAGCCCACCGAGTGGACGCCCGTCGACTCGGTCGCCTGGCTGAAGGCGATGGCCTGGGACCTGCGCGGCAACATGCAGGACGAGATCGACCGCTCGCTGATGACGAGCCGGCTCGACGCCGAGCAGATCGAGGACCTGTACCCGCCCTACCCGTACGAGAAGCACCGGCCGATCGTCGACCAGGGCGGGATCTCGCCGGTCACCGGGAAGTTCGACCCCGAGGCGAAGCCGTCCTCCGGCACCGGCTCGGCCACCGCGCAGGGTGCCGTCGAGGGCCTGACCTCGCAGCTCGGCTCGCTCTCCGACACCCTGGACCAGATCCCCGCCCTGCTCGGCCCGAACGGCACGGGCATCGGCTCCAACTCCTGGGTCGTGTCCGGCAAGTACACGACCACCGACAAGCCGCTGCTGGCGAACGACCCGCACCTGGCCCCGCAGCTGCCCTCGCTCTGGTACCAGATGGGGCTGCACTGCCGCGCCGTCTCGGACGCCTGCACGTACGACACCGCGGGCTACACGTTCTCCGGCATGCCCGGCGTGATCATCGGCCACAACCAGGACATCGCCTGGGGCTTCACCAACCTCGGCGCCGACGTGACCGACCTCTTCCTGGAGAAGGTGTCCGAGGACGGCTACCTGTACGACGGCAAGACCAAGCCGTTCACCACCCGCGAGGAGACCATCAAGGTCGCCGGCGGCAAGGACCGGCACATCACCGTCCGCGAGACGAACAACGGCCCCCTGGTCTCCGACCGCAGCTCCGAACTGGAGAAGGTCGGCCAGAAGGCACCCGTCACCAACGCGGCGCCCGACCGCGCGGACGGCTACGGAGTGGCACTCCGCTGGACCGCGCTCGACCCCGGCCACTCCATGGACGCCGTCTTCGAGCTCAACCGCGCCAAGGACTTCACCACCTTCCGGGCGGCCGCCGCCCACTTCGAGGTCCCCTCGCAGAACCTGATCTACGCCGACACCAAGGGCCACATCGGCTACCAGGCACCCGGCAAGATCCCGGTCCGCAAGTCCGGCGACGGTTCGATGCCCAGCCCCGGCTGGTCCTCCTCGTACGGCTGGAAGAAGGACCCGATCCCCTTCGACGAGCTGCCCTACGAGTACGACCCCGAGCGGGGCTACATCGTCACGGCCAACCAGGCGGTCATCGACAAGGACACCTACCCCTACCTGCTCACCCAGGACTGGGGCTACGGCAGCCGCAGCCAGCGGATCAACGACCTCATCGAGTCGAAGATCAAGGGCGGCGGCAAGATCTCGACCGAAGACATGCAGAAGATGCAGATGGACAACACCAGCGAGATCGCCGCGCTGCTGGTGCCCGAGCTGCTGAAGATCAACATCTCGGACAAGCACGTCCGCGAGGCGCAGAAGCTGCTGGAGGGCTGGGACTACACCCAGGAGGCCGACTCGGCCGCCGCCGCCTACTTCAACGGGGTCTGGCGCAACATCCTCAAGCTGGCCTTCGGCGACAAGCTGCCCAAGGAACTGCGCGTCGAGGGCGAGTGCCTGAACGTGCCCCCGGCCAAGAGCTCCGGACCGGTCGACGAACAGAAGAAGCTGGTCCGCGAGTGCGGCAAGCGCGCCCCCGACTCGGCCCAGCCGGACGGCGGCGACCGCTGGTACCAGGTCGTGGCCGACCTCATGGACAAGCCGGACAGCGCGTGGTGGAAGACCCCGGCGAACCGCAAGGACAAGGCGACCGACAGCCGCGACGAGCTGTTCGCCCGCGCCATGGAGGACGCCCGCTGGGAGCTGACCGCCAAGCTCGGCAAGGACATCACCACCTGGAGCTGGGGCCGCCTGCACCAGCTGACCCTGAAGAACCAGACCCTCGGCAAGGAGGGCCCCGGACTGCTCCAGCGGCTCCTCAACCGCGGCCCCTGGAACCTGGGCGGCGGCGAGGCCGCGGTGGACGCCACCGGCTGGAACGCGGCGGGCGGCTACGAGGTCGTCTGGGTCCCGTCGATGCGGATGGTCGTCAACGTGGGGGACTGGGACAAGTCCCGCTGGATCAACCTGACCGGTGCCTCCGGTCACGCCTTCAGCGCCCACTACACCGACCAGACCGACAAGTGGGTCAACGGCGAACTGATCGACTGGTCCTTCGGGACCAACGCGGTGGCGAGCTCCACGAAGGACACGCTGACGCTGAAGCCGTAGTCATCGACCGGAGCAGCGCTCTTGATCGGAGCGCTGCTCCGGAGGTGGGGCGCTGATCACTGATCGGAGCACTGCTCACATTTTGGGCACCCATCCCGAACCGGAGCGCCGATCGCCGATCGGAGCACCGCTCGCATTCCGGGCACTGATCCCAAACCGGAGCACCGCTCTCATCGGATGTCAGTGCTCGGCGAATCGCCGGGCGCCGGACGGTGTGACCACGGCGTCCACGGGGTGGTCGTGCGGTTCCTCGGGGACCCGCGCGGTCACCTCGTCGTCGTAGAGCAGGACGACCAGCGCCGGATGGGCCCCGGCGGCGGCCAGCCGGGCGAGCACCCGGTCGTAGCTGCCGCCGCCCCGGCCGAGCCGCATTCCGCGCTCGTCGACGGCGAGCCCCGGCAGCAGCACGGCGTCGGCGGCCAGCACGGCATCGGCGCCGAGTCGGGTGCCGGAGGGCTCCAGCAGTCCGCGGCCCGCCCGTTTCAGTCGCTCCGCACCCTCGTAGGGCGCCCAGTCCAGGTCGTTGTCCGGCAGGAGTACCGGGAGAAGGACGCGGACGCCCCGGGCGCGCAGGGTGTCCAGCAGGGCGCGGGTGCCCGGTTCGCGCCCCACCGAGACATAGGCGGCGACGGTCCGGGCCCCGGCCAGCTCCGGGAGTTCGGGGGCCCGGCGGGCGAGGGCCTCGGCGGCCTCCGCCACCTCCTCGGGGGTCAGGCGCCCGCGTGCGGCGAGCAGTTCACGCCGCAAGAGCGCCTTTGCGGACATGTCGGAGTTCAACGGGGCACCTCCGTGCCGTACGTACAGACATATATGAGTACAAAGTTAACCGGAGACTCATCTTCCGCCCATGTGCCCCGGATATGGTTCTGCGCATGACCCAGTCGAACCCCAGGATCAGCAAGGCCGTCATCCCGGCGGCGGGCCTCGGGACCCGCTTCCTGCCGGCCACCAAGGCCACTCCCAAGGAGATGCTGCCTGTCGTCGACAAGCCTGCCATCCAGTACGTCGTCGAAGAGGCGGTCGCCGCCGGGCTCACCGACGTCCTGATGATCACCGGTCGCAACAAGCGTCCTCTGGAGGACCACTTCGACCGGAACTACGAGCTGGAGTCGGCCCTCACCCGCAAGGGGGACGGGGAACGGCTGCGCAAGGTCCAGGAGTCGAGCGACCTCGCCACCATGCACTACGTCCGCCAGGGCGACCCGCGCGGCCTCGGGCACGCGGTCCTGTGCGCGGAACCGCACGTCGGCGACCAGCCGTTCGCGGTTCTGCTCGGCGACGACCTGATCGATCCGCGCGACCCGCTGCTGACGCGGATGGCCGAGGTCCAGGAGCGCGAGGGCGGCAGCGTGATCGCCCTGATGGAGGTCCCGTCCGCCCTGATCCACCAGTACGGCTGTGCGGCCGTGGAGCCGACCGCAGAGGCCGACGTCCTGCGGATCACCGGCCTGGTCGAGAAGCCCGAACCGGCCGACGCGCCCAGCAACCTGGCCATCATCGGCCGCTATGTCCTGGACCCCGCCGTCTTCGGGATACTGCGCAGGACCGAGCCGGGCCGGGGCAACGAGATCCAGCTGACCGACGCGCTGCAACTGCTCGCGGCGGACGACAAGGTCGGCGGCCCGGTCCACGGCGTCGTCTTCCAGGGCCGCCGCTATGACACCGGCGACCGGAGCGACTACCTCCGTGCCATTGTCAGACTCGCGTGCGAACGTGAGGACCTGGGCCCGGACTTCCGGACCTGGCTGCGCAGTTATGTCACGGAGGAGATGTAGGACCTTGAGCAGCACGATCTGGTCGGTGGACGAGCATCTGGACGACATCCTCGCCGCGGTGAGGCCGCTCGAACCCATCGAGCTGCAACTGCCCGAGGCCCAGGGCTGCGTCCTGGTCGAGGACGTCGTGGTGGAGATCGCCCTGCCGCCCTTCGACAACAGCTCGATGGACGGGTACGCGGTCCGGATCGCCGATGTCGCGGGCGCGAGCGAGGAGTTCCCCGCCGTGCTCACCGTCGTCGGGGACGTCGCGGCGGGCGACGCCGGACTGCGGGACGGGCGCCGGCTCGGGCCGGGGGAGGCCGCCCGGATCATGACGGGCGCCCCGCTGCCGGAGGGCGCCGAGGCGGTGGTCCCGGTGGAGTGGACCGACGGCGGTACGGGCGGCGGTCCGGCCGCCACCATGCGCGCCCACAGCGACGCGCCGGAGGACGCGGCCGGTGAGGTGCGGGTGCACCGCCCCGTGGAGGCGCGGGCCCATGTCCGGGACCGGGGCAGCGACGTGCGCCCCGGCGATCTGGCGCTGCGCGCCGGCGCCGTGATCGGGCCGCCGCAGATCGGGCTGCTCGCCGCGATCGGCCGCTCCACGGTGAAGGTGCGGCCCCGGCCGCGCGTCGTGGTGATCTCCACCGGCAGCGAGCTGGTGCAGCCCGGCGAGGAGCTGACCGGCGGCCGGATCTACGACTCCAACAGCTTCGCCCTGACGGCCGCCGCGCGCGACGCCGGAGCGATCGCGTACCGGGTGGGCGCCGTCACCGACGACGCGGACGAACTGCGCGCCACCATCGAGGACCAGCTGATCCGCGCCGACCTCGTGGTCACCACGGGCGGCGTCAGCGTCGGCGCGTACGACGTGGTCAAGGAGGCGCTGTCCTCGGTGGGCGACGAGGACGGGCCGGGCGGCAGCGTGGACTTCCGCAAGCTGGCCATGCAGCCCGGCAAACCGCAGGGCTTCGGTGCCATCGGCCCCGACCACACCCCGCTGCTGGCGCTGCCGGGCAATCCGGTCTCCAGTTATGTCTCGTTCGAACTGTTCGTCCGTCCCGCGATCCGCACGCTGATGGGCCTGCCCGATGTCAGCCGCCCCACCGCGCGGGCGGCCCTGGACACCGGGAAGGCCCTGTCCTCGCCGTCCGGCAAGCGGCAGTTCCTGCGCGGGACGTACGACGCGGAGGCCGGCACGGTCGCCCCGGTCGGCGGTTCCGGATCGCATCTGATCGCCGCGCTGGCCCAGGCGGACGCGCTGATCGTGCTGCCCGAGGACGTCACCTCCGCGGAGCCCGGCGCGGACACCGAGGTGATCCTGCTCCGCTGACCGCCGCCCGGTGGCGGTACGGTGTCTGCCGCTGTGCCGTCCGGGGACACCCCCCGGACCCCGGACCGCACCCGGTGCGGCCCCGGGGCCACCGGCGCCCCTACCCGCTAGGCGGACTTGGTTTTGAGTACGCAGAACAGGCTGACGCACATCGACGAGGCGGGCGCCGCCCGTATGGTCGACGTCTCGGCGAAGGACGTCACCGCGCGCGTCGCCCGCGCCAGCGGCCGGGTCCTCGTCTCGCCGCGCGTCATCGAACTGCTCAGGGGCGAGGGCGTCCCCAAGGGCGATGCCCTCGCCACCGCGCGCATCGCCGGGATCATGGGGGCCAAGCGCACCCCGGATCTCATCCCCCTCTGCCACCCCCTCGCCGTCTCCGGTGTCACGGTCGACCTGTCCGTGGCCGACGACGCCGTCGAGATCACGGCGACCGTGAAGACCACGGACCGCACCGGGGTGGAGATGGAGGCCCTGACCGCGGTGTCGGTGGCCGGACTGACCGTCGTCGACATGATCAAGGCCGTGGACAAGTCGGCCGTCATCACCGATGTCCGGGTCGAGGCGAAGTCGGGCGGCAAGTCCGGCGACTACCGCCGTCCCGCCTCCGGCGGAGCGGACGCGTGAGCGCCCCGGAACCGGCCGCGGGCGGCTACCGCGCCCTCGTGGTGACCGCCTCGAACCGTGCCGCGGCCGGGGTCTACGCCGACAGGGGCGGACCGCTGATCGCCGAGGCGCTGACCGGGCTCGGCTTCGCCGTCGAGGGGCCGCGCGTGGTCCCGGACGGGGATCCGGTGGCCGAGGCGCTGCGGACCGGGGTGGCCGAGGCGTACGACGTCGTCGTGACCACCGGCGGCACCGGCGTCTCGCCCACCGACCGCACGCCGGAGGCGACCCGCTCCGTCCTGGACTACGAGGTGCCCGGCATCCCGGAGGCGATCCGCGCCGAGGGCCGCGACAAGGTCCCGGCGGCGGCGCTGTCCCGGGGCGTGGCGGGCGTGGCCGGGCGTACTCTCATCGTCAATCTGCCCGGTTCCACGGGCGGGGTGCGCGACGGCCTCGCGGTGCTGGAACGTCTGCTGGTGCACGCCGTCGACCAGTTGCGCGGCGGCGACCACCCTCGACCGGGGAGCCCGAGCTGAACGTCCCGACCTGGCCGGTGATCCTGGTGGACGGCGATGTCGCCCTCCGGCCGATAAAGGTGCGCGACCAGCGCGTGTGGCGCGAGGTCAACCGGCGCAACCGGGACTGGCTGCGGCCCTGGGAGGCGACCGTGCCGCCGCCGGCCCCGGGCGGTCCGGTGGCGCAGCGTCCCACGTACCGTCAGATGGTCCGTCATCTGCGGTCCGAGGCCAACGCGGGCCGGATGCTGCCGTTCGCGATCGAGTACCAGGGGCGGCTGGTCGGGCAGTTGACCGTCGCGGGGATCACCTGGGGCTCGATGTGCTCGGGGCATGTGGGCCACTGGGTGGACCAGGCGGTGGCCGGGCGCGGGGTGATGCCGACCGCGGTGGCGCTCGCCGTGGACCACTGTTTCCAGGTGGTCGGACTGCACCGGATCGAGGTGTGCATTCGTCCGGAGAACGGGCCGAGCCGCCGGGTGGTGGAGAAACTCGGATTCCGCGAGGAGGGGCTGCGTCCCCGTTATCTCCACATCGACGGTGCGTGGCGTGACCACCTCATCTACGCGCTCACCGCGGAGGAGACCCCGGACGGGCTGCTGCGGCGATGGCACAGGTCGCGGCAGCAGCGGCCGGCGGGTGCGCAGGGTCCGCAGGACCCGCGGGGGCCGCAGGGGCCGGATCAGGCCACGGAATAAAATAAGTGTTCGAATTTGATCGAGTGATGACCGCTAAGGTGCAGGCAAACACCGACTGTTGATCCGAACAATCACAAAAAAAGTCCGTGATATCAGCCGGATCGTGCGACACACCGCGCCAATTGGCGGATGCCTCCACTCAAACCCCTCTACGGTGTGAGATGTGAGCAGCAGCGGCCTCATCTACGCAGTCATTGTCGGGGCCTGGGCCGCCTACTTGGTGCCGATGTGGCTCCGCAGGCAGGACGAGCTGAACGAGGCGCGTCCGACGGAACGCTTCAGCACCGCCATCCGGCTGCTGTCCGGCCGGGCGGCGATGGAGCGCCGTTACGCCAAGGAGCTGCGGGGGCGCACCGAGGAGGAGGCGGCGCCCGACGCCGACCCGGACGAGATCACGGACTCCCTGGACTCCGTCGACGTCCGGGCCTTTTCCGCGCCCCCGGCGCACACCGAGCTACGGGTGCACGACCCGGCTCGTACGCCGGAGCGCACTCCCTCGGGGCGCGCGGGACGCAAACGTCAGGGACGCCCCGCCGGCATCGACGCGGAACGGGCCCGGCGCGCCCAGCGCCTCCAGGTCCTCGCCCGCCGCCGGCGCACCACCGTGCTCCTCTTCCTCGCCTTCACGCTCGGCGCGATCGTCGCGGCCGTCGGCGGACTCCGCTTCCTCTGGGCCCCCGCGGTCCCCGCGGTGCTGCTGAGCACGTACATCGTGCATCTGCGCGCCCAGGAACGGCGCCGGTTCGCCTTCACCATGGACCGCCGCCGCGCCGAGGTCGCCGCCCAGCGGCTGCGCGAGAACCGCCCCCGCCGCCACCAGCCTGCCTCCGCCCCCGTCGAGACCGACGAGGACGCCGAGACGCGCCACCCCGCCCCCGAGCCCACCCCTGCGGTCTCCCCGCAGGAGGCGGGCCGCCGCGCCCTGGTCGAGCAGACGGACCACGCGGAGTGGGTCGACCAGCAGCGCGAACGCGGCCGGGCCCAGGGCGACAGCTGGGAGCCCGTCCCCGTCCCCCTGCCGACCTACGTCACCGCCCCCGTCGCCCCCCGCGCCACCGGCGGCGTCGAGGTCGGCAACCCGGAGACCTGGAGCGCCGCCCGCTCCTCCTCCGCCGAACCCACCCCTCAGCCCTCCGCCGCCCCCGTGGACCCGGCCCCCCGCCAGCGCTCCACCCCCTCCCGCCGCTCCCGCGAACGCGGCCGCACCCCCCTCTTCGACCAGTACGACGAGGGCGACCGCCCCCGCGCCGCCAACGAGTGACCCCCGGCCCCCGCCGCCGCGACGCCGCCACGGCTGACCAGCGCGGAACGGATTTCCGACCACCCCGTGGAGGGTGCTAGAGTTTCACTCGTCGCAAGGGCCTGTGGCGCAGTCTGGTAGCGCACCTCGTTCGCATCGAGGGGGTCTGGGGTTCAAATCCCCACAGGTCCACTGCAACGACTGTTCTTGAGTTAGCTCGGGAACGGTGACGGGATCCCGTCCGATCGCAAGATCGGGCGGGATCTTCGTCGTTTCGGGGGTCGTTCGATGCCTGTTCGGGGTGGTGGATGGCGGCGTATCGGTTCTGGCGGGTTGCTCGGCAGGTGCCTGGCCGCTGCCGGGGCATGCGAACCGGCCCCGGTCGCCCGGGGCTGGTGATGGTGCTGTGCGGCTGTGACGCTGCCCGATCAGAGGCTGGCCGGCGGGTGCCGCCCCATGTCGAGTGGTGTGGGGGCGGAAGACGAGTCGCGACCTGGGGCAGCCGGAATGGAATCGAAGTCGGCGTCGGAAAGGCGGCTGCCGGTTCGCTCGTAGAGCCAGGTTTCCAGGATGTCCAGGTTTCCGATGGCCAACATGATCGCGATCAGGATCGTCTGGGCCACCTGGCCGGGTGCTCGGCGGTGCATCGGGTTGCCGATGTCCATGTAGGCGCCCTTGAGGCGGCCGTTGAGGCCCTCGTTGTGGGAGCGGATCGGCTTGTAGATCCGCTCCCAGGTGGGGCTGAGGTAGTGGCTGTCCTGCCGGAACTTGGCGTTCTTCAGGTCTCCGGCCGCGTCGGCGGGGACGCTGATCGCGGAGGCCCCGCAGATGGCGGGCAGCGCCTCCTTGCCGGGAGGGTCCGCCCATTCTCTGTCAGGGAGCTGGATGGTCGGGCGAGCCGAGGCGTGGGTGGCGCGGGAGCGGAGATCCGCCAGTTTGAGCACGGTCTGAGGCGGGCCCGAGGCGGTCGGTCGAGTAGGGCGGAGGCGTTCTCGGCGTGGACAGTTCACCGAAGGGGATGGTCCGGCCGCCGGGCATTGCAGGCGCACGGTTCCACGGGCGTCGGCGTTCTGCTTGAGCTTGAGGAAGTAGGGCAGCCGCTCGGCGACCACCGGCTTCAAGTCGTCGAGCCGTCGGCGGAAGGTCTTGTCGTCCATGCCATGAGTGGCCTGAGCCAGGGCGTTGGGGATGTGTGGGCAGGCGAGGGAGCCGTCGATCAGTACGGCTCCTTGCCAGCTGCCCTGGATACCGCGGTCGGCCGCCTTGTAGTCCAGAGCGAGGCGGTAGCCGAGTCGGCGTACGGGGATCTGGAAGTTCTCCGGCGAACAGCCGGTGTAGGCGCGATCTGCGGCACAGGTGCCTGTTGGCAGCCGAAGCTCGGCGATGTGCTTCAGCATGGTGACCGCGTTCTCGCCCGTACGGACGGTTGGAGTGTCCAGGCTGAGGCCGAGGCAGAGCTGCGGGTAGGAGGGCGCGCGGCGGCCCTTCGCGGCTCCTTCGCCTGTGCGGGAGTGGGCGGCGACGAGCAGGCTTGCGCTGTAGCCGAAGATGCCCTTGTCGGAGCCGCCGCTGAAGTGCCAGCCAGCGGTGATCTCGACGGACGCCGTGCCCGAGTAGTCGCTGTCGGGCTTGGCCAGAACTGGGATCGAGGTGGCGTCCACTCCCACGTCACCGGCCCAGTGCCGCATGTATCCGCGTTGCTGTGCCAGCCGGACCGGGACCAGTACGAGGTCGTTCGCCAGCCTTTGGAGCCGGTTCGCGGCCGTGCGGCCGGCAGCCTCCTCCCAGACAGCGGAGTGGATGTCAGCCTCCGCTTGGTCCAGGCGCCGGCGCCGGTCGCATCGTGCCGGGTCGAGTGCGGTGGTGATCCGGTCCAGCCCTCGGTAGAGGCGACGACTGGCAGCTATGCACGCGCGTGCCGTGGACGGCGGCAACTCGGGGATACCGAGCCAGGCGCGGGCTGCGGGCTGGAGACGGAAGTGCAGGATCTGCCAGGCGTCGGAGACCGTGGCTCGGCCCGTGTAGTACACGGCGAGCATCAGGCCCGCCAGTACGGTCCTCGGCCGTACGCCTGGTGGCCCGGGGCGGCCTCGCAGCATATCTTCCAGCTGTTGGGGCAGGCCGGAGCGGTCGAGGACAGACAGCAGCTGGCCGACCTTGGAGTCGGGGATCTCGGTGAGCCTTCCAGGACGCAGTCGTGGCCGCGCATGGCGGGCGGCCAGCTGGTCGGCTTCAGGCCGCGCCCTCACGAGCGGCGGCCGCGCAGCAAGCGGATCACCTTCGCCCTGGGCAGTGGGGGCACCCAGTGGTGGTAGCCCGCCAAACCGGCAGGGGAGGCCATGCCTGCGGCAGAAGCGACCGCCTCCGGACTGATGCCCTCGGAAGGCCGGCCGACGATCCACGTCGACCGCAACCGCCGAGCGGAGAGCGGCGGCAGACCCGCATGAGGCCGATGGCGGGCAGGCCAGGAAGAGACGAGGTTCTTGGCTGCGGTGACCTTCCGTCCCGGCCTGAAGAGGAACCCGGTTCCGGAGGTCTCTGCCAACTCGGCCAGCGTGCCTTCCCAGTCGGAGTGACACGCCACGAGCCGGCCGAGCATCTTCTCCTCCAGCACCGCGACCCCACCAGAAGTGACGCGAACGTGGCTGCCTCGCATGGGCGGGACCTCACCCGGCATCAGGCCGCACCCGGCTCCGAGCGCCATGAGCGCGAGGCCGTCGAGTCGAGCCTGGTCCGGCAGATGATTCGCCCAATCCCGCAGGC
Source organism: Streptomyces sp. NPDC057682 (assembly GCF_042799575.1). Classification (NCBI taxonomy): domain Bacteria; kingdom Bacillati; phylum Actinomycetota; class Actinomycetes; order Kitasatosporales; family Streptomycetaceae; genus Streptomyces; species Streptomyces sp. NPDC057682. The sequence goes on along the minus strand of NZ_JBHVIN010000018.1, from coordinate 97,058 downwards.
GCGCCAGCTCCCCGGTTTCATAAGGCGGCTGCGGCGTACGGGGCGAGGAAAGTCGAGCCGGAGGGGCCTCTCCGCGCTGGACCCAAACCAGGGCTTCCCGGGCCCGCCGCAGCCAGGTCCGGTAGGTCAGCACCGTCGAGTCCTTCACCGCCACGCAGCCCGACAGGATGAACGCGTCGATCGTCTCGGTCCGCAGCCAGGTTCCCGGGTCGCGCGGCAGTCCGCTCCGGTCCGCCCAGACCGCAATTCGGCCGATCACGTGCAGCAGATGCTCCGCCGCGTAGCAGGTGGCCGGAAATGTCGCCGCCACGGTGGCTCTCACCAGCTCGGCGACCGGCGCCCACTGCCGATACGGCAGCCGGGGCCGGTAGTCGCGGATCTTGCTGGAGACCTCCGGATTCAGTGTCACAGACCAACAAAACCGGCTGGACAAGCAGCCAGTGAAGACGTCGAAGGCGATCTTCACGGAAAGGAGTGCATCGACATGGTCGGAGGTTTGGCCCGTAAGACCGCGCCGAGAAACCTTGCCCGCGATCCGGAATCCTGGCCCGACTCCGCCGTCGACGATGTTGCCGCCAGGGTCGTCCAGGCCATCGCTCGCGCGCTCGCGCTCGCCCTGGAGCGCGACAAGCGAAGTCTGCGGCAGGTCTCTACGGGATCCTGCGTCAACCGTCAGGCCATTGCCGACCTGCTCGCCGGCCGGTGCTGGCCGGACGTCGTCACCGTTGCCCGCCTGGAAGATTTCCTCGCTGCCCCGCTGTACCCGCGGGACGGAATGCGCAGTACGCATGAAAATCGGCCTTCCCGTTCCCAGGGAAACCCGTCTCAGGAAACGACGAAATAGGCCACGCGCCCCCGAGGCGAGGCGGATTGCTCTAGCCTCGGGGATGCGTGAGCCACTACGAGGGTCCACGTCATAGGTTCCGAAGAGGGTCCAAGCTCAACGGAGCCCGTCCCCTTCTCCCCGCAATGGGAGGAGGGGACATCTCATGTTCGGGGCGGCGTCGTCAGGCCTCCCCTCCCTGCGATTCCGTGACCCGACGGGCGGCGAAGGCGCCGACCGGGTGCTCCACGGCACGGCCGTTCTTCACCAGCCGCTTGCACGTCGCGCGGGTCGTCTCGATGGGCGCCCGCCCGACGTCGCCCTTGGTCGGGCGCCCAAGGGCCTCTGTGATGTCCTTGACCTTCATCGGCCGTCCGGCGCCCACGAGGATCTGCTCGACCGCCTGCATCAACTGCCCGGACGGCGACCGTGAAGGCCCGCTCTGCCCGGCACGCGTCTCCTCTGGCGGCTTGCTCGGTTCCGACTCGTCGCCGGCGGACGCATCGCCGTCCTCGTCCTCCGCGTCAGCTTCCTGCTGGGCACTTTGATCGTCCTCGGACGACGCCGAGCGACCCGCGAGGAGCTCGGTGAGAGCTTCGCTCAGCTGATCGCGAGTGCTCGCGTACTTTGCCGCCTCGACTCGGAGGTCCGCGAGCTCTGCTTCGAGCTCCGAGATCCGCGCCAGCGTCCGATCAGTCTTGCCGGAGTAGATCTCAACAGCCGTCCGCAACCCGGGAGCCGCATCCGGCTCGCCCGCCCCTGTGAAGTCCATCCGCCCCTCCTCGGCCCTCCCGTACGACAGGACAACGGCAGTCATCGTAGGGAATGCCAGTCGTGCCCGGCAGCCAAATGGCCAACGAAGTCTGGCAGTTGAGGCACGACGAAGCATGAGCCTGATGTCTGGCGCCCCTGACCTGCGTGTCTGCGACGCCAGTCGTAATGCTTAACATCGTCAACAGTTACGGCAGATCAGGCTCTGCCACGATTCCTGACGCCACGTCTTCGAGGACGAGGCCCGGAAGGATGGCCAGACCCAGACTCTGAAGATCCACGTTCGGGCTGGCTGCCTTCTCTGCAACGCGGGGCGACCAGGAGGCCAGCCCGTCCAGTGCAGGTACCAAGCCTTCTCGGTCGTCACTGAGCAGGGCTGTCACGAGCGACACGACATCGGCGCGGGAGCTGCCTGCTGGAGTCGGGAGAACGGCTAGCCCTGAGAGTGCGCGCTGGTCACGAGAGCCACAGAGCGCCGTGAGGGCGGCGAGGGCGAATCGGACGGCATCGCTCTCGTCCTCCCAGTGGGACAGCAGTCTCGGCAACTCGCTGCCGATGGCCCGCCGTGTCAGGTACTCAGCTGCAGACTCCTCCCAGGCACCCCCGAGTGCGGTGATGCGATCGGCCAGGGAGACCTCTGCAGCAGGCCCCGAAGCAGCAAGCCGCAACAGGTCGCCGAGCAGAACCAGCCGGCTGCCGGGCGCGACGCTGTCGTCGCAGACCAGCTCCATGAGGAACGGGACAGCCTCGGCGGTGGTGTCGGTGCAGGTGCCTTGGTGGGCCACGGCATCCGCGAGATCGCCGAGGAACTCGCCCGTTGACCCGTAGGGCGCGCCGAACGCGAACTCCTCATCAAGCAGCCACCCCACGGCATCCGGAGCATCCTCCCCGCTGCCGTACATCCGCTCTGCGACCGCCACCACGGCCTGGACTAGCACTGCGGGCTCACCGACCTCAATGCACTTCCACGGCGGACCGGCCGGAGGCCGCGCGGGATCCTCGGGCAGAGGACTCGGAAGGGCGACATCGGCGCCGGACTGCTCATGGACCAGGCCGTCCCGTGGGAAGACTCCTTCGAGAGTCGCAGCATGCCCCTCGCTGCACCCCTGCTGAAATCCCGCGTGGGCACGGGCCACGCCGGCCACCCGAATCCGTTCACTCCGGAAGAACGGCTCGAGAGCCATGCGCTCGTACCCGCTGTAGACGGCCAGCGAGAAGAGCTGCCACCACCCCTCCAGCTCCGGGTCCATCGACGGCTTTCCGTACCAGAAGCTCGACGGAACGAACCGGAAGTGATCGTGGACGCGCACTGCCGTCAGACGGTGGCCCATCCCGGAAAGCTCGGCTGCGGCGGCGCGGGCAGCGTCCTCACTCGGCAGGCTCAGCGTGTACTGGACTCCCCAAGCGGGGGGTGCCGCGCTCATCAGCTGCACTGCCAGGTGAACATCGCCCGCTCGAAGCGCCGCGCGGCCAGATCTTCCGGGCGGATCAGCCAGTACAGGGCTCCGGCATCGCCCCACATCATGTCCGCGGCGTCCTCGCTGTCGAACTGGGCCAGCAGCACCCAGTTGCCCGCCTCCTCTGACAGCCGAGGGTCCTCCCAGGACACTTCGCCGTCCAAAACCGCCTCCGCGATCTCGATCTCCACAGGGTTCTGCACCGAGTGAGCGTGGCCGCCGATCTGATGCCCCACCTCCTCGTCGAACTCCCACAGCGCCTCGAGGAACCCCTGCGAGCAGACGGGATGGTCGTACCGATTCCCCAGCGGGGCGCCTGGGGCGAAGACGGCCCGGACGGATGGATGCCAGGGCTCGGTCGCAGTCATCTCCACCCGAGCGGTCAGTGGTACCACCGGGTACGGCTTGAGCCCAGCAGGCGCCCCACGCTCTGACACCTCCTCGTCGGCCCCCACGCAGAGCACGCGGGCGCCCGCCCAGCTCTCCCGGTCCTCAGCAAGAACGAGAGCATCGCCATCGTCCAACTGCCCATCGAAGTAGAAGAACAGCAGCGTCCCCGCCGCGGGCAGATCGATGTCCAGCGCAGCCACCTGGAGGCGCGTGCAGTCGAGCGAGGCTATGAAGGAGAGCGGGCCGTGTCCATCCCACATCGGCCACGCTGAGGTGACCGGTAGCGCCGGGAGTCCACCGAGCTGCCCGATTGCGTCGCCGGAATTGACCGCTGCTTCCAGACGAATGCCAGGCCGAAGCAGACAAGCCCAGTTCTCGGCTACCTCGGGCGACAGATACTGCAGGGCGAGAGAACGAAGGGCATCTCGGGAACCGTGTGTCATGCGCCCGATCATCCAGGGCACCACCGACAACCGTCCCTGCAGCCCACGGTTCAGCCTCCGGCCGACTTGGTCTGAGAGGTACGGGCCGGCAGTGGCAGGGCCTCACATCAGCAGCCCACCGCCCTCCCCGCATTCACCGTGGACCACCCGCTGCCACGCCGGGGACGGCACGTCTGCCACCAGCAATGTGTTCAGAGCGTCAGTGCCCTGATCTCTGACGAGGTCGGATGCTTCTTCCTCCACGGGAAAGTCACCTTGAAGAGCGTCGCAGTGCAAGCAGCCGTTGCTCAGGTACCTCCCACCCATTGTGGAGCTCCAGCGGGGCTTGATCGAGTCCGCAAGGGGTGTGAATCCGAGCTCCGCCAGCAGCTCCTTCACCCATACCCGCGAGGCTTCGTCGACCGTCCTCGGCCAGCGATCAGTGGAGGTCGGACGACACGGGTACAAGCCCACCACGCAGGTGGTGACTTCGCCGCACTTCCAGCACGGGCGGTCCATGGTCAGTACGCGCAAGGGGATCGTTGCCGCGGAGCCTGCCGGCACCACGTCCGGAATCCACGGCTCAGTTCCGAACTGGTCGCTCTCGTCCCAGCGCTCGTGCCGGAATGCGACTTCCTGGCACACAGGACACCGAGCTCTCCGCTTGCCGTCATCGCAAAGAGTCAGCACTGCTGCTCCTGCTGCGACCTGGACGGAGCAGTCCATGCATGTGCCGGCAAACCGGTTCGCCTCTCCCCGAAGGGGGCGATCACGCGGTTGCTCTCCGGCCAACGACGTAGCGTCCCCACGGGCTGGACGCCCCAGACCCGGCTCGGGAGCGTCGGTTTTGCAGTACACCTGCCATTTATCCCTGAGCCGAATGCGAACGCCAGCACCGGGCTGCACGTACTGGGAGCAATGATCGGCTGCGCAGACACCCCCGTACCTGTTCGTTGGCAGTTGACTCAACTCGATCTCCTCCTTATCTGGGACGCCCTGCCGGAGTCGCTCGTGGACACCTCCGGGCTCGCTGCTGCTGTCAGTGGCCTCTGCCAGGATGCAGAACGTGCTCCCCACTGCCGCCCGAAGACCAGCTCAGCCTGATTTGACCCACCACAAACCGCTACTTGAGCCCTATACGGAAGGCCGCCATGAGTTGGGATGTGCTCCTCCTCCGCCTGCCCGACAACGTCACTTTGGTCCAGGAGATCCCAAACGACCACACCCCGCCTCCGCTTGGCCACCGCCACGACGTGCTGGGTGCCATCGCCCAGACCATCCCTGAAGCCGATCTCTCGGACCCGACCTGGGGCCAGCTTCTCGGACCCACCTGGTCCATGGAACTCAACATCGGCGAGGAGGACCCAGTGGACTCGATCATGATCCACATCCGGGGCTCGGGCGACGACGTGCTCCCGCCCGTCTTCCGCCTCGCTGACGTCTTGGGCTGCGGGGTCTTCGACTGCGCCGAAGGGGACCTGATCACCGCAGAGCAGACATCGGACTGGCACGGATTCCAGAAGTTCCGCGACCACGTGCTCGACTCTTCTCGTTGACCTCTTTTCGGCTGGTCGTGCGAGTGTCACCGCATCCCAGCCGTACGGAGTCAGAAGGGCAGTTCGTCCACCGCAGTTGGTTCCGTGCCCTGCCACTGGGCCCACCGACCGGGGATGGCAGCGCAGGTTGTCGCAAGGTGGCTCAGGTGTTTTCCTCGAACGTGCAGCCAGCTGTGAGGCGCCAGTCCGTCCTGTCGTAGAAGGAGACCGGGAGCGGAGTACCAGCGGACCGGAGACTCGTCGTCGCCCGTCCACATGGGGTAGTCAGGGAGGGCCACTCGCTCAAAGAGCTCCGCAACCGAGTCCATCGCGTCGGCTGGCAACTCGCAGGCGTTGTAGAGCTGCCCGTTGCCGAACAGTGCCTCGGACAGCACGAGCTCGACGCACGCCAGCGAAACCCGGTCCATGAAGGGCCGCCAACCGTCTCGCGACTGGACGACAACAGGCGGGTCGCATTCCTTCAGGTCGCTCAGGCGTACGCCCCAGAAAGCGCACCCTTGGTTCTCGCTCCGGAAGACCAGCACCCCTCCGAGATCCTGGTGCACGAACAGACCTGGTGGGGGCAGCATTGGATCCTGGTACGCGAAGAGGTCGGGGCGCCTGCCCATGAGGAGGTACGCCTCTCGTAGCGCAGTGGGGAGCGGCAGGCCGAGGCGCGCTTCGACCTGCTGAAGGTCAATCTCGGCGACACCATCACCCGCAGTCAGGGGTGTGTACCAGTCGGCGGCAAAGGCGCGAATGAACTCCCATGCCTGCGACCGGTCCGACACACCGCTCTCAAGGGCCTCAGCCACATCGAAGTTACTCACCATGCGGTGACCGTACCCACCACGCTGACGAGGTGGGGAACGATCACGTGGCTGCTTGGAAAGAATCACCGGCTGAAGTGTTGCGCTGCTGGTCAGCGGTACTCGTGAACACCCACTGTGACGACTGCCGCGTCTCACAACTCGCCGAGGGTTCTCAGCCTTACTCATCCACGGCGCCCTCAAGGAAGTCGTGGTGGCGGGCGAGGGCTTGGCCGAGCTCCGTGCGGCCTGGGGTACCAGGCTGGGAGGTCTGCCACAGGGTGACGCCCGCGTTTTTGATCTCCGCAGTGCGGTACGACGCGATGGTGGAGTCGTCGGGGTCCTTTGCGGCCACGAGGACCGCGAGGATGTGGTGGGCGGCTTCGAGGTCCGGGCGTCGTGTCGCGCGCCGTGCTACGGCGGTGATGTGGGTGATGTCCGTGGTGCGCTCAAGGGTCTGGGCGGTCAGATCCAGCCACACCGCATCGTCCAGGGCTGCGGCATGGGCGAAGTTCCCGGCGCCGCGCAGGTGGCCGGCCGAGCCGGGGACGTCGAGCGCGAGGACACCGCGCCACAGGTCCACCCCCTGCTCGACGTCCACTGCGTTCTCCGGTGTGGCGGTGCGGGGCAGGAGACGTTCGGCTTCGCCCAGCAGGCGGGAGATCGCCGCCGGGCCGCCGTCGCGGGCGGAGAGGAGGGCGAGGAACTCAGGACGGCCGCCGAGGGTTGCCGGCTTGGCCAGCAGCAGGGCCGCGCAGTATGGCCAGAGCGTGGCGTTCTTCGTACCGTCCCCGCTGGTGCGGCTCAGGTAGACGGCGAGCTGGACCGGGTCGAGGCGCTGCAGGATCCGCATGCCCTCGGGGCGGAGGCTCCTCTGAGCGTTGATCCCGAGGACCGCGGGCGAGACCGCCTTGTCGAGGTCGAAGAGAGCTGCCTGGTGTCGGTCGACCCAGCGGGATGCGTGCTGGATCAAGGCGGGAAGATGGTGGCCGATGACCGCCAGGGCGCGGTCGTCAGTTCCCTCGTCGAGGATGTCGTCGAGAAGGGTCTCGACGGCCACCGTGAGCTCGGCCGGGGCGTAGACGAAAGTCAGACCGTGTCGGATGAGGGCGTCCAGCGCGAGGCCGCCGATCTCCTGGTGTGCGGCCGACAGCGGGTCGGCCTCCGAGGTGGTCGGCTCGGTCCACGCGGTGACGGCTGTCTCCAGCCAGGCGGTGAACGTAGCCGCGATATCCCCGAGGTCGATTCGGTGTGTCCATGCCTCGCTCAGCGCCAGGCACAGCGTGAGCTGTGCCTGCATCTGGACCGAGGCCCCGACACCGGGCGCGCTGAGCAGGTCCCACAGTGCTGCGGTGACGGCCCTCGTGGTGGCCTCGTGGTCCGGGAGCGGGCACGGGTCGGCGGTGAGCGGGGTGCGCAGCGCGGCCAGGTAGGCCTGCTGCAGGGCGGGGTCCGCGAGACCGGCGACGACTGCGGGGACGTCGGTGGCCCACAGGGCCGGGTCGGTGGCGACGAGCCGGCCCAGCACGGTCAGGGCATAGTCCAGGGACAGGGATCCGGTCCGCTGCCGATCCAGCAGGAGCGCGGCGGCTGCCGGTGCGCCGTGGTCGGTGGCGACGGGCGCGAGGTCCTTGGTGGCGGCGGTGAGGGTGTCGAGGTAGGGGACGAACTGAAAGCGCGGCAGCGGCTTGGCCGGAGCGGTCCCGATCAGGTCGGTCACCGCGTCGACGGCAGGCTGCCACGGGGCGAGCACCGGTGCCGGCAGGACCGGGGAGAGCGACCACACCGCGTCCCAGCCCCGTGGGGCGTTCCAGTCGGCGAGGGCGCGGCGGCCCGCGTCGAGGTCGGCCCCGGTCGGGGCGACGCCGAGTCCTTGTGCGAGCTCCGCCTCCACTGCGGGCAGGGTATCGGGCGGGCAGCGGTCGAGGGCGGCAGCCACCAGGTCGAAGGTGTCGGCGCCAACCATCTTGACGTCACCGAGGCGCGTCAGGAGGCCGCGGGCGGCCGTGAGCCAGCTCTGGGAGGCCTCGGAGTCGTCGTACTGCTGAGGGACGGTCTCCAGCAGGTGGGCGGCCAACACGCGGTCCGCCCATCGGGACGGTCCCGGGAGGCCTGGCCATCCAGCGGTGCGCTGCGCCAGGGGGACGCCGTGCTGGAACTCGGTCCGGGCGAAGTCGAGGCGGGCTCGGACCGCGATCCGGGTGGCGGACGGGCCGAAGTCGTCGGCCGAGACCACCTGGCGCAGATCGTCCGCCATGTCGAGGGCCGCCTGGTCCGATTCGGAGTTCACGGCGGCATCGACGACCGCATTCATGGCGCTGCGTACGGCCCGCACCACGGCCGCCTCCCCAGCGCCGTCCGGGCAGTATGCGGAGCGTTGGAGGTCCGCCAGCTGCGCCTGGAGCTCCCAGTACTGCCCGGCAGAGTGGTCCACCACGTACAGCAGCACCCGCTTGGCCACTTCTACCCAGTCGACGTCCCGCTCGTCGGCCGGGACGTCGACCAGCCACACAACCAGCTGAGGCCACAGCGCCTCCACGGTGCCGTCCTTGCACACGACGGTCCGCACCTCGGGGGCGGAAGCACCGCCGATGGCGCCAGCCACCCTCAGGAGACCGGCCAGCACGGCCGGGTCCGCGTCGGTGAAAGCGCCTCGGTGCTTCCTGAGCCACTCCAGTACCCGCCGCGGGTCCGCCTGCGCGACGCGCTCCAGGTACGGACGGGCCGGCCACCGGCCCGCTTCGGGCAGAAGCCGATTGGTGTTGACCAGGTCGAGCCAGGCGGGGCTCACGGCGTTGGCGAAGAACCACCTGATCGCGCGTGGCTGGTGGATCGCGGCCACCGCGGCGGCGTCCGCCGCGCTCGGCGCCTCGTTGCGGGTGAGTGAGACCAGCAGCGGGGCCAGGGCGGGCAGGTCGAGCAGGAGCTGCTCTACGTGCGCCAGGAAGTTGGAGACCAGGCGTCGGGTGCTCGCCTCGTCCTCGGCCCCGCCGCCGTGGAGACTGCCGGAAGTACGCCCGTAGAACTTCGACCAGGCTCGGAACGCCTCCTCTTCGCCGGGCCCAGGGGCGGTGCCGTGGTACCGATTAGTGAGGTGTGCCACCTGACGCGGCCGGAACTTGCCGGCGTTCACCTCCCGCGCGTAGTAGGCCCACGCGTCCCGCAGGCCGGCGAGGCCGTCCGGCCGGGCGGCTGCTTCGGCTGCTCCTGAGGCCTGGCGGGCTTGCCGTACGCGGCGCAGGGTCTCGATGATCGCCCGTTGGTCATCCCCGGCGGCGGGCAACGTGCTCAGTCCCTCGGCCAGGTCCAGGAGCTCGCGGACCCCCTCGTACTCCGCCCGGGGGTCGGCTGGGACCGGCAGCCGGCCGTCAGGGATGTGGATCAGCCGCTGAACGCCCGCTCCAAGGCCGGCCTTCTGCTCCAGGACATCCGGCACGTCGGCGGCATCGAGTGCGACGAGCAGCTTGTCCAGAGGGGCCTGCCCCTGCTTGCCAGCCTGTTTGAGGAGGGCGGCGACTTCCGTGTTGACCTGTTCCTGGGCTGCGCGTGGGCCCTCGAAGTCCTCCCCGGCTTCCTTGAGGAGTGCATCCAGTGCTGACCGGCAAGACGCCAGGACCGTCTCGAGCGGCCTGGGCCACCGGTCGAGCTCCTCCAGCAACTGCAGGGCCGTGCGCAGGTGATCCAGCGCCCGCTCGCCGTTGGCTCCGAGCGCAGTAAGGGCATCCGCAGTGCGGGAGCCGTCTGCTAGCCGGGACCGGTCAACTTCCGCGCCAGGGGCGCCATTCGGTATCACCGGGTCACGCTAGCAGCGCTTGGAGTTCCCCATCCTCGCCCCTGTGTCTGAACAGCGGAGGTCGTCTGGTCGTGATTGGTTGGGAAACGATCTCCGTCGACTTGGGGAGCGATCTTCGTGAGCCTCTGGCGGGCCTGGTCAGACACACTCGTGAACACCCCACTGCAACGAACGTTCTTGAGTTTGCTCAGGAGGGTTCATGAGATCCCGTCCGATCTGATTGATCGGGCGGGATCTCCGCGTTTCCGGGGTCTGTTTGAGGCGAGTCCAAACGAGGTTGTTGCTGGGGACGGGTGTCTGGCGGTCGTGCGGATCTCCGGACCTCTGGGCGGAGGCAGGCGCAGCCGCTCAGTCGGTGGACTTCCAGGCAGCGGTGACACACCCTTCCTCCCAGTGCCACCACTCCTCCGTCTCGCCGTGCTCCAGGAGGCTGCGGATGCGTCGCAGGTCGGCTTCCGGTGGGACATCGAGCGCCACCATCCCGTACCGCTCGATGCCCTCGCCGGTCGTGCCGAGCTCGTGGAAGGCGTCCAGGACGCTCTGCCTGGCCGCAGCCGATCCGTTGTCCCTCACCACGATCAGCCGGATCGTGCAGTTCTCCGAGCGGCGGACCGTCTCTCCCGCCCAGAGGGTGCCTTCGCTGTCGGGCTCCACCTCGACGATGTATCCGCGGGCGACTTCATGTGCGAACCAGGGCGTGTTGTCCACACGCGCCGTGCCATCACCGAGGTTCACCGCCCACAGGCTCTCGACGGCCGCGGGCGGCCAGCCGTCCTCGTCGACATCCATCCGGAAGTGGATCTTTATATGGTCGCCGCTGATGCTTGTTACAGCACCATCATCCACAGGGCGTGACCACCGCTGGGACGAGGCCCGTGAAGCTCGCCGGCGACGATGCCCGCAGCGGGATCGGCTGCGCGTACGAGGTCGGAACCGGCTCGTTGGGCGGACGCCGTGTTCGTTCAGGACAGGGTCCTGCGGGACGCGCGTCGCTCCGCAGCGGTGATCAGGATGCCGAGCAGCACTGCCAGGTCGGCCGCGCCTTCGGCGTCGTCGGCCCAGCGGGTGGTCTGCAGCGGGCGGACTTGGTCGAGAAGGACACCTTCCCGGGTCAGGACGAAGGCCGTCGCCAGCATGGCCGCGCGGGCGTTGCCGTCCTCGAAAGGATGGAAGAAGAGGACGTCGAGGTAGGTCCGTGCGACACGTGACGGGAGGGGCAGATTCCGTTGAGTGCTTTCGGACAGACAGTGCTCGAACTGCTCCCGCGTACCGGGTGCAAGACCGTAGTGCTCCCGTCCGCCCTTCGCGAACGCCGACAGCGTGCGGAAGCCGACGTGGTCGTGGCCCAACACGATCCGCTGCCACTTCGCCATCAGGGCGAAGGCCAGCGGCTTGCCCTGCTCCGCGTCGGCGAAGGCCATGTCGAGGGCGGTCAGGACCCGCGCGGTTCCCTCGCTGTCCCGTGCACCTCGCGTAGCGGTGAAGAAGCTTCGGAAGCCGTCGCGGGCCGGTGCTCCAGGGACAGGGGTCGTGCCGCGCCAGGGCGGCCAGGAGATGTCCGGCCGGATGAGCAGCCAGTCGGCGAGGCTGTCCTTGGGCTGGGCGGGCCCGGAGGTCATCCGGTGTCGTCCACGCCGCTCGCGAACCGCGAACTCACCGCGTCGACCACCGTGACGTCGGGTTCGGTCCAACTGGCGAACCGGCCACCGACCGCGTTCTCGACGATCTCCTCGGCGCGGCCCTCGCCGAGGCCGTTGGAGGCGAGGAACCACCGGAGGACTTGCATGCAATGCCCGTACCAGCCGCTCTCGGCCTGAGTGCGGTCAGCCACCACGGTGACCAGGCGTGCGCACGCCCGCTCCCAGTACCAGGGGTCCACCGAAGGGATCGTGGTGTTCTCCGGTGGCGCCAGAGCCGCGAACCGTTCCGCCAGGTCCTCCAGCCACCCACGCCATTCCCGAAGGGCCTCGACGATCAGCGGGGCAGTCACTTCCGGGGTCGTCATGGAATGGGATGAACAGCACCAGACTTCGACGACGCCTCCGTCGAAGTCACCCTCGCCGACCGACCAGTTCCAGCCGCACGCCCACCGACCGTACCGGTCCGTCAGGAACTCGGTGACGTGATCCGACGAACGCCGGCGAACCTTGTGAGTGTCTTCAACGCTGGGCAGCAAGGGCGCGACAAGGCTCGCCAACTCCGCCGCCGCATCGTCGGCCATCTCGAACGGATGCCGAGCCGGATCCACATCTGCCCACGTCAGGGTGCGTGCCCACAGTTCACTCACCGTCCCACTCTGCCGGGCGCGGCACCCTGACTCCACTCGATATCGAGGGAGCCCTGTCCGTGGGAAATGATCTGCGTCGTTCCGGGGCATTCGGTGCCCCGGTAGCCGGGGATCACGCCGCGGCCGGGGTGATGTTCTGGTTGGCGTGGAAGAAGTTGTCGGGGTCGTAGTGGCGTTTTACTTCGGACAGGCGGTTGTAGGAGTCGCGGTAGGTGGACCGGACGCGGTCGGTGGATTCTTCCTGGCCGAGGAAGTTGACGTAGGCGCCGCCCATGGAGTGGGGGTGCAGTTCGGTCCAGAAGTCGATGCACCACTGGCGGATCCGTTCGGCGTTGGCGGGGTCGGGGTCGATGCCGGCGACGACGCCGGACCACATGGCGTCGCGGTAGGCCCAGGGGGTCTCGGTGGGGGCGACGCGGTGGGCGGCTCCGTCGACGGGGTACAGGTGCATGGTCGAGAGGGCGGTGGGGAGGGCGCGGCCGTACTTCTCGTAGACCTCGATCGCCTGGTCGGAGATCGCGTCGAAGAAGTCGCCGCGCCAGTACCACTGGAGGCCCTTGGGGATCAGGTCGTCGAACATGGACTGGAGGGCCGGGTAGGGCATGGGGCTGGTGAAGTGGAACGCGGGGGGCGCCGGGTCGTCGACCGGTGCCAGGGTCTCCTCCAGGCGGCCGTCGGCGAGGTCGCCGGTGTAGCACCAGATCACGCCGCACATCTTCTGCCCGTGGATCTCTTCCGGGAAGGGCGGGCCCGGGGGGACGGCCAGCAGGGCGAAGAAGCCGTTGAGTTCGTCCGGTGCCGCGGGCAGGAACTCGCGGTACCAGCGCAGGACTTCGGCGGTCCGCTCGACCGGCCACACGGTCACCGCGACGCCCACCGTGTCGACGGGGTGCAGCCGGTAGGTGAAGGAGGTGACGACGCCGAAGTTGCCGCCGCCGCCCCGCAGGGCCCAGAACAGGTCCGGGTGCTCCTGCTCCGAGGCGGTGACGAACGTGCCGTCGGCCAGGACGACGTCGGCGGCGACGAGGCTGTCGATGGTCAGGCCGTACGCCCGGGTCAGATGGCCGTGGCCGCCGCCGAGGGTGAGGCCGCCCACGCCGGTGGTCGACATGATCCCGGCCGGTACGCCGCGCCCGAAGGTGTGCGTCGCGTGGTCCAGGTCCCCCAACTGGCTGCCGCCGCCCGCCTGGACCGTGCCGGCGCCGGGGTCGACGCGCACCCATCGCATCGGCGAGAGGTCGAGCGTCAGGCCGCCGTCGATCATGCACAGCCCCGGGCCGCTGTGGCCGCCGCCGCGGACCGCGAGATCGATTCCCGACTCCTGGGCGAAGGCGAGCACGGCGCGTACGTCCGCCGCGTCCACACAGCCGGCGACGGCCGCGGGGCGGCGGTCGATCATGGCGTTGTAGAGGCTGCGGGCCTCGTCGTAGCCCGTGTCCACGGGCGTCACGACAGGTCCCCGTACGGTGTCGCGCAGGGTGGCGAGTGCCGTTGCGTCGATGCTGGTCATGGTCGAACACCTCTGAGCGGTCCCCGGTTCGGGACCTCGACATCACCGTTTCAGTGTGACGCAGGTCACATTGTGGGGCGAGGTGTGGGGCTGTCGGGCTTCGCGATCCGGGTGTTGGTGGCCCCTGCTGGTGCCTCTCCTTCGGCGCCATGAGCGGGGGGACCGGGGGGACTTGGGGTGCCGGACCCCTCGGCCGGGGGCCGTGGCTAATTTCCTTGATGATCTTGGCGGGGTGGTCGTGGGTGGCCGTGAAGGGCTGATGCGCGCCGCTCCCGCGGTCCGTTCAGCGGGTCGCGGCGGTGATCACGGAGTCGAACGCGGCGGAGAGGGACTCCTGGAGGGATGTGGAGTGGCCGAGGTAGCCGTTCACCATCGCGCCGTCGCGCAGGATCATGAGCTGGCGTGCGGTCGTGGCGGGGTCGGGCACCCCGGCCTCGGTGGCGATGGCGGCGAACTCGTCGAGCATCCATCGGCGGTGCTCGTCGACGACGGTGCGGACGGGGTCCTGCGGGTCCGAGAACTCCGCGGCGGCGTTGATGAACGCGCAGCCGCGGAATCCGGGGGTGCAGCTCGCGGCGCCGATGCCGGCGGCGATCGCGCGCAGTGAGCCCGTCGGGTCGCCCGCCGTGCGGAGGGAGGAGAACCATGTGCGTTCTCCGGCGGCCTGCTGCTGGAGGTAGGCGACGACGAGGTCGCTCTTCGTGGGGAAGTGGCGGTAGAAGGTGACCTTCGTGATGCCCACCCGGGCGATGATGCGGTCCGCGCTCGTTCCGCGGATGCCCTCCGCGTAGAACAGCTCGCTCGCGGCCTGGAGGATGCGTTCGCGCGTGGCGGGCCCCCGCCTGGTCCGGGTGCTGTCCGTGGCTTCCTGCCGCATCCGCGCTCTCCGACCTTCGTCTCTGCCGCTTGCCTGGGTGTACGGAGTAGTCTACCGTCCTTAAGTAGACGAACTAGTTACTCTACTTAGGAGTGTGTGATGCCGACCCTCACCGAATCCATCGACCCGTCCACGGCGCCGGCGCCCGCACCGGCGTACGCCCGGTCGCTGCGCACGCTCTACTTCGTGCGCTTCGTCTTCGCCGCCGTCTGGGTGGGGACCATGTTCGCGACCGCGGCGAAGGCGTCCGGGCCGAGTGCTCCGCTGACCGTCCTGCTGATCGTCTATCCGCTCTTCGACGCCGGTGCCGTGCTGTGGCAGTTGCGCGCCGACCCGGACACGGGGCGCGCGAAGGCCGCGGAATGGACCAACGTCGCGGTCAGCGCCGGGGTCGCCGTCGCGCTCGGGATCTCCTCCTCGATCGCGCTCTCCGGGGCCCTCGCGGTCTGGGGCGTGTGGGCGATCATCGCCGGCGCGCCGCAGCTCGTCGCCGCGATCCGCAACCGCCGCAACGGCGGCCAGGTCGCGCAGATGCTCTCCGGCGGGATCTCGCTCTTCGCCGGTGCGGGCTTCGTCCTCCAGGGCGTCCAGGGAAGCGACAAGATCTCGGGCGTGGCCGGATACGCGGGGCTCGGGGCCCTCTTCTTCCTGATCTCGGCCGTCCTGCTGAGCGTCAGGCTGAAGAAGCGGAACGCGTACGCCGCCTCGGCGGCGCCGCGACCGACGGCCTGATCGCCGGCAGCGGTGGTCCCCGTCCGCCCGACGGCGCCCCCTCCGCCCGACGGCGCCCCCTCCGCCCGACGGCGCCCCCGTCCGCCCGACGGCGGACCCGCCGCCCCCGCCGCCCGCCGCCCGGAAGCGATCCGTGAAGCCCCACACGCCCGGCTTCGGCGCTACGCCTCCTCGTCGTCGCGCGAGGACGGCCCGCCCCGGCGCGGCGGGCCCTCCGGGCGCAGGCGTGCCGGAACCTCGGCGAGCCGGGCGGCCGGGTGCCAGTCGCGGCCGCCGGGGAGAGACCAGTGGTAGTGGACGGCGAGGAGGCGCAGGGCGAGGGCGAGGGGGATGCCGAGGGCGGTGCCGATCTGGGGGGTGCCGGAGTACCAGCAGATGACCGTGACGCCGGAGACGACCAGGGCCACCGTGGCGTACAGGCCGTTGCCGCCGAACACGGCGGGGCGGCGGCCGAGGACGATGTCCCGGAGCGCGCCGCCGCCGACGGCGGACATGGTGCCGAGGAGGACGGCGGGCAGCCAGCCGAGGCCCGCCTGGAGGGTCTTGTTGACGCCGGCGACCGACCAGAAGCCGATGACCGCCGCGTCGAGCACGGTGAAGGCCCGCGTCCAGACCGCCTGGCCCATGTTCATCAGGAAGGACATCAGGATGCCGGCGAAGCAGGTCGCGAGGTACGCGTAGTCCGTCAGGGCCACCGGGGTGCCGTGCTGGAGGAGCACATCGCGCATCAGGCCGCCGCCGAGACCCGAGAGGAGCCCGACGACGAGGAAGCCGAAGAGGTCCAGGCCCTCCTGCCGGGCGATGACACCGCCGAGCACCGCGCACCCCAGGACACCGGCCAGGTCCAGATAGCGGGTCGCCACGGTCAGTTCGGTGGTCACGTGGAACGCGAGGACGAGGGAGGCCATGGCATGCACCGTAGGCACGGCACCGGGCGGATTCCCGGGGCGACCCGCCCGTACCGTTGCGGACCTCCGTAGCCACCCCTCCGTCAGTGCGCCCCGTCCAGCCGTGTCCGCTGCTCGTCCGTCAGTTCCAGGTCGACCGCGGCCAGGCTCTGTGCGAGCTGGGCGACCGAGGAGGCGCCGACGAGGGGGAGGACGGGGAGGGGGTGGGCGAGCTGCCAGGCGAGGACGACCTGCTCGGGGGTGGCGCCGGTCTCCCGGGCGACGGCGTGGAGGACGGCGAGGCGGGCGGGCGTGCCCGGGTGGTCGTAGTCGGCGGGGAGCGGCTTGTCGGGGCGGGTGTAGGCGCCGCCGAGGAGCGGGGAGTAGGCGACGAGGGAGAGGCCGGGTTCGGCGCGGAGGTAGCCGAGGAGTTCGGGGCCGGCGTGGCCGAGGCTGCCGTCCTGGAAGAGGGGGCTGGGGACGTCGAAGCGGGGGCGGAGCAGGCTGTGCTGGTACTGGAGCACCTCGTAGCCCGCCAGTCCGGCCGAGGCGGCGAGGGAGCGGGCGCGCTCGACGCGCCAGACCGCGTGGTTGCTCGCGCCCAGCAGGCCGACCGCGCCCTGTGCCACCAGCTCGCCGAACGCGCCGACGGTCTCCTCCAGCGGGACGGTCCGGTCCTCGATGTGCGCGTAGAGCAGGTCGATCCGCTCCACGCCGAGCCGCTCCCGGCTGCGCTCGACGGCCTCGCGGACGGCCTTCGCGGACAGGCCCTCCGGGTTGTCGACGAAGCCGGTGCCGGGGGCGAGCGGTTCCGCGCCGAGCTTGGTGGCGATGACGATCTCGTCCCCGACGCCCCGGCTCCGCCGCCACCGGCCGAGCAGCCGTTCGCTCTGGCCGCCGAGGCCGCCGTCGACCCAGTACGCGTAGTTGTCGGAGGTGTCGATGAAGGTGCCGCCCGCCTCGACGAAGTGGTCCAGGATCGCGAAGGAGGTCTTCTCGTCGGTCACCGAGCCGAACAGCATGGCTCCCAGGGCGAGTGCGCTGACCTCGCGGCGGGTGGCGGGGCCGGAGCCGATGGTGCGGTACTTCATGGGTCCCCCTCGGGTCGCGGCCGTCGTCGCTCGGCGGCCGTGGGAGGGAGTCTGCGTGTTGAAGTGCGCTTCAAGGCAAGCGCCGTGGGGGTACGGGGGAGGGCGGAGCCCCCTACGCTGGGGCGGTTGGCCCGATCCCTGCGACTCTCCGTACCGAGGAGCGGCCCGTGACGACAGGCGAAACCGAACCCCGACCCGCGCCCCATCCCCGTCCCCAGCCCCTGTCCCCGCCTTCGCCCCCGATCGACACCAGCAGGCCCCACCCCGCCCGCGTCTACGACTACTTCCTGGGCGGTACGGACAACTACCCGGCCGACCGCGACTTCGCGCGGACGCTGCCCGAGGAGACCCGCGCGAACGCGGCGGGCAACCGGGCGTTCATGCACCGGTCCTCCGCCTGGCTGGCGGGGAGCGGGATCGACCAGTTCCTGGACGTCGGCGCCGGCATCCCCACGGAGCCCAATCTCCACCGGATCGTGCAGGCGATCGTGCCGTCGGCGCGGGTCGTGTACGTGGACCACGACCCGATCGTCCTGCGGCACGCGCGGGCGCTGCTGAGCGGGACGCCCGAGGGCGCCACCGCCTTCGTCCACGCCGATGTGCGCGAGCCGGCGGTGATCCTCGAACGGGCCCGGGAGCTCCTGGACTTCGACCGGCCGGTCGCCCTGTCGCTCAACGCGGTACTGCACTTCGTCACCGACGACGAGGATCCCTACGGACTCACCCGCACCCTGGTCGGCGCGCTGGCCCCCGGCAGCTTCCTGGCTCTCTCGCACGGCACCTTGGACGAGCACCCGGAGCTGCGGCGGAAGGTCGAGTCGGCGTACCGGGAGGGGGCCATTCCGCTGGGGATCCGGACGCACGCGGAGGTCCTGCGGTTCTTCGAGGGGCTGGACCTGGTGGAGCCGGGGCTCGTCCCCACGAACGCCTGGTACCGGGACGGGCCCGTCCCCGCCGCCGGGCGCAGCGGGTTCTACGCGGGGGTCGCCCGGGTGGGCTGACGGGCCGCCCTCAGCCCTGGAGCGGCTTCGCGAAGCAGCGGCTGCTGTCGTACGTGCGGTAGTGGCCGAACTTCTCGCAGGGGGTGTAGCCGCTGGAGACGTACAGCGCGATCGCCTCGGGCTGGCGGTCGCCGGTCTCCAGCACCATGCGGGTGCGGCCCGCCGCGCGGGCGTCGTCCTCCAGGGCGGCCAGGATGCGGCGGGCCAGGCCCTGGCCGCGCCCCTCGGATATGACGAACATCCGCTTCAGCTCGGCGTCCCCGTCGGAGTAGCCCTCCGCGTTGCGCTCCTGCGCGCGCCAGCCCCCGGTGGCCACCGGGCGGTCCGACGCGTCGTACGCGAGCAGGTACAGACCGTGCGGGGGCGTGAACATCGAGGCGTCCAGCGGTGTGACGTCGCCCTCGTCCCCGTAGCGCTCGGCATATTCGAGCTGGACGAGGTCGTTGAGCTTGACGGCATCGGGGTGGTCGTAGGGGGTCGGCCGGATAATCATACGGAGAATGGTACAGGTATGCGGTTCGGAACTCTCGGTGTCGTGCTCCCGGTACCGCGCCCTCGGTATCGTGCCTGAATGCTCACTGCGGCCTCCGACGGTGTGCTGCGCAGTCTCCGAACGCCTGTGAACTATAGGAGCGTGCTTTGCTCACTGTGACCTCTGTCAACGTCAACGGTCTCCGCGCCGCCGCGAAGAAGGGCTTCGTCGAGTGGCTGGCGCAGACGGACGCCGATGTGATCTGCCTCCAGGAGGTGCGCGCCGAGGCGGAGCAGCTTCCGGAGGGCGTGGGTGAGCCCGAGGGCTGGCACACCGTCCACGCGCCCGCCGCCGCCAAGGGCCGGGCCGGCGTCTCCGTCTACTCGCGCCGGGAGCCCGAGCGCGTCCAGATCGGCTTCGGGGGATTCGGTGTCGAGGGGGCCGAGGAGTTCGACACGAGCGGCCGGTACGTCGAGATCGACCTCCCCGGCGTGACCGTCGCCAGCCTCTATCTGCCCTCCGGCGAGGTCGGCACCGAGAAGCAGGAGGAGAAGGAGCGCTTCATGGCGGCCTTCCTGCCCTATCTCGTCGGGCTGAAGGCGCGCGCCGCCGCCGGGGGCCGCGAGGTCGTCGTCTGCGGCGACTGGAACATCGCCCACCGCGAGGCCGACCTCAAGAACTGGCGCGCCAACCGCAAGGCCTCCGGCTTCCTGCCCGAGGAGCGGGCCTGGCTGACCCGGGTCTTCGACGAGGCCGCGTACGTCGACGTCGTGCGCACCCTGCACCCGGACACCGAGGGTCCCTACTCCTGGTGGTCCTACCGGGGCCGCGCCTTCGACAACGACACCGGCTGGCGCATCGACTACCAGGTGGCCACCCCCGGCCTCGCCGCGACCGCCGTGAAGGCGTGGGTCGAGCGGGCCGCCACGCACCCGGAGCGGTGGAGCGACCACGCGCCGGTCACGGTGGTGTACGAGCGCTGACCCCCGGCCCGGCCACGGTGCCGGTGCTGACGGCTTCACAGCCCCGGTGGCCGCTCACGGCTCCGGTGGCCGCTCACGGCGCCGGCGGCTGCTCCTTCTCGTCCCGGCGCAGCCGCCGGTCCAGGGCCATCGACAGTTCCGCGTCGACCACCGCGCGGGCCAGCGGCCGCAGTTGGGGCGGTTCGTGTTCCGTGCTGTGGGCGCGGAGGGTCGAGACGAAGAGTTCGGCCAGGGCGTCCGCGTGCTCGCGGACCTGGCGGCCGGAGGCCAGGACGGTGGCGAGGGGGACGCCCTCGCGGACCAGCTCGGCCGAGACCTCCAGCAGGCGGCGGCTGATGTGGACGACCTCGTCGCCGTCGGTGCCGAGATAACCCAGCTCCATGGCGGTGGCCAGGTTCTCCGGGGTGGACTCGCCCTCGAAGTAGTCCGCGAGCTGCTCGGGGGTGAGCCGGACCGGGACCTCCTCGGTCGGCTCGCCCAGGCCCAGCACCTCCGCGACGTCCCGCCCGCTCTCGAACGTACGGGCAAGATCCGCGATGCCGGACAGGGTGTGGCCGCGCTCCAGCAGTCCCGCGATCGTGCGCAGCCGGGCGAGGTGGTGGTCGTCGTACCAGGCGATACGGCCCTCGCGGCGGGGCGGCGAGATCAGTCCCCGCTCCCGGTAGAAGCGCAGGGTCCGGACCGGGATGCCGGCCTCCTCGGCCAGCTCCTCCATGCGGTACTCGCGGTGCTCGCGTCTTCCGTCCACACCGGCACCCTATCGGCCCGCGCTTCAGCCTTGGCCCGATGTTGTACCGCCGGTAACTTTCCCCCGCAGGCCCCCTACCCATCGGTACGCGGCTGCTCTACGCTCCCCACAATGCCAGTGATTGCTGGCAGAGTCGTGTGACGTACCGCGGGAGGCGGCAGCATGGCCCAGCACGAACACGTACGCGTGGCGGTGATCGGATCAGGGTTCGGGGGCCTCGGCGCCGCGGTCCGGCTGCGCCGCGAAGGCATCACCGACTTCGTGGTCCTGGAACGCGCCGGCGCGGTCGGCGGCACCTGGCGCGACAACAGCTATCCGGGCTGCGCCTGCGACGTACCGTCGCACCTCTACTCCTTCTCGTTCGCCCCCAACCCCGACTGGCCGCGCACCTTCTCCGGCCAGGAACACATCCGGGCGTACCTGGAGCACGTCGCCGACACCTTCGGAATCCGGCCGCACCTGCGGCTGAACCACGAAGTCACCGTAATGCGCTGGAACAAGGACGAGCTGTACTGGGCGATCGAGTGCGCCAACGGCACCACGCTCCACGCCGATGTCGTCGTCTCCGCCACCGGACCGCTCTCCGACCCGAAGACCCCCGACATCCCCGGGCTCGCCGACTTCCCCGGCAAGGTCTTCCACTCCGCCCGCTGGGACCACGACACCGACCTCACCGGCAAGCGCGTCGCCATGGTCGGCACCGGCGCCTCCGCCATCCAGATCGTGCCCGCGATCCAGCCGAAGGTCGGCCGGCTCACCCTCTTCCAGCGCACCCCTCCGTGGGTGATGCCCCGCATGGACCGGAAGATCAGCGGCGCCGAGCGCGGACTCCACCGCGCCCTGCCCTTCACCGGCACCCTGCGCCGCGGACTGCTCTGGGGCATCCGGGAGTTGCAGGTCAGCGCCTTCACCAAGCATCCCGACCAGCTCGGCCTGGTCGAGCGAATAGCGAAGTCCAACATGGCCCGCGCCATCAAGGACCCGGTGCTGCGGGCCAAGCTGACCCCCGACTACCGCATCGGCTGCAAGCGCATCCTGCTCTCCAACGCCTACTACCCGGCGCTCGCCCGGCCCAATGTGGACGTGGTCGCCTCCGGTCTGGCCGAGGTGCGCGGCTCCACGGTCGTCGCCTCCGACGGTACGGAGGCCGAGGTCGACGCCATCGTCTTCGGCACCGGCTTCCACGTCACGGACATGCCGATCGCCGAACGGGTCGTCGGCGCCGAGGGCATCACGCTCGCCGAGTCCTGGAAGGACGGCGTCCAGGCACTGCGCGGAGCCAGCGCGGACGGCTTCCCCAACTGGATGACGATCATCGGCCCCAACACCGGCCTCGGGAACTCCTCGATGATCCTCATGATCGAGGCCCAGCTGAACTACATGGCCGACTACCTGCGCCAGTTGGACGTGCTCGGCGGCCGGGTCGCGCTGGACGCCCGCCGCTCCGCCGTCGGCGCCTGGAACCGCCGCGTCCAGGACCGGATGAAGCGCACCGTCTGGAACACCGGCGGCTGCGACAGCTGGTATCTCGACGCCAACGGACGCAACACCACCGTCTGGCCCGGCACCACCTCCGAGTTCCGCCGCGTGACCAAGCACGTCGACCTCGCCGAGTACCAGGTCGTACGGGCCGCCAAGGGCGGATTGGTCCCCGAGCAGCGGCAGCCGCACAACCGGCCCGCCGTGGAGCCGACCGTCGCCGAGGAGGCCGCGCGATGAGCCGCCCGCTGCGCGCCGCGCACCACCGCCCGGTCCCCGTACGCGAACTCATGGCCGTCTCCGCCGACGGTTCGCGCATACACGTCGAGGTGCACGGCCGCGACGACGCCCCCGCCGTCGTGCTGTCCCACGGCTGGACCTGCAACACCCACTTCTGGGACGCCCAGATAAGGGATCTCGCCACCGACCACAAGGTCATCGCCTACGACCAGCGCGGCCACGGCACCTCACCCGCCGCCGGCCGCGACGGCTACAGCACCGAGGCGCTCGCCGACGACCTCGAAGCGGTCCTCGCCGCCACCCTCGCCCCCGGCGAGAAGGCCGTCCTCGCCGGGCACTCCATGGGCGGCATGACCCTGATGTCCGCCTCCCGCCGCGCCGGACTGCGCGAGCACGCCGCCGCCGTCCTGCTGTGCAGCACCGGAAGCTCCCGGCTGCTGGCCGAGGCCCGCGTCGTCCCGCTGCGGCCGGGCGCGGTGCGCACCCGGATGACCCGCGCGATACTGGGCGCCCGCGCCCCGCTCGGACCGGTCACCCCGCTTTCGCGTCGCATACTCAAGTACGGGACGATGGGGGCGGGTTCGTCCCCCCACCGGGTCGACACCTGTGCCCGCATCGTCCACGACTGCCCCCGGCGCCCCCGGGTCGCCTGGGGCCACGTCCTCGCGGATCTCGATCTCGACGAGGGCGTACGGGAACTCCGGGTGCCCACCGCGGTGATCGCGGGTACGGAGGACCGGCTCACGCCGCCCGTCCACGCCCGCGCCATCGCGGCGGCGCTGCCGGACTGCCTGGGGCTCACCGAGCTGTCGGGCATGGGCCACATGACTCCGGTCGAGGCGCCGGACGTCGTCACGGCGAAGATCCGTGAACTGGTGACCGCGTACCTCCCGGCGCGCGGCACCGCCGTTGCCGAGGACAAGATGAAGGAGGAGGAAGTCGCATGAGCGGCAGGCGGAGTCTCGAAGGACAGGTCGTCGTCGTCACCGGCGCGGCACGCGGCGTCGGCGAACTGCTGGCCCGCAAGCTCTCGGCGCGCGGCGCGACGCTGGCCCTGGTCGGCCTGGAGCCGGACGAGCTGAAGAAGGTCTCCGAGCGGCTGCACGGGGAGAGCGACCACTGGCACGCCGACGTCACCGACCACGAGGCGATGGCCCGCGTCGCACGCGAGGTCAAGGAGCGCTTCGGCAAGGTCGACGTCGTCGTCGCCAACGCGGGCGTCGCCACCGGCGGCCCCCTCGTCGACTCCGACCCCGTCGCCTGGCGCCGGGTCATCGAGGTCAACCTCATCGGCGGCGCCGTGACCGGCCGGGCCTTCCTGCCCGTCCTCATGGAGAGCCGGGGCTACTTCCTCCAGATCGCCTCCCTCGCCGCGATGACCCCCGCCCCGATGATGAGCGCCTACTGCGCCTCCAAATCCGGGGTGGAGGCCTTCGCCCACAGCCTGCGCGCCGAGGTCGGCTACCGGGGCGTGAAGGTCGGCGTCGGCTACCTCTCCTGGACCGACACCGACATGGTGCGCGGCGCCGACGAGGACGACGTCATGCGCGATCTGCGCCAGCGCCTGCCCTGGCCCTCCAACCGCACCTACCCCCTCGGCCCCGCCGTCGACCGCATCGTCACCGGCATCGAACGGCGCGCCCCCCACGTCTACGCCCAGTGGTGGCTGCGCGGCATGCAGTCCGTCCGCGGCTACCTCCCCTCCCTCATCGGCGTCGTCGGCCAGCGCGAGATGAAGCGATTCGCCCCCCGCCTCGACGGCATGCGCATCGGCCTCGTAGGCGCCGGAGGCGCCGCCGACCAGGACGAACGGGCCGGACGCCACGCCTCCACCACAGAGGGTCAATGATCGAAATGCGATGAATCGCCCGGCGTGCAAGTCTGGTCGAGGCCCGTCCCGGGCCTACCCCCCACACGTCGAGGAGTGACCAGCATGGGCATCGCCGACCAGTTCAAGGACAAGGCCAAGGACCTCGCCGACCAGGGCAAGCAGAAGATGGGCGACGGCGACAACGACAGCCAGGACCGGTCGCAGGACATGCAGGACCGCGCCCGCGACACCGCCGACAAGGGCAAGCAGAAGGCCGAGGACGCGGCGAAGGACATGAAGGACAAGTTCAACCGCTGACGCGCGGCTGCCAGAACGCGAGGGGCGTACCCGGAAGGCTCCGGGAACGCCCCTTTCGCGCGCTCCCTGCCGGATTCCGGCAGGAACCTCCCTTCCGGACTGCCGCCCCCGCCCGGTGACGGCCCCGCCCCGCACCGGCGATCATGGGATCCGGACGACTGGACGGCCCTTGGTGCCCAGGTCCGCGTGAGGTGGGGGAGAGGGCATGGACACCCTGGACACGATCGGGGCGGTGTTCGTCGCCGTCATCGGCGTCGGCTGCGCGCTCTGGGGCGGCCGATGCCTGCTCCGGCCGGCAAGCGCCCCGCAGGACTTCCAGGGTTCCGCCTGGGCCGCACGCTCCTGGGGCGGTGCCTACTTCGTGATCGGCGTCTGCCAGACGATCCGCATGATCGCGAAGCTGTACGGCCGCGAACCGACCTGGCCCATGGACGTGAGCCTCGCCGTCGCCACGCCCCTCCTCGGAGCCGCCTTCCTCGGCGCCTACGTCTCCCGCCGCCGCGCCCGCCGCGATGGCACGCTCACCCGCCCCGGACGCCACAGCCGTGCCCGTCTGCTGTTCGGAGGACGCCGAGCATGAGAACTCCCGTCGCCTGGAGCGAGGCGGCCGCCGCCATCGCCCTCTGCTGGGCGGTCAGCGCCGTCGGCTACGCCGTGCTCGCCGCCCTCGACCAGCCCACCCTGCACATGACACCCCTGATCCTCCTGGGGCTGGCCCGCTGGTTCTTCGTCCACCACCGCTACTGGCGCGCCGCCACCGCCGCCGCGCTCACCGGCAGCGCGGTCCTCGCGCTCCTCCTCGACCCCTTCCGCGCCGCCGCCAACCCGTATGTGGCCAACGCCCTCGTCACCGCCCTCGCCACGACGGCCGCCGTCGCGGTCTTCACGGCCGTCACCCGTGCCCGGCCGCGCGCCGCGCGAGGCGGGCGCGTCAGCGCGCCTTGACGCTCTCGATGAACGGCGCCCATGCGGCGGCGTTGATGACGAGGGCGGGGCCGTGGGGCCGCTTGGAGTCGCGGACGGGGACGAGGCCGGGGTGCCCGTCGGCGACTTCGAGGCAGTCGCCGCCGCTGGTGTTGCTGTAGCTGCTCTTGCGCCACGCGGCGAAGTCCTGGGCCACTTCGAGACAGTTACCCCCGCTGCCGTTGCTGTAGCTGCTCTTGTGCCAGGTGGCAGCGCTGAGGTCAAGGGTGGTCGTGGCCATGCCGGTGCTCCTCAGCCGCCTCCCTGATCAGAGCGAGGGACGCCTCCGGCGGCGATGCGGCGGCCCTCAGGCGATCGTATGCCTTGCGGTACTGCATCACGAGAGCCGGATCATCGATGGTCTGACCGTGGTAGGCACCCTCGGTGTAGACGATGGGCGGCTCGCTGTCGAACTCCATGTGGAACATGGGCAACTCGGTGAACGCGCGCGTCGGCCCGTTCCACGGGAGGATCTGTAGAACGATGCGGCCACTCTGCGCGAGGGCTGCGATGTGCTCCAACTGCTCGGCCATGTCCACGGGCGCGACGATGGAATGGTGCACCACGGACTCGTGGAGCACCACCCAATATTCCGGACGCTTCGGATTCTCGAAGAGCCTCGCCCGCTGCATCCGGGCGGCGATTTTGGCTTCCACCTCCTCCGGGGAGTCGAGCGGGTGAGTGGAGCGGATGATGTTGTGGGCGTAGGCCCTGGTCTGGAGCAGTCCGGGAATCAGGGTGCCGGACCATTCGTGGATGCACGTGGCCCGGGTCTCCGCCTCCGCGATGTTGGTGAAGAACGCCGCATGCGCCCCCTGCCGCGCCTTCCGCACATCTTCACAACGCCGTTCGAAGAACCCGTCCGTCTCCGGGACCCGGTCCACATGGCGGGCCAGCTCCGCAGGCATACGGCGGTGGCCGTGCTCGATCTCGCTCAGGTACGTCACGCCGAAGAAGCTGCCCTCCACGAGCTTTTCGAGGGTCAGGCCGGCCTGCTCCCGCTGGAAGCGCAACTCCTTGCCGTAGAACTGCGGCACTCCCGCCGCTCCATCGATCTCCTTGCGTGTGGCCACCGCTGACCGCCCCTTCTCGCTGCTTTCTGTGGAGCGGGATCGGCTTCAACGGTAGAGCTCCGTACGGCACCGTGTGAGGTGTTCGTCACAGTCAGCAACGAAAGGTGCACGGCACTCATGAACGACTCACAGGCCGTCGAGGCGTACGACATCGGGTCCGAGATCGACGCACTCCGGACCGCGCTCCTCGCGCACGGCGTCAAGCTGCCGTCCCTCGGCGTCGACCCCCTGACGCTCGCCGCGCGGACCACCCGGCCGCCGCTGGTCGCGTTGGGGAACTGCAACGTGGAGACGGCGCGGCGGCTGACCGAGGTGCTGCGTACGGCGGCGGTGGGGGAGGCGTGAGCGTGCTGCCGTTCGCGGTGGATCTGGTGGCCGTGCCGAAGGCGGTGCCGGAGGTGCGGCGGATACTGCGGGGCTGGTTCGCGGGGGAGGACACGGGCGATCTGGAGTTGTGCGTGGGCGAGTTGCTGTGCAACGTGATCGCGCACGTCGGCATGGGGACGCCGGTCACGCTTCGGGTGAAGGGCGCGGGCGGCGCACGCATCCGGGTGGAGATGTGCGATGCCGCGCCCTCGCTCTGGCCGATGCTCCGGACGGCCGGGGCAGGGGACGAGTCGGGGCGCGGGCTGCATCTCGTGGAGGCGCTGGCGCTGCGGTGGGGCGTGGAGCAGGGCCCGTACCGCAAGACGGTGTGGTGCGAACTGCGGGCGCCGCGCGGGGCGGCGGCCCGCAGATGGGGGACGTCAGTGCGCGATGCCGTCGATCAGATCGCGGGCGCCCTGGCGGAGCAGGGCCACGGCGACGGAGGTGCCGAGGGTGGCGGGGTCGAGGCGGCCGGCCCATTCGTGGGCGTTGAGGACCGTCTTGCCGTCGGGGGTGAAGACCTTGGCGCTGAGGGAGAGTTCGCCGTTGTGCCCGGCGCGTGCGTAACCCGCGATGGGGCTGTTGCAGTGGCCCTGGAGGACGTGGAGGAACATCCGCTCGGCGGTCGTGGCGCGGTGGGTGTCGGGGTGGCCCAGCGCGCTGACCAGGTCGATGAGGGCGGTGTCGCCCTCGCGGCACTGGAGGGCCAGGACGCCCGCGCCGATCGGCGGGCACATCACCTCCGTGGACAGCACCTCGGTGATCACGTCGGTGCGGCCGATCCGTTCCAGCCCGGCCAGGGCGAGGAGCAGCGCGTCGGCCTCGCCGGCCGCGAGCTTCTCCAGGCGGCGGTTGGCGTTGCCGCGCATCGGTACGCAGACGAGGTCCGGGTGTGAGGCGGCCAGCTGGGCGATCCGGCGTACGGAGGAGGTGCCGATCCGGGTGCCGGGCGGCAGCTCGTCCAGGGTGAGGCCGCCGGGGTGCACGAGGGCGTCCCGTACGTCGTCGCGCTCCAGGAACGCCGCGAAGGTGGTTCCGGCGGGCAGCGGGCGGTCGGCCGGGATGTCCTTCACGCAGTGCACGGCGAGATCCGCCTCGCCGGACAGCAGCGCCTGGTCGACCTCCTTGGTGAACGCGCCCTTGCCCTCGACCTGGGCCAGATCGCCCATCCACTTGTCGCCGGTCGTCTTCACGGGGACGACCTCGGTGGCGATCCCCGGGTGCAGGGCAGCCAGTTCAGCGCGTACACGCTCCACCTGGGCGAGTGCCATGGGCGAGTCACGGGAGACGATGCGGATCAGGTCGATGGCCATGCTGTGCATGATAGGCCGTCAGATGTGGGTCGTTGCCCGGTACGGACGGGGCGGTTCAGTCGGTGGCGGCGGTCAGTCGATCCCCGTCCGTGTGCCCGTCCGCATCGACATCTCCGTCCTCCGCCTCCCAGCGCAGCAGGTCGCCCGGCTGGCACCGCAGCACCTCGCAGAGCGCGGCGAGCGTCGTGAACCGTACGGCCTTGGCCCGGCCGTTCTTGAGGACCGCCAGGTTCGCGGGCGTGATGCCCACGCGCTCCGCCAGCTCGCCCACGGACATCTTGCGCCGCGCGAGCATCACGTCGATGTCGACGACGATCGGCATCAGATGACCTCGTCCAGCTCGGCCCGCATCCGGGT
Source organism: Streptomyces sp. NPDC057682 (assembly GCF_042799575.1). Classification (NCBI taxonomy): domain Bacteria; kingdom Bacillati; phylum Actinomycetota; class Actinomycetes; order Kitasatosporales; family Streptomycetaceae; genus Streptomyces; species Streptomyces sp. NPDC057682. The sequence continues at coordinate 68,551 of NZ_JBHVIN010000018.1, read as the reverse complement.
CGCCTCGGCCTCGCGGTCCACGGCCTGGGCCAGCAGCGACCGCAGCACGTACACGATGAGCGCGACGCCGAGGATCGCCAGGCCGATGCCGCCCATGATGAGCGTGACCCCCGGATCCTCCCGCTGACCCGGTGCGTTGATCCCCGTCACCGTGAACCAGACCAGCGCCGCCGCGACGACCGCTCCGATGATGCCGTCCACGTACCGGAACGCGGCGTCGGAGAACACCGTGCCGCGCCGCACCATCGTCACCAGCCGCCACACGCACACCAGGGCGACCTGGGCCGTCCCGATCCCGACGATCGTCACCACGCGCAGCGCGGTGAGCGGGAGCGACCCGTCCTCGGGGTCGTTGCCGCTGATCAGCATCCAGGCCATCAGGGCCTGGACGAGCACCGCGCCGGTGAGCACCACCGCGAGCACGGCGCGCAGGGTGCGTACCGCAAGGTCTCCCACGACCATCACCTCCATCGTTCTGCGATGGAAATCTATTGAATATCGATAGGTTCGGCAAGTGTGAGTGCGGTGTGTGGTGGGCGGCGCACGGTGAGCATGGGATACCCCCGGGGGTATTTGCCTTCGAGGGAGGGGAGGTCGTACCGTCGGATTCTGATACCCCCCAGGGTATCCATTCGCTCTGTACCAGGAAGGCCGATGCCATGACCGCCGTCTCATCCCTCCCGGCGGGACGCACCGCCGAGGCCGCACCACCGAGGCCCGGCCCGTTCGGGCGGCTCGGGGCGTGGTCGGCCTCGCACGCCCGGACCGTGTTCCTCGTGTGGGCCGTCGTCGTCATCGCACTCGGCGCCTTCGCTCCGAAGATCAACACCGCACTCTCCGGCGCCGGATGGCAGGCCGAGGGCTCGCAGTCGGTCGCCGCGCGGGACCTCGCGGAGAAGCACTTCGGCGGCAACGCCTCCTCGGCGCTGCAGATCGTGGTCAAGGCCGACCGCCCCGTCACCGATCCGGCCGTGGCCGAGGTGATCACCAAGGCCGGGGACCTGGCACGGGCCGACGACCGCGTCGGCGCGATCGTCGCCCCGCAGAAGGGCGCGACGATCAGCCCCGACGGCCGGACCGCGATCGTGCTGGCGGGCGCCGACGCCGACCCCAACACGATGGTGCGGGCCGCCGACGACCTCAAGGACCCGCTCGCCGCGCTCTCCGGGGACGGGATCGAGGTGAACGCCACCGGAGCGTCCGTGCTGTGGAGCGACTTCAACGCCGCCAACCACGACGCGATGATGAAGTCCGAGTTCATGTCCTGGCCGGTGACGCTGGTCATCCTGGTCCTGGCCTTCGGTTCGCTCGTCGCCGCCGGGCTGCCACTGCTGCTCACGATGGCCGGACTCGCCGCGTCCGCCGGTTCGCTCGTCCTGCTCACGCACCTGACGCCGATCTCGGTGTGGGCGATGAACTTCGCGATGATGTTCGCGCTCGCCCTCGGCATCGACTACGCGCTCTTCATGGTCATGCGCTTCCGCGCGGCCCGCTCCACCCGGCGCGAGAACGACGCGGTGGGCGCGGTCGCCGAGACGATGGACACGGCGGGCAAGGCCGTCGCGCTCTCCGGTGCGACCGTCCTCATCAGCCTCTCGGCCGTCATGCTCGTGCCCTCGCCGGCGTTCCGGTCGATGGCCGGCGGCATCATGCTCGCCGTCGCCTTCGTCCTCGCCGCCACCCTCACCCTGCTCCCGGCGGTCCTCGCGAAGCTCGGGCCCCGCATCGACGCGGTGTCGCTGCCCTGGGCCAAGAAGGCCGCGCCCGCCTCGCCGCGCTTCACGGCATGGGGCGAACGCCTGTGGCGCCACCCTCTCCGCTACGGCATCGGCGCGCTCGTCGTCCTCGTGGCGCTCGCCGCGCCGGTGATCGGGCTGCGGACCGCCATGCCGTCCATCAACGTGCTGCCCGAGGACGCCTCCGCGCGGGCCGGGTACGCCGCCGTGCAGGAGTCCTTCGGGCCCGGCGCCCCCGGCACGCTCCAGATCGTCGTCCCCGCCGACGCGGCCGGCGAGGCCGTACGCGTCACCGGAGCCACGGACGGCATCGCGCAGGTCATGCCCGCGCAGCCGGCGGCGGACGGCAGCGACTGGGCGATGATCCAGGCCGTCCCCGACGTCGACCCCTCCGACAAGGCGCTCTCCGGCACCGTGCACACCCTGCGCGCGGACCTGCCCGAGGGAAGCCTCGTGGGCGGCGCACCGGTCGAGAACCTCGACCTCCAGCACGTCCTCACCGAGAAGACGCCACTGGTCATCGGCGTCGTCATGGTGCTCGGCTTCCTGCTGCTGCTCTTCGCCCTGCAGGCACCCGTCATCGCCGCGCTCGGCACCCTCGCGAGCCTGCTCTCCACCGGAGCCGCCTTCGGCGTCGCGCGGCTCCTCTTCCAGGACGGCCACCTCGCGGGCCCGCTGGGCTTCACCTCGCAGGGCTTCCTGGACGGCTGGGCACCCGTGTTCTTCTTCGCGATGATCTTCGCCATCGCCATGGACTACACGGTCTTCCTGCTGGCCTCCGCCAAGGAGCACTACGAGCGCACCGGAGACCCCAAGCAGGCCATGGTCGGCGCCCTCGCCCATTCCGGCCGGGTCGTCTTCGCGGCCGGGGCCGTCATGGTCGCCGTCTTCTTCACCTTCGCGATCTCCGGACCGCTGCCGCCGAAGGAGATGGGCATCGTGCTCGGCGTCGCCGTCCTCCTCGACGCGGCACTCGTCCGCCTCGTCCTCCTCCCCGTCCTCCTGCGGCTCACCGGGCGGGCGGCCTGGTGGAGCCCGAAGTGGCTGCGGCGGGTGCTTCCGGCGGTGCGGTTCTCGCACGGCTGAGGGATACGGCCAGGGGATGCGAGCGGCGGCGCCGGTGCGGTGCCGCCGCTCGCGGTACGCCCGTCGGACACCGGGTGGGCGGGGCGCGTCCCCCAACCCCCTTGCATTGGCCCGGGGATGACACTTCCTGACACGATGCGGGCATGACCGAGGACATACGCACCCGGGGCGAGGCGCTGGTCGCCGCAGCCCTGGCGGGGGACGGCAAGACAGCGCGGCGGCACACGGACTACTTCGTGCTGGGCCATCGGGTGGACCAGGGGATTCCGTACTGGGAGCGGGCGGTGGAGGCGGGGGACGCGTTCTCGCACTACACGCTGGCGCGGTACCGGAAGATCCGGGGGGACCGGCGGGCCGGGGAGGCGCTGTACCGGGCGGCGGCGGAGCGGGACGCGGGGTGCGCGTACGGACTGGGCACGCTGCTGATGGAGGACCGGAACCCGGAGGCGGCCGAGTGGTTCCGGCTGGGGTGGGAGCGGTGGCGGCACCTCGGCTGCAAGATCGAGCTGGGGAAGCTGATGGCGGCCGAGGGGCGGCACGCCGAGGCGGCCGCGTTCCTGATGAAGGACGCCGATCTGGGGGACATCGCGGTCTTCCGCTGGTTCCAGCTCTTCGACTCGTTCCGCGAGACCTTCGAGCGCACGGCCGCCGCCCTCGACGCGGCGGAGGCCGACGGGGACGAGGACGCCGCCGAGGCGGCCGTGCGGATTCTCTTCGACCTGGACGAGCACTTCGCGGACTACCCGGGGCTGACCGCCGAGGCCGACGCGCTGTACGGGCGCGGTGCCGCGCTCAGTGCCCGCGCCGCGCTGTTCCACGCGATGTTCCTCGTCGAGACGGACGAGGACGCCTGGCCCCGCGCCCGCGCCATCCTGGCGGACGCCCATGAGCGCGGCGCCGAGCAGGCCGCCTCCACGCTCGGCATCAACCACGAGAAGCGCGGCGAACTGGCCGAGGCCGAACGCGCCCACCTTCTCGCCGTCGAGCGCGGCGAGGAGAAGCCCCGCTGGAACCTCGCCCTGCTCTGCAAGCGCCAGGGCCGCTACGACGACGCCGAACGCTGGTTCCGGGAGATCGGCGAGGACGACAAGGACGCCGCCCGCGAGCTCGACCGCATCGCCCGCTTCCGGTCCGGTGACCTCTCCGCCCCCGACGCCGACGACCTCGCCCGTCTGCCCGCCCTCCGCGAACGCGCCGAGGCGGGCGACCTGCGCGCCGGATACGAGTACGCCGCCGCCCTCAACGACTGGGACGGCTCCAACGCCGCCTATCTCCTCCGCTGGATGGAACCCGCCGCCGAGGCCGGCGACCAGGACGCCGCGTTCGCCGTCGCCGGGCTCTACGAAAAGCTCCGCCGCTTCTCCCTGCGCGACGCCTGGCGCCGCCGGGCCGCCGACGCGGGCCACCTCACCGCCTGTTCCCAGATGGGCTGGCTCTCCGACCACCACCACGACTACCAGGAGTCCGAGCGCTGGTTCGTCCGCGCCGCCGCCGCTGCCGACGAGGACGACGGCAGGGGCCTGTACGCCATGCTCGCCGGCAAGCTCATGGCCCAGCGCGGCGCCTACGCCGAGGCCGAGCCCTTCCTCCGTACCGCCTGGGAAGAGGGCGAGGACCTCGACTACGGCACCGAGACCGCCGCCTACTACGGCCTCACCCTCCACCGCCTCGGCCGCTCCGAGGAGGCCATCGACCTCCTGGAGTCCGCAGTCCTCTTCTGGGACGAGGAAGTCCGCCGCCGCTACGACACGGACGACCTGGACACCCTGGCCCGGATGATCGATCCGGAGGAGATCCTGGAGGAGGCGAGGAAGGCGGTGGAGGAGGGGGCGGACGGCTGACGTCTGCGGTGTCCGGGTTCCGGCCGGGCCCCTGGCCGCGAAGCCGTCAGCGCAGCCTCAGTTGCTCGCGCAGCCGGTCCACGTGGCCCTGGACGTCGCGATCGATGACGGGGGGCTCAGCGGCGGCCTCGTCCGTGGCCGGTGTCGCGGCCGGGCGGCGGCACGCGGCGCACAGGCCGTCGCAGAAGGCTTCGGGGCGGCCGGGGACGCGGCAGGCGGTGCACTCGGGCATGAGGAAGGGGCCCGGGGAGCTGTCGGGCGGTGCGGGGGCCGGGGCGGCCGGGCGGTGGGGCGGGAGCTTGGTGACGAGGCGCTTGCGGACGAAGCCGAGGGGGGAGTCGACGGCGGGCGGGAGTCCGGCGGTGACCGCGTGGATGAGGTCGTCGGCGTCCGCTCCGCGTGCGAACCAGGCGGCGGCCGGCGCCTCCAACGTCCGGCAGTCGTCCTCGGAGAGGCTGACGCGTCGGTCGGCGTGGCCCAGCCGGGCCAGGGCGAGGTAGGCGGGGGACGGGCCCTCGGCGGGCGGGCGCTGCTGGGGTACGAGCGGGGCGGCGATGGCGGTTTCCGGGCTCTCCGGCGCCGGGGCCGTCGTCTCGGCCGGGACCCACGGCGGGGGCGGGGCCGCCGGGGTGGCTGCGGGCGGTGCCGGGGGCGGCCCGGCCAGGCGGTGGCTCGCCTCGGCGGTCAGGAAGGTGTTCCACCACTCGTTGTCGCGGGCCGTCCGCGACCAGAACGTACGGGTGACCCAGCGGACGTTGTCGCCCTCCCCGACCGCGCACCGCGCCTGCCGCAGATGCCCGGCCACGCCCAGGGCCCGCAGCGCGCTGCCGACGGCCATCTGCCCGTACAGCGGCTGGCTCTTGGCGAGCGATTTGATCCCCATCGCCGCGCCTTCGGGGAGCCGGTCCACGTACGCCGCGATGTACCGCTCCCGCTCGGGCAGGAACGCGAAGTCATCGGCGTGGGGCGGGCGTTCGTCCGGCACGGACCGCTTGCCGTAGCCGGGGCTGGCCTTCGGGTGTTCGGTGCCTACGTCCTGTGGGGCCGGAACCGAACGCGGCTGGGGCGGGACGGCGGGCGGCGGCGGGGCGGAGCTAAGGTTCTGGATAGCCACGAGATCGGTCCTTGCTTGCGATCTTGGGGTGAGACCCCGGCCGGTGCATCAACACCGCGTCGGGGTCGTTACGTTGGGGGCACCGTAAGCAGCCGTGACGTTGCGCCGCAACTCGGTCACAAGTAGTCATACTTGCTCGCCGTTACGGGGTGGGAGGTGGGGAGGTTTCTCCCACCTTCTTTTATTTACCTACCGGTTGTCAGACACGGCTCGAATCCCGGAGCCCGGATCTCGGAGCTCGGGTCCCGGGCTCCGAGACTCGGGCAGAGCGGCCGATCGGGTACCCACGAACGAGTGAACGGGTCTTCGAGTCTCGGGGCTCGGAGCCCGGAGCCCGGAGCCCGACGCTCGGGTCTTGGGGATCGGGTCTCGGGTCTCGGAACCTGGGAATGATGGAGCGGCCGACCACCGGCCGACCGTGGCCGAGACCATCATCCGTATCCCGGCACCCAGGGTGTCGCAGATCAGGCGGGCGTGCGATGCCGCGTAACGCGCAGCCTCAGCAGAACTTCGGGGGCGACGGTGCTCTGGTGGCAGACGAGTTCAGCGCGGAGAGGGGGCTCGTCAAGGGCCTCTCCGACTCCTTCGAGACCTTGTGGGAGCGTGGCGTCCCGCACAGCGAGTTCCGCGTCCGATGCGCGCACGCGCCGAAGCGGGCGGCTCGCGAACGACGTGGCGCCGATCGGCCAGGTGTTGTCGTACCCCCGGTGTAGCGTCCAGGCCGGAGTCAGGTCGTGTTCTGTGGGTGACGGAGGCGCGCGGATGACACGTACACGTACGACAGGCGAGGCCGTGGTGGGCGACGTCCCGGCTCAGCAAGAGCTCGGCGCGGGGCGCCGTTCGGTGAACGGCGAACTCGACGCGCTCAAGGATGCTTTGGACGGCCAGCGCGCGCACGTTCTCGGGATCCTCGAAGGGCTCTCGGAGGAGGATCTGCGGCGGCCGGTGCTGCCCAGTGGCTGGAGCTGCCTGGAGTTGCTGCGCCACCTCACTGTGGATGTCGAACGTTTCTGGTTCCCCGGGGTGATCGCGGGCGAACCGGATGTGGCCGGCCAGCTCGCGGCGGGCGCGGAGGCGCACTGGTCCGTCCCCGAAGGGATGAGCACCGAGGAGGTCTTCGCCGACTACCGGGCAGCCGTCGCACGCGCGGACGTCGTGCTCGCCGCCGCCGGCCCGGAACAGGAGCCCGCCGCGTGGCCCGTGGACATCTGGCCGACCTGGCGGCTGCCCGACGTGCGCCGGGTGCTCATCCATGTGCTCACCGAGGTCGCCTGCCACAGCGGTCACTTGGACGCGGCACGCGAACTGCTCGACGGGACCACCTGGCTGGGCGGCAACCCCTACGCCGGATAGTCCTCCGGCCCGCCGCCCCTGATGCGTGAACGCGCGTTCCTACGGCCCTAGAAGCTGTCGTACGCAGGCCGTCCCGCAGGCCGGTACACCCCCAGGACCGTGCCGCCCTTCGTCGCCGTGACCGTGACCGGTTGCAGGGCCGTCGGGATCGCGCCGTCCGCGAAGAGGCGCTTGCCGGTGCCGAGGATCACCGGGTGGATGGTGAGGCGGTATTCGTCCACCAGGTTCTCGCGCATCAGGGTCTGGGCCAGGTCGCCGCTGCCGACGACGTTGATGTTGCGGCCCTCGGTCTCCTTGAGGCGGCGTACCGCGTCGGCGGTGTCACCGTCCAGGAGGGTGGAGTTCTGCCAGTCGACGGACGTGAGGGTGCGGGACGCCACGTATTTGTGCATGGAGTTCATGCGCTCCGTGAACGGGTTGTCCGGGTCGGCGGTCGGCCAGTACGACGCGAAGATGTCGTACGTCTTGCGGCCGAGGAGCATCGCGTCGGCGTCCTCGTACCAGCCGGCGATCGCCTCGCCGACGCCCTCGTCGAACGTGGGCTTCTGCCAGCCGCCGTGCGGGAAGCCGCTCTCGGGGTCCTCGTCGGGGCCGCCGGGGGCCTGCATGACGCCGTCGAGGGTCAGGAACGTGGTGACGATGATCTTGCGCATGGTGTGTGCTCCTCTCGTCGTGGGCGGACCCCGAGGCAGCCGGCCTCAGCGGACCACGTCGAAGACGTTCTTCTGGATGCCGTTGGGGAACGCCTCGTGCTCCACGAGCTTCAGGTGCCGGGTGTCCTGGTCGGCCGCGCTGAACAGGCGCTTGCCCGCGCCGAGGAGCAGCGGGAAGACGAGGAGGTGGTAGCGGTCGATCAGACCGGCGTCGGAGAGCGCGTGGTTGAGGGTGGCGCTCCCGTGGACGATGACCGGGCCGCCGTCGGTCTCCTTCAGCGCGGCCACCTCGTCCAGGGACCGGAGGATGTGGGTCTCGCCCCACGTGTCCACGAGGCCGTCCTCGGTGAGCGTCGTGGACACGACGTACTTGGGCATCGCCTTGTAGCCGGCGAACTCCTCCATGCCCGGCCACACGGGGCTGAACGCTTCGTAGCTGGTCCGCCCCATCATGAGCGCCCCGGCCTCCTCCTGTTCCCGGCCCTTGATCTCGTACGCCTCGGGGAGGAAGTCGACGTCCTTGAAGGTCCAGCCGGAGTTCCGGTAGCCGGGCTCGCCGCCCGGGGCCTCCATGACACCGTCGAGGGAGACGAAAGCGGTGCTGATGAGTGTGCGCATGGTGTCCTCGGGATAGGTGCGGCGGGCTTTACACGGGTTCAGACCGCGCGGCGGGGGAAAAGTCATCGGTCCGGCGTTCCGGGCCGGTTCCCCGGACGGCGGACCACCACTGTCCCGGAGCCCTACCTCGGCGGCAACGGCGGCCTCCTCCGGTCCGGGGCCGTGTCGTACGACGGCGGGGTGGCCGGGGGGTGGGCGGCGAGGAGGTCGAGGGCGAGGCGGACGGCGTCGTCGAGGACGGCGTGGCGGCCCTCGGCCCAGTCGAGGGGGGTGCGGAGGGCTTCGAGGTCGGGTTCGACGCCGTGGTTCTCGACGGACCAGCCGTACGTGTCGAACCAGGCCGCGTTCATGGGGACGGTGATCACCGTGCCGTCGACGAGGCGGTGGCGGCCGGTCATGCCGACGACGCCGCCCCAGGTGCGCTGGCCGACGACCGGGCCGAGTTTGAGGAGGCGGAAGGCGGCGGTGATCATGTCGCCGTCGGAGGAGGTGGCCTCGTCGGCGAGGGCGACGACGGGGCCCCGGGGGGCGTTGGAGGCGTAGCTGACGGGCTGGGCGTTGCGGGTGAGGTCCCAGCCGAGGATGGTGCGGGTGAGCTTCTCGACGACGAGTTCGCTGATGTGGCCGCCCGCGTTGCCGCGTACGTCGACGATGAGGGCGGGGCGGGAGACCTCCAGGCGCAGATCGCGGTTGAACTGGGCCCAGCCGGAGCCGCCCATGTCCGGGATGTGGAGGTAGCCGCAGCGGCCGCCGCTGAGATCGCGGACGACGGCGCGGCGTTTGGCCACCCAGTCCTGGTAGCGCAGGGGGCGTTCGTCGACGAGGGGGACGACGGCGACGCGGCGGGAGCGGCCCTGGCCCTCGGCGGGGGTGAAGGTGAGTTCGACCGTGGTGCCGCCCGCAGCGGAGAGCAGCGGGTAGGGGCCGGAGACCGGGTCGACCGGGCGGCCGTCGACATGGGTGAGGACGGCGCCCTCCCGGATGCCCGTACCGGCCAGCGGGGAGCGGGCCTTGGAGTCCGAGGAGTCGCCGGGCAGGATGCGGCGCAGCGTCCAGGCGCCGTCCCGGCAGGTGAAGTCGGCGCCCAGCAGGCCGATCGCGCGCTGGTAGTGCGGGGGGCCCTCGTTGCGGCGGGCGGGCGCGACGTACGCGTGGGAGGTGCCCAGCTCGCCCAGGACCTCGCGCAGCAGATCCGCGAACTCGTCGGGGGTCGCGACCCGTTCGACCAGCGGGCGGTACTGGTCCAGCACCGCCGGCCAGTCGATGCCGCACATGTCCGGCTCCCAGAAGTACGAGCGGATCAGCCGCCCCGCCTCCCCGTACGCCTGCCGCCACTCCGCCGCCGGGTCCGCCTCGTGCAGGATGCGGCGCAGGTCGAGATAGACGGTGGAGTCGTTGTCGCCGGGCTCGTTCGCCGGGACCGCGCGCAGTTCGCCGTCGTCCATGACGACGAGCCGCGAGGAGTCGCCGCTGACCTCGAACCAGTCGAGGTGGTCGACGAGTTCGGTCCGTTTGGCCTTGGCGATGTTGAAGTGCTCCAGCGTCGGGCGCCCCGACATGTCCGCCGGGTTGGCGAAGGTCTCGCCCAGCGCGCCGGAGATCGGCCAGCGCAGCCAGACCAGCCCGCCGCCGCTGACCGGGCAGAGCGCCGAGTACTTGGACGCCGAGACGGGGAACGGGGTGACCCGGCTCTCCAGCCCCTCGAACTCCACCGTGACCGTCGAGCCCTCCGCCGCCTCCGCCTCGTCGGAGTCCAGCGGGTCGAGACCGCCCGCCGCCGGGCGCCCGTCGGGGGAGAGGGCGAACGGGGACGGGGTCGCCGAGGAGAGCGGGACCAGATAGGGGCGGCAGCCGAGCGGGAAGGAGAGGTCGCCGGTGTGCACGTCGTAGACCGGGTCGAAGCCGCGCCAGGACAGGAACGCGAGATAGCGGCCGTCGCCGGTGAAGACCGGGTTCTCGTCCTCGAAGCGGCCGTTGGTGACGTCGACGATGATCGGGGCGCCGGTGCCCTGGATCCGGGCCAGTTTGATCTGGCGCAGCGAGCGGCCGACGCCCGGGTGCGACCAGGTCAGCCAGTCGCCGTCCGGGGAGAACGCCAGATCGCGGACCGGGCCGTTGATGGAGCGGATCAGCTCGGTGGGCTCCCCGGTGGACGTCTCCTCGTCGGTGTCCAGGAGCAGGATCCGCCCGTCGTGCGAGGCGATGGCCAGCCGTTCGCCGTCCGGGTCGGAGATCAGCTCCAGGACCCGGCCCAGCCGGCCGGACGCCAGCCGGCGCGGGGTGCGGTCGCCGCTGACGCGCGGCAGGTACGCGATCTCGATCGCGTCCTCGCCCTCCGCGTCGGTGACGTACGCGACCTGGCCGCCGCTGCCGAGCATCTCCGGCAGCCGCACCCGGACCCCCGGGGTGTCCGCGATGGTGCGGGCCGGGCCGTCGCGGTGGGTGAGCCAGTACAGGCTGCCGCGCACCGAGACCGCGCTGGCGCGGCCCGTCTCGTCCACGGAGAGCCCGTCGACGTTGCTCGCGGCCGGGACCTGGTAGACGCGCCGCCCGGCGCGCGGGCCGCCGAGCCGGACCGACAGCTTCCGGGGCACGGCGCCCGGGGTCTCCAGGTCGTCGACCAGCCACAGCTCGCCCGCGCACTGGTAGACGACCCGCCGGCCGTCGCTGGAGGCGTGCCGGGCGTAGAACGCGTCGTGGTCCGTGTGGCGGCGCAGGCCGCTCCCGTCGGGCCGGCACGAGTAGAGGTTGCCGACGCCCTCGTGGTCGGAGAGGAAGGCGATCCGGTCCCCGACGAACATGGGGGAGTCCAGATGCCCGTCGAGGTCCGGCAGCAGCCGTTCGCCGTGCAGCCAGAGCCGGCCCGTGGCGCCGCCCCGGTAGCGCTTCCAGGCGGCCGGTTCGTGCGGCGGTGTGCCGGTGAGCAGCAGGGTGCGGCGCTCGCCGTCGATGTCGCCGACCGCGATGTCGGAGACCGGGCCCCAGGGCAGCCGGCCGCCGGGGCTGCCGTCGGTGGGGACGCCGTAGGCCCAGGAGAAGTACGAGAACGGCTGCCGGTGCGAGGAGACGGCGAGGATCTGCGCCGCGTCCCCGTCGGGGGTCCAGCCGCAGACCCGGGCGTCCGTCGACCCCCAGTAGGTGAGCCGGCGGGACGGGCCGCCCGCCACCGGCGCCACATGGATCTCCGGGTCGAGGCTGCGCCAGGTCGTGTACGCGATGCGGGTTCCGTCGGGGGAGAACCGGGGGTGGCCGATCCGGGTGCGGTCGACGGTCACGCGCCAGGCGCGTCCGGGCACCTCGCCCTCGGGGACGAGGGGGGCGACCCACAGATCGTCCTCCGCGGCGAAGCAGAGCAGATCCTCGTGAAGGTGCGGGAACCGGAGATACGAGACGTCGTCACTCACCCCACCCATGCTTTCGGTGCGCGGGGGGCGCGGCAACTCAGGGGACAGGAGAACGTTCGGACGGTCCGCCCCCAGCCCGTCCGCCCGTCCGCCCGGCCGGTCCGCGTGGCCCGTCTTTACGGCCCGCTGACAGCTGTGGTGCGGCCCACAAGCGAAACTGTTCCGTTTCGCTGGGGAGAGGGAGTAGCGTGCAGGTGTACGAAACAGTTTCGTTCGATGATCGCTCGATACACCGGACGGAACGGCCCCGAGGAGAACAGGAGGTCGACACATGGCACGCACACGGCTCACGCCCGAGCGTGAGAGCGAGCTGTACGCCGCCGTGCTCGACCTGCTCCGCGAGGTGGGCTACGACGCCCTCACCATGGACGCCGTCGCCGCGCGTACGCATTCCAGCAAGGCCACCCTCTACCGCCAGTGGGGGAGCAAGCCGGCGCTCGTCGTCACGGCCCTGCGGCACAACAAGCCCGTCTCCCTCGGCGATGTCGACACCGGCTCGCTGCGCGGTGACTTCCATGCCGTCCTCAGCCGCAGTGACGACTGTCAGATGGAGAAGGACGCCGCGCTGATGCGGGGTCTGAGCCATGCCGTCCACGACAATCCCGACCTCCTCCAGGCGCTTCGCGAACTGCTGGTCGAACCGGAGATGACCGGTCTCGACATGCTGCTGCGCCGCGCCGTGGACCGGGGAGAGGTGAGCCCGGACAATCCGGCGCTCGGATACGTACCGCACATGCTGATCGGCGCCTTCGCCACCAGACAGCTGGTGGAGGACCGCCCCGTCGACCAGGCCTTCCTTCTCGACTACGTCGACTCCGTGATCCTCCCCGCTCTCGGAGCCTGACCACACCGGTCCCCGCGTCCTCTCACGTACGGCCCCCTCCCCAAGCCCCACCTGACACGCCGCTCTCGTCGTCGGGCTGGTTCCACACGCCCATTTCCTCTCAACGACCTGACCGGGAGTACGCCTCCGTGGCCACATTCCTCTACAAACTCGGACGGCTCGCCTTCCGGCGCCGCCGCTATGTCGCCCTGATCTGGGTGGCACTGCTGGCCCTCGCCGGATTCGGCGCGGCCTCCGCGTCCACCGCCACCTCCAGCTCCTTCTCCATTCCCGGTACGGAGGCCCAGAAGGCCTTCGACCTGCTGGAACAGCGCTTCCCCGCCGCCAGCGCCGACGGCGCGACCGCGCGCATCGTCTTCAAGGCCCCCGAGGGCGAGAAGATGACGGACCCGGCCAACAAGACCGAGGTCAACAAGATCACCTCCGAGCTGAAGTCGGGCTCGGACCAGATCGCCTCGGTCGTCGACCCGTACGCCGGAAAGGCCGTCTCCAAGGACGGCTCGACCGCGTACATCTCGGTGACCTACAAGGTCAACTCCATGGAGCTGACCGACGCGACCCGGGACGCCCTGGAGGACGCGGGCACCCACGCGCAGAAGAGCGGCATGACCGTGGAGATCGGCGGTGACGCGCTCCAGGTGATGCCGGAGACCGGCGCCACCGAGATCATCGGCGTCGCCATCGCCGCCGTCGTCCTGGTCGTCACCTTCGGCTCGCTGATCGCCGCCGGACTCCCGCTGCTCACCGCCCTGATCGGCGTCGGCATCGGCGTCTCCACGATCACCGCGCTGGCCAACGTGCTGGACCTGGGCAACACGACCTCCACCCTCGCGATGATGATCGGCCTCGCGGTCGGCATCGACTACGCGCTCTTCATCGTCTCCCGCTACCGTGCCGAACTGGCCGAGGGCCGGGAGCGCGAGGAAGCGGCCGGACGCGCGGTCGGCACGGCCGGTTCCGCAGTCGTCTTCGCCGGGCTCACCGTCGTCATCGCCCTGGTCGGCCTGGCCGTCGTCAACATCCCGATGCTCTCCAAGATGGGCTTCGCCGCCGCCGGCACCGTCGCCATCGCCGTCCTGATCGCGCTCACCCTCGTCCCGGCCATGCTGGGCTTCGCGGGCAAGCGGGTCATGGGCCGCAAGGCGCGCAAGGCCGCCGAGGCGGAGAACGCCCCCGAGGCCAAGCCGAACATGGGCACCCGCTGGGCGCGGTTCGTGCTGCGCAAGCCGGTCTGGGTGCTGCTCGTCGGCGTCCTCGGCCTCGGCGCGATCGCCGTCCCGGCCGCCTCGCTGGAGATGGGCCTGCCCGACGACGGCTCCCAGCCCACCAGCACCACCCAGCGCCGCGCCTACGACCTGCTCTCCGAGGGCTTCGGCCCCGGCTTCAACGGGCCGCTGCTCGTCGTCGTCGACACCGAGAACAGCTCCGACGGCAAGGCCGCGGCCCAGCGGGTCGGGGACGAGATCTCCGGCATGAAGGGCGTCGTCGCCGTCACCCCGGCCACCTTCAACAAGGCCGGCGACGCGGCGATGATCACCGTCGTCCCGAAGGACCGCCCCAGCTCCGTCGAGACGGAGAACGTGGTCCACTCGATCCGCGACGCGGGCAAGGACATCAAGTCCAGCACCGGCGCCGAGGTGCTGGTCACCGGCTCCACCGCGATGAACATCGACTTCTCGCAGAAGATGAACGACGCGCTGCTGCCGTACCTGGCGCTCGTGGTCGGCCTCGCCTTCCTGCTGCTGATGGTGGTCTTCCGGTCGGTGCTCGTGCCTCTGAAGGCGGCGCTCGGCTTCCTGCTCTCGGTCGTCGCGGCCCTGGGCGCGGTCGTCGCGGTCTTCCAGTGGGGCTGGCTCGGCTCGCTCTTCGGGGTCGAGCAGACCGGTCCGATCATGTCGATGATGCCGATCTTCATGGTGGGCGTGGTCTTCGGCCTCGCGATGGACTACGAGGTCTTCCTCGTGACCCGGATGCGCGAGGCGTACGTCCACGGCGAGAAGCCCGGCCAGGCCATCGTCACCGGCTTCAAGCACGGGGCCAGGGTCGTCACGGCCGCGGCCGTGATCATGATGGCGGTCTTCGCCGGCTTCATCGGCTCCAGCGAGCAGATGATCAAGATGATCGGCTTCTCGCTCGCCATCGCCGTCTTCTTCGACGCGTTCGTCGTCCGCATGGCGATCGTGCCCGCCGTCCTGGCGCTGCTCGGCAAGCGTGCCTGGTGGCTGCCGCGCTGGCTGGACCGGGCGCTGCCCAACGTGGACGTCGAGGGCGAGGGTCTCCGCAAGGAGCTGGCCACCGAGCCGGCCGCGGACGGTCCGGGCCCCGACGCCGGGGACGAGCGCGAGCTGACCCGGGTCTGACCGGGTCCGGTCCTGCCGGACCGGCCCGACCGGCTCCTGTCCGACCGGCTCCCGGACATCGTGACGGGGGCCACCGAACTCCGGGACCGCGTCTGAGCGGAACGCGGTCCCGGAAAGCACCGGTTACCTGTGGGGACGGGGGACCGGGGCGACGAGAGCCCCCGTGCATCTGGGCACGGGGGCTCTCACCATGTTCGTCGCCCTCCGGGGGCCGGAGGGTGGTGTGCGGCGGGGCTCAGGCCGGCGCGGCCTCCTGCTCCGCCGTCCGTTCCGCCTCGGCCGCCGCCGTGCGGGCCCGCCGCAGGAAGCGGATCAGGGGCGCGGTGTCGAACTGGACGACGTCCACGCCCTCCGGCGTATCGCGTTCGACGACGAGCTGGACGCGGCCGCACGGCCAGACGCGAAGACCGTCGCGCTCGGCGGGGGAGCGCAGCCCCTGCTCCAGCAGCTCGCGTCCGACCGGCCAGACGGAACCTTCGGGGAAGGCGATCAGGATCGTGCCGGGGTCGGCCGCGGCGTCGTGGCGCAGCTCGACATGGACCACGGGCAGATCGCGGGCATCGGTGACGAGCCGGGCTCGGGCATGTTCTTTGATCACGGGGGACATGGGCCGGCTCCTCCTGTGTGCACCTGTATTTTCTGTGTCTTCGACCTCCAATGTCCCATATTTTCGTAAAAGAGCACGATGAGGGGTGCCGGGCAGTTGTGACAACCCCGCTCTTGCGACCTCTTTGCAACAAGGGCCTATCATTGAGAGGTTCATGACCCCGCGCAGCTATGCGGTCACGCAGAAGCGGAGCCTCCCCCCATGCATGTACCCGACGGATTCATCAACGCGCCCGTCTCCGCCGTCACCGGGGTGGTGGCCGCCGGGGCGGTGGCCGTCAGCCTGAAGGGCGCGCGCCGGGAACTGGACGAGCGCACCGCGCCGCTCGCGGGGCTCGTCGCCGCGTTCATCTTCGCCGTGCAGATGCTGAACTTCCCGGTCGCCGCCGGCACCAGCGGACATCTGCTGGGCGGGGCACTGGCCGCGATACTCGTCGGGCCCTACACCGGGGTCCTCTGCATATCCGTCGTCCTGTTGATGCAGGGCATCCTCTTCGCCGACGGCGGGCTCACCGCGCTCGGCGTGAACATCCTCGACATGGGCGTCGTCACCACCGTCGTCGCGTACGCCCTCTTCCGCGGGCTGCTCGGCGTGCTGCCGCGCACCCGCCGCTCCGCGACCGTCGCCTCCTTCGTCGCCGCCCTGGTCTCCGTCCCGGCCGCCGCCGCCGCGTTCACGCTGATCTACTGGATCGGCGGCACCACCGACATCCCGATCGGCAAGGTCTTCACCGCGATGGTCGGGGTCCACGTCCTGATCGGCATCGGCGAGGCCCTGATCACCGCGCTGACCGTCGGCGCCGTCATCGCCGTCCGCCCCGACCTGGTCCACGGCGCCCGCGGCCTCACCGCCCCCCTCAAGCTCCGGATCGACGGCGAACTCGTCGACGCGCCCGCGCCCGCCCGCGAGCCCGCCCCCGCCGCCCACCGCCCGACCCGCGGGCTCTGGATCACCGGACTGGTCACCGCCCTCGTCCTGGCCGGATTCGTCTCCTTCTACGCCTCCGCCAACCCCGACGGACTGGAGAAGGTCGCCGGCGACCAGGGCATCGACGAGAAGGTCAAGGACCACGCCACCAAGGACTCCCCGCTCGCCGACTACGGCGTCAAGGACGTCTCCAACACCCGCCTCTCCGGCGGCCTCGCCGGGATCATCGGCGTCGGCGCCACCCTCGTCGCGGGCAGCGGCGCCTTCTACGTGGTCTCCCGCCGACGCCGTGCGCAGGGCGAGGCCGACACCCGTACCGAAGAGAAGGTCTGACATGGGCGCGGGCCACGCCCACAAGCTCTACCGGCACGGGCACTCACCGGTCCACGACCTGCCGCCGCACTGCAAGATCGCCGCGGTGTTCTGCTTCGTCGTGGTCGTCGTCTCCACCCCGCGCGAGGCGGTCTGGGCCTTCGGGCTCTACGCCCTGCTGATCGCGGGCGCCGCCGCCGCGGCCCGCGTCCCCGCCGGCTTCCTCCTCAAGCGGCTGCTGATCGAGGTGCCGTTCGTCGCCTTCGCGCTGCTCATGCCGTTCGTCGTGCCCGGCGAGCAGACCCAGGTGCTCGGCCTCTCCGTCAGCGTCCCCGGCCTCTGGGGCGCCTGGAACGTGCTGGCCAAGGGCACCCTCGGCGTCGCCGCCTCCGTGCTCCTGGCCTCCACCACCGAACTGCGCGCCCTGCTGCTCGGCCTCCAGCGCCTGAAACTGCCCCCGCTGCTCGTCCAGATCGCCTCCTTCATGATCCGCTACGGCGACGTCATCACCGACGAGATGCGCCGGATGTCCATCGCCCGCCGCTCGCGCGGCTTCGAGGCGCGCGGCGTCCGGCAGTGGGGCGTCCTCGCCAAGTCGGCGGGCGCCCTGTTCATCCGCTCCTACGAACGCGGCGAACGCGTCCACCTCGCCATGGTCAGCCGGGGCTACACCGGCACCATGCCCGTCATCGACGAGGTGACCGCCTCGCGCGCCCAGTGGGCGTACGCCTCGGCCCTCCCGGTGCTCGCCCTCGCGGTCTGTCTGGTGGGATGGACCGTATGAGCCCCGACCCCGCCCCCGTACCGCCCTCCCTGGAGGTCAGCGGCCTCGCGTACGCCTACCCCGACGGCCACCAGGCGCTCTTCGGCGTCGACCTGACCGTCGCGCGCGGCGAGCGCGTCGCCCTGCTCGGCCCGAACGGGGCCGGCAAGACCACCCTCGTCCTCCACCTCAACGGCATCCTGGAGGCGGGCGCCGGAACGGTCCGCGTCGCCGGAATGCCGGTGGACAAGCGGAACATGGCCGAGATCCGCCGCCGCGTCGGGATCGTCTTCCAGGACCCCGACGACCAGCTCTTCATGCCGACCGTCCGGGAGGACGTCGCCTTCGGACCGGCCTCCGGCGGGCTGCGCGGCGCGGAGCTGGAGGAACGCGTCATGGAGGCGCTGAAGCAGGTCGGCATGGAGGAGTACGCCGGCCGGCCCCCGCACCACCTCTCCTTCGGTCAGCGCCGCCGCGTCGCCGTCGCCACGGTCCTCGCCATGCGCCCCGAGATCCTGGTCCTGGACGAGCCCTCCTCCAACCTGGACCCGGCCTCCCGCCGCGAACTCGCCGACATCCTGCGCGGCCTGGACGTCACGGTGCTCATGGTCACCCACGACCTGCCGTACGCCCTCGAACTCTGCGCCCGCTCCGTCATCCTCAGCGACGGAGTCATCGCCGCCGACGACCGCACCCAGGACCTCCTCTGCGACGAGGACCTGATGCGCGCCCACCGGCTGGAGCTGCCCTTCGGCTTCGATCCGCGCTCGGTGACGGTGCCTTCGGCGTGAGAACCGCCTGCGGGCGGGCCGCGGACGGGCCCACGGTCCGCAACCGGGTGCCCGAGGGGTGACCCGCCCCACCCGCGACCTGCGACGCCGTGCACCATGGGGGCATGAGCGGCGGCAGCGCGGGAGCAGGCGTGGACGTACGGGGCACGGTGGCGCCCGGATTCGAAGCGGTCCGGGACGCCTTCGTCCGCAACTTCGAGGAACGCGGCGACCGCGGGGCGGCGGTCACCGTCTACCGGCACGGGTACAAGGTCGTCGACCTGTGGGCCGGGACCCGCGACGTCGACGGCACCGAACCCTGGGCCGTCGACACCGTGCAGATCGTCCGCTCGGCCGGCAAGGGCATCGCCGCCGCCGTCCCGCTGCTGCTGCACCAGCGCGGCCAGATCGACCTGCACGCCCCGGTCTCCACCTACTGGCCCGAGTTCAAGGCGAACGGCAAGGAACGCGTCCTCGTCCGCCACCTCCTCGCCCACCGGGCCGGAGTCCCCGCCCTCGACCGCCCGCTCACCCCGGCGGAGGCGGCCGACGGCAGCAGCGGGCCCCGCGCGGTCGCCGCCCAGCGCCCCCAGTGGGAGCCCGGCACCGACCACGGCTACCACGCCCAGACCTACAGCTGGCTCATCGGCGAACTGGTGCGCCGCGTCACCGGGCGCACCGTCGGCCGCTGGGTCGCCGAGGAGATCGCCCGCCCGCTCGGCCTGGACTTCTGGTTCGGCATCCCGGCGGACGAGGCCCACCGCATCGGCCGGATCGGCCCCGTGGAGGCGCCCCAGGGCGACGCCGGAGGCGGGCTGCGGATGCGCCCCAAGCGCGCGGTGTCCGACGCCTACCGCGACCCGGAGTCGCTGACCCGGCGGGCGTTCGGCGCCATCGACCCGCTCCCCGACGAGAACGACCCCGGCTACCGGGCCGCCGAACTCCCCGCCTCCAACGGCATCGCCACCGCCCGCGGCCTGGCCCGCTGCTACGCCGCGATGATCGGCCCCGTCGACGGCCACCGGCTGTTCGCCCCCGCCACCCTCACCCTCGCCCGCACCGAGGAATCCGCGGGTCCGGACCGTGTCCTCGTCGTCAACACCCGTTACGGGCTGGGCTACATGCTCCACGGACCGGCCGCCCCCCTGCTGGCCCCCGGCTCCTTCGGCCACCCCGGCCGGGGCGGCTCCCTCGGCTTCGCCGACCCCGAATCCGGCATCGCCTTCGGCTACGTGACGAACGGTCTGCAGAAGGGAGTCACCGCCGACCCCCGTGCCCAGGCCCTGGTGCGGGCAGTACGGTCGGCGCTATGACTTCTCCCGTACGGCCCCGACTCGACGGATACGGCGTCCTCATCACCGGAGCGGGCCGGGGCATCGGCGCCGCCACCGCCCGCCGGCTCGCCGACGAGGGCGCCCGCGTCCTCGTCACCGACCTGGACGGGGAACGGGCCGAGGACACGGCCGCGGAGATCCGGGAGGACGGCGGCCAGGCCGCGGCCCTGGACTGCGACGTGGCCGACCGCGAGGCCGTCGAGACGGCCGTCGCCCACGCCGTCTCCCTCTTCGGCCGCCTCGACGTCCTCGTCAACAACGCCTGCGCCTGCACCGAGGACGCCCCGCTCTTCGAGGACGAACCCGACGCGAGCTGGGCCCGCGACCTCGACATCACCCTCACCGGCGCCTACCGCTGCGCCCGCGCCGCCCTGCCGCACCTCGCCGCGTCCGGCCGGGGCGCCATCGTCTCCATCGGCTCCGTCAACGGCCTCCAGGACTTCGGCAACCACGCCTACAGCGCCGCCAAGGCCGGCCTCGAAAGCCTCACCCGCACCCTCGCCGGCCACGCGGGACCGCGCGGCGTCCGCGTCAACCTCGTCGCCCCCGGCACCGTCCGCACCGACGCCTGGTCCGGCCGAGGCGACGCCCTCGACCGCGTCCGCTCCCTCTACCCCCTCGGCCGCGTCGGCGAACCCGAGGACATCGCCGCCGCCGTCGCCTTCCTCGCCTCCCCGGACGCCGCCTGGATCACCGGCACCACCCTCCGCGTGGACGGCGGCCTCACCGCCGTCAACAACGGTTTCCGGCAGGCGCTGGCCATGGAGTAGGCCGTGGCCGGAAGGCCCTGCCGGTCGTACGGCGAGACCTTCCGGCGGTCACGCGCCGCCGAGCGACACCCCCCCGCGAACGCCTGGGCCGGATCCGCGCAAGTACGGGGTGAGACCGCCACCCGGGCGGGATCGGACAGGAGACCTCATGGATCCGGACGAGGACCTGCTGACGCGGGCGGCCCGCGAGCCCGACGCCTTCGAACCGCTGGTCGACCGGCACAGTACGGCCCTGCACGGCTACCTCGTGCGCCGGGCACCGGCCGCCGCCGACGACCTGCTCTCCGAGGTGTGGCTCCAGGCGTACGCCCACCGGAGCACCTTCGACGCCGGACGCGGATCGGCCAGGGGCTGGCTGTTCGGCGTCGCCAGGAACGTCCTGGCCCGCCACCGGCAGGCCGCCGCACGGGCGGCGGACCGGCCGCAGCCGCCCGCCGACGCCGCGCCGGGCGACCCCTGGCACGCCGTCGACGCACGCCTGGACGCCGCCGCCGTCGCCCCCGACCTGCGCGCCGGACTCGCCGGACTTCCGGAGGCGGAAAGGGAGTTGCTGCTCCTCGTCGCCTGGGAGGAACTGACCCCGGCCGAGGCCGCGGCGGCCGTCGGCATCCCCGCGGGCACCGCGCGCTCCCGACTGCACCGGGCCCGCGCCCGGCTCCGCGACGGACTCTCCGCCACCACCCGTACGACCCTGACGGGAGACCCCGCATGACGCACACCGACCAGCGCACCGACGTCCTCGACTTCCCCGGTGCCGAAGCACTGCGCCGGGCCGGCCGCACCACCCCGCCCGACGACGCGGTCCGGGAGCGGGCCCGCTCCCTCGTGCGCGCCGCCATCGCCGCCGACACCGCGGCCCGGCCCGCCGTCCCGGCGGCCCCGGCCGCCGCCGTCCGGCCACGCCGGGCGCACCCCGGCCGCCGCCGGGTGCTGGTCGGGGCCGCCGCCGTCGCGGTGCTGGCCGCCGGAGCGGCCCTCCTGCCCGTGACCGACATCGGCGGCGAACCGGCCGCCACCGCCTCGGCGGCCGAGGTGTTCACCGCCATGGCCGACCGCGCGGCCTCCGGGGACGCGATCGACGCCCCGTACTGGCACACCACCGTCCGGACCTGGGTGGAGGGCGAGCGGGCCCGGACCGACGACGTGTACCTGAGCCGGAGCACGGTCGTCATCAAGACGCACAACGGCCGGACCGTCACCAAGTCCAACCCGTCCGGCACCAGTTGGGCCGTCGGCGACCGGCAGGTCGGCTGGAAGGGCCTCGACACCCTGCCCACCGCCCCGGACGCGCTGCGCCGCGCCCTGTCGGCGGGTGCCCGGGGGAGCGCCGCCGACGAGCAGACCGTACGCCAGGCCGGAACCCTGCTCACCGACGCGCCCGCCCCGCCCCGGCTGCGCGCCGCGCTCTACCGGGTCATGGCCGGCACACCCGGCGCCAAGGTCACCGAAGGGGTGAAGGACGCCGCCGGACGGACCGGCACCCGGATCAGCTGGACCTGGTCCGGCACCCTCCCGCTGAGCGTCCAGCACGATCCGGGCTGGATCGTGCGCCCCTCCGACGGTCTGCTCCTGGAGACGGACTACAGCCCGGTCGACGACCCCGGGCACATCACCAACACGCACACCTATCTGCGCGTGGGCCCGGCGGACAGCATCGGCTGACGGACGGCCCCGACTGGTTGACGGTCCTGGCTCGGTACGGGCCCGCGCGGAACAGGGGGCCGCGCGGGCCCGTACCGCCCACAACCGCCGTAGCCCGCTCTGCGGCAGCAGGTGTCAACGGCAGACGAGCAGGCCGCCAAGACACCTGATGCGGAAGGCACCTTCTGCCCGAATGGTCTGGTCGACCCGTTCCCGCGCGCGCTCGATCGTCTCCCGGAACGGGACGCCCATTCGGTCCGCCCAGGCCTCGTAGGAAGCCAAGTGCGCGACGACCGGGTCGGCGTCGGTCACCTCGATCACCCCGGGCAGGGGGATCGTACGGATCTCACCGAAGACCTCACCGAGGACCGCCGGCGCATCCTCCAGGGTGAAGCGGGAGGACAACTGCACGCGTGCTGGCCCCTCCGCGACGCCCAGCACATCGCCGGCGGCCCGGCGCCAGAGGTTCTCCAACTCTCGTTTGTCGGTCCGGCTGTTCGTGGAGACGATCGCGATGCCGCCGGGGGCCAGCACACGGCCCAGCTCCCGCACGGCCTGGGCCTGGTCCTCGACGTGGTACAGCATGTGCAGCGCGAGAACCGCGCCGAGGACTCCGTCCGCGACGGGCAACTGCTGGATGTCCGCGACGACCGCTCCCGGGACGGCACCGAGAATGCCGCGCGAGACATCCGCAGGCAGCACGTTCAGGTCGGTACGGTCCTCCCGCAGCCGGGCGACGAACTCTCCGTTCCCGCAGCCCACGTCCGTCACCGAGCCGTGTACGCCGGCCAGTTCGCTGACGACCATGCCCGGAAGATCGTGGCGCGGAGTCTGCCACTGGTACAGGGACCGGCGCGCGGCCAGGTGCCGGCCCGTGCCGTACGCCTTGGTGGCGAGGAGGCTGCGGTCGGTGACCGATTGATCGTGCGCGGGCTGGGCGGTCATCGGGGCTCCGTGGAATGCAGGGCTCTCTCATCGATATCCTCGCCATTCTGGCGGCAAGCACGGGCACGTGTAGCTCTGCGATGCTGGAGGCTGACCGAGAGGAGCCGCAGCGATGCAGTGGAAGATCCACGGGGAACGTCCGATCTACGAGAACAGCTGGGTGAACCTGTGGCTCACTGACGTCGAGACGCCGGACGGGAACCGCTGGGAACACCACGTCGTCAAGCTCCGGCACCTGGCCGTGGCCGCCGTGGTCAACGAGCGGCGCGAGGTGCTGATGATGTGGCGGCACCGCTTCATCACGGACGCCTGGGCGTGGGAGCTGCCCATGGGCCTGGTCGAAGAGGGCGAGACACCGGCTGAGGCAGCGGCCCGTGAAGTGCTGGAGGAGACCGGCTGGCGTCCCGCAGCGGTCAAGCCGCTCATCTACGCCGAGCCGGCCAACGGCATCACCGACTCCCAGCACCACATCTTCCGCGCCGACGGGGCGACGTACGAGGGACCGCCGACCGAGAAGAACGAGTCGGACCGCATCGAGTGGATCCCGCTGGCCGACGTACGGGGCATGATCGACCGCCGCGAGATCGTCAGCAGCGGCTCCCTGGTCGGGCTCCTCTACGTCCTCATGGACGAGGCGATCCGCTGACCCGGCGGGCCAGCACGTCCCGGAGCCGGGACTCGAAGCCCGACGGTCGGTCCCGGCCGAGGGGCCGACCCGGCGCCGCAGGCCCGTACCGTCCACCGCATCGCACGGGCCTCCCGGAGACAGCCGGGGAGGCCCGTGCGCCGCATTACGCCTCGTCCGCCCCGTGCGCGGTCTCCGCGTGCCGCCGCCGGAGCACCCGGAAGTCCGTCTCCCGGCTCCCGTCGCCCGCACGCTGCGCGGCCTCCTCGGCGGCGGTGAACGCCTCGCACGTCCCGCACCCACCCGACGACGGGACGGCGTCGGCGTCCGCCCCGGCGCCCTCGCGCGCCTCCCGCCCGTCGCCTTTCATGCGACCTCACCCCGACTCCGCGCGTTCTCCCGCGCGTTCCGCGCCCACAGCCGCTCCCGGGACGTCGCCTCCCGCGTGTGCTCGGGCAGCACCTCCCACTCGGCGCCGCCCCGGGCCGGCCGGAGCATCCAGTAAGGGCCGGCGACCCCTCGGAACTCCCCGATCCGGGGCAGATGCGCCCGGGTCACATCGACGACGAGGGCCCCGGGGGCGGGGGTGAATTCGGACGGTTGTACCTGTGTAGACACTGCCGTACCTCTCCGTAGTCGTTCCACTACCAAGGCGGCTCAGCGTGTCCTAGAGTCACATGGTCTTCAACTTGCACGATTCGCACGAAGAGTTGGGCGGTGTGCCTTGAACCGTAAGGAACTGAGTCCAGAGAGTTCCCCAGTCGCAGCGTTCGGAGAGCGTCTTCGCAGGTTGCGAGACGAACGCGGCTGGACGCAGGACGAGCTGGGTGAGCGCATGGGATACTCGGGCACCCACGTATCAGCTGTGGAAACTGGTCGAAGGTCTCCAACTCCGCGCTTCTCGAACAGGGCTGACAGGGCATTCGGAACCGGCGACCAGTTCGAGCGCCAGGGTCGGGCGGCACGTGACACTGCCCTCCTGGAAGGGTTCCCGGAGTACGTGGGGCACGAGGGGAAGGCCGCCGAGATCCGCCTCTACGAGGTGGGCGTCATGCCGGGCCTGCTCCAGACGCCGGAGTACGCGACGGCCCTGGCGGAGAGCGCGGTCAGAAGGGGTGTCATTACGCCCGACCAGGCGCTTCAACGCGTGGAGCTCGTCGCGGAGCGACAGGATTCCTTGCTGCGGCCCAACCCTCCGCTCGTCCTGGTGGTGCTGGACGAAAGCTGTGTCCGGCGTCCCATCGGCGATTCCGCCGTCATGGAAGCCCAGTTGGCTCGGCTACTGGAGTTCGCGGAGCTGCCGACCACGGTGTTCCAGATCGCCCCGTTCTCCATGGGCGACCGCCGTCCGTTCGACCTGCCCCTCTACATACTGACGATGCCCGACCGCTCGTTGATGTCCTACGCGGAGTCCGCCCATCAGGGGCACCTGGAGCGGGAAAGCAGCTTCGTGCTGCCGCTGCTGACGGCCTACCATCAGCTACAGGCCGAATCGCTCTCCCAGGCGGCGTCCGTGGCCATGATCGAGCAGTTACGAAAGGGCACTCCGTGACGACCGAATCCCCCCGCTGGTACACGTCCTCCTACAGCAACAACGGCGGCGCTTGCGTCCAGGTCGCCACCAACCTCGCCGCCACCGGCACAGTTCCGGTCCGCGATTCCAAGAATCCGACCGGTCCCGTCCTCGCGCTCACTCCCGCCGCGTTCACCGCGTTCGTGACGGACATCAAGCACGGCGGCTTCCCGACCGCCTGAGGCCGAGCAGAGACGAGAGGGTATCCCGTGACCACTGAATCCCCCCGCTGGTACACGTCCTCGTACAGCGACAACGGCGGCGCTTGCGTCCAGGTCGCCATCAATCTCGCCGCCACCGGCACTGTTCCTGTCCGTGATTCGAAGAATCCGACGGGTCCCACCCTCGCGCTCACCCCTGCCGCCTACAGCGTGTTCGTGATGGACATCAAGCTTGGCGGTTTCCTGACCGCCTGAGGCTCAGCAGACGCGAAAGGGCACACCGTGACGACCGAATCCCCTCGTTGGCTCACTTCCTCGTACAGTCAGAACGGCGGCCAGTGCGTCCAGGTCGCCACCAACCTCGCCCCCACCGGCACCGTCCCCGTCCGTGACTCCAAGAACCTCACGGGCCCCGCTCTCGCCCTCACCCCCGCCGCGTTCACCGCGTTCGTGACGGACATCAAGCGCGGCGGCTTCGAGACCGCCTGAGCGGGACGGGGGAGGGGAGCGCGCTCTTCCCGGGTACGTACGCCGAACGCCGAACGGCCCCCGGGACACCCCAGGGGCCGTTCGCGGCGTAGCCGTTCCCTCAAACGGGGACGCCGAGGTGGTGTTCCTCCTTCTGCTGGGACGCGGGCTGGGCGTCGGTGGCGAACAGGCGGTCCGCCGCCAGGGCACCCGGGCCGGTGACGGTGAGCAGGAGGAGGGTCCAGCAGAAGAGGGCGGCGGGTTCTCCGCCGTTCTCGATGGGGAGCAGGCCCGTCCGCTGGTGGACGTCGAAGTACGCGAAGGCCATGGAGCCGGAGCCGATGAGGGCCGCCGTCCGGGTGCCGAGGCCGATCAGGACCAGGGTGCCGCCGGCCAGCTGGATGACGGCCGCGTACCAGCCCGGCCAGGTGCCCGCCGGGAGTTCCGGTCTGCCGAGGACGCCGAAGAGCGAGGCGACGCCGTGGCAGGCGAAGAGCAGTCCGACGACGATCCGGAACAGACCGAGGACGTAGGGGCGGGCCCGGTCGAGGTGCGTGACCCTCATGTGCGGACGCCTCCCGTCAGCTGTAGATCCCGAACTCGTAGAGCGAGTAGCCCCAGCCGGTGCCGCGGGCGGTGGCGTTGATCCGTACGTAGCGGCCGGTGCCGTTGACGTCGAAGTCGTCGATGTCGCCGTCGCCGTCCGTCACGGACTTCACCGTCGTCCAGTTCTGGCCGTCCTCGGACGTCTGGATGTCGTACGCCTTGCCGTACGCCGGGTCCCAGGAGAGCTGGACGTGCTTGAAGGTGGTGGAGGTGCCCAGATCGACCTGGAGCCACTGCGGATCGCTCCAGTCGCTGGCCCAGCGGGTGTCGTTCTTGCCGTCCACGGCGCTGGATGCGGCGCAGGGGCAGCCGCCCGTCGGGTCGGTCTGGAAGGAGGAGGCGGTGGCCGTCTTGCCCAGCGCGACGTTCGTGCCCTCCACCTTCGGCGGGACGACCTTCAGGGACGTGGTCTCGATGCCGGCGTTGCCGTGGCCGTCGGTGGCCTTCACGTAGACCTTGTAGACACCGGTCTTGGACGGGGCCTTCGCGGTGAGGGAGCCGTCGCCGTTGACCGTGGTCTCCGCCGGGACCAGGGCCTTGTTCTGGTCGATGTAGTTGCTGCTGAACAGGACCTGGTAGGTGAGCGCGTCACCGTCCGGGTCGCTGGTGGGGGCGGTGATGTGGACCTGGCCGCCGGTCGGTACGCCGCTCGTGGCGTCGTCGACCGTCATGCCGCTGATCACCGGCGGGGTGTTGTCACCGGAGGTGTCGGCGCCGTACGCCTTCTTCACCGCGTAGTACGAGAGGCGCTTCTCGCCGCCGGGCAGCAGGTTGAACCACACACCGCCGAAGTCGTTCTCGGTGCCGTAGTGGAACATCGTGGCGCCGAGCGCCACCCCGGTGTGCCCGGTCACGCAGCCCCACGCCTTGGTGTAGCCCTCGGCCTTGGCGACGTCGGTGGGTTCGGTGGGAACGCCGTTGGCATCGTCGTCGACCTCCCACTCACCGGCCGGACCCGTCTCGGTGACGATGTACGGCTTGTCGTAACCGCCTTGCTCCCAGTCGGATTTGACGTCGCACACCGCGTTGTAGGCGTTGACGGCGTACAGATCGAGGTCGGGGGTGTTCTTCTTGTAGTACGGCCAGGCCCCGGTCCAGGCGTCCGTGGAGGTGACCGGGTGGTTGGGGTCGACCTGGTGGATCTTCTTGGCGATCTCGTTGACGAAGGAGGTGTACGCGTTGCGCTGGGCCTCCAGTTCGTCGCCGCCGTAGCAGTTCTGGAGGCCGAGCGTGGACTCGTTGCCGACGTTCCACATGAGCACGCCCGGGTTGTCCTTGTAGGTGTCGACCCACTTGGGGAACTCGGCGAGCATGTCGTTCTTGTACTGCGTGTCCGTGAGGTAGTTGACGCAGCCACCGCTGCCGGGGCCGCCGCCGGGCTGGAGCCAGAAGCCTGCGATGACCTTGACGCCGTTGGCCGCCGCCGTGTCGAAGAGCGGCTTGCTGGTGGCGTCGGTGCCCCAGGTGCGGATGGTGTTGACGCCCATGGACTTCAGATCGGGCAGGTACTTCTCGGCGTCGGAGACCGAGGGGCCCCAGGTGAGGCCCTTGACCGTATACGGCGAACCGTCCACGGTCAGCTGCCAGTCGCCCTGCGATCCGGTGACCTTGACGACGCTTCCCGCGGCCTGGGCCGCCGGGGCCTGGACGGCGAGCAGTCCGCCGCCGAGCAGCGCGGCCGCCGCGAGCGGGGTCACCAGGCGCCTGGTCCTGCGGGCAGTTTCGCGCGTGGCCCTGTGTGTGGGGGGATGGTGCATGCGAGTGCTCCTTGCGGGTGGTGAGGGTGCGACGGAAGCGATCTTGGAGAGCGCTCTCCAAGATCGGCCGAAAAAAGGCCCCGCCTCCGTCCGGTTGTGGGGGTGTGGGGACTACGGGAGCTGGTAGTTCCCGTCGAGGACCGCGCCCTTGTCGGGGTGGTTCTCGTCGTAGCCGTGCGGGTCGCACTGGAGGCCGCCCTTGACGCAGTGGGTGACCATCGCGTCCAGCGTGCGGGCGTCCCAGCCGTTCATGAAGTCGTAGTGGAACGAGAAGCCGCGTCCGCTCGCGAGCTTCACCTGCGACATGTCACCGTTGACCGGCCAGGCCATCTTGAACTCGATCATCGGCAGCGCCACCGGGTGATCGGCCGGGCAGGAGTTGTAGTTGTTGCCCGAGGCCACCGGGTAGGCCATGTGGCTCTTGTGGTCCGGGGTGTCCAGATGGATGCCGTCCCAGCAACTGGGGGCCTGGAGGCGGAGGTTGAGCTGGACCTCGCGGCGGTCCGGGCAGGCCGCCGGGAAGTCGTAGTTCTTGAAGCTCTCGGCGCACTCCCAGCCCTCGACCGTGCCCTTGAGGTTCTTGAACTCCTCCTGGGTCTGCATCGGGGAGCCGACGACGTAGCGCAGGCCCTTGGGGAAGGGGCGGACGCTCCGGTAGTCGGTGACACCCGACTTGTAGTAGATCGTCTGGACGCCGTCCGGGAGCACCTTGGTGTCCCCGTTGAACAGGCTCGGCATCCAGTACCCCGACTTGTCACCGGGGGCCAGGCACGTGGTGTCGCCGTTCTGGAGCGAGTCGGCGGTCGTGTACGCGTCCGTCGTGGTGTTGCCCATGAACGTGTGGTCATGGGACTTGCCCGGCTGGCCCGGATAGACGATCGGGTCGTCCGGAGCGGTGTGCGTCGGCGCGCACTTGGCCTGGAACTCGTGGAAGTACGCCTGCGGCGGCACCTCCATCGACGGGGTGACCCCGGTGACCGGCGGGTCGGCCATGATGTAGCCGTCCCCGTCCGGATCGTCCGCCGAGGCCTGCGTGGAGTCCGCCATCCCGGGCATCCCCGGCATGGAGTACGCGGCGTGCTGCGCGTGCGTGCCCGCCGCCTGTGCGGGGCTTTCGGTGGAAGCGTTCGCCGTCGCCGTGATCCCGGCGATCCCCGCCGTGGTCAGCGTCAGCGAAGTGAACAAGAGCAGTCCGGTGAGGGTTCTCGACCTCCGTGGCATGGAGACCTCCTCCTGCGTTCGTGGGGGATTGCATGGAGTTGGGAGAGCGCTCTCCCACTCGGGAGTGTTCCGCTCCTGACAAGAGCGTGTCAATAGTTGGTGAACGGGTCCCTCGGCGCGCGGCGTTGGCGCGGCGGGGCGCGGGGCCGCCGCCGGACGGTCGTTCCCCGGGGCGTGACCGGCCCTCCCGGCGAGGGTGAGCACCGGAAACGGCCTCGGTGACGGGCGCGGTGTAGTACCCCTGGAAGGGCCAGGCAGGTTCGTTCTCGTCCGGGAGTCGTCGATGGCCGTTCGCCGCGTTGTACCCAACATCCGCACGGAGGCCGCGCAGGAGAGCCGGGAGTTCTACGGCCTGCTGGGCTTCGAGGAGGTCATGAACCACGGCTGGATCATGACGCTCGCCTCCCCGGCCGGCCCGGCGGCGCAGATCAGCGTCATGCACAGCGACAGGACCGCGCCCGTCGTCCCCGACATGAGCATCGAGGTCGACGACGTGGACGCCGCCTACGAGGTCCTGCGGGAGAGCGGCGCGGAGATCGTCCATGCGCTGCGGGACGAGGAGTGGGGCGTACGGCGGTTCTTCGTCCGCGACCCCTCGGGGCGGGTGGTCAATGTCCTGGGGCATCGCTGACGGCGGTGGTGGTGGCGGTGGCGGTGGCGGTGGCTCGGTGGAGGTGGGGGCCGCCTCCGTCGGCGGTGGCGGGTGCCGGGCGGGGAACCGGTGACCCATCGACCCACGGAACCGGGCCGCCAGGACCGGGGTTCGGTCGTGGTCCGCGAGTTCACGGGGCCGGGGGACGTCCCGGGGTGAGCGCGCTTGTTCGGTGGGCGAGAACCTCATGGACTATTCATTGGCCGACGCGGCATGATGATCACGGCTTTTGTGCGGCGGAAAGGCGCGGTACACAGCCGTGATGCAGGCCATAGTGCAGTACCCAGGAGGATGTGCCCAGTGAGAAGACCCGTGTCCGTCGCCCTTACCGTCGTCGGGATGATTGGGCTGTTTGCTGCCGCGCCAGGCGCGTCGGCGTCAGAGTTGGCCGCCGACCCGGTCCGCCCGTCCGTGGAGGTGACGGCCGAGGCGCCCACGAAGCATGCCTCCGAGGTGCCGGTATCCGGCCTGCCGGGGGAAACGGGCGCGAACGCGTCCGGAGACAACATCTTCAAGGGGGAGAAGAGCTTCGTTCAGTACTACGCCTGGGAGTGCCTGGACGACAGCAACGCCAACGGGCTCCGGCTGCACACGTGCAGCCAGGCGAGCTTCGACGCCAGATACCAGAAGTTCTACTGGACCAGCACGGGTGACTACTTCAAGTTCCAGAATGCCTATACGGGACTCTGCCTCGACGGCAGCGCCAACTACGGTGTGCGCACGCACGGATGCAGTGACGCGAGCTACAACAACGGCTACCAGAAGTGGCGGATGTACGCCTCCGACCCGACCGAAAACTGGGTCAGCTGGAAGAACGTGGCCACCGGTGAGTGCATGGACTACAGCCTCAACTACGGCCTGCGTCTCCACACCTGTAGCACCGCGAGCTTCTCCAACGGCTATCAGACGTGGAGCCGCTACTGATTTTCTGGACCGCCCGGGTGGCTTCCCCTTCCGCGAACCACCGGCTGTCCTGCCGCACCGCGCCCTTCACGAACCCGGTCTGACGGCCCGATCAGCCCGGGACGTGCCCCGTCAGCCGGTGCCAGCGGGCGCGGGCGGCGTCGAGTTCCTGGCGGGCCCGGGGGATGCCGGGGTCGTGCTGCTGGTGGAGGGTCAGGTCGTGGAGCCGGCGGCTCGCCTCGGCCTGGCCGGTGGTGTCCTCGCGGACGCGGCGCAGCTCGGCGCGGGCCTCGCGCAGAAGGCGGGGGCGGTCGGCCCGGAACTCCTTCGCGGCGGCGGTGGTGTTGTGGACGGCGAGGACGAACCTGCGGACGTGCTCCTCGTCGAACTGCCCGGCCGGGTACGTGATGAGGTGCCGGCGCCCGCCAGGGGCGGTCACATAGACGTGGCCGCCGTGGTGGGTGTGCTCGGAGCGGACGGAGGTCTCGTGCAGGGGCAGCTCTCCCGACCAGTCCTCGGTGCTCAGGACGAGCACGAACTCGTAGAGGCTCAGGTCGCCCAGCTCCTCCCGGTAGCCGCCGCGCCCGGGATCGTTCAGCTGGGCCAGGTCCTCCTCCGCCCTGCGCACCCGGCGCCGGTGCGTGGTGGCGGCCCGCTGGTTGGCGTCATGGGCGGCGGCCAGTTCCCGGGCGGCGCTGCGCTCCAGTCCGCGCAGGGTGGTCCGGGCGGCGTCCAGGTCGCGGCGCGCGGCGGCGTGCTCGCTCCCGAACGCGAACCGCCCGCCTCCCGGATAGCGGTGCAACTGCCGCAGGACCAGGCCCGCGACGGTCCCGAGCACCACGAGCAGCACGATCAGGACGGCGCCCATCTCTCCCCTCCTCCGCAAGGCCGTTGACGTCGTGGGGCCGGTCCGCGCGCGGCCCCGCCCCGGTCGACTATCGGGAAACGGGGCCGCGTTCGTCAATCGGATACGGGACGGGCCCGCCTCACGGCCCCGCCCGCAGCACCTCCGCGACGACAGGGCCCGCCGCCGTGCCGCCGTGGCCGCCGGACTGGACGAGGGCGGCGGCGGCGAGGTCGTTGGAGAAGCCGGTGAACCAGCTGTCGGAGGTGGCCTTGCCGTCGACCTCGGCGGAACCGGTCTTGCCGCCCTTGTAGCTGCCGACGCCGGCCATCGCCTGGGTGGCCGTGCCCTCGCCGCTGGTGGCGGTGTAGTTCATCATCTCCTTGAGCTGGGCCGAGACGCCGCCGGGCAGCGGGGACGCGGTGGCGAAGGTCCGGTTGTCCAGGGAGCGAGGGACGATGTACGGCTGGAGGAACTGGCCGTGCACGGCGGTGGGGGTGACGGACGCCATGTTCAGCGGATTCATCTTGATCTTGCCCTGGCCGATGAACGAGGCGGCGGTCTCCGCGCCCTCGGACGGCGGGACCGATCCGTCCTTCGTGCTGATACCGGCCTTCCACTCCTGGCCGATGCCGAAGTAGCGCGAGGCCTCGTCGCCGAGGGCGGTGTCCCGGGTGCCCTCGCCGAGCGGCAGCACGGGCTTGATGAAGGCCGTGTTGCAGGACCGGGCGAAGGCCCGCTTCAGCGTGGGGTTGTCGGTCATCGAGAAGTCGTTCAGGTTGTGGAAGACCCGGCCCTCCCAGGGCACCGTGGCCGGGCACTTGACGGGCCCGTTCGCGGTGCCCAGACCGTGCTGGATGATCATCGCGGCGGTGACGATCTTCATCGTGGAACCGGGTGCCAGCTGGGCCCACCGCGCCGCGTCGAAGCCGTCCGCCCGGTTGTTGGCGATGGCCCGGATCGCCCCGCTCGACGGTTCGACGGCGGCCACCGAGGATTCGGGGTACTTCTTCACCGCGCGCTCGGCCGCCGCCTGGATCCCCGCGTCCAGCGTGGTCGGCACCCGGCCGGGCTTGCCCTTGACCAGGGTCAGCAGTGTCCTGTCCGCCCCGTCGGCGGTCGCGCTGTTGATCCACGTCTCGATGCCCGTGGTGCCGCCGGCCTTCGTGCCGTACTTCTTGCGCAGCTCGTCCAGGATGACGCCCAGCGAGGGGTACTTCTCCTTGGTGAGCACCTTGCCGTTGCGGTCGACCGCCTCGATCGAGGCGGTCTTCGACTCGCCCGTCTCCAGCGACTCGCCCTTCTTCAGGTCCGGGTGGATCACCGAGGGCTCCCAGTCGACGAGCGGCTTCCCGGTGGTCAGCCCGCGGACCACGGTCAGCTCGGAGGCGTACGACCAGGCCTTCGTCGTGCCCTTGTAGGAGACCGTCGCCTTCACCGTGTACGGCACCTTCGAACCGGTCGCCGCGCCCGCGGTGATCACCGCCTCGGTGACATGGGCGGACTCGCTGTACCCGGTCAGCGCCGGACCCGCCTCGCCCTCGTTGTTGGTGAGCTGGGCCGCCGTCGTCGCGTCCCCGCTCGCCCACGCGGCCAGGAACTCCTTCGACGTATCGGCTATCTCGTCCTTCGTGACCGGCCCGGTCCGCACCTCGGCCGTCGTGGTCTTGGCGTCCGAGCCGCCCCCGACCCCGCTGTCCCCCAGCCCGTCCAGGATGTTGTACGCCCCGTAGCCCACCCCGCCGACCACGACCGCGAACACCCCGCCGACGACGGCCACCTTCGCCCCGCTGCGCATTGCTGCGTCCCCCTCCCCAGGAGGCCCCCTTGAACATGTTCAAGGGGGCTTTTGCGGGAACCCTACGGGACGGCGGTGAAGGGGGAGATGGTTGTTATAGGAACGCGATCCGATACGGCGTGAACGGACGGCTCAGATCCAGGTATCCAGCCACATCCGGTCCCGCCAGGAATCCTCCGGAATCGGTGTTCCGGTGTACAGCGGCCAGAAGTAGATGAAATTCCAGATGATCAGCAGGACCAGGACGCCCGCCGCCGCGGCGCCCACCGTCCGGCGGCGTTCGCCGGTGGGGTCGCTTTTCGTCAGGCCCAGTTCATGGGCGGTGCCGGTATGCGCCGCGGGCCCCAGCATCGCGCCGATCATCATGGAGACGGCGAGACAGAGGAAGGGCACGAAGACGACCGCGTAGAAGAGGAAGATGGTGCGCTCCTGGTAGAGGAACCAGGGGAGCCAGCCCGCCGCCACGCCGCAGGCGATGGCACCGGCGCGCCAGTCGCGGCGGAAGAACCAGCGCCACAGGACGTAGACCAGGGCGAAGCACGCGGCCCACCACAGCAGCGGAGTGCCGAGGGCCAGGACCTCGCGGGCGCATTTGCCGGTGGCGGACTGCGTGCAGCCGTTCTCCTCCTCGTAGAAGTAGGAGACGGGGCGGCCCAGGACGATCCAGCTCCAGGGGTTGGACTGGTAGGTGTGGCCGGAGGTCAGGTTCACATGGAACTCGTAGACCTGGTTCTCGTAGTGCCACAGGCTGCGCAGCCAGTCCGGCAGCCAGGTCCAGGAGCCGCCCTTGCCGTCGGTCGCCGCCCAGTCCCGGTAGTAGCCGTGGTGCTTCGGGTCGTTGCGGACGATCCAGCCGGTCCAGGTGGCGAGGTACGTGACCACCGCGACGGGCACGACGGAG
Organism: Streptomyces sp. NPDC057682; assembly: GCF_042799575.1. NCBI lineage: Bacteria > Bacillati > Actinomycetota > Actinomycetes > Kitasatosporales > Streptomycetaceae > Streptomyces > Streptomyces sp. NPDC057682. The sequence continues at coordinate 33,964 of NZ_JBHVIN010000018.1, read as the reverse complement.
ACGAAGGCCGGCAGCAGATCCCGCTTCAGCACCGCGAAGTACGGCCGCATCGCCCCCGCCGTCCGCCGCGCGCCCACGTCCCACAGAACCGTCATCAGGCCGAACGCGACCATGACGTACAGCCCGTTCCACTTCGTCGCGGCGGCCAGGCCCAGACAGACCCCGGCCGCGATCCGCCACGGGCGCAGGCCCAGCCTGAGGTTCTCCGCGACGTCGACGTCCGGCCGCAGCACCCCGTCCTCGGTCTCCGGCAGCGCCGCCGCGAGCCGGCTCCTGGACCGGTCGCGGTCGATGAGCAGACAGCCGAACGCGGCCAGCACGAAGAACATCAGCACCAGGTCGAGCAGCGCCGTGCGGCTCATCACGAAGTGCAGACCGTCCACCGCGAGCAGCGCGCCCGCCAGACAGCCCAGGAACGTCGAACGGAAGAGCCGGCGGCCGATACGGCAGAGCATCAGCACCGACAGGGTGCCGAGCACGGCCACCATGAACCGCCAGCCGAACGGCGTGAAACCGAACAGCTGCTCACCGATCCCGATGATCCACTTGCCCATCGGCGGATGGACCACATAGCCGGGATCCGTCGGGACCGGAACCTGGGACGGATCGTTGAGGATCAGCTTGTCGACGTCCTTGGGCCACGCCCCCTCGTACCCCTGGTTGATCAGTGCCCAGGAGTCCTTGGCGTAGTACGTCTCGTCGAATATCACCGCGTGCGGGCTGCCCAGCTTCCAGAAGCGCAGCACCCCCGCCACCGCCGCGACCAGCAGCGGGCCGCCCCACGCCGACCAGCGCACCAGCCGGTCCGCGAGCGGCGGCGGCACCCCGAGCACCGCCCACAGCTGGCCGCCGGGCCGGGTGTACGGGGGGATCAGCCGTTCCCGCAGCCCGATTCCGGCGCGGGGCACATGGCCGAAGCGGCGCAGCCGCCGCTGCCAGGAAGTCGGCTCCGGGCCGTGCTCTTCCCCGGCGTCTTGGCCCTGCCGGGCTTCGGGCGCAGTACTCGTCACCGCGCCATCGTAGGGAACACGTCTGTGCGGACGCTGCCGCCCGTGCTGGGAGGATGGACGTTGTGACTGGATCGACTGGAACGCTGGTACTGGCAGGGACCCCCATCGGCGATGTGGCGGACGCCCCGCCCCGCCTGGCCGCCGAACTGGAGACGGCCGACGTCGTCGCCGCCGAGGACACCCGGCGGCTGCGCCGGCTGACCCAGGCCCTGGGCGTCCACACCTCGGGGCGTGTCGTCTCCTATTTCGAGGGCAACGAGTCCGCCCGCACCCCCGAACTCGTCGAGGCGCTGCTCGGCGGCGCCCGGGTGCTGCTGGTCACCGACGCGGGCATGCCCTCCGTCTCCGACCCCGGCTACCGGCTGGTCGCCGCCGCCGTCGAGCACGACATCCGGGTCACCGCCGTGCCCGGCCCGTCCGCCGTGCTCACCGCCCTCGCCCTGTCCGGGCTGCCGGTCGACCGCTTCACCTTCGAGGGCTTCCTGCCCCGCAAGGCCGGGGAGCGCCTCGGCCGGCTCCGCGAGGTCGCCGACGAGCGCCGCACCATGGTCTTCTTCGAGGCCCCGCACCGCCTCGACGACACCCTCGCCGCGATGGCCGAGGTCCTGGGCACCGGCCGGCGCGCCGCCGTGTGCCGGGAGCTGACCAAGACGTACGAGGAGGTCAAGCGCGGCCCGCTGGGCGAGCTGGCCGTCTGGGCGGCCGAGGGCGTACGCGGCGAGATCACCGTCGTCGTGGAGGGCGCCCCCGAGACCGGGCCCGAGGAGCTGGACGCCGAGGAGCTGGTGCGCAGGGTGCGGGTGCGCGAGGAGGCGGGGGAGCGGCGCAAGGAGGCGATCGCCGCCGTGGCCGCCGCCGCGGGCCTGCCCAAACGCGAGGTGTTCGACGCGGTCGTCGCGGCAAAGAACGCGGCTCGGACCGGCCCCGCGGACGGTAAAGGACTATCGTGAAAAGCAAAGTAAGAGCCGCGTACCGGCCCCTTTTGCCACGAGAAGCTCAAAACCGGTCCAACACTCGACAGGGCCCGGTGCGCTCCCGCCGGTAAAGGCGTCCACTGGATCCAGGACGCATTCCCCGGAGTGCTTGTCCGGCGGACAAGAGGAGCCAGCATGAGCGACATCGCAGCGACCACCGCGCATGAGGCCTACGCATTCGCCTGCATGCGGTGCGGATACGGCTGGGAACAGGCCTACGAGATCGAGCACCACGTCGACGCCTCGCAGCACGCGTACGTGGTCTACAAGGCGAACGGCGAGCGCGTCCCGTCCCCGCTCTCCACACCGACCTGCGCCAACTGCGGCGGACACGTCGTCCGGATCATGCGGTCCGGCCGGGTCTCCACGGTGCAGCAACTGCTCCGCAACCCCCACCGGGTCCAGGAGCCCGTACCGCCGGAGCCCGCCGCCGGGCCGGTGGCCGCCACCGCCGCGCCGACGGGCGAGCACCACTGGCACCTCTCCGACCTGCTCCATCCCTTCCAGCGCCGGTGACGTCCGTACGGTCTCGGTGAGGCCCCGGGCCGCGGTCCTCGTACGATCGTGGCCATGAGCCGTACCGAAGCCCCGCCGCTGCCCGAACCGCTCCCGGTACCGGTCGCGGACTCGCACACCCACCTGGACATGCAGGACGGCACCGTCGAGGAGGGCCTGGCCAGGGCCGCCGCGGTGAACGTGACCACAGTGATCCAGGTCGGCTGCGACGTGAAGGGATCGCGCTGGGCCGCCGAGACGGCCGCCGCGCACCCGAGCGTGTACGCGGCCGTCGCCCTGCACCCCAACGAGGCGCCCCGGATCGTCCACGGGGACCCCGACGGCTGGTCGCGGCAGGGGGCCCGCGAGGGCGGCGGCACCGCCGCCCTCCACGAGGCGCTGGCGGAGATCGACGCCCTGGCCGCGCTCCCCGACGTCCGGGGCGTCGGCGAGACCGGACTCGACCACTTCCGCACCGGCCCCGAGGGCATGGCCGCCCAGGAGGAGTCCTTCCGGGCCCATATCGAGATCGCCAAGCGCCACGGCAAGGCCCTCGTCATCCACGACCGCGAAGCGCACGCCGACGTGCTGCGCATCCTGGCCGACGCGGGCGCCCCGGAGCGCACGGTCTTCCACTGCTACTCCGGCGACGCCGAGATGGCCGAGCTGTGCGCCCAGGCCGGGTACTACATGTCCTTCGCGGGCAACGTCACCTTCAAGAACGCCCAGCCGCTGCGCGACGCGCTGGCCGTCGCGCCCACGGAACTCGTCCTGGTGGAGACCGACGCGCCCTTCCTCACCCCCGCCCCGTACCGGGGCCGCCCCAACGCGCCCTATCTGATCCCGGTCACGCTGCGTGCCATGGCCGAGGTGAAGGGCGTCGACGAGACCACCCTGGCCACCGCGATCGCGGTGAACACCGCGCGCGCCTTCGACTACTGACCGGTGGCGGGCGGCGCGCCGCCCGCCCGGCCGTAGGCTTGACGGGTGAGCACCACAGAGCCCGACGCCCTCCTGGGCCCCGCAGACATCCGCGAACTGGCCGCGACGCTGGGCGTACGCCCCACCAAGCAGCGCGGTCAGAACTTCGTCATCGACGCCAACACGGTCCGCCGGATCGTGCGCACCGCGGAGGTCCGCCCGGACGACGTGGTGGTCGAGGTCGGCCCCGGCCTCGGTTCGCTGACGCTGGCGCTCCTGGAGGCCGCCGACCGGGTCGTCGCCGTCGAGATCGACGACGTGCTCGCGGCCGCCCTGCCCGCGACCGTCGCGGCCCGGATGCCGGAGCGCGCCGACCGGTTCGCGCTCGTCCACTCCGACGCCATGCTCGTCACGGAGCTGCCCGGCCCGCCACCCACCGCGCTGGTCGCCAACCTGCCGTACAACGTCGCCGTGCCGGTCCTGCTCACCATGCTCGACCGCTTCCCGAGCATCGAGCGGACCCTGGTCATGGTGCAGGCCGAGGTCGCCGACCGGCTCGCCGCCCGCCCCGGGAACAAGGTCTACGGAGTGCCGTCGGTCAAGGCCAACTGGTACACCGACGTCAAGCGCGCCGGGTCCATCGGCCGCAAGGTCTTCTGGCCCGCGCCCAACGTCGACTCCGGGCTCGTCTCGCTGGTCCGCCGCGCCGAGCCCGTCGCCACCACCGCGAGCAAGGCCGAGGTCTTCGCCGTCGTCGACGCCGCCTTCGCCCAGCGCCGCAAGACGCTGCGCGCGGCCCTGTCCGGCTGGGCGGGCAGCGCCGCCGGGGCCGAGGCCGCCCTCGTCGCCGCCGGGATCTCGCCGCAGGCGCGCGGCGAGTCGCTGACGGTCGAGGAGTTCGCCGCCATTGCCGAGAACAAGCCCGCGGGGGACCTCCCCGCCACCCACGAATCCGCCGGGAGTGCCGAGTGAGCAACAGCGTCACCGTACGGGTACCGGCCAAGGTCAACGTCCAGCTCGCGGTCGGTGCCGCGCGCCCCGACGGCTTCCACGACCTGGCCAACGTCTTCCTCGCCGTCGGCCTCTACGACGAGGTCACCGCGACCCCCGCCGACACGCTGCGCATCACCTGTTCCGGCCCGGACGCCGCCCAGGTCCCGCTGGACACCACCAACCTCGCCGCCCGTGCCGCGATCGCCCTGGCCGAACGGCACGGCATCGCCCCCGACGTGCACCTCCACATCGCCAAGGACATCCCCGTCGCCGGCGGCATGGCGGGCGGCAGCGCCGACGGGGCCGGGGCCCTGCTGGCCTGCGACGCCCTCTGGGCCACCGGCGCCTCCCGCGAGGAACTGCTGGAGATCTGCGCAGGGCTCGGCAGCGACGTGCCGTTCAGCCTGGTCGGCGGCGCGGCCCTCGGCCTCGGCCGGGGCGAACGGCTCACGCCCGTCGCGACCGGCGGCACCTTCCACTGGGTCTTCGCGGTCGCCGACGGCGGACTGTCCACCCCGGCGGTCTACCGCGAGTTCGACCGGCTCACGGCAGGCACCGAGGTGCCCGAGCCCGTCGCCTCCGAGGCCCTGCTGGACGCGCTGCGCACCGGTGACGCGCACGCCCTCGCCGGTGCGCTGAGCAACGACCTCCAGGCCCCGGCGCTGTCCCTGCGGCCCTCGCTGGCCGCCACGCTGGAGGCGGGCACCCGGGCCGGGGCGCTGGCCGCGCTGGTCTCCGGCTCCGGGCCCACCACCGCCTTCCTCACCGAGGACGAGGCCTCCGCCCGCAAGGTCGCAGACGCGCTCACCGCCTCGGGCACCTGCCGCACGGCCCGGACGGCCCTCTCCCCGGCCCCGGGCGCGACGGTCCGCTGACACCGGGCAGCGTGCGGCCCGGCTCAGCCGAGCCGCACGCTGCCCCGGGCCAGCTCGTACGCCGGCAGCATCCCCCGGTGCTCGGTCGCGTCCAGCCCGCCCAGATGCACCACGACGGGACCGTCCGGGGTGGCCACGGCGAAGGCGCGGGCCGGGCGGGACTCGTCCATGACCTCGCTGTGGAGGGTGTAGGTCACCTCGGTCACGGCCGTCTTCCCGCTCGTCACCTCCCGGTACGCGACCTTCGACGCGTTCTCGTCGGCCTTCACGAAGCCCTCCAGCACCGAGCGCGGGGTGGCCGAGGCGCCCGCCCGGCCCTGCCAGACGCGCAGAAAGCCGATGTGGCCGGCCGGTTTGGCGTCGATCTCGCAGACCATGTGCACCGGGCCCTGGGTGGAGAGCGCGGCCAGGGGGTCGTCCGCCTCCACGGGGGCCACCGCCTTCGGCTTCCAGTGCTCCGCCAGGTCGAAGACCACCGGCAGTTCGCACCCGGACCCGGCCGCGCCGACCGCCCCGCCCGCCTTCGCCGCCGGGGCCGCCGTGGCCGTGGCCGGGGCCGTGGAGGACTTCCCCTCCGCTCCGGTGCCCCCGCCGTCGTCCGTCCCCGACGAGCAGCCCGTCAGCGCGAGCGCCGCCAGCAGCACGGGCGCCAGCCCGCGGACCGTCCGACCAGTCATGTCCGTCCCCACCCCTGTGCCTGTTCCGGGCCCGTCCGGGGCCCGGTGATCGATGCGCGCAAGGTATCCCACGGCCGGAAGGCCGCCCGTACGGAGGTGGGCGCCGGGCCGACTACGCTGAAGGCCAGAGTCTTCCTTCGAGCTGGAGCGTTCGTGGCCGTCAACCTCGTCAATGTCGAGCAGGTCAGCAAGGTGTACGGCACCCGTGCCCTGCTCGACGGTGTGTCCCTCGGTGTGTCCGAAGGGGACCGCATCGGTGTCGTCGGCCGCAACGGCGACGGCAAGACGACCCTCATCCGGATGCTCGCCCGGCTGGAGGAGGCGGACTCAGGCCGCGTCACGCACAGCGGCGGCCTGCGCCTGGGCGTGCTCACCCAGCACGACTCGCTCGACCCGCAGGCCACGATCCGCCACGAGGTCATCGGCGACCTCGCCGACCACGAGTGGGCCGGAAACGCCAAGATCCGCGATGTGCTGACCGGGCTCTTCGGCGGTCTCGGCCTGCCCGGCTTCGAACACGGCCTGGACACCGTCATCGCCCCGCTCTCCGGCGGTGAGCGCCGCCGGATCGCCCTGGCCAAGCTCCTCATCGCCGAGCAGGACCTGATCGTCCTCGACGAGCCGACCAACCACCTCGACGTCGAGGGCATCTCCTGGCTGGCCGGCCATCTGCGCGCCCGCCGCTCCGCGCTGGTCTGCGTCACCCACGACCGGTGGTTCCTCGACCAGGTCTGCACCCGCATGTGGGACGTGCAGCGCGGCGCGGTCCACGAGTACGAGGGCGGCTACAGCGACTACGTCTTCGCCCGCGCCGAACGGGAGCGGATCGCCGCGACCGAGGAGGCCAAGCGGCAGAACCTGATGCGCAAGGAGCTGGCCTGGCTGCGGCGCGGCGCCCCCGCCCGCACCTCCAAGCCCCGCTACCGCATCGAGGCCGCCAACGAGCTGATCGCCGACGTGCCGCCGCCGCGCGACACCAGCGAGCTGATGAAGTTCGCCAACGCCCGGCTCGGCAAGACCGTCTTCGACCTGGAGGACGTGACCGTCCAGGCGGGCCCCAAGACGCTGCTCACCCACCTCACGTGGCAGCTCGGCCCCGGTGACCGCATCGGGCTGGTCGGGGTCAACGGGGCGGGCAAGACCTCGCTGCTGCGGGCGCTGGCCGCGGCGGCCCGCAGCCAGGGCGACGAGCAGCCCGCCGCCGGGAAGATCGTCGTCGGCAAGACCGTGAAGCTCGCCTACCTCTCCCAGGAGGTCCACGAGCTGAACCCGGAGCTGCGGGTGCTGGAGGCCGTGCAGCAGGTGCGCGACCGCGTGGACCTCGGCAAGGGCCGGGAGATGACCGCGGGCCAGCTCTGCGAGCAGTTCGGCTTCACCAAGGAGAAGCAGTGGACCCCGGTCGGCGACCTCTCCGGCGGTGAGCGGCGCCGGCTCCAGATCCTGCGGCTGCTGATGGACGAGCCGAACGTCCTCTTCCTCGACGAGCCCACCAACGACCTCGACATCGAGACCCTGACCCAGCTGGAGGACCTGCTCGACGGCTGGCCCGGCTCCATGATCGTGATCTCCCACGACCGGTTCTTCATCGAGCGCACCACGGACCGGGTCATGGCGCTGCTCGGCGACCGGACGATGCGGATGCTGCCGCGCGGTATCGACGAGTACCTGGAGCGCAGGCAGCGGCAGGCGGAGACCGCCGCGCCCGCGGCCCCGGCGCAGGCCGCCCCGGCCGCCGCCGCCCCGGCCGTCTCGGCGCAGGCGGCCCGCGCTGCCAAGAAGGAACTCCAGAAGGTGGAGCGGCAGCTCGACAAGATCTCCACCCGTGAGGCGGCCCTGCACACGCAGATCGCCGACCACGCCACGGACTTCGAGAAGGTCGCCACCCTCGACGCCGAACTGCGCGAACTGGTCGCGGAGCGCGAGGAGCTGGAGATGCGCTGGCTCGAACTGGCCGAGGACGCCTGAGCGTTCGGTACGCCCTTCCGCCGGCGGGCGGACGCCGTCGCGCACGGTGACAGGTGTGACGGCAGTGGTTCATGGGGTGGGTGGTAGAAAGAAACCTGCCCGAACGCCGTGGTACCGATCGAACAGGGGGACGGGTCGATGAGTCAGCCGCCCGGACAGCAGCCGCCGCAGGGCGGGTTCGGAGCTCCATACGACCCGCAGCCCGGGGGCTACCCGCCCCCCGCCGGTCCGCAGCAGCCCGCAGTCCCGTACAACAGCCCCGGCCCGTACGGGAGTCCGGGACCGTACGGTCAGCAGGACCCGTACCGGCAGCCCGGCCCGTACCAGCAGCCCGGCCCCTACGGGCAGCAGCAGCCGCAGGGCTACGGCTACCCGCCCCCGCAGCAGCCCCCGACCCAGCCCGCGCAGCCGCCGGCCGCGCCCCCGGACGGCGGTCCGGGCGGCGGGCGGTTCCGCGGCCGGACCGGGGTGGTCATCGGCGCCGTGCTCGCGGTGGTGCTCCTGGCCGGCGGCGGCATCTGGCTGGCCACCGGCCCGGACGGCGACGACCCGAAGCCCGAGGCGGGCGGCCACAGTTCGGCACCGCCCGCCCCCGCGCCCACCGCCTCGCCGACCGGCGGGTCCAAGGGCGAGCCCGTGATCAGCCCCGAGGCCGAGGCCGCCGCCATCAACGCGAAGGTCACGTCCGGGGAGTCGAAGGTCCTCTGGCTCCAGAAGGGCGGCGTCGACCTGCCGCGCAACGGCTCCGACGTCTTCGGCCCGTGGATCGTCGGCGACACCGTCGTCAAGGCCATGTACCGCACGGTCTCCGCGTACGCGCTCAGCGACGGCTCGCTCAAGTGGAGCCTTCGGATGCCGACCACGGTGTGCGCGGCCCCCTCGCAGGCCACCGCCGACGGCAAGATCGTCTTCGCCATCAACGGCAGCACCGGGTCCGGCGCGTCCTGCGACAACGTCCAGATGGTCGACCTCACCACCGGCAAGGCCGGCTGGCGCAAGGCCTTCGTCCGCAAGGGGCTGTGGGACGGGCTCTCCGACGTGGCCATGTCCATCAACGGCTCCACCGTCACCGTCGGCCGCACCAGCCGCACCGACGCCTACCGGGTCAGCGACGGCAAGGTCCTGTTCGGCAAGCTCCCGGGCAACTGCCAGCCCTACGGCTTCGCCAGCGGCCCCGTCGCGATCGCCGCGACCAGCTGCCAGACCGCCGCCGACGACCACAAGGAACAGCAGGTGCAGCGGATCGACCCCGCCACCGGCAAGGTCCTGTGGACGTACAAGGTCAAGAAGGGCTGGCAGGTCGACCGGATCTACTCGGCCGATCCGCCCGTCATCTCGCTGCGCCGGCCCGAGAAATGGGCCATCGCCGTGCTCAACGCCGACGGCACCTACCGCTCCCAGCTCTCCGGCGGGCCCGGCGACTACGGCCCCAAGTGCGACGACGAGCTGATGACCCTCGGCAAGAACCTCGACAACTGCGTGGGCGTCGCCGCCGACGCGGGAACCGTCTACCTCTCCACCAAGGTCGTCCCGGCCAAGGACGAGGAGCCCCGCAACAAGGTCGTCGCCTTCGACCTGGCCACCGGCAAACCCCGCTGGACCGCCGACTCCCCGGTGGGACAGCCCCTCACGCCGCTGCGCACCGAGGGCGGGAAGCTGCTGATGTACGCCGCACCCGCCAAGGGCAAGGGCGGTGCCGTCGCCACCCTGCCGTCCACCGGCGGCACCCCGCTCCTGGTCCAGCGCCACCCCGTGTCCGGGGCGTCCATGGAGCGCGGCTTCTACGACCCCAGGGTCGTCTACGCCGGCGGCCGCACCCTCCTCATGCAGACCCGGGTCACCGGGATCCACGACGGGGACGAGATCGAGACCCGGTCCATGGTCGCCTTCGGGCCGTGACCGGGGCGGGTCCCGGTCACGGCCGTCCGGCGGTGGTCCGTCCTGCGGTGGTTCAGACGGATCCCGCCTCCAGGAGGGCGGCGACGTCCGCGCGCAGCGCCTTCTTGTCGATCTTGCCCACCTTGGTCAGCGGCAGCGCCTCGACCAGCACCAGACGCTCGGGCAGCTTGAACCGGGCCACCCCGGTCGCCTCCATCACCCCGCGCGCCTCGTACAGGGTGACCGTCGTGCCGGGGCGCGCCACGACGTACAGGCAGACCCGTTCGCCGAGGTCGCGGTCGGGCATCGCGACGGCCGCGACCTGGCTGACGGCCGGCAGCTGGTAGACGAGGTTCTCGACCTCCTCGGCGGAGATCTTCTCGCCGCCCCGGTTGATCATGTCCTTGTCGCGGCCCTCCACGACGAGGTTGCCCTCCGGGGTGCGGCGGCAGATGTCGCCGGAGCGGTACCAGCCGTCCTCCGTGAAGGCGCGGGCGTTCTGCTCGGCCGCCCGGTAGTAGCCGCGCGGGGTGTACGGGCCGCGGGTGAGGAGCGAGCCCGGCTCGCCCTCGGGGACGTCCCGGTCCCACTCGTCGACCAGCCGCACCTCGTCGGCGGGGCAGACGGGCCGCCCCTGCGTGGTGCACACGACGTCCTCGGGGTCGTCGAGCCGGGTGACGTTCAGCAGCCCCTCCGCCATGCCGAACACCTGCTGGAGCGTGGCCGTCAGGACCGGGCCGACCTTGCGGGCCAGCTCGTCCGCGAGCCGGGCGCCGCCCGCCTGCAGGACCCGCAGGCTCGCCAGCTGCCCGGCACCGTGCTCGGCGGCGTGCTCCAGCCAGCGCCCGGCGACGGCCGGGACGACCGCGGTGTGCGTGACGCCCTCGGCCGCGACGGTCGCGAAGGCCCGCACCGGCTCCGGGGACGGCAGCGTGACGACCCGGCCGCCGCTCAGCAGGGTGCCGAGGATGCCGGGGCAGGCCAGCGGGAAGTTGTGCCCGGCGGGCAGGCTGACGAGGTAGACGCTCTCCTCGCCGAGCGCGGCGGCCTCCGCGCTGACCCGCGCGTTGTAGGCGTAGTCGTCGTGCGTACGGGCGATGAGCTTGGGCAGCCCCGTCGTCCCGCCGGACAGCAGGAACAGTGCCACGTCCCGCGACCGCGGGGCGCGGGCGTCCAGCAGGGCGCGGACCGCCGCCGGATCGGCGGGCGGCGCGCACAGGGCCCGCAGATCGACGCTGCCGGGAGCGATCGCGTCGCCCGCGACCAGCACCCGCCAGCCGGCACCGGTCGCGGCCCGGACCTCGTCCGCCAGCTCGTGGCCGAGCGCCTGGTGGTCGAAGTCCCGCATCCGGTCCGGCAGCGCGATCGCCACGGCCTCCGCGTGCACGGCCAGATAGCGCAGTTCGGCACGGCGGTGCGCGGGCAGCGCCATCACGGGCACGATGCCCGCGCGCAGACAGGCCAGGGTCAGGACGACGAACTCCCAGCCGTTGCCGAGCTGGACGACGATCCGGTCACCGGCCTCGATGCCCAGGTCCAGCAGGCGTACGGCGGCGGCGTCGGCCCGGTCGGCCAGCTCGGCGCGGGTCAGGCGGAGTCCGGCGCCGCCCAGGGCCACCGGGTCGGTGAGGGCCGGGGCGCCGGGCGCCCGGTCGGCCGCCTCGCGCAGCAGGGTGCCGAGCGGGACGCCCGCCCAGTAGCCCTCGGCGGCATAGCGCGCGGCCTCGGCCGCGGGCCAGGGCACGGTGTGCTCAGCGATGGGGGTGGGCATGGTCGGCCTCCCTGGTGATGACGACGGCGTCGAGTGCGACCAGACCCCCGTGGGTCAGGCGCAGGGGGTTGACCTCGATCTCTTCGAGGCCGGGGTGGGCGACCAGCAGGTCACCGAGGGCGGCGGCGATCCGGCCCAGCTCCCGGGGGTCCAGGACCGGGCCGCCCCGCCAGCCGTCGAGCAGCGCCCGTCCGGCCAGATCCGCCGGCATGGCCTCGGCCACCGCCGGTGCGAGCGGCGCCGTGCGGACGGTGACGTCGGCCAGGGCCTCGGCCGTCGTACCGCCCAGTCCGAGCAGCACGACCGGACCGAAGACCGGATCGCGGCGCGCCCCGAGGACGAGATCGACCCCGGGGGGTGCCATCGACTCCACGAGGAAGCGGCGGGCACCCGCCTCCTCCAGCCGGTCCAGGGCCGCGTCGAGGGCGGCCGGGGAGCCGACACCCAGGTGCACGCCGCCGATCTCGGTCTTGTGCAGGACGGCGGCGTCCAGCAGCTTGACCGCCACCGGACCGCCCAGCGCGGCCAGCGCGGCATGGGCCCCGGCCCGGTCCGCGCAGACCCGGCGGGCCGTCGTCGTCACCCCGAGGCGGTCGAGGATCCCCTTCGCCTCGTCCTCGTCGAAGGCGGCACCCGCCTCGACGACGAGTCCGGGGGCGCCACCCGCCGGCGTGTCCGTACGGGCGTCCGTGCCGGCGGAGTGGCGGGCGCGGGCGTCGGCCAGCAGGGCGGCCGTCGCGGCGGCCACCCCGTGCGGATCGGCCGCCACGGCGATCCCCGCGTCCAGCAGGGAGCGCCGGGCCCCGGCCACCTCCTCGCCGCTCCCGCCGAGCCCGACCACCAGCGGGACCCCCGGTACGGCGCCCTCGCGGGCGGCCGCCACCAGGTCCACGGCGTCGGGTTCGTGCAGGGCGTAGGCCGCGACGGCGTCGACGCCAGGGTCGGCGGCGACCGCACCGAGCACCCGGCCGAGCTCGGGCCCGGGGCGGCCGGTGTCGACGGGGTTGAGCTGATACGTCAGCGGCGGCAGCAGCGTGGCCAGGGCCGCGGTGGTCGCCCCGTCCAGCTCCGGGACCCGGGCGCGGCGGCCCCGCAGGTCGTCCAGGAGCAGCAGCCCCGGACCGGCCTGCGCGGTCACCACACCGACACCGGGATCGGCGGCGGGCCGGGCCCGGGTGACGGAGAGCGCGCCCACCGCGTCGACCAGTTCCCGCGCGTCGGAGACGACCACGGCGCCGGCCTGGGCCAGCGCGGCCCGTGTGGTGCGCCAGGACGTGGCGAGCGCCCCGGTGTGCGAGGCGGCGAAGGCACTGACGTCGTGCTCGCCGACGACCAGGGCGACCACCGGACGGCGGGCCGCGAGCCGGCGCACGGCGGCGGCCAGCCGGGGGCCGTCGGCGACGGACTCCACATGGAGGGCGACGGCCCCGGTGTGCGGGTCGTCGGCCAGGTGGTCCAGGACGTCCGGGGCGGTGATGTCCACCCCGTTGCCGAGCCCCACGGCCAGGCTGACGCCGTGGCCCGCCTCGGCCAGCAGGAACGCCAGGGCGTGGTTGACGCCGCCGCTGGCCGCGACCACCGCGACCCGGCCCGCCCGGACCCGGGCCACGCCCGGGACGAAGCTGGCGGTCAGCCCGGTGTGCGGGGCGAGGAAGCCGCTGGTGTTCGGGCCCAGCAGCCGGATGCCGGTGGCCGCGACGGTCTCGGCCAGCCGTCGCTGGTACGCGACACCGGGGCCGCCCGCCTCGGCGAAGCCGCCGCCGCAGATCACCGCGGCACCGGCCCCGGCGGCGGCCGCGTCGGCCAGCACGTCCGGGCAGGCCGGCGCGGGTACGCAGATCATCGCCAGGTCCACCGGCCCGTCCTGGGCCGCCGCGCGCACCGAGCCGTACATGCCCGTGTCACGGTCGTTGACCAGGGCCAGACGTCCGCCGCGCGCCGCGAACCCCTCCAGCGAACGGGCCATCGCGGCACCCAGCTTGCCGGGCTTGCGCGAGGCGCCCACGACCGCGATCCCGCGCGGCGCGAAGAGGGCGCCGAGCCCCCGGGCGGAGGCGGGTGCGCCGGTCATCCGGGCACCCCCACGAGGTCGGCGCGGCCGGAGAGCACCGTGGTCAGCGCCCGGTCGCGGTCGGGCTCCGGGTCGATCAGGAGCGCGGGAAGACCCTCCGCCATCCGGGCCTGCTCGCAGACCAGGACCCGGGTCAGCGGGGTGCCGCCGTGCACCGCGACCAGGACCGGTCCACCGGCCCCGGACCCGGCCAGCGCGGCGAGCCGGGCGAGGACACCGGGCAGCCCGGCCTCCGAGTCGGGCGCGGTGAGCAGGGCGCCCCACGGGCCGGGCACCGGCTCGGCGGACAGGGAGAGTTCACCCACGCCGCGTACGGCGGTCGGGGTGCCGTCCGCGCTGCGCACGATGTCCACCAGCCGGCCCGGTGCCTGCCAGCCGGAGCCGTGGAACGGGGTCTCCAGGGGCTCGGCGCCGTGCGCGCGCGTCCACCCGAGGTGCCCGCCCGCCACGAACTCCGGGGCGCGGCGGGCGAGCCGGGCGTCGGAGATGCTGCGGGTGAGGAAGTGGTAGGCGAACTGCCACGGTTCGAACGTGTCGTGGTAGCGGCCGAAGTGCTCCCACCAGGAGAGGCTGGGCCGCGCCGAGTCCTGGATGCGGCGGACCGAGGGCTGCGCCGCCTCCTCGTACGCGGACAGGGCGGCCGGCAGATCGCCCGGGTGGGCGGAGAGTGCCGCGGCGAGCGCGACGGCGTCCTCCATGGCCATCTTCGTGCCGGAGCCCACCGAGAAGTGCGCGGTGTGCACGGCGTCGCCGAGCAGGACCACGGGCCGGGGGGACGTGGTGTGCCAGCGCCGGGTGCGCCGGGTGCGGAAGTTGCCCCACCGGGAGTTGTTGGTCAGCAGCTTCCCGCCGCCGATGTGGTCGGCGAACAGCTTCTCCAGGTACTCCTTGGACCGCAGGTCGCTGGGGCCCGGGGGCTGGGTCACGTCGAAGGCGTCGAGCCCGGCGCGCCGCCAGGAGGCCTCGTCCGTCTCGACGATGAAGGTCGACACGGTGTCGGAGACCGGGTAGCCGTGCACCGCGAACACGCCGTCCGGGCCGCGTTCGTGGATGAAGGTGAGGCCGTCGAAGAGGTGGTCGGTGCCGAACCAGATGAACTTGGCGGCGGCGGTCTCCACCTCGGTCCCCAGGTCCGCGCCCCGCTCGGCCTCCAGCTGCTCGCGGATCCTCGAGCCGGTGCCGTCGGCCGCCACGACCAGGTCGTAGCCGGTCAGGTCGTCGAGCGTGACCTCGGTGGAGAAGCGCAGGTCGACACCGACGTCCCGGGCCCGGTCCTGCATCAGCAGCAGCAGGGTGCGCCGGGCGACGGCGGCCATGCCGTTGCCGCCGCAGCGGATCCGTTCGCCCTTGAGCCGGACCTCGATCTCGTCCCAGTGCCGGCCGTGGTCGGTCAGCGCCCGGCGCAGCACCGGGTCGGCCTCGTGGATCGCGGCGAGGGTGCGGTCGGAGAAGACGACGCCGAAGCCGAAGGTGTCGTCGGCGCGGTTGCGTTCGAAGACGGTGACCTCGGCCGACGGGTCCGCCTGCCGGACCAGCGTGGCGAGGAACAGCCCGCCGGGGCCGCCCCCCGCGACTGCGATGCGCATCAGGTGCTCCTTGGTTCTGTGGGGGTGCCGTGCGGTACGCGCGACGGGGTACGGCACGAAGGTGCGCGGCCGGGCCGGGCGCGGAGACGGTGTCCGGAGGTGGACGACTGCTCCGCGCCCGGCGGCTTCGGCCTCAGCCGGTCCGCAGGACCGACCGCAGGGCGTCCAGCAGCGCACCGGCCGGGTCCTCGCCCCGGCCGGCCGAGCGCCAGCCCACGATGTGGTCGGGCCGGACCAGCAGCGCGCCGTCCTCCGCCAGACCGGACACCCCGGCCCAGTCGCCGTACCGGTCCTCGTAGTCGCAGCCGTGGCCGATGGAGACCACGTCGATCTCCACCCCGGTCGCGGCGGCGGCCTTCGCGGCGGCCTCGCGCCAGTCCGCGCCGAGCACCCCGGTGAGCAGGGTGAACCGGCCGTGGCCGCAGAGGTCGATGACGGGGACCTTGCGCTGGCCGTCGAGCAGCCAGGCGTGCGGGAGGTGGCGTCCGGGATAGGTGGTCGGGAAGTAGTGGATCTCCTCGTCCCGCGGCGCCACCGGTGCCTCGCCGTCGGGGACCAGCGCACCGGAGGTGTAGTTCTGGTTGGTCTCCACCCCGTGGGTGTTGAAGCAGAGCAGGGTGTCGCGCACGGCCGTGTCGAAGGCGGCCCGGCGTCCGGCGCCCTCGGCGGTGGGCGCCCGCAGGGTGTCGAGCGCGGCGTCCAGCTGCTCCTTGCCCGCGGCGGGCGGCAGGTGCAGGGCCTGGAACAGCGGCGGCATCAGGGCGTTGCTGGCGGTGGCCCGCTCCACGATCTGCCGGGCCACGGGCAGCCGTTCGTCGCGGTAGGTCTCCAGCAGGCCGGGGCCGGCCTGGCCGCGCAGGACCAGGGCGAGCTTCCAGCACAGGTTGAAGGAGTCCTGGATGGAGGTGTTGGACCCCAGTCCGTTCATCGGGGAGTGCCGGTGGACGGCGTCGCCGACGCAGAAGACCCGGCCCTCCTGGTTGTCGGTGGCGTAGACGTGGTTGACCGCCCAGGTGGAGACCGACTCGACCTTCACGGGGACGGTGTCGTCGCCGATGAGCTGGTGGGCGATGGCCTCGCCGAACTCGTGGGTCAGCTCGGGGGCGCCCTGCTCCACGTCGTAGCCCCAGACGGCGATCCACTTGTTCCAGGGGCGCACCACGCGCAGCACACCGATGCCGTTGCCGTCGTGGCCGATGCCGGGCTGGATGAACCAGTACATGTCGCCGGGCCGGTGTGCGACCAGGTGCGACAGGTCCGCCTCGAAGACGATGTTGATGGAGCCGCCGAGCCCCATCTCGCCCTCCAGCGGGATGCCGAGCTGGGACATGATCCGGGAGTTCCCGCCGTCGGCGCCGATCAGGTACCGGGAGCGGATCTCGTACTCCTCGCCGGTCACCCGGTCGCGGACGGTCGAGGTGACGCCGTCGTCGTCCTGGGTGAAGGAGAGCAGTTCGGTGTTGACCCGGTGGGTGGTGCCGCGGTGCGTGGCGGCGTTGAGGAGCAGGGGCTCCATGCGGTCCTGCGGCAGGTCGCACACGGTGGTCGGGCTGGCCAGGTCGTGCTCGGCCTTGAACAGCGGATGGGTGTACCAGGTCCGCAGCCGCCCCAGTTCCGGGCCGGTGAGGGTGGTGGCCCACACGTGTTCGCCCATCAGGTGCTGGGGGGTGGAGACGCGCTTGGCCTCGTCCTCGACGCCGAGGTCGCGCAGCACCTCCATGGTGCGCTGGTTGGTGATGTGGGCGCGCGGGGTGTTGGCGACCGAACCGTACTTGTTCAGCACGATCGCGCGGACACCGTAGGTGGCGAGGAGGGCTCCGGCCGCGGCTCCGGCCGGACCGGCACCGGAGATGAGGACGTCGGTCTCGACCGTCTTGGCAGTGCTCATCGTTGAGACTCCTGGGGCAAGGGACATGCGGGGGGCCGCCGCCGGGCCGGGGGAACCCGGCGGCGGGAGGGGTCAGTGGTGGGTGACGAAGTCCGTCACCAGGCGGTTGAACTCGTCGGCGTGCTCCAACTGGGCCCAGTGGCCGCAGCGGTTGATCAGGTGCGCGCGCGAGTCGGGGATGTTCGCCGCGAGGAAGAGCGTCGACTCGAAGGAGACGACCCGGTCGTCACGGCCGTGGACCAGGAGGGACGGCGCGGTGATCCCGGAGACGCGGCTCGGGTCGATCCAGATCGGGATCGGGGCCTTCGGCGCCACCGCGGCGATGTTCGCCAGGTGCTCGGGGCGCTTGAGCGCGGCCCGCGAACGCTGCTCGCACAGCTCGGGGGTGGCGAAGCGGGCCGTGTCGTAGACCATGATCTCGACGAGGCGGCGCATGCCCTCGGGGGTCGCGTTGGTGTACGTGTCGTACATGATCTTCAGGCCCTCGGTGGGGCCGCCGCCGGCGCCGAAGAGGAACGGCTTCATCTGGAGCGGGGCGCCCATGGTGACGAGGTGGGAGACGCGCTCGGGCCGTTCGAGGGCGAGCCGCAGCGAGGTGTGGCCGCCCATCGAGTTGCCGACGAACGCGGCCTTCTCGATGCCCAGGACGTCCAGCAGCTGGCAGGCCGCCTCCACATGGTCCAGGGTGCTGAAGTCCACCGCGTCCGAGTCGCCCCAGCCGGGCATGTCGGGGGCGATGACCCGGAAGTGCTTCGACAGGGCCTCGATGTTGGGCGAGTAGTTGCTCCAGCCGGTGGCGCCGGGGCCGCCGCCGTGCAGCAGGACGACGGGGTGGCCCTCGCCGGCCTCGTTGTAGTGGATCCGCCAGTCCTTGGTCTCGACGTACCGCGAGATCTCGTCGGGGTTCAGGGCCATCAGTGATCGCCTCCGGGGGCGTGGTTGGTGAAGGGGGCGCGGCCGAGCAGCTCGTGCACGGCCTCGGGCGAGCGGTGTCCCCAGCTGTGCAGCCGGTCGAGGGTCCGCACCTGCCAGGTCGCGTCGTCGATGAGCAGCCCGCCCCAGCCGTACTCGATGCTGAAACCGGACGGCGTACGGACGTAGAAGCTGAACATGTGGTCGTTGGGGTGCATGCCGAGCGTCATCTCGAAGGGCTGCTCGGCGTCCATGCAGCGGTCGTAGGCCATGCCCACGTCGCGGATGTCCGTGACTTCGAGCATGAAGTGGTGGGTCTTCTTGGCGTGCGGCATGTCGCCGAAGGCGACGCTGTGGTGGCGCGGGTTGCAGTGCAGGAAGATCAGGTCCGCGAAGACGCCCGGGGCCAGCTCCTCGATGATGATGTCGCTGACCCGGAAGCCGAGCAGGCCCTCGTAGAAGGCCATGTACTCCTCGCGCGGCACCCCCTTGGAGAGCAGTACGTGGTGCCCGGCGCCGCCGCTGCCGGTGACGAAGCCGCCCAGCAGGGTGTCGGAGTGGAACGGGGTCTCCGCGTCGGCGAGGCCGGTGACCAGCTCGATGCGGTTGCCCATGGGGTCGGTGACCTGGACCAGGCGGTCGACGCGGCGCGCGGCGGCCAGCTCGGTGCCGCCCTCGGTGACCTCGGTGCCGGCGGCCGTCAGCTCGGCGACGAGCCGGTCGAGCGCCTCCGGGGACTCGACCTCGTAGCCGCTGACCGCCAGGTCGTCGGCGGGTCCCTCGGTGATGATCCAGCGGTGCGCCTTCTCGTCGGTGCGCAGGGTGAAGCCGTCGTCGGTCTTCCGGCCCAGCTGCATGCCGAGCAGCGTCACGCCGAAGTGCTCCCAGTCGGCGAGGTCGCTGACCTCGTACACGACGTAGGCCAGCTCTTTCACTGCGGTCATGAGTGGTCTCCTTCCGAGGCCGAGAGGGTGGGGGTCACCCCTCGGACGAACAGAGGCGGGGGAGTGGGTGCCCGGGAGCGGTAGGGGCCCCGGGGCATGGAGAAGAAGGCTCCGGACCGCGCGGAAGGCGCCCGGAGAAGCATTATTGAACCGATCGTTCAGTCCAATAATCCGTACGTTCACATGCGGAAGGGGGCGCGTCAAGGGTTCGGCCAACTCTTCGCTCTGTGTGACCGGCCGGAGGCCGGCCCGTATGATCGGCGGGTGAGACGCGGATCGAAGGCCCCCAACGGGAACGAGCGCGGGCGACGCTCCAAGGAGGAGATCCTCGACGCGGCGGCCCGGGTCATGGCCGTACGGGGATACGCGGCGGCCACGATCACGGCGATCACGGCCGAGACCGGCATGCCGCGCAGCGCGATCTACCACCACTTCCACTCCAAGGGCGGACTGCTCGCCGCCGTGATGGAGCGGGGCGCCCGCGACTACTTCGGCGCGATGCGCGAGGCCCACGCACAGCCGCCCGAGGGGGGCACGCACCACGAGCGGATGGCGTGGTTCATGGACCGGACGGCGGAGGTCTTCACCGCCAAGCCGGACTTCCTCAGGCTCCACGTCCGGCTCGTCATGAGCGACGAGGCCGCCGACGAGGAGGTCCTGGCGACGAACCGCAGCGTGCGCGCCGAGGGCCGCGCCTATATGAGCGAGATGGTCGCGTCGGCCTTCGCGGACGAGGGCCCCGAGATCGCGCGGGCGGTCGGCGAGGAGCTGTCCGTCTTCGCGATCGCGGCCTTCGACGGCTCCTTCGTCTCCGCCATGGCCGAGGCGGAGTACACCGTCGCCTCCCAGATGGACCGCCTCACCGACGCGATGGTCGCGCTGGGCGAAGCGGCCGTGGCCCGGCACAAGGCGTCGGCCCCGGCGTCCTGAGGACGCTCCCCGCCCGGTCCGCCTGACGGCGATTTAGGCGTAACGAGGGCATCACGGCCCGGTTCTCCCTTGGGAACAGGGGTGGACCGAGCCGGAACGCGTGGTCGGGCGGGTGGTAGAAAGAAGCCCCGCTCGACTGTCGTGACACTGCGGGATCCATGCCCGATTCGCTCCATTTCGCCAGTGATTCAGGGGGTCTTGGCCGGCCCCCGGGACCGCGGTGGGATCGCGGGGGAGTCCGGACCGGGCACCGGACCGCACGAAGGGGGACGCGCTGATGACCCAGCCGCCCAGCCAGCAACCGCCGCAGGGAGGCTTCGGCGCTCCGCAGGAGCCGCCGCAGGGGGTCCCCCAGCCGCCCCAGGGCCCGCCGCAGACGCCGCCGCCTGCCCCGCCGCAGGCTCCGGCCGACCAGCCCGGTTACGGCTACCCCCAGCAGCCCGGCCCCTACGGCCAGCCGCAGCAGCCGGGACCGTACGCGCAGCAGCCCGGCCCGTACGGCCAGCCCCAGCAGCCGGGACCGTACGGCCAGCCGCAGCAGCCCGGTCCGTACGCGCAGCAGCCCGGCCCGTACGGCCAGCCCCCGCAGCCCGGCCCCTACGGCCAGCCGCAGGGCGGCTACGGCTATCCGCAGCAGCAGTACCCCACGGCCCCGGTCCCCGAGGTCCCCGGCGGACGCGGCCCCTTCAAGGGGAAGCCCGCGGTGATCATCGGCGCGGCGGTCGCCGCGCTCGTGGTGATCGGCGGCGGGGTGTTCCTGCTGACCGGCAACGACGACAGCGACGACAAGAAGCCCGTCGCCGGGGGCAGCAGCCGGCCGGCCGGGCCGTCCGCCTCGCCGAGCGTGGACGAGGGCGACGGCGACGGCACCGGCCGCGACGGCGACGACGACCTGAACGCCGGACGCAAGTCCGGTGAGGCGAAGGTCCTCTGGCTCCAGAAGAACGACGTCGACCTGCCGCGCAACGGCGCGGACGTGTACGGCCCGTGGATCGTCGGCGACACCGTCGTCAAGGGCATGTACCGCACGGTCTCCGGCTACGCCGTCTCCGACGGCAAGGAGAAGTGGAAGCTCAAGCTGCCGGCCGACATCTGCTCCGCGCCCCAGCAGACCACCACCGCCGGCAAGATCGTCATCGCGATCAAGAACGGCACCACCTCCAAGGCCGACTGCTCGACGCTCCAGCAGATCGACCTCACCACCGGGAAGGCGGGGTGGAAGAAGGAGGTCAAGAAGAGCGGCCTGTTCGACATGATGTCGGACCTCTCCATGGCCATCACCGGCGACACCGTGACGGCCGGCCGCACCGGCGCCTCCAACGCCTACCGGATCAGCGACGGCAAGGAGCTGTTCGGCAAGCGCAGCGGCACCTGCCAGCCCTTCGCCTTCGCGGGCGGCGCCCGGCTGATCGCCGCGACCAGCTGCCGCACCGACGACGCCGACAACCCGCAGCACGCGATCGAGCGCGTCGACCCCGCCACCGGCAAGCCGCTGTGGACGTACAAGCCCGCCCGCGGCTGGGAGGTCGACAAGGTCTACTCGAACAGCCCGCTCATCGTGTCGCTGACCAAGGGCAGCGGCGACAGCAAGAAGTGGAGCATCGTCGCCCTGCGCGAGAACGGCACGCTCCGCTCGCAGCTGATCGGCGACAAGGGCGACAAGTTCGCCCCCGACTGCGGTGGCGCCTTCACCATCTTCGGCCAGCGCCTCGACGGCTGCACCGGCGTCGCCGCCGACGCCAACACCTTCTACATGGCCACCCAGGACGACACCAGCGGTTCCGGCCGCACCAACCAGGTCGTCGCCTTCAACCTCAACACCGGCAAGTCGAAGTGGAAGGCGAAGGCCCCGGCCGGCCAGACCATGAAGCCGCTGCGGATGGAGGGCGCCGACGTGCTCCTCTACGTGGACGCCGGCTACGGCAAGGGCGGCGGCATCGCCACCCTGGCACCCACCGGCGGCAGCCCGAAGATGCTGCTCCAGCACCCGGAGTCGACGTCCTCGATCGAGAGTTCGTTCTGGGACGAGAAGGTGCTCTACGCGGACGGCCGCTCGTTCATCGCCAGCGGCCGGGTCAGCGCGAGCAACGACAAGGAAGAGCTGGAGACGAAGACCATGATGGCCTTCGGCAAGTAGCCGCCCGCGCCGACCGGTTCGGCCCCCCGACCGATTCCCTCCCGTTTCCCCCGAGGTACGCACACGCCATGACGCAACCGCCCCAGCCGCCGCCCAACGAGCCGTCCCAGGGCGGGTTCGGCGCGCCGCAGGACCCCCCGCCCGGTGGTTTCGGCGCCCCGCAGGACCCGCCGGCCGGAGGCTTCGGCGCGCCCACGCCGCCGCCCGCCGACCCGTTCGGCAAGCAGCCCGCCACCCCGCCGCCGGCGGGCCCGCCGCAGCCGCAGCCCGGCTACGGCACCCCGCCCCCGCCCACCGTCCCCGGCGGCTACGGCACCCCGCCGCCCACCGTCCCCGGCGGTTTCGGCGCCCCGCAGCAGCAGCCCGGCTACGGCTATCCGCCGCAGCAGCCCGGGTCCGGCTACGGCTACCCGCAGCAGGGCCAGGCCCCGCAGCCCGGCTACGGCTTCCCGCCCTCCCCGCCCCAGCAGGGCTACGGCTACCCGACGACGCCGATGCAGCAGCCGCAGCAGCCGCAGCCCGGCTCCGGCGGGCCCAAGAAGTTCTCCACCCAGGCGCAGATCATCGTGGCCGCCGCGGTCGCGGTGGTGCTGATCGTCGGCGGCGGCATCTGGTTCGCCTCCAGTGGCGGTGACGACGACAAGAAGGACGAGGCCAAGACCTCCGCCGGCACCACCGGCGGCGAGAACAAGGGCGGTGACAGCGGCGGCGGCATCGGGGGCGGCGGCAAGGAGAAGGCCCCGGCCAACACCAAGTCCTCGGTCGCCTTCCAGCTCCCGCAGCCCAAGGTCACCGAAGTCACCACCGTCGACGGCTCCTGGATCACCGACAAGGCGTACGTGAAGACGGGCGTCAACGAGGTCGTCGGCTACGACCTCGCCAAGGGCACCAAGCTCTGGTCGATCCCGCTGGACGGCCAGCTCTGCGCCGCCTCCCGGCACATGAGCAAGGACTTCAAGACGGCCATCGCCTTCGAGGAGGGCAAGCGGACCGCCGCGAAGAAGTACCAGAGCTGCACCCAGGTCGGCGCGATCGACCTCAACACCGGCAAGCTCATGTGGAGCAAGAGCGTCACCTCGTCCAACACCGGTGACCGCCCGGTCCGCTTCGACGAGGTCACCCTCAGCGGCTCCACCGTCGCGGCCGGCGGCACCGACGGCGGCGCGGCCTTCGACCTCGCCACCGGCGCCGAGCGCTGGAAGCCGAAGGTCAGCACGGACAACTGCTACGACAAGGGCTACGGCGGCGGCGAGGCCCTGGCCGTGGTCCGCAAGTGCGGTCCGTACGACGACCCGCAGCTCGTCATCCAGGCCCTGAACCCGACGACCGGGGCGCCGCTGTCCTCGTACAAGATGCCCCCCGGCGTCGACTACGCCAGCATCGTCTCCACCAAGCCGCTGGTCGTCGCCGCCGACGTCGGCGAAACCGCCGGTGACGGCAGCGGGATCTCGGACTTCTTCTCCATCGACGCGTCCACCGGCAAGCTGCTCACCCGGATCTCCGCGGACGCCGAGAAGTACGCGGCGCGCTGCGGCTCGACCGAGGTCGAGACCTGCCAGCAGCTGGCCGTCGGCAACAACCGGCTCTACCTGCCCACCGAGGAGCACGAGGGCACGGGCGAGTACGGCAACACCAACGAGATCGTCTCGTTCGACCTGACCACCGGCAAGCCGACCAGTGACCGGGCCGACGCGGGCGAGCGGTACACGATGTTCCCGCTGCGCATGGACGGCGGCAACATCATCGCGTACAAGGTGCCCCCCTACGACAAGGGCGGGCAGGTCGTCTCCATCGACGGCGCCACGTTCAAGCAGACCGTGCTGATGGACAACCCGAGCGACGAGTCCGTCCGGGACGCGGAGACCAGCTTCTCCACGGACTACGCCGAGTACCGCTACACCAACGGGCGGCTGTACATCTCGGAGACGATGATCAGCAAGCCCCGGGAGAGCTCGCTGGGCGACAAGGAGTACCTGGTCGTCGCGTTCGGCACGAGCTGACCGGCGCACACGCGTGAGGGGGTGGAGCCGGCCGGCTCCACCCCCTCACGCGTGTCCGCTGCCGCGGGCCGTCAGCTCGCGCTGCTGTCGTCGAACGGCGGGTACATGATCTTGGAGTTGGTGCAGCCCAGGATCGTCGTCCCCTCCATCTGGCAGAGCTGGATGTACGCGGAGGAGATCCAGCCGCCCGGGTTGGCGTAGGTCGTGTCCGACCACGCGGTGCCGGCCCCGGTGGAGACCCGGTGGATCGGGAAGTAGTGCGTCCCGGCGTCGCCCCGCGTCACCAGCCGCACGCCCACGCCGTGGCCGTCGGCCTTGGTGTCCTTCACGTACAGGTACAGCGGGTTGAGCTGGTACGGGTTGAGACGCCAGTCGGCCTTCACCTCCGCGTAGCCCCAGGTGGTCGACACGGACGCCTCGGTGAACTGCACGGCGGCGGACGCGGATCCGGTGAACGCGGGGCCGGCCAGCGCGAGGCACGCGGCGGCGGCGGTGAGCAGAGTCTTCTTCAGACGCACGATTCTCCTGGAAGGTGGTCGGAATTCAGTCAGCGTGCAGGGTACAACAGCGGGGATTCGGCCATACGGGAACACCAACTCGCTCTGAACGCACAGGAAGTCGCCTGTCTCGGTCGTTCTCCCGGCGAACCGGCCCGCGGCCTCGAACAAGCGTGTAACTTGCCGGGTCTGTAGCGGGCCGGGGGGTCTGACGGCGTGAGGGGGAGTGCCCGATGGGCGTGCGGCTGATGGTGGTCGACGACCACCGACTGCTCGCGGAGGCGCTGGCCTCGGCGCTGAAACTGCGCGGGCACCGGGTGCTCGCCGCCGCCGCGCCCGCCTCGGGCGCGGCCGAGCTGGTGATCAGCAGGTCGCCCGAGGTCTGTCTTTTCGGCACGGCCGCCCCGGCCGAGCCCGGCACCTTCGATCCGGTCGCCCGGATCCGGCAGGCACGGCCGCAGATCGCCGTGGTGGTCCTCGGCCCGGTGCCCAGCCCGCGCGGCATCGCCGCCGCCTTCGCCGCCGGCGCCGCCGGATACGTCCGCCACGACGAGCGCATCGAAGGTGTCGAACGCGCCATGGTCAAGGCCCGCGCCGGCGAGGCCGCGATCGCGCCCCAGCTCCTCCAGGGCGCCTTCGCCGAACTGCTCAACCCGGCGGCGCAGCCCGACGACGAGGGCCGCCAGCTGCTCGGGATGCTCACCCCGCGCGAGGTCGAGGTCCTGGTCCGGGTCGCCGAGGGCGAGGACACCCGGCTGATCGCGGCCGGGATGCGGATCGCGCCGAGCACCGCCCGCACCCATGTGCAGCGGGTGCTGATGAAACTGGGGGTCGGCTCCCGGCTGGAGGCGGCCGCGCTGGCCGCGCGCACCGGACTGCTCGACCGGGCGGTGCGGGAGGCCCCGAGGGGCCCGGACCCCACGGCCTGACCGGCCCCTTCCCTCCGTATTCCCGCCATATCTCCACTCCCCGGCGTACGGCCGTGCCGTACGCCTCCGACGCATGCGCCGCATCATTGACGGGTCTGTTGATTTGTGGTTCATTGTGTTCGGTTCTGTTTGGGAGGAGTCCGGTGAAGAAGACGGTTACGACGCTCGCCGACGGCCGGGAGCTGATCTACTACGACAGCCGCGACGACACCGTCCGCGACGCCGTCGACCGGCGTCCGCTCGACGCCGTCTCGACCTCCTCCGAAGTCCGCCGCGATCCGCTGCTCGGCGACAGCGTCGCCATCGCCTCGCACCGCCAGGGACGCACCTACCACCCGCCGGCCGACGAGTGCCCGCTCTGCCCCTCGTCCGGGGACCGGCTCAGCGAGATCCCGGACACCGGCTACGACGTCGCCGTCTTCGAGAACCGCTTCCCCTCGCTGGCCGGTGACTCCGGCCGCTGCGAGGTCGTCTGCTTCACCTCCGACCACCACGCGTCCTTCGCCGACCTCACCGAGGAGCAGGCCGGTCTGGTCCTGGAGGCCTGGACCGACCGCACCGCCGAGTTCGCCGAGCTCTCGCAGGTCACCCAGGTGTTCTGCTTCGAGAACCGGGGCGCCGAGATCGGCGTCACCCTCGGCCACCCGCACGGCCAGATCTACGGCTACCCCTTCGTCACCCCGCGCACCGAGCTGATGATGCGCTCGGCCGCCGCCCACCGCGCCGAGACCGGCGGCAACCTCTTCGACGACGTGCTCGCCCGCGAGGAGGCCGACGGCTCGCGGATCGTCCTCGCCGCCGAACACTGGGTGGCCTTCGTCCCGTACGCGGCCCACTGGCCGTACGAGGTCCACCTCCACCCCCGCCGCCGCGTCCCCGACCTGCGGTACCTCGACGAGGCGGCCCGCACAGAGTTCCCCCAGGTCTATCTGGAACTCTTGAGGCGATTCGACCGGATCTTCGGCCCCGGCGAGCCGCCCACCCCGTACATCTCCGCCTGGCACCAGGCACCGTTCGGGGTCGAGGGACGGGATGACTTCGGACTCCATCTGGAGCTTTTCACCATCCGACGCACCTCCGGCAAGCTGAAGTTCCTCGCGGGTTCCGAATCCGGCATGAGCGTGTTCATCAACGACGTGCCGCCGGAGACCGCGGCCCAGCGACTGCGAGAGGTAGCGAGCCAGTGAGCAAGACCCCGAAGAAGTACCTGGTGACCGGTGGTGCGGGTTATGTGGGCAGTGTGGTCGCCCAACACCTGCTGGAGGCCGGCCACACCGTCACCGTCCTCGACGACCTCTCCACCGGCTTCCGCGAGGGCGTCCCGGCCGGCGCCGACTTCATCGAGGGCCGCATCCAGGACGCCGCGAAGTGGCTCGACCCCTCCTACGACGGGGTGCTGCACTTCGCCGCGTACTCCCAGGTCGGCGAGTCCGTCACCGACCCGGAGAAGTACTGGGTCAACAACGTCGGCGGCTCCACCGCCCTGCTCGCCGCCATGCGCGACGCCGGGGTGCGCACCCTGGTCTTCTCCTCCACCGCCGCCACCTACGGCGAACCGGTCTCCAGCCCGATCACCGAGACCGACCCCACCGCCCCCACCAGCCCCTACGGCGCCACCAAGCTCGCCGTCGACCACATGATCAGCGGAGAGGCCGCCGCCCACGGCCTGGCCGCCGTCTCCCTGCGCTACTTCAACGTGGCCGGGGCCTACGGCGACTGCGGCGAGCGGCACAGCCCCGAGTCCCATCTGATCCCGCTGGTGCTCCAGGTCGCCCTCGGGCAGCGGGAGTCCATCTCCGTCTACGGCGACGACTACCCGACCCCGGACGGCACCTGCGTCCGCGACTACATCCACGTCGCCGACCTCGCCGAGGCCCATCTGCTGGCCCTCGACGCCGCCGCCCCCGGCGAGCACCTGATCTGCAACCTCGGCAACGGCAACGGCTTCTCGGTCCGCGAGGTCATCGAGACGGTCCGCGAGGTCACCGGCCACCCCGTCCCCGAGACCGCGGCCCCGCGCCGCGGCGGTGACCCGGCCGTCCTCGTCGCCTCCGCCGCCACCGCCAGGGAGCGGCTCGGCTGGCGGCCGTCCCGCGCCGACCTGGCCGGAATCGTCTCCGACGCCTGGACGTTCGCCCGCCGAGAGGAGCCCACCGCACCATGACCGACCACGCTGAGCTGACCGCCTCCTTCACCGAGCTGTACGGGAGCGCGCCCGAGGGGATCTGGGCCGCCCCCGGCCGGGTCAACCTGATCGGCGAGTACACCGACTTCAACGACGGCTTCGTGATGCCGCTCGCCCTCCCGCACACCGCGCGCGCCGCCGTCGCCCGCCGCACCGACGGCGAGCTGCGACTGCACTCGACCGATGTGCCGGGCGGCGTGGTGAGCCTGCGCGTCGACGAACTGGCCCCCGGCCAGGGCCACGGCTGGGCCTCCTACCCGGCCGGGGTCGTCTGGGCGCTGCGCGAGGCCGGGCACGCGGTCACCGGCGCCGACATCCAGCTCTCCTCCACCGTCCCCACCGGCGCCGGGCTCTCCTCGTCCGCCGCCCTCGAAGTGGTGACCGCGCTGGCCCTGAACGACCTCTTCGGTCTCGGCCTGGACCACGCCGAACTGGCGGTCCTGGCCCAGCGCGCGGAGAACGCCTTCGTCGGCGTCCCCTGCGGGGTCATGGACCAGATGGCGTCCGCCTGCTGCACCGAGGGCCACGCCCTGCACCTGGACACCCGCGACCTCGGCCGCCGCCAGATCCCCTTCGACCTGGCCGCCCGGGGGCTGAGCCTCCTGGTCGTCGACACCCGCGTCCAGCACGCGCTGGGCGACGGCGCCTACGCGGAGCGGCGGGCCGGCTGCGAGGAGGGCGCCCGGCTGCTGGGCATACCCACGCTGCGCGACCTCCCGTACGAGGATCTGGACGCGGCGCTCGGCCGGCTCGCCGAAGCGGGCGCGGACGAGTCCGTGGTGCGCTACGTCCGCCACGTGGTCGGCGACAACCAGCGGGTGGAGCAGGTCATCGCCCTGCTGGACGCCGGTGACGTGCGCGCGGCCGGACCGGTCCTCACCGCCGGACACCTCTCGCTCCGCGACGATCTGCGGGTCTCCTGCGCGGAACTGGACCTGGTGGTCGAAACGGCGAACGCGGCCGGTGCGCTCGGCGCCCGGATGACCGGCGGCGGCTTCGGCGGTTCGGCGGTCGTGCTGGTGGAGGAGGACCGGGCCGACACCGTCGCGAAGACCGTCCGGGAGGCCTTCGCCGCCGCGGGCTACGCGGCCCCCGGCATCTTCCCGGCCGTGCCGTCGGCGGGTGCCCGCCGGCTCGTCTGAGCCGACCGGGGGGCCGGCCCGGCCAGCTCCTTGACCAGCGTGAACTCGGTGATGCCGGGCGGGTAGTCCACCACCCGCCCGGCCACCTCGTAGCCCCGGGCCCGGTAGAAGTCCGGGGCCTGGAAGTCCCAGGTCTCCACCCGCGAGCGGACGCAGTCGTGCTCCTCGCGCGCCCGCCGCTCCGCCTCGTCGAGCAGCCGGGAGCCCAGACCGGACGAGCGGTGCGGGGCGTCGACCCAGAGCAGGTCGACATGGAGCCAGTGCGCCCAGACATGACCGGCCAGCCCGGCGGCGATCCGCCCCTGCCCGTCCAGCGCCCAGATCTCCAACGGGACCTCGTGCGCGGCGGGGGTGTCACGCAGCGCGCGGATCCGGGGCGAGCGCGCGGTGTTGTCGTCGCGCAGCCGGCTGTGCAGCAGCCGACGTCGTTCTTTGTCCACTTCTGTCTCAAGACGGAACATGAACCCCACCCTAGGGGCGTCCGGCCGGTCAGTTCTGTGAATTCCCTTCCGCCGCACGCCCCCACCCGTACCCTGATGCTCAGCACCGGTGGGGGCCGGTGCTGATTCAGGGGTACGAGACAGCCGGATACGGCGTCCGGGCGGAGAGCGGTCACACCACACGGCGGCGGCCGTGGACCGCGGACCAGCTCCCCGCTCCGGGCGTCGTATCCGTGCCGGTCCGGCCCCGCCGGGGGGTGGGCCGCGTCGGCGCCCCAGAGCGCACAGCATGGGGGTGCCTGTGGTCCGTATCCGGGTTCTCGTGGTCGACGACCACCGCATTTTCGCCGAATCGCTCGCCGCGGCCCTCGCCGCCGAGCCCGATGTCGACGTGGCCGCGGCCGGCAGCGGCCCGGCCGCCCTGCGCTGTCTGGACCGGGCCGCCGCGGAGGGCCGCTGCTACGACGTCCTCCTCGTCGACGCCGAACTGGGCATCCTGAACCCGCCCGGGGCCACCGGCCCGGTCCCGGTACCCGCCCCCGACAGCGGGGAGAACGGGCCGGTCGACGGCCTCTCCCTGGTGGCCGGGGTCCGCTCGCTGCGGCCCTCGGTGCGCACGGTGGTGCTCGCCGAGAAGGACGACCCGCGCCGGGCGGCGCTCGCCCTCCAGGCCGGTGCCTGCGGCTGGGTCGCCAAGGACAGTTCGCTGCAACGGCTGCTCGCGGTGATCCGGGGGGTGCTGCGCGACGAGACGCATCTGCCGCCCGCCCTGCTCACCGGGGTGCTGCGGGAGCTGATGGCGGACCGCAAGCACCGCACCGAGAGCGAGGCGCTGGTCGAGTCGCTGACCCCGCGCGAGCGCGAGGTGCTGCGCTGCATGGTGGCGGGGCTGGGCCGCAAGGCGGTGGCGGAGCGGCTCTTCCTCTCCCCGCACACGGTGCGTACGCACATGCAGAACGTGCTGGGGAAGCTGGGGGTGCACTCGACGCTGGCCGCGGTGGCGCTGGCCCGGCGGGCCGGGGTCGGCCCGGTCGATCTGGAGCAGGCCCCGCTAGCCGGGGACGTTGTCGAACGGGGCGGTCAACTGGCGTAGCAGCCCGGCCAGTTCGCCACGCTGCCCGCGCGACAGCTCGCCGAGGATGGCCCGCTCCTGGGCGAGCAGCCCGGCCAGCGACTGATCGGCCTTGTCGCGGCCCTCGGCGGTCAGCCGGACCAGGACGCCCCGGCGGTCGTTGGGGTCGGGGAGCCGCTCGACCAGGTTCTTCTTGGTCAGCCGGTCGATACGGTTGGTCATCGTGCCCGAGGTGACCAGGGTCTGGGTGAGCAGCTGGCCGGGGGAGAGCTGGTACGGGGCGCCGGCGCGGCGCAACGACGTGAGGACGTCGAACTCCCACGGTTCGAGCTGGTGCTCGGCGAAGGCGATGCGGCGGGCCCGGTCGAGATGGCGGGCCAGGCGGGAGACGCGGCTGAGGACCTCGAGCGGTTCCACGTCGAGGTCGGGGCGCTCACGGCGCCATGCAGCGACCAGTCGGTCGACCTCGTCCTCCATGTGGATCAGTGTAGTTGGTCTGTCGACATGAAGTCTCTTGAATCCAAGTCTCTTGACCAGAAGTTTCTCAAACCTGAATTCCTTGAGCATGAGTGTCTTGATGGCGAGTCTCTTGACATCGAGATATGTGCGGTCGACCCTGGAGCCATGACCGCACCCCTCTGGGATCCGCAGCAGTACCTGCGCCACGCGGACCACCGCACCCGCCCCTTCCACGATCTGCTCGCCCGCATCCCCCCGCTCCCCGGGAACCCTCCCCGCATCGCCGACCTCGGCTGCGGCGCGGGCAACGTCACCGCCCTGCTCGCCGACCGCTGGCCCACCGCCGGGATCACCGGCTACGACACCTCCCCGCAGATGCTGGAGCGGGCCCGCGCCCACGCCACCGACCGGCTCGACTTCGCCGAGGCCGACGCCGCGACATGGACCCCCGACGAGCCGCACGACCTGATCGTCTCCAACGCCCTGCTCCAGTGGGTCCCCGGCCACGCCGCCCGCTTCCCCGACTGGCTGGCCGCGCTCACCCCCGGCGGCACCCTCGCCCTCCAGGTCCCCGGCAACTTCGACCAGCCCTCGCACGCCCTGATGCGCGACCTCGCCGGCTCCCCGCGCTGGCGCTCCCGCCTCGGCGGAGTGCTCCGCCACGCGGACGCCGTCCTCGAACCGGCCGGCTACCTCGACCGGCTCACCGGCCCCGGCCGCACCGCCGACGTCTGGGAGACCACCTACCTCCACCTGCTGACCGGCCCCGACCCGGTCCTCGACTGGGTGAGGGGCACCGGACTGCGCCCGGTCCTCACCGCCCTGGCCGACGACGAGGACGCCCGGGACGCCTTCCTCGCCGACTACCGCGACCTGCTGCGCACCGCCTACCCGGCGGGCCCGCACGGCACGGTCTTCCCGTTCCGCCGGATCTTCGCCGTCTGCCACCGGGAGAAGTAGATGATCACCGCACTCGACCACGTCCAGCTGGCCGCCCCCGAAGGCTCCGAGGACGCACTGCGCGCGTACTACACGGGCGTCCTCGGCATGACGGAGATCCCCAAGCCGCCGGTTCTGGCGGCCCGGGGCGGCTGCTGGTTCGCGGCCGGACCGGTCCAGCTGCACCTGGGCGTCGAGGCGGACTTCCGCCCGGCCCGCAAGGCCCACCCCGGCCTGCGCGTCACGGACATCGAGGCGTACGCGGCGCGGCTGGCCGAACGCGGCGCCGAGGTCACCTGGGACGGGAACCTGCCCGGCCACCGCCGTTTCTACAGCCACGACCCGGTGGGCAATCGTCTGGAGTTCCTGGAACCGGACGGGGCCCCGGCACCGGAGGACCGGTGACGGGGCCCCGGGGGACCGACGTGTGCGGAAGGCGTCAGTTGAGGACGGAGTACGTGTTCCAGCCGCCGCCGAGCCGGACGGGCTTGGTGAACTGCCCCTGGCCGTTCGAGATGTACAGCCAGAGGCTGCCGTTGCGGTCGACGCCCACCAGGTCGGCCTTGCCGTCGCCGGTGAGGTCACCGGGCGCGGCCAGCTTGGTGTAGGTGTTCCAGCCGCCGCCCACCGGGAACGGCGAGAGGAAGGGGCGGTACTTGTCGCCCGTGCCCCGGTACATCCGGAGCACCCCGTCCTTGTCGCGGGCCAGCACGTCGGTGCGGCCGTCCCCGGTGAAGTCACCGGCGCCGATGAGCACCGTGTACGCGTTCCAGCCGCCGCCGACCCGGATGCGGGACGAGAAGCCGCTGCCGGTGCCGTTGCCCGGGTAGAGGTAGAGCACCCCGCTCTTGTCACGGCCCAGCAGGTCGCCCTTGCCGTCGCCGGTGAGGTCGCCGGGGCCGAGCACGGCCGTGTAGCCGGTCCAGCCGGTGCTGATCCGGGGCGTGGAGTCCGGCGAGTAGCTGTAGTTGTAGATGCCGCCGTCGTACAGCTCCATCAGGTCGACCAGGGCGTTCTCGTTGAGTGAGGAGGCGTAGAAGGGCTTGGCGCCCTTCCAGCCGCCGGTCTCGCTCAGCTGGTCGCGGGCGCTCAGCTTGCCGTTGTTCAGCGACCAGTACGCCCAGAGCGTGCCCTTGGTGTCGAGGCCGATCAGGTCGTTCTTGCCGAAGTCCGGGTTGCCGCCCGCACCGGCGAGGAGCGAGGCCGAGTTCAGCCCCGTGCCGCCGGCCACCCGGGCGGTGAGCTCGCCGGTCGCCGTCGACGTGTACACGTAGACGTCGCCGTTGACCTCGCGCCCGATCAGGTCGCCCCGGCCGTCGCCGTCCAGGTCGTCGGTGCCGATGACCTGGTTGTAGATCTTCCAGCCGTGGCCGACCCGGGGTCCCGTGGCGTCGAACACCCGCTGCGTCGAGCCCGTGCCCGTGTAGAAGTACAGATCGCCGGAGACGGTCCGCCCGTAGAGGTCGGCGATGCCGTCCCCGTTGACGTCGTTCGCCCCGATGAGCTGGTCGTACCTGTCCCAGCCCTTGCCGATGAGGATCCGGGCGGCGAACGGCGAGGTGGCGGTGTTGCCGGTCGCCGGGTAGAGGTACAGCTCGCCCTCGGGGGTGCGGGCCAGCAGGTCGGCGCGGCCGTCGCCGGTGAGGTCACCGGGGGAGAGGACCTTGTTGTAGATCTGCCAGCCCTTGCCGGTCCAGCCGGCGGCGCCGGTGCCCGCGATCGAGGTGCCCGCGCGGAAGGTCAGCGAGCCGTACGGCGACAGGGTCAGCAGGTCCGCGACCCCGTCCCCGTTCTGGTCGCCGACCGGAATGATGTCCTTGAACGCCGAGGGCACCTTGCCGGGGATGTCGAAGGCCCGCTCCGCTGCGCCGCTCGGCGCGACGACCAGGTCGGAGGCGTAGTCCCGGTAGATCAGGTCGGAGCGTCCGTCGCCGTCGAAGTCCGCGCGCGGCTTCACCGCGGCGGCGGCTCCGGACGCCTCCGCGGCGGCGGCCCTGCGGCCGGCGGCGGTGGGCTGCGGCAGGTTCAGCACCGGCCGGGGGGCCGAGGCGGCGGAACGTTCCGTCGCCGTGTGCCGCGGCGACGGTCCGTCGGCCGAGGCCGGGGCGGCCAGCAGCATGCCGGCCGAGAGAACGAGAGCGGTGCAGGCCGCGATCCGGCCCGCGCGCCGGGAGCGCGCGGGACGACGGGCGCTGCCCGTGGACGTCACAGAAGTCAAAGTCCCCCCTGGGGTACGGACCCGTGGGGCCCCGCCGCGCACCCGGTGCGCGGCGG
>NZ_JBHVIN010000017.1:0-219676 GCF_042799575.1 Streptomyces sp. NPDC057682 | reverse complement strand
CCGGAAGCTAAGCCTTTCAGCGCCGATGGTACTGCAGGGGGGACCCTGTGGGAGAGTAGGACGCCGCCGAACAATCTTTGTGGGAAAGCCCCGTGCCGTTGGCGCGGGGCTTTCCTGCGTTTCAGGACCGTGTTCGGCTCCGCCGGCCCGCCCCGTGCCGATGCCCCCTGAATCACCGCTGGTGGGCGGGGCCATGACGGGGCGACAGACGGTTTTGCAGACCCCCTGATTCAGGGTATGCTTTAGCTCGTTGCCGCAGGGCAGCAAGGCCCCAATAGCTCAGTCGGTAGAGCGTCTCCATGGTAAGGAGAAGGTCTGCGGTTCGATTCCGCATTGGGGCTCAGACAGAAAGGCCCCCGCCACGAGGCGGGGGCCTTTTGCATGCCCGGACGGACGTACGTACGCATACGCGCACGGCGCTGACGGACCGCCAGAGCCTAAGGACTGTCCCACAAAGATCGTCTGGTGCGCCCGGCCTTGAGGGGCTCTTCACAAGCGAGGGTGTAGCTGGGGTCTGAATCCGCCGGCAGCGCCTTCGGGACGCCTGTGCTCACCGATTCGATCAGATTGCTCATCAGCTCCCTGCCCAGCCCCTTGTCGGGCTCGCGGTTAGCCGCGATCTACCGCTGGTAGATGCCCCAGCGCCGGTCCAGTGCGTCGCCGGCCAGCCGCACCACGTGGAAGGGATCCATCACCGCCACGGCGTCGGGTGACTCCTCGGCAGCCGCGGTCTTGAACCCGGTGAACCCGTCCATCGCGACGACCTCCACCTTGTCCCGCCATGCGTTGTCACGGTCGGCGAGCCAGGTCTTGAAGACCTGCTTGGAGCGCCCTTCGAGCATGTCCAACAGCCGCGCGGGACCGGTTCCGTCGCGGATGCCAGTCAGATCGGTTGCGCCGGTAGCGGCGGATCGTGACCGGCAGCGTCGTCGGCCGCCGGCCGAGCGGCTCATGCGCCAAACGGCGAGTGACCGTGTCGCACGGTACGCTTCGCAGCCGCAGCGGCGGCACCACTGATCGGCCCCGACGGCCCGGCAGGCGAGAACAGCACGATCGGGTTCAACTCGCTGCCCGGCGACTTCCAGACCGAGCTCGTCGAGCCGGGCGAACTGGTCAGGTCGGGACAGGCGGTAGCCGACGCGTGTCCTGCCCAGTCGCTGCACACTTCAGGAGCTCGCGCGCGCGTGCCCGTAGACAACTTCGGTGCTCACACAGCGCGCGGCGCACCGCTGTGTCGATCGGCTGTGCACCAGCCAGAGACCGGACGGCAGCATGTCACGGTGTCAGGACGATACGCCCGAAGACCTCGCCGGCATCCATCCGCCGGTGGGCGTCTGCTGCGGCTTCGAGCGGGAGGACGGCGTGGACGACG
This sequence comes from Streptomyces sp. NPDC057682, assembly GCF_042799575.1. Lineage (NCBI taxonomy): Bacteria > Bacillati > Actinomycetota > Actinomycetes > Kitasatosporales > Streptomycetaceae > Streptomyces > Streptomyces sp. NPDC057682. The sequence goes on along the minus strand of NZ_JBHVIN010000017.1, from coordinate 218,304 downwards.
GCGCTGAGGTCGCCCCGCGCCGCGGCCTCGAACTGCTCGGCGCGTATCCGGGCCAGGTCAGCTCGCGGCACCGTGTCCAGACTGAAGGTCGCGACCGACACCGACTGCCGGAACCGGCTCAGCAGCGCCGACCCAAGGTCCGCCGGAGGAGGTCCGGCGACGAGGCCGACCAGCACTAGTCGGCCATTGGGTGCGAGCCGCGCGAGGAACGAGGGCAGCGCCGGCCCGGCGACGATGTCGACGATCACATCGAAGCCGGCTGGCTCGGGACCACGCGTACTGTTCCCGTCACGGTCGAGCACGTGTGTCGCGCCGTACTCCATCAGCCGCTCGCCCCGCTCGGCTGACGATGTGGTCACCGCGACTGCCCGTGCGCCGGCTCGGGCTGCGATCTCGACGGCTGCGATGCCGATGCTGCCGGCCGCGCCACGTACCAGCACAGTCTCGTCCTTGGCGAAGTGTGCCTGCCGCAGGGCGAAGTGCGCCACCGGGGCCGCGCTGCCGAGTGTCACCGCGTCGACGGGCGTCAAGCCGGCGGGAAGTGGCGTGACGTTCTCGATCCGCGCGACCGCGTGCTCGGCGTAGCCGCCAGAGACGCCGGTGAACGCCCAGACGCGTCGGTTGAGCCACGACGCCTCGACGCCCGCTCCCACGGCCGTGATCGTCCCAGCCACCTCGCTTCCCGGCACCAGACCGTCGCGAGGCATGGCCGGTCCGAGCGCGCCCAGCGTGCCGCGCCGGATCACCGCGTCGACTCCGCCGACCCCGATCGCCGCGGTCTGGATGACGACCTCGCCTGCGCTTGGGCTGGGTACCGGGACATCGACGACCTCCATGCCGTCCGGGGTGCCGAAGGTACGGATTGAGATTGCTCGCATGCATCGCTCCTGACTGGTTCGAGCCGGTTGGCTCCCGTACGATCGAACGTAACGGACGCATGCGTCCACTTGCTGTTGTGAGAGAGATCGCCTGAAAGATGACTCACCTGCTGCGTGTCGACGCGAGGGAGAATCGCGACCGTGTCCTCGCCGCGGCCCGGGAGCTCTTCGCGGAGTCCGGGCTGGAGGTGACGATGCGGCAGATCGCCCGGCGTGCGGACGTCGGGCCCGCGACCCTGTACCGACGGTTCCCGACGAAGCAGGACTTGGTGCTCGAAGCGTTCGAGGACGAGCTCGCCGAGTGCAGCTCGATCGTCTACGACGGCACCGCCGACCCGGATCCGTGGCGCGGGTTCTGCGACGTCGTCGAGCGCACCCTGCTCCTCAACGCACGCAACCAGGGCTTCACGGACGCGTTCATGTCGGCACACCCCGACGTCGTCGACCTCGCGGCACACCGCGAGGAGCTGGGCCGTGCCGTCTCGACCATCATCCGCCGCGCGCAGGCTGCAGGTCGGCTACGTCCGGACTTCGTGTTCGATGACTTCGTCGTGATTCTCCTCGCCGGCCGCGGACTCACCGCCGCACCCGCCTCCACGCGCGACGCAGCGGCACGCCGTTTCGCGGCTTTCATGATCGACGGCCTCCGCGTCGCCGACACCGAGGCAGGCACCCGGGCCAGTAGCGCGGAGGGCGAAGGAAGCTCCAGACCGCGACCACACCCTCGATCGTGAAGAGCCCCTCAAGGGCACGGAGCCAGGGTGGCATGATGGCATCGTGATGAACGGTGCAGACCTGCAGCCTGCCCGGATACCGGGTTACGACGGCGGCCCCCTCACGTACCAGGCCGGGCTCCTGGACGAGCCGCTCTTCTGGCTGGGGCACCTCTACTCGTGCATCCAGAGCGAGGATGCCGAGGAACTGCTGTTCGGCGCGGACTACGACGCGGCCGGCGACTTCCAGCGGCGGCTGTGGGCGCGGGCCGAGTGGCCGGCATTCACGGTTCCCCTCGCTGCTGATCACCGTCTTCACGTGGCCTACCGCACGGTCGCCGACGACACCGGCACCGACTACCTCCTCCACCACCCCGACTGGGACCGGGCCGAACTCCTCGCCAGGGATGACGGGCACTTCATGGGACCGGGCCTGTCCTGGCCCGAGCTCGTGGCGGCTGCGGACAACACCCTGCCCGGCGGCAGCACCACCGATCCCCACTGTCGCCTGCTGCTCCTGCTGCCTGCGTTCGGCGACGATGCGGTACCCGACGATGCCGTTGGCCGTCTGGCAGGTGCGCTGCACGCCCGCACGAGCGTGGAAGACCCTGAAGCCCTCGCCTCTGTTCTCCTGCAGGACCAAGGGACTCCCGGCCCCGCGCGCTGGACGATGGCCGGGCACGGTCTCTCCGTGAACGACGGCGAGTACTCCTTCCGCAACCCCACCAACCGCTTCGCCCTGTCATCCGATCGCCTGGCCCGGGTGGCAGCCGCGCTGACGCCCTGACCCACACGCCCATTCCCAACGGCAAGTGGGCATGTTCGGAACGACCCTGCCGTGAGTGCTGTGACCAGGGCGCCGATGAGACGGATCGGAGGCCTGTCCTCCTGGAGGCAGCCGTCGCCCTCGAAGTGGTAGTGGCGCAGAGCCCGTGCGAGGGCGTTCACACTGCGCTGGCACGGGGGCGCCTCGTCCGGGTCCGGCAGGTGGAATTCCTGCGGCGGGACGTTGCCGCCGCACCGCCGGGAGGCGGGTCTCAGTCCGTGTGGGGTGGCTCGGGGACGCGCATGGCCAGGATGGCCATGTCGTCCGAGGCGGGCTCGGCCGCGAAGCGCTCCACGGCACGCAGGATGCGTGCCGCCACCGCGCCCGCCGTCAGGCCGGTGCAGTTGGTCAGTACGTCGGCCAGGCCGTCGTCGCCCAGCATGCGCGTGCCCTCGCGGCGCTCCGTGACGCCGTCGGTGACGCAGAGGAGGACATCGCCCGGCTCCAGGGTCACCGACTGCTCGTACAGCTCCAGGTCCTCGATGACGCCCAGCAGGGGCTGGGGCTCGGCGGCCGCCTCGACCGAGCCGTCCTGGCGGAGCCGCAGCGGCAGGGGGTGACCGGCGCAGACCACCTTCAGGAGGGCGCTGCCGTCCTCCTGGGGCCACAGCTCGCCGTACAGGAGGGTGAGGAAGCGGCTGCGGGCGCCCTCGTCCAGGATCGCCGCGTTGAGGCGCTCCAGGACCGCCGGGCCGCCGAAGCCCTCACGGGCCAGCAGCCGCAGTGCGTGGCGGGCCAGGCCCGTGACCGCGGCGGCCTCCGGTCCCGTACCGCAGACGTCGCCGATGGCGAAGCCGTAGGCGCCGTCACGGATCGGGAAGACGTCGTAGAAGTCCCCGCCCACCTCGTTGCCCTCGCCGGCCGCGCGGTAGATGACCTCGATCTCGACGTTCGGGACGTCGGGCAGGCCCGGGGGCAGCAGGCTGCGCTGGAGGGACTGGCTGATCGCCATGCGCTCCGAGTACAGGCGGGCGTTGTCCAGGGCGAGCGCCGCTCGCCGGGACAGGTCCTCGGCGAGCTCCAGGATCTCCTGGCGGAAGTGGTCGTCGGACGGTTTGCCGAGCGTGAGCATGCCGATCACCCGGTTGCGGGCGACGAGCGGGAGGACCACGGTCTCCCCGCCGACCGCGGCCGCCGTGGCCAGCGTCGTACGGATGCTCGTGCCGAGCCCGCCCGTGTCTCCGAGGCCGAGTTCGCGCATCGAGGAGGTCAGCGCCGCCTGGTGCGCGGCCTCGGACGGAGCGGCCCACACCCGGGCGCCCGGGGTCGGGACCGGGTCCGGCGGAGCGATCCTGGAGAGCAGGGCCTTGAGGCCGTCGATCCGTTCCTCGTCCTCGTGCAGCACGTACGACAGATACGGCTCCGACGCCTGGTCCGCGATCGTGTACACCGCGCACCACGTGGCCAGCGTCGGCACGGTCATCTGTGCCATGAGGGCGAGCGTCTGGTCCCGGTCCAGCGTGCCGGCCAGCAGGTCGGAGGCCTCCACCAGGAACGACAGCGAACCGCGGCGCAGCCGTTCCAGCTCGCCGAGCCGGGCCGACTCCACGGCCAGGGCGATCCGGTCCGCGGCGAACTGCAGCCGCAGCGCCTCTTCGTTCGAATACCGTCCGGCGGCCTCGGCGGCGACACCCAGGGAGCCCGTCAGCCGGCCCTCGACCTTCAGCGGGACGGTGACGACGGAGCGCATGCCCGTGTCCACGAGCAGGGGGACGGCACCCGGAACCGCGTCGAGGTCCTCGTGGACGGCCGGCATGCGCGCGGAGCCGTACCGTCCCGTGCCGGCCTCCACGGGCACCCGGGCGAAGCGCTGACGGGCCGAGGGCAGGCCCGTCGTGGCCCGTACCTCCAGTTCCGTCTCGTCGTCCGTGGCCAGCAGCAGGAACGCCGCGTCCGCGTCGAGCATGTCGCGGGACCGTTCGACCGTGCGCTGCAGCAGACCGTCGAGGTCGTCGGGGGCGGGGGAGCCGATGAAGACCTCGAAGGGGTCCGTCGACCGGCTCTCGGTGGCCGCGTCGGAGACCGGAGCGCGTACCGGAGTCTGCAGGACGGCGCGCTCGTAGTCGCGTACCAGCAGGCAGACCGTCGACGGCTCGCCCTGGGGGTCGCGGACGCGCAGGTGCGAACCGTAGACCGGGACGATGCGTCCGTCGGCGCCGCGCAGGCCGTAGCTCCCCTCCCACCTGGAGAGGCGCAGCGCGTCCGCGATGCCGGTGTTGGTGCCCGGCGTCTGCGGCCAGGCGGTGAAGTCCGTGAAGGGTGTGCCGAGGACCTGTTCCGCGGTGTGCCCGAAGAGATACGCCGCGTCGTCGTTCCACGCGGAGACCGCGCCCGCGCTGTCGATCTGGGCGACGGCGACCCTGACCCGGTCGTCGGTCACCGGGAGCAGGCCGACGGGCAGCAGCGGGCCGGCGGAGCGGATGCCCACCGGGCGGTCGGGGAGGTCGAGCTGGAACCAGACGTGCTTGTGCGTCGGGGAGTACTCGACGCCCCAGCGGGAGGCCAGGGCCGCGCACAGCAGCAGACCCCGGCCGTTCTCGCGGTCGGGGCTGCCGAGGTCCAGACCCGTGGACTGGAGCGGGATCTCCCGTTCCGGATAGTGGTCGGAGACCTCGATCCGGACGCCGTCCTCGGTGCGCAGGCACAGCACGTTCGCCGCCGTACCGGCGTGGACGACGGCGTTGGTGACGAGTTCGCTGGTGAGGACGACGGCGTCGTCCACGACGTCCGTGTACCCCCAGCCCTGGAGTGTGTCCCGGACGAAGGCGCGGGCCGTCGCGACGGAGCGCCCCACCGGTTCGAAGGTGGCAGCCGCGCGCGCCGTGATCACAGCACTCCCCATTTGGTGTCTCGTCGCTTCCCCGAGTCCTGTGCCCGTTTCTCGCCGCTTCGATTCGCCTGCCAGGCTAGACGCTCGCTCCGCGTGCCGGATACACGAGGGGCGGGTTCGGGCAAGGACGGGCAGGAAGAGGCCTGTGACCGGACAAGTGTGGGCTTCCTCATGCGGGGATGGGGGACAACCCCGGGAGGTTCCACCCCGACCGGTTCCGGCCTGGTACGTTTCAACGATTTGACGTCCACATGGTCACCCGTCGACGGTGGGCGGTGGCGATGAGCCCCAGAGGATCTGGGCAAGCTCTCGGACAAGGCCCGAGCGATTCGGTCAACCCCTGCGGGAGGGACACGGTGGAGTCTGACGTGGCGGCGCGGGGATCAGGTACGCGCAGTAAAGGCGGACAGTCCGTGAAGAAGCAGCGCAATGGAACGGTCGAGGTCGACGCCGCCGCACTGAACAGACTGCTGTCCGGTCTGGTGGCCATGCGCGACGGCAACTTCCGCAGGCGTGTGACCGTGTCGGGCGACGGGATCATGGCCGAGCTGGCGGCGGTCTTCAACGAGGTCGCGGACCGCAATGTGCACCTCACGGGCGAGCTGGCGCGCGTACGGCGCGTGGTCGGCCGCGAGGGCAAGCTCACCGAGCGGCTGGAGACGGGGGCCTGCGAGGGGTCCTGGGCCGCCGCGATCGACGCGTCCAACGAACTGGTCGACGATCTCGCCCGCCCGGTCTCGGAGGTCGGGAGGGTGCTGTCGGCGGTGGCCGACGGTGACCTGGAGCAGCGGATGGAGCTGCGCTCGCACACGGCGGACGAGACGGTACGGCCGCTGCGCGGCGAGTTCCTGAAGGTCGCCCGTACGGTCAACAACCTCGTCGACCAGCTCTCGGCCTTCACCGAGCAGGTGACGCGCGTGGCCGTCGAGGTCGGCACCGAGGGCAAGCTCGGCGGGCAGGCCCAGGTGCGGGGGATGTCCGGGTCCTGGAAGGACCTCACGGACTCCGTCAACACCATGGCGTACCGGCTGACCGCGCAGGTGCGGGACATCGCGCTGGTGACGACGGCGGTCGCCAAGGGGGACCTGTCGCGGAAGGTCACCGTCCATGTGGCCGGTGAGATGGCCCAGCTGAAGAACACCGTCAACACGATGGTCGACCAGCTGTCCTCGTTCTCCTCCGAGGTGACGCGCGTCGCCCGTGAGGTGGGCACGGAGGGCGAGCTGGGCGGTCAGGCGACCGTGCCGGGTGTCGCCGGCGTGTGGAAGGACCTCACGGACTCCGTCAACACGATGGCGGGCAACCTCACCTCCCAGGTGCGCGGCATCGCGGAGGTGACGACGGCCGTCGCCAACGGCGACCTGTCGCAGAAGGTCCGGGTGAGCGCGCGCGGCGAGGTCGCCCAGCTCGCCGAGACGATCAACCAGATGACCGAGACGCTGCGCACCTTCGCCGACGAGGTCACCCGGGTGGCCAGCGAGGTCGGCGGTCAGGGTGTGCTCGGTGGCCAGGCGCAGGTGCCGGGCGCCGCGGGGACCTGGAAGGACCTCACCGACTCGGTGAACACGGTCTTCCGGAACCTGACGATCCAGGTGCGCGACATCGCCCAGGTGACGACGGCGGTGGCCAGCGGCGACATGACGCAGAAGGTCACGGTGGACGTGGCCGGCGAGATGCTGGAGCTGAAGAACACCGTCAACACGATGGTCGACCAACTCCAGTCCTTCGGTTCGGAAGTGACCCGGGTGGCGCGTGAGGTCGGCGTCGAGGGGCGGCTCGGCGGGCAGGCCGAGGTGCCGGGCGCGGCGGGTACGTGGAAGGACCTCACGGACTCCGTGAACACGGCGTTCCGCAACCTGACGGGTCAGGTGCGCGACATCGCCCAGGTCACCACCGCGGTCGCCAACGGTGATCTGTCGCAGAAGGTCACGGTGGACGTGGCCGGCGAGATGCTGGAGCTGAAGAACACCGTCAACACGATGGTGGCGCAGCTGTCGTCCTTCGCCGACCAGGTGACGCGGATGGCGCGCGACGTGGGTACGGAGGGCCGGCTCGGCGGTCAGGCGCGGGTCGACGGCGTCTCCGGCACATGGAAGGAACTGACCGACTCCGTCAACTTCATGGCGGGAAACCTCACCTCCCAGGTCCGCCAGATCGCGCAGGTGACCACGGCGGTCGCGCGGGGCGACCTGTCGCAGAAGATCGACGTGGACGCGCGCGGCGAGATCCTGGAGCTGAAGAACACCATCAACACGATGGTGGATCAGCTCTCCGCCTTCGCCGAGCAGGTGACCCGGGTGGCCCGCGAGGTGGGCACCGACGGACGGCTCGGCGGGCAGGCCCAGGTGCCAGGTGTGGCCGGGGTGTGGCGTGATCTGACGGACTCGGTGAACGGCATGGCCGGCAACCTCACCGCCCAGGTCCGCAACATCGCGCAGGTCGCCACGGCGGTCGCGCGCGGTGACCTGTCGCAGAAGATCGACGTGGACGCGCGCGGCGAGATCCTGGAGCTCAAGAACACGCTCAACACGATGGTCGACCAGCTGTCGAACTTCGCGGAGCAGGTCACGAGGGTGGCCCGCGAGGTGGGTACGGAGGGCATCCTCGGCGGTCAGGCCGAGGTGCAGGGCGTCTCCGGTACGTGGAAGGACCTCACGCAGTCCGTCAACGGCATGGCGAACAACCTCACCCTCCAGGTGCGCAACATCGCCGAGGTCACCACCGCCGTCGCCAACGGCGACCTCTCCAAGAAGATCACGGTCGACGCCCGGGGCGAGATCCTCGAACTGGTGACGACCGTCAACACGATGGTCGACCAGCTGCTCAACTTCGCCGACGAGGTGACCAGGGTCGCCCGAGAGGTGGGGACCGAGGGCATCCTCGGCGGCCAGGCCCGGGTGCGCGGTGCGACGGGCATCTGGAAGGACCTCAGCGACAACGTCAACCTGATGGCCAACAATCTGACCAGTCAGGTGCGGAACATCTCCCGCGTCTCGTCCGCGGTCGCCAACGGCGACCTCACGAAGAAGGTCACCGTCGAGGCGCGTGGCGAGGTCGCCGAGCTGGCCGACACCGTCAACACGATGGTGACGACGCTGTCATCGTTCGCCGACGAGGTGACCCGCGTCGCCCGCGAGGTGGGCACGGAGGGCGAGCTGGGCGGTCAGGCCCGGGTGCCCGGCGTCTCCGGTACGTGGAAGGACCTCACCGAGTCGGTGAACTCGATGGCCTCCAACCTGACCGGTCAGGTCCGTCAGATCGCCACCGTCACCACGGCCATCGCCAAGGGCGACCTCACCAAGAAGATCGACATCGACGCCCGGGGCGAGATCCAGGAGCTGAAGAACACCATCAACACGATGGTCGACCGGCTCTCGTCGTTCGCCGAGGAAGTGACCCGGGTGGCCCGTGAGGTGGGCACCGAGGGGCAGCTGGGCGGTCAGGCACGGGTGCGGGACGTGGACGGCACCTGGCGCGACCTCACCGAGTCGGTGAACGAGATGGCCGGGAACCTGACCCGCCAGGTGCGGGCCATCGCGGCCGTCGCCACGGCGGTGACCCGCGGCGACCTCAACCTGAAGATCGACGTCGACGCGGCGGGCGAGATCCAGGCCCTCCAGGACAACATCAACACGATGATCGCCAACCTGCGCGACACCACGGCGACCAACAAGGAGCAGGACTGGCTCAAGGGCAACCTCGCCCGGATCTCCGGCCTGATGCAGGGCCGGCGCGATCTGGACGACGTGGCCTCCCTGATCATGAGCGAGCTGACCCCGGTCGTCTCCGCGCAGCACGGGGCCTTCTTCCTGGCCATGGCGACCGGCGACACCGACGCGCTCGGCGCGGAGAGCGACAAGGACGGTTCGTACGAGCTGAGGATGCGGGGCAGCTACGGCTACTCGGCCGGTTCCATGCCCACGTCCTTCCGGCCCGGGGAGACGCTCATCGGCACGGCCGCCGAGGAGAAGCGGACCATCCAGGTGGACAACGTGCCGCCGGGGTACCTGAAGATCTCCTCCGGACTCGGCGAGGCGCCGCCCGCGCATGTGATCGTGCTGCCGGTGCTCTTCGAGGGCAAGGTCCTCGGTGTGATCGAACTGGCCTCGTTCCAGCCGTTCACACACATCCAGCGGGACTTCCTCAACCAGCTCGCCGAGATGATCGCCACCAGCGTCAACACGATCAGCGTCAACACCACGACCGAGAAGCTCCTGGAGCAGTCGCAGGAGCTGACCGAGCAATTGCGCGACCGGTCGCAGGAGTTGGAGAACCGGCAGAAGGCCCTCCAGGCGTCCAACGCCGAACTGGAGGAGAAGGCCGAGCTGCTGGCCCAGCAGAACCGCGACATCGAGGTCAAGAACACCGAGATCGAGGAGGCGCGCCAGGTCCTGGAGGAGCGTGCCGAACAGCTCGCGGTCTCGATGCGTTACAAGTCGGAGTTCCTGGCCAACATGTCCCACGAGTTGCGCACCCCGCTCAACTCGCTGCTCATTCTGGCCAAATTGCTCGCCGACAACGCCGAGGGCAATCTCTCGCCCAAGCAGGTCGAATTCGCCGAGACGATCCACGGGGCCGGGTCCGACCTGCTCCAGCTGATCAACGACATCCTCGATCTGTCGAAGGTCGAGGCGGGCAAGATGGACGTCAGCCCGACCCGGATCGCCCTGGTCCAGCTGGTCGACTACGTGGAGGCGACGTTCCGGCCACTCACCGCGGAAAAGGGGCTGGATTTCTCCGTCCGCGTCTCGCCGGAACTGCCGGCGACGCTGCACACGGACGAGCAGCGGCTGCTCCAGGTGCTGCGCAACCTGCTCTCCAACGCGGTGAAGTTCACCGACAGCGGCGCCGTGGAGCTGGTGATCCGGCACGCGGGCGCCGAGGTGCCGGACGCCATCCGGGAGCAGCTGCTGGAGGCCGGTTCGCTGCGGGACGCGGACGGCGACCTCATCGCGTTCTCGGTGACCGACACGGGCATCGGGATCGCGTCGAGCAAGATGCTGGTCATCTTCGAGGCGTTCAAGCAGGCGGACGGGACGACCAGTCGGAAGTACGGCGGCACCGGCCTCGGGCTCTCCATCAGCCGTGAGATCGCCCGGCTGCTCGGTGGCGAGATCCATGCGGCGAGCGAACCCGGCCGCGGTTCCACGTTCACGCTGTACCTGCCGCTGCACCCGAGCGAACTCCCGCCGCAGGGCTACCCGCAGATCGCTCCCGGCCCGCTGGAGGTGCACGGCGCACCGGTCGAGGGCGGCAGGCCGCCGGCGCCGGGCCAGACGCCGCCACAGGGCCTGCCCGGAGGCGCGCAGGGCTACGGGCCGGGGTCCGGCGGTTCCTCGGGCGGCGGGACCGAGCAGGGCGGCGCGGCCGGCCTGCTGCGGCGCCGCCGCAAGGCCCTGGGCGGTCCGGCGCCGCAGCCCGCGCTGCCGGCCCGGCCGGCCGCCGCGGAGCCCCAGCAGGCCGGGCAGGAGGCCTGGCCGGCCGCGGGCCAGGAGGAGCCGGAGAGCCGCAGGACGTTCCGGTTCAACGGGGAGAAGGTGCTGATCGTCGACGACGACATCCGCAACGTCTTCGCGCTGACCAGCGTGCTGGAACAGCACGGACTCGCGGTGCTCTACGCGGAGAACGGGCGTGAGGGGATCGAAGTCCTGGAGCAGCACGACGATGTGACGGTCGTACTGATGGACATCATGATGCCCGAGATGGACGGATACGCGACGACCACGGCGATCCGCAGGATGCCGCAGTTCGCGGGGCTGCCGATCATCGCGCTGACCGCGAAGGCGATGAAGGGGGACCGGGAGAAGGCGCTTGAGTCGGGCGCATCCGACTACGTCACCAAGCCGGTCGATTCCGATCATCTGTTTTCGGTTATGGAGCAGTGGATGCGCGGAGAGTGATCGTCAATTGGGCGAATCAATCGTGATTTGTTGACCGGCTGTGTCCGAAGAAGTGTGGGGAGACGGATTCCGGGGAACCTTCTCGTCTCCCACCGCGTTTTCCCTGTGTGCACAGTGACATCGCGGTGACAGGGTGTGGTGACGGGCGGGGTGCGGCTACCATGACCGGCACAAGGACGGACGGCGTAAGGGAGTCGTCCCCTGGGGCGGCGCCCGGTGCAATTCCGGGGCGAGGAGGACGGGCCATGGTGCAGAAGGCCAAGATCCTCCTGGTCGATGACCGACCGGAGAATCTGCTGGCGCTGGAGGCCATCCTCTCTGCGCTCGATCAGACACTGGTCCGGGCATCGTCAGGGGAGGAGGCGCTCAAAGCGCTACTCACGGACGACTTCGCGGTCATCCTGCTGGACGTCCAGATGCCGGGCATGGACGGATTCGAAACCGCGGCGCACATCAAGCGCCGCGAGCGGACCCGTGACATCCCGATCATCTTTCTCACCGCGATCAACCACGGTCCGCACCACACCTTCCGGGGGTACGCGGCCGGCGCGGTGGACTACATCTCGAAGCCGTTCGACCCCTGGGTGCTGCGGGCGAAGGTCTCGGTCTTCGTCGAGCTGTACATGAAGAACTGCCAGCTGCGCGAGCAGGCGGCGCTGCTGCGGCTCCAGTTGGAGGGCGGCCAGCCGGGCGCCGACCACGAGAAGGAGCCCGCCGGGCTGCTCGCCGAACTCTCCGCGCGCCTCGCGGCCGTCGAGGAGCAGGCCGAGGCGCTCTCCAAGCAGCTCGACGACGAATCGGCGGACGCCGCGGCCGTGGCCACCGCCGCCCATCTGGAGCGCAAGCTCACCGGTCTGCGCCGGGCGCTGGACGCGCTGGAGCCGGGCACGGGCGGCGGACCGGCGCCCCTCACCACGTAACGTCCGGCCCTGTTCCGGGCGGGGCCCGGTCCGCGGCGTCAACTGACCGCAGGCCGACGCCGTACGGCAGCACTCTTCGAGGAACGGGCCGTGCCGTCAGGGCGTTTCGGCCGTACCGGCTCCGTGAGGACGCGTCAGTTCGCGTCCCCCGCAGGGCGACACGGTCGGGTGAACCATCACGCGCACGTGTTCACCGCAGCAGACACCGGTAACCTCGGCCCCATGGCCTCACGTACGTCCGGCAAGGGTTCCCAGGGCACGGCGGGCACCGCGAAGCGCGTCGGCGGTGGCCCGGGTGCGGCGAAGAAAGCCGCGCCCGCCAAGAAGACCGCGGCGAAGAAGTCCGCGCCCGCCAAGAAGGCGCCCGCGAAGAAAGCGGTGGCCAAGAAGGCCGCCCCGCCCAAACCGGCACCCTCGCCCACCAGCGGAGTGGTGCGCCTGGTCCGCGCCGTCTGGCTCGGCACGGCCCACGCCGTCGGCGCGGTGTTCCGCGGCATAGGGCGCGGCGCCAAAGGGCTCGACCCCGCCCACCGCAAGGACGGCGTCGCGCTGCTGCTCCTCGGCCTCGCGCTGATCGTCGCCGCCGGAACCTGGTCCAATCTGCGCGGACCGGTCGGCGACCTCGTCGAGATGCTCGTCACCGGGGCCTTCGGCCGGCTCGACCTGCTCGTCCCGATACTGCTGGGCGCGGTCGCCGTGCGGCTGATCCTCTACCCGGAGAAGCCCGAGGCCAACGGCCGCATCGTCATCGGGCTCTCCGCGCTCGTCGTCGGCGTGCTCGGCCAGGTCCACATCGCCTGCGGGGCCCCCGGCCGCGAGGACGGCACCTCGGCCATGCAGGACGCCGGCGGGCTCATCGGCTGGGCCGCCTCCAAGCCGTTGATCTACACGATGGGCGAGGTGCTGGCCGTCCCCCTGCTCCTGCTGCTGACCGTCTTCGGGCTGCTGGTCGTCACCGCCACCCCGGTCAACGCCATTCCGCAGCGGCTGCGCCTGCTCGGCACCAAACTCGGCCTGATCGACCCGCTGCCCGGCCCCGAGGAGTACGAGGGGGACGACGACGAGCGGTACGACGAGCAGTGGCGCGAGTCGCTGCCCGCCCGCTCCCGCCGGTCCGCCGCCCGCCCTGCGGACGAGGCGTACGACCCCGACCGGGCCGAGGAGGACGCGCTCTCCAAGCGGCGCCGGCCGCGCCGGCCCTCCGTACAGCCCGCGATGAACCGGACCATGGACGCGGTGGACGTCGCCGCCGCCGCGGCGGCCGCGCTCGACGGCGCGGTGCTCAACGGCATGCCGCCCTCACCGGTCGTCGCCGACCTCACCCAGGGCGTCTCGGTCGACCGCGAGCGCGCGGGCACTCCGGTGCCGGGCGCCCGGGAGGCGGAGCCCGCCCGGCGGCCGGGCGAGCGCAGCGCGACGCCCGCCGGTGGCGTACCCGATCTGACGAAGCCGGTCCCCGAGCGCGCGGAGTCCACGCCGCTGCCGCCCCGGGCCGAGCAGCTCCAGCTCTCCGGCGACATCACCTATGCGCTGCCCTCGCTCGACCTGCTGGAGCGCGGCGGCCCCGGCAAGTCCCGCAGCGCCGCGAACGACGCGATCGTCGCGTCCCTGACCAATGTTTTCACCGAGTTCAAGGTGGACGCCGCCGTCACCGGTTTCACCCGGGGGCCGACGGTCACGCGCTACGAGGTGGAGCTGGGCCCGGCCGTGAAGGTCGAGCGGATCACGGCCCTCGCCAAGAACATCGCGTACGCCGTCGCCAGCCCCGATGTCCGGATCATCTCGCCGATCCCGGGCAAGTCCGCCGTCGGCATCGAGATCCCCAACTCCGACCGCGAGATGGTCAACCTCGGTGACGTGCTGCGGCTCGCGGACGCGGCGGAGGACGACCACCCGATGCTCGTCGCGCTCGGCAAGAACGTCGAGGGCGGCTATGAGATGGCCAACCTGGCGAAGATGCCGCACGTCCTGGTCGCGGGCGCCACCGGCTCCGGCAAGTCGTCCTGCATCAACTGCCTGATCACCTCGATCATGGTCCGCGCGACGCCCGAGGACGTCCGGATGGTCCTCGTCGACCCCAAGCGCGTCGAGCTGACCGCGTACGAGGGCATCCCGCATCTGATCACCCCGATCATCACCAACCCCAAGAAGGCCGCCGAGGCCCTTCAGTGGGTCGTGCGCGAGATGGACCTGCGCTACGACGACCTCGCCGCCTTCGGCTACCGCCACATCGACGACTTCAACCACGCGGTGCGCACCGGCAAGCTCAAGACGCCGGAGGGCAGTGAGCGCGAGCTGGCTCCGTACCCCTATCTGCTGGTGATCGTCGACGAGCTGGCCGACCTGATGATGGTGGCCCCCCGGGACGTGGAGGACTCGATCGTCCGGATCACCCAGCTGGCCCGCGCCGCCGGCATCCATCTGGTGCTCGCCACCCAGCGTCCCTCGGTCGACGTCGTCACCGGCCTGATCAAGGCGAACGTGCCCTCGCGGCTCGCCTTCGCCACCTCCTCGCTGGCCGACAGCCGCGTCATCCTGGACCAGCCCGGAGCCGAGAAGCTCATCGGCAAGGGCGACGGGCTCTTCCTCCCGATGGGCGCGAACAAGCCGACCCGCATGCAGGGCGCCTTCGTGACCGAGGACGAGGTCGCGGCGGTCGTCCAGCACTGCAAGGACCAGATGGCGCCCGTCTTCCGCGACGACGTCGTGGTCGGCACCAAGCAGAAGAAGGAGATCGACGAGGAGATCGGCGACGACCTCGACCTGCTCTGCCAGGCGGCGGAACTGGTCGTGTCCACCCAGTTCGGCTCGACCTCGATGCTCCAGCGCAAGCTCCGGGTGGGCTTCGCGAAGGCGGGCCGGCTGATGGACCTCATGGAGTCGCGGAACATCGTCGGACCGAGCGAGGGGTCCAAAGCGCGCGATGTCCTCGTCAAACCGGACGAGCTCGACGGAGTGCTGGCACTGATCCGGGGGGATACGGGTTCGTGAGGATTTCGCGGGCAACCGTTTCGTGAAGCCGTACGTCAAGTTGAAGGGAGGGACACTACGACGTCCCGCCCCGGGACGTTCCGGCGAGACCGACTCTGTTCGAATCTGATGGCGTACAAAGTCGTGCTCCCGGTTGCCCCACTCTTTCGCACCCCCCCTAGACTGAACACCCAGCAGGTGGCTCACGCTCGAAAGGCGCCCCCGTGTCCATCGGCAACTCCCCCCAAGACGACCGGCCTTCGATCGGTCGAGTGCTCCAGCAGGCCCGCATCCTCGCAGGTCTCACGGTCGAAGAGGTCAGCACGTCCACCCGGGTGCGCATCCCCATCGTGCACGCGATCGAGGAGGACGACTTCTCCCGCTGCGGCGGCGACGTGTACGCCCGCGGGCACATCCGCACGCTGGCACGGGCCGTCGGCATCGATCCGGAACCGCTGGTTTCGCAGTACGACGGCGAGCACGGCGGCCGTCCCGCACCCACCCCCGCGGCGCCGCTGTTCGAAGCCGAACGGATCCGTTCCGAACCCCGTCGGCCCAACTGGACCGCGGCCATGGTCGCGGCGATCGTCGCCGTGGTCGGCTTCGTCGGCTTCACCTTCTTCAAGGGCGGCGACGACTCCCCGACCGCGGGCCGTGTCGCCGAGGGCCCGACCTCCGACAAGATCACCCCGAAACCGGCCGGCAGCAAGCACGCCGACCCCAAGCCCGCCCCCTCGGACAGCGCCATCGCCGCCGCTCCGCAGGACAAGGTCACGGTCCGGCTCAGCGCCACCCAGGGCAAGAGCTGGATCTCGGCCAAGGACCACAACGGCCGGTCCCTCTTCGACGGCACCCTCCAGCAGGGCGAGTCGAAGACCTTCCAGGACAAGGAGCGGGTCGACCTCGTCCTCGGCAACGCCGGCTCGATCGAGCTGTACGTCAACGGCAAGAAGGTCGAGGACCAGTTCCAGCCGGGACAGGTCGAACGGCTTTCCTACACCAAGGGCGACCCCGAGGTCGGCTGACCCCGCGGCCGCGGACGGACGGACCACGGCGGACGCCGGGCCTTCGGGCCCGGCGCCCGCCGTCTTTGTCACTCGCTGTCACTGACGAACCCTGCGCGGCGGGGCTGTCGTCGGGACAAAGTAGTCTTGAGCCCATGCCCGAACGCCGTACCGTCGCCCTTGTCACTCTTGGCTGCGCCCGTAACGAGGTGGACTCGGAGGAGCTCGCAGGCCGCCTGGCAGCGGACGGCTGGGAGCTCGTCGAGGATGCCTCCGATGCCGATGTCGCCGTGGTCAACACCTGTGGCTTCGTCGAGGCCGCCAAGAAGGACTCCGTCGATGCCCTGCTCGAAGCCAATGATCTGAAGGACCACGGCCGCACCCAGGCCGTCGTCGCCGTCGGCTGCATGGCCGAGCGCTACGGCAAGGACCTCGCCGAGGCCCTGCCGGAGGCCGACGGAGTCCTCGGATTCGACGACTACGCGGACATCTCCGACCGCCTTCAGACCATCCTCAGCGGGGGCGTCCACGCCTCCCACACGCCGCGCGACCGCCGCAAGCTCCTGCCGATCAGCCCGGCCGACCGGCAGGACGCCGCCGTGGCGCTGCCCGGACACGCCCAGCAGGCCGCCGCCCCCGCCCCCGCCGACCTTCCGGAAGGTGTCGCCCCGGTCTCCGGTCCGCGGGCGCCGCTGCGCCGCAGACTGGGCACCAGCCCGGTCGCCTCGGTGAAGCTGGCCTCCGGATGCGACCGGCGCTGCTCCTTCTGCGCCATCCCCTCGTTCCGCGGCTCCTTCATCTCCCGCCGCCCCTCCGACGTCCTCGGCGAGACCCGCTGGCTGGCCGAGCAGGGCGTCAAGGAGGTCATGCTGGTCTCGGAGAACAACACCTCCTACGGCAAGGACCTCGGCGACATCCGGCTGCTGGAGACGTTGCTGCCCGAGCTGGCGGCCGTCGACGGCATCGAGCGCATCCGGGTCAGCTACCTCCAGCCGGCCGAGATGCGCCCCGGCCTGATCGACGTCCTGACGTCGACGCCGAAGGTCGCGCCCTACTTCGACCTCTCCTTCCAGCACTCCGCCCCCGGCGTGCTGCGCGCCATGCGACGCTTCGGTGACACCGACAGCTTCCTGGAGCTCCTGGACACCATCCGCGGCAAGGCCCCGCAGGCCGGAGCCCGGTCGAACTTCATCGTCGGCTTCCCCGGTGAGACCGAGGAGGACCTGGCCGAGCTGGAACGGTTCCTCTCGCACGCCCGTCTCGACGCCATCGGCGTCTTCGGCTACTCCGACGAGGAGGGCACCGAGGCGGTCGGATACGACGACAAGCTGGACGCCGACACGATCGCCGAGCGCCTCGCGCACATCTCGCAGCTGGCCGAGGAGCTGACCTCGCAGCGGGCCGAGGAGCGCGTCGGGGAGTCGGTCCAGGTGCTGGTCGAGTCGGTCGACCCCACCGAGGACGAGTCGCGCGCCATCGGCCGTGCGGCCCATCAGGCGCCCGAAACGGACGGTCAGGTGCTCTTCACCGCACGCGAGGGGCTCGTCCCCGGCCGTATGGTCGAGGCAAAGGTCGTGGGCACCGAGGGCGTGGACCTGGTGGCCGAATGCTGTGAACTCGCGGAGGTAGGCAGATGACCGGAGTCCCGGCATCCGCGGCAGGTGGGTCCGGCGCGACGCCGGTCCGCGGCGGAAAGCTGGGTGCTGCGGCCGTCAATCAGGCCAGTCTGTGGAACATCGCCAATCTGCTGACGATGGCCCGGCTGGTCCTGGTTCCCGGATTCGTCGTGCTCCTGCTCCACAACGGCGGATACGACCCGGCCTGGCGTTCCTTCGCCTGGGCGGCCTTCGCCGTCGCCATGATCACCGACCTGTTCGACGGACATCTGGCGCGTACGTACAACCTGGTCACCGACTTCGGGAAGATCGCCGACCCGATCGCCGACAAGGCGATCATGGGGGCCGCGCTGATCTGCCTGTCGTACCTCGGTGATCTTCCGTGGTGGGTCACGGGCGTGATCCTCTTCCGGGAGCTGGGGATCACGCTGATGCGGTTCTGGGTGATCAGACACGGAGTGATTCCGGCCAGCCGCGGCGGCAAGATGAAGACGCTGGCCCAGGGGACCGCCGTCGGGATGTACGTCCTGGCACTGGTCGGTCCGCTGGCCACGCTGCGTTTCTGGGTCATGGCGGTGGCCGTCGTGCTCACCGTCGTCACCGGTCTGGACTACGTCCGCCAGGCGATCGTGCTGAGGCGCCAGGGGATCGCGGCGGAGAAGGCCGCGGCGGCGGCCGGAGCGCCCTCGGACGACTCCTCCGCCCCGCAGGCGTCCCAGGAGCCGCCCCGGGGCACGGACCGGGCGTCCTCCGGGGACCCGGACCGTGACCCGGCTCCCAATGCCGCTTCCGGCGCCGCGGAGGCCGAGCGGTGACACCCGCGGCCCGCGTGCTGCGGCTGCTCGTCGAACGGGGGGAGACCCTCGCCGTCGCCGAGTCGCTGACCGGCGGGCTGGTGGCCGCGGAGCTGACGTCCGTCCCCGGAGCCTCCCGGGCGTTCCGCGGGTCCGTGACGGCCTATGCGACCCCCCTCAAGAGTGAAGTCCTGGGAGTGGACGCCGGCCTTCTCGCCGAGCGGGGGGCGGTGGACGCGGAGGTCGCGCGCCGGATGGCGACCGGCGTACGCCGGGTGCTCGGCGCGGACTGGGGGCTGGCGACGACCGGTGTCGCGGGTCCCGACCCCCAGGACGGACAGCCGGTCGGAACGGTGTTCGTCGCTGTCAGCGGGCCCGCTGACGTCGGGAAAGTGGCCGTACTGCGGTTGAACGGCGGACGGGCGGACATCCGTAGAGAGAGTGTACGGAGCGTGCTCGAACTGCTCTCCGGCGAACTCGGCGGGTACGCGAGGGCACAGGATACGGAACACAACGGGGGGAATTGATGTTTGCAGCCCTGAGTGAACACGACATCGCTCCCCGCACGGCCGCAGCGCTAGGCGGTACGGTGGGGCGTGAAGGATGCGGCTACGCGGTCCGAGGAGGGAGCCACCGATGATTCTGCTCCGTCGCCTGCTTGGTGACGTGCTGCGTCGGCAGCGCCAGCGCCAAGGCCGTACTCTGCGCGAAGTCTCCTCGTCCGCCCGAGTTTCGCTCGGCTATCTCTCCGAGGTGGAGCGGGGGCAGAAGGAGGCATCCTCCGAACTGCTCTCCGCCATTTGCGACGCGCTTGACGTACGGATGTCCGAGCTCATGCGTGAAGTCAGCGATGAGCTGTCCCTGGCGGAGCTGGCCGAGTCGGCAGCGGCCAGCGATCCGGTACCTGTACCGGTGCGCCCCATGCTCAATTCCGTCTCTTCGGTGACGGGTGTACCGACGGGGCGGGTGACCATCAAGGCACCCGCGGAAGCGGTGGATGTCGTCGCCGCCTGACCCGTTCGGTCCGGTGTGAAGCCGGAAGCCCCGGTCCTCCCTCAGGGGTGGGCCGGGGCTTCCGCGTGCCCGGCTCCAAAGAATTCCCCGAATGACTGTTTTGCCTGATCTATGCCATCGTGGTGCGTGCCGACCGCGGGCTTGCGCGCCCGGCCGACCGGGGCGGAGCGGACGGCGTGAGGGAGTACGGCCGCGCCGTGCGCGCCGGTACTGCACCGGTGCGCTCTCCCCTCGGGCGATCGCGCCGGATTACGTTCGGTGGAGGAGGCGGCCATGGTGCGGCGATGGGTGCCGGCACTCGTGCTCGGCGGCGTGTGGTGGTGGGCCGTGCTGCGCCTCGTCCTGGAACCGGCGCACGCGGGGGTCGTCGAGGGTGCGGTGGCGGCGGGCGGCTGGGGGCTCAGCCTGCTGCCCGTGCACGTGGCCGCGACGGCCCGGCCGATCGGCATATTCGACGCCGGGACGCGTCTGCTCAGGCGCTGCGCCGACGGCGTGCGCGAGGCGGGACGGTCCTGGCGTACGAGGGTGGCTACGGGGCGGTCCTGGGCCCCCGGACGGGCGTGGCGGGCTACCAGGGCATGGCGACGCCGCCGTTCGGGCGGAGGATCTGGCCCGTCATGAAGGACGAGGCGTCCGATGCCAGGTGCAGCACCGTGTGCGCCACCTCGTCGGGCTCGCCGACCCGGCCCAGCGGCGCGACGCGCGCCATCGTCGCCTCCGCCCGGTGCTGCTGTTCGCTGTCGTGGCGTGCGGTCATGGGGGTGCGGATCCAGCCCGGGGCGACCGCGTTGACGCGGATGCCGTGCGGGCCCAGCTCGGTGGCCAGGGTCTTGGTCAGCTGGACCACGGCGGCCTTCGCCGCGCTGTAGCAGAGCAGGCCCGGGCCGGCGGAGTCCACCGCGCCCGAGGCCATGGTGATCAGTGAGCCGGGCGCGCCCCGTGCCACCAGGGTGCGGGCCACTTCCTGGCAGGCGTACAGCACCCCCTTGAAGTTGACGGCCAGCACCCGGTCGAGATCCTCGTCCGCGGTCTCCAGCACGGTGCTGGAGTGCATGATCCCGGCCACGGCCGCCAGTACGTCCAGATCGCCCGCGGCCGCGACGGCGGCCCGGACCCGGTTGCGGTCGGTGACATCGAGCGGATGGAGGTGGGCTTCACCACCTGCCGCGGTGATCAGCTCCAGGGTTTCCCGGAGGCCCTTCTCGTCCAGGTCGGCGCAGTGGACGGCGGCGCCCGCCTCCGCCAGCAGGACGGCGGTGGCGCGGCCGATACCGCCGGCGGCGCCGGTGACGAACGCGGAGCGGCCGGTGAGGTCGTACGCGGCGAGTGGCATGACCGGACCGTACGACTGGATCTGACGGTCCGTCAACTGTGGGGAGCGGGCCCGGTCTGGCAGTGGGGGCACCAGTACGTGGGGCGGGCGTCCTGCTCCGCCGTGCGGACGGGGGTGCCGCAGCGCAGACAGGGGCGGTGGGCGCGGCCGTAGACCCAGAGGTCGTCGACGGGACGCCGGGGGCGCGGCGCCGGGCCCGTTCCGGTACGGGGCCGGACGGCGGCGGTGGTGATCCGGACCGGGCGGTCCCGGTTGGCTTCGAGGAGCTGCTTGGCCGTCGTCACGAGGAGGGCGGCCGTGCGTGGCGGCAGTTCACCGACCGGCAGCCAGGGCGTGGCGCGGGCCATGAAGCAGAGCTCGCACTTGTAGATGTTGCCGATGCCTGCCAGGTTGCGCTGGTCCAGAAGGGCTTCGCCGAGCGGCCGTGCGGGGGCGGCGAGCAGATTCCGCAGCGCGAGGTCCGGGTCCCAGCCGGGTCCCAGCAGATCCGGGCCGAGATGGCCGACGGCCCGCTCCTCGTCCTCGGTCCGCAGCAGTTCGAGGACCGGGAGACGGTAGCCGACGGCCGTGTGCGTGGCGGTGGACAGGATCGCGCGGATCTGGTGCGCGGGCCCGCCGCGCCAGCGCTCGCCCTGCGCGAAGACCCGCCAGGCGCCGTCCATGCGCAGATGGCTGTGGAGCGTCAGACCGCCTTCGACGCGGGTCAGCAGGTGCTTTCCGCGCGCGGCGACCTCAAGGACCCCGCGGCCGCTCAGATCCGCCGTGGCGAACCGCGGCACGCGCAGATCGGACCGCGTGAGCTCCTGACCGGCCAGCGCGCCGTGGAGGCGCTTCGCGGTCTGCAGGACGGTGTCTCCCTCGGGCATGCCTCCATGATGCGTGGGATGGGCGGGGGCGGGGGCGTGGCACGGGAGCAGCCGGTTTGACGGGGCGCGGCCCGGTGGGGGCGGGGCGTGGCTTCGCGGCGGGCCCCGGTGTGTGCGTGTGGGGCGTGGTCCGGACGCGCGGAGGCGGTGCGTGCGGGCGCGGTGCGTGTGGGGCTGGGGCGGGATCCTGCCCCGGGCCCCTGTGTCAGGCGCGCAGGCGCAGCCCCCTGGGTGTGGCGAGGAAGCCCGCTGCCTCCAACGTGCGTCCGAGGGGGGAGGTCAGCGCCGAGACGCCGTTGACGCGCTCGACCGTGACCGTGCCGAGGGCGCCCGCGCGGGCCGCGGCGGCCAGTGCGGCGGCGGCCGCGCGGAGTGCGGGGTCGTCCGGATCGGCCGGCCAGGAGAGCAGGGTCTTGCCGCCGCGCTCCATGTACAGGGTCAGCGCGCCGTCGACGAGGACCACCAGGGCACCCGCCTTGCGTCCCGGCTTGTGCCCCGCACCGGCCGGCGGTTCGGGCCAGGGCAGGGCCGCGCCGTAGGCGTTGGCCGGGTCCGCCGCGGCAAGGACCAGGGCGCGCGCCTCGGCGCCCGGCTCCCGCCGGTCGAGCGCGGTGGAGACGGCGCGCAGCCGGTCGACCGCGCCGTCCATCGCGAACTGGGCCGCCCCCAGCCCCTCCACGACATAGCCGCGGCGCGCCTGCCCGTTGTCCTCGAACGCGGACAGCACCCGGTACGCGGCGGAGAAGCCGCCCTCCACACCCTCGGCCTGGACGGCGCCCCGGGTCACCACCCCGTGCCGGTCCAGCAGCGTGCGGGCCAGGGCGTGGGCCCGGTGCGTGGGCTCGGGGACGAGGGGCGGCAGCAGCGACCAGCGGCCCGAGACCGTGGGCGGCCCGGTGCGCGAGACCGGACGGGACGCGGCGGTCAGCGAGCCGTACCGTCCGCGCGGCACCGCGCGTCTCGCGCGGTGCGCGGTCGAACCCGCGGTCCGCCCGGAGCCCAGGAGCGCCCGCAGCGGGGCGAGCGTGTCATTGGTGAGCCGGCCCGACCAGGCCAGGTCCCACAGGGCGTCCGCCAGCTGCGGATCCGTGGCGTCGGGGTGGGTGGTCGCCCGGACCTGGTCGGCGATCTGGCGGAAGAAGAGGCCGTAGCCCCCGCCGAGAGCCGTCAGCACGGACTCGTGCAGGGCGCTGAGTTCGAGCGGATGCGGGGGCGGGAGCAACAGGGGCGCGCTGTCGGCGGGATAGAGGGCGAGCCAGCCGTCCTTGCCCGGGAGAGCGCCCGCTCCGGCCCAGACAACCTCGCCGGTCGTGGTGAGTTCGTCCAGGAGGGCCGGGGTGTAGCCGGCGACCCGGCCCGGCAGGATCAGCTTCTCCAGCGCGGACGCCGGGACCGGAGCGCCCTGCAACTGCTCGATCGTGCGGGCCAGTCCGTCGATGCCCCGCAGACCGTTGCCGCCCAGATGCTGCCACTGGGGCAGGAAGCCCGCCAGCGCCGCCGCCGGCACCGGCTCCAGCTCGTGGCGGAGCGCGGCGAGCGAGCGGCGCCGCAGCCGGCGCAGCACCGTGGCGTCGCACCACTCCTGGCCGATGCCCGCCGGATGGAACTCGCCCTGGACGATCCGGCCGGCGGCGGCCAGCCGTTGCAGCGCTCCGTCGGTGACCGCGGTCCCGAGACCGAAACGGGCGGCGGCCGTCGCGGAGGTGAACGGGCCGTGCGTCCGGGCGTAGCGCGCGAGGAGGTCGCCGAGAGGGTCCTTCAGCGGTTCGGTGAATGCCTCGGGGACACCGACCGGAAGCGCCGTGCCCAGGGCGTCGCGCAACCGCCCCGCGTCCTCGATCGCCGCCCAGTGACCGGCACCGGCGATGCGGACCCGGATGGCCCGGCGCGCGGACTCCAGCTCCGCCGCCCATCCGTCCTCCGCGCCGCGCGCCGCCAGCTCGGCGTCGGTGAGCGGACCGAGGACCCGCAGCAGGTCGGCGACGCCCTCGACGTCCTTGATCCGCCGGTCCTCGGTGAGCCACTGGAGCTCCTGCTCCAGCTCGGTCAGGACATCGGCGTCGAGCAGTTCGCGCAGCTCCGCGCGGCCCAGCAGCTCGGCCAGCAGACGGGAGTCGAGCGAGAGGGCCGCGGCCCGCCGCTCGGCGAGAGGCGAGTCGCCCTCGTACAGGAACTGGGCGACGTAGCCGAAGAGGAGCGAACGGGCGAAGGGGGACGGCTCCTGGGTGGTCACCTCCACCAGGCGGATCCGGCGGGCCTCCAGATCGCCCATCACCTCCGTGAGCCCGGGGACGTCGAAGACGTCCTGGAGGCACTCGCGGACCGCTTCCAGAACGATGGGGAAGGAACCGAACTCGGAGGCGACCTGAAGGAGCTGGGCGGCGCGCTGGCGCTGCTGCCACAGAGGGGTGCGCTTTCCGGGGCTGCGCCGGGGCAGCAGCAGCGCGCGGGCCGCGCACTCACGGAACCGGGAGGCGAACAGAGCGGAACCGCCGACCTGGTCCGTGACGATCTGGGCGATCTCGCCCTGGGCGAAGGCCACGTCGGCGGCGCCCACCGGCGGCTGGTCGCTGTCGAAGGCCGCCCCGGCCGGCGGGGGCGGAGCGCCTCCGTCCTCCGCCCCGGGGCTCGGCGCGGGGTCGAAGTCGAGGAGGTCCAGGCCCATCATGTCGGCGTCCGGCAGCCGCAGCACGATGCCGTCGTCGGCATGCATGACCTGGGCGTCCATCCCGTACCGCTCGGAGAGGCGGGCGCCGAGGGCGAGCGCCCAGGGGGCGTGCACCTGGGCGCCGAACGGCGAGTGCACCACGACGCGCCAGTCGCCCAGCTCGTCGCGGAAACGCTCCACGAGGACGGTCCGGTCGTCCGGCACATGACCACAGGCGCGGCGCTGCTCGTCCAGATACGCCAGCACGTTGTCCACGGCCCAGGCATCGAGCCCCGCGGCCAGCAGGCGGTGTCGGGCGTCCTCGTCGGACAGCCCGCCGAGCTCGCGCAGGAAGGCGCCGAGGGCCCGGCCCAGCTCCAGCGGGCGGCCCAGCTGGTCGCCCTTCCAGAACGGCAGCCGTCCGGGCACGCCCGGGGCGGGCGAGACCAGCACCCGGTCGCGGGTGATGTCCTCGATCCGCCAGGACGTCGTGCCCAGCGTGAAGACGTCGCCGACGCGCGACTCGTACACCATCTCCTCGTCCAGCTCACCGACCCGGCCACCGCCCTTCTTGGGGTCGGCGCCGGCGAGGAAGACCCCGAAGAGTCCCCGGTCGGGGATGGTGCCCCCGGAGGTGACGGCGAGGCGCTGGGCGCCGGGACGGCCCGTGACCGTACCGGCCACGCGGTCCCACACCACGCGCGGTCGCAGCTCGGCGAAGGCGTCCGACGGATAGCGGCCGGCGAGCATGTCGAGCACCGCGGTGAACGCCGATTCCGGCAGCGAGGCGAACGGAGCGGCCCGGCGGGTCACCGCCAGCAACTCGTCCACCTGCCAGCTGTCCAGGGCGACCATCGCCACCAACTGCTGGGCCAGCACGTCCAGCGGATTGGACGGGATCCGCAGCGCCTCGATGGACCCCTCGCGCATCCGCTCCGTGACCACGGCCGCCTGCACCAGATCGCCCCGGTACTTCGGGAAGACGACGCCGGTGGAGACCGCGCCCACCTGGTGCCCGGCCCGGCCGACCCGCTGCAGCCCGGAGGCGACCGAGGGCGGTGACTCCACCTGGATCACCAGGTCGACCGCGCCCATGTCGATGCCCAGCTCCAGGCTCGACGTGGCGACCACGGCGGGAAGCCGGCCCGCCTTCAGGTCCTCCTCGACCTGGGCGCGCTGCTCCTTGGAGACCGAACCGTGGTG
Source organism: Streptomyces sp. NPDC057682 (assembly GCF_042799575.1). Classification (NCBI taxonomy): domain Bacteria; kingdom Bacillati; phylum Actinomycetota; class Actinomycetes; order Kitasatosporales; family Streptomycetaceae; genus Streptomyces; species Streptomyces sp. NPDC057682. Next base: position 192,790 of record NZ_JBHVIN010000017.1, on the reverse strand, counting down.
GGCCCGCGCGAGCAGCGGAGGGGCGCCCTTCGCCGCGCCCGACTCCGCCATGATCTCGGCGGGGGAGTGGGCCTCGGGCATCGTCTCGCCCGTGGCGCGCTCGTAGGCGATCTCGTTGAGCCGGTTGCAGAGCCGCTCGGCGAGACGGCGCGAGTTGGCGAAGACGATCGTGGAACGGTGGGACTGGACGAGGTCCGCGATGCGCTCCTCCACATGCGGCCAGATCGACGGCTTCTCCGCCGGGGCCCCGGACTCCGGGTCGGCGGCGGGGGAACCTCCCAGCTCGCCCAGGTCCTCCACGGGAACGACCACCGACAGGTCGAAGCGCTTGGCGGACGGCGGCTGGACGATCTCCACCTTCCGCCGCGGCGAGAGGAAGCGCGCCACCTCGTCCACGGGGCGGACCGTGGCCGACAGGCCGATGCGCCGGGCCGGGCGGGGCAGCAGCTCGTCGAGCCGCTCCAGCGACAGCGCGAGATGGGCGCCCCGCTTGGTCCCCGCGACCGCGTGCACCTCGTCCAGGATCACCGTCTCGATACCGGCCAGGGCCTCCCGGGCCGAGGACGTCAGCATCAGGAACAGGGACTCGGGGGTCGTGATCAGGATGTCCGGGGGCCGGGTCGCCATGGACCGGCGCTCGGCGGCCGGGGTGTCGCCGGAGCGGATCCCCACCCGCACCTCGGGCTCGGGCAGCCCCAGGCGCACCGACTCCTGGCGGATGCCGGTCAGCGGAGAGCGCAGATTGCGCTCCACGTCGACGGCGAGCGCCTTGAGCGGGGACACGTACAGCACGCGGCAGCGCTTCTTCGCCTCGGCGGGCGGTGGAACGGCGGCCAGCCGGTCCAGCGCGGCGAGGAACGCGGCCAGGGTCTTGCCCGATCCGGTCGGCGCGACGACGAGGACGTCCGACCCCTCGCCGATCGCCCGCCACGCACCCTCCTGCGCGGCGGTGGGCGCGCTGAAGGCCCCCGTGAACCAACCGCGGGTCGCGGGGGAGAACGCATCGAGAGCGGAGCCGGTCATGTTCCCCATCGTGCACCCCGCCACTGACAACGGCTCCGACGGACGCGGCACGGGCGGGCCGCGACGGTCCCGCGGGACGCCCCGGCCCGGACCGGACTGCGAGAATCGGGGCATGGCCGAGGCAAGGGGAACGACGGAGTGGGCGCGGCACTGGCAGTACGCCGAGCTGCCCGGCCTCGACCTGCTCAGGGCCCGCTACGTCCGGCACGCCTTCCCGCGCCACAGCCACGAGGGCTATGTCATCGGAGCGGTCACCCAGGGCATCGAGGACGTCGCCCTGCCCGGCGGAACGGTCCACGCGGGCCCCGGCACCGTCGTCATGATCAACCCCGAGGTGCCGCACACCGCCAGGGCCGGCGTCCCCGAGGGCTGGGTCTACTCCACGCTCTACCCCTCCGCGCACGTGATCGACACCCTCGCGGCCGAGGTGACGGGTCTGCGCGGCACCGTCGGCTTCGGCGAGACCAGCGTGACCGATCCGTACGCGGCCCGGCTCGTCCGCGAGGTCCACCGGGCCGCCGAGGAGGGAAACGCACTGGCCGCCGACAGTGTGCTGCGGGTCCTGGTCACCCGCCTGCTCACCCGGTACGGCGGCACCCTGCCCGCCGTCACCACCGCGGCGGCGGGTGCCCGGGACGCGGCGCGCGCACGCGCGGTCCTGGAGGAACGGATGGCCCGGCCGCCGACCCTGGAGGCCCTGGCCCGTCAACTCGGCACCAGCCCTTTCGCCCTGTCGCGCGCCTTCAAGAAGGAGTACGGGATGCCCCCGCACACCTGGCTCACGGACGCCCGCGTACGCCGGGCGCGCAGGCTGCTCGACGCGGGCGCCCCGCCCGCCACCGCGGCGGCCGCCGTCGGCTTCACCGACCAGCCCCATCTCAACCGTCACTTCACCCGGATCGTGGGAGTGCCACCCGGCGCCTACCAGCGCGAACGCGCAAGAACGTACAAGACCGGACCGGACGAGCGCGGGTAGCGTGCCGGGCGTGGCAGAACAGACAGCACCCCCGCACGACGCAGCCGGACCGGCCGGCGCGACACCTCTCGCCGGAGACAAGCCCGACGCGGCCGTCGTACGCGACGCCCTCGGCGTCGGCGTGGCCGTCGGCCTCTCCGGTTTCGCCTTCGGCGTCACCTCCGCCGGATCCGGACTCAGCCTGCTGCAGACCTGCGCGCTCAGCCTCCTCGTCTTCACCGGCGCCTCCCAGTTCGCCCTGGTCGGCGCCCTCGCCGCCGGAGGCAACCCGTACACGGCGGCGGCCGGCGCCTTCTTCCTCGGCGTACGCAATTCGTTCTACGGGCTGCGGCTGTCCCAGCTCCTCGCGCTCCCGCGCTCCGTGCGCCCCCTCGCCGCCCAGTGGGTCATCGACGAGACGACCGCCGTGACACTGTCCCAGCCCACCCGCAGGGCCGCCCGGATCGGCTTCACCGTCACCGGGCTCACCCTCTACGTGCTGTGGAACCTCACCACGCTCGCCGGTGCCCTGGGCGCCGAGGCGCTCGGCGACACCGCCGCCTGGGGACTGGACGCGGCGGGCCCCGCCGTCTTCCTCGCCCTGCTCGCCCCGATGCTGCGGAGCACCACGGAACGCGTCACGGCCGCGCTCGCCGTCCTGCTCGCGCTCGGCCTGCTCCCGGTTCTGCCCGGAGGCGTTCCCGTCCTGCTGTCCGCCCTTGCCGCGCCCCTCGTCCTCTTCCTGGGCGGACGCGGCGGAGGCACGGGACGCGGAGGCACGGGACGGAGCCGTACGGCGCCCGCGGACACGGCGACGGAGGGCCACCGATGAACGTCTGGATCGCGATCGCGCTGACCGCCGTCGGCTGCTACCTCGCCAAGCTCCTCGGCCTGCTGGTGCCCGCCGGGGCGCTGGAACGGCCGCTCGTGCAGCGCCTCGCCGCCCTCCTGCCCGTGGCCCTGCTGGCCGCCCTCACCGCCCAGCAGACCTTCGGCGCGGGAACGCACCTGGTCGTCGACGCCCGGGGAGCGGGACTCGCGGCGGCGGCGGTCGCCCTGGTGCTGCGCGCACCCTTCCTCGTCGTCGTGGGCGTGGCCGTGGTGGTGACCGCCGGAGTGCGCGCCCTCGGATAGGCCGCGCCCACGGCCGTGCGGGCGCGGCCCCGCGTCAGTCCAGACCGCGTCCGTACGCCCGCAGCGTGTGCAGCGCCCGGAGCGTGACCAGGGGGCGCCCCTCCAGAGCGGTTCCCGGGGCCCACTGCCGCCAGGTCACCGGCCAGCCGCCGTCCGGCTGCTGCTCGGCCGCCAGATGGTCCAGCGCGCGTTCCGTCTCGGTGTCCGTGAACCACCGGCGCGCGAGCGACTCGGGCGCGCGGGCGTAGTCGTACGGAAAGTGCTGCTCGCCCGGCGCGTACCCCGGCGCGACCGGGTAGTCGGCGCGCTGCTCCGGATCCAGCACGACGAGCCGCTGGTCGCGCACCAGCCGGCCGAGCCGGTCCGCGGCCGCCTCGGCCCGCGCCCGGTCCGGCGCACCGTCGAGAAAGGCGACCGCGGCCTCGATCTCGTAGGGGTGCGACACCTCCAGGGCGTCGACGGCCGCCCAGCAGAAGTCCGTGGCCCGGAAGAGCCAGGCGTGCCACACCGAATTGCGGTGCAGCAGCCCGACGACCGGCCCGGTGGCCAGCAGCTCAGCCGGGGGATCGTCGACGACGGGGATGAACGGGGCGGCCGGGTAGCCGCGCTGCGAGGGAAGCAGTGCGGGTAACGCGCCCTCCTTGGTCGACACCTCCGTCAGATAGCGGCAGACGCGTTCCACCCGCGGCCCGCCGCAGCGGTCGATGGAATCGAGGACGCTCAGCGCGTGCGCGGTGTGCAGCGGCTGACTCACGGGGCCGCGCAGATCGGGTTCGAGTGCGTGCCCGTACCCGCCGTCCTCGTTGAGATAGGCGGCGAGCGCCGTTTCCACGGCGTCCGCGCTTCCGCCCAGGAAATGGTGGGCGAACCGCCGCTGTTCGAGGACACGGGCCGTGAGCCAGATGAACTGCTCGGCGCGGGCGAGGGGACTTGTTCCGGTTCCAGCCATGGACCGACCGTAGGGCGGTAAGCGCTCTCGGAAGGGCCGGGCGGCCCGGCTGCACTCTCAGGAGCGGGATACTGAAGGCATGCGGTTGACGATTTTCTGGGAACGGATGGCCGACCACTTCGGCGCCGGGTACGCCGACTCCTTCGCGAGCGACCACGTGATGGCCGAACTCGGCGGACGTACGGTCCGCCAGGCGCTGGACGCGGGCTGGGAGGCCAAGGACGTCTGGCGCGCGGTCTGCACGGCCATGGACGTCCCCGCCGACAAGCGCTGACGCACCGCCGCCGCCCGGCCCGGCGCGCGGTCCTCCGCCCGGGTCCGGGAGCCGGCCGCCACGGGAGCGTGGCACAGCTCCCACCGGGGTGCGCGCCGGAGTGCCGCGGCGGTAGGCGAGACTTGCTCCGTGGCACCGACAGACGAGACAGCTCAGACCCAGACGCCCCTCGGCCCGCCCGTCCCGCCGGCCGCGCCACCGGTCCCCGCGCCCGGCCCCGGGCGCGCCCGCATGCCCGCCTGGCTGCCGCGCGCCATGGTGCTCGCGCTGGCCCTCTACGCCTGCTTCCGGCTCGGCAGCTGGGCGTTCGACCAGCTCATCGGGCTGCTGATCAATGTGCTGATCGCCTTCTTCCTGGCGCTCGCCATCGAACCCGCCGTGAGCCGGATGTCCGCGCGCGGCATGCGCCGCGGCTTCGCCACCTTCCTCGTCTTCCTCGCTGTGCTGATAGCGAGCGCGGGCTTCGTCGTCCTGCTCGGCTCGATGCTGGCCGGCCAGATCGTCGACATGGTCGAGGACTTCCCGAAGTACCTCGACTCGGTGATCAACTGGATCAACCAGACCTTCCACACGGAGCTCTCGCGCGTCGAGGTGCAGGACAGCCTGCTGCACTCCGACTGGCTCCAGAAGTACGTCCAGAACAGCGCGACCGGTGTGCTCGACGTGTCCACGACCGTCCTCGGTGGGCTGTTCCGGCTGCTGACGATCTTCCTGTTCTCGTTCTACTTCGCCGCGGACGGGCCCCGGCTGCGCCGCGCGCTGTGCTCCGTGCTGCCGCCCGCCCGCCAGGCCGAGGTGCTGCGCGCCTGGGAGATCGCGGTCGACAAGACCGGCGGCTACCTCTACTCGCGCGGACTGATGGCGCTGGTCTCCGGGATCGCCCACTACATCCTGCTGCTGGCCCTCGGCGTGCCCTACGCCCCGGCGCTCGCGGTCTGGGTCGGCCTCGTCTCGCAGTTCATCCCCACCATCGGTACGTATCTGGCGGGCGCCCTGCCGATGCTGATCGCGTTCACCGTCGACCCCTGGTACGCGTTGTGGGTGCTGGGCTTCGTCGTGGTGTACCAGCAGTTCGAGAACTACATGCTCCAGCCCAAGCTGACCTCGCGGACCGTCGACATCCATCCGGCCGTCGCCTTCGGGTCGGTCATCGCCGGCACGGCGCTCATGGGCGCGGTCGGCGCGCTGATCGCGATCCCGGCCGTGGCCACGCTGCAGGCCTTCCTCGGGGCCTATGTGAAGCGGTACGACGTCACGGACGACCCCCGCGTGCAGGGCCGTCACCAGTGGCGCCGCGGCGAACCCCTGGCCGTGCGACTGCGCCGGCTCTGGCACACGCCGGAGCCGGAGGGCCGCACCGACGGTTCCGACGACGGGGATGGTCCCGACGGCGCGGACGGCCGGGGCAGCGGTGACGGTGGGAGCAGTGGGAACAGCCGGAGAGCCGGCGACGGTGACGGCCCGGTGGGGCCGGGTACCGGCTCCTGACGCCCGGAACGTCCGGGTTTACGGCGTTACGCTGGGGGCGACCCGGCGCGGCGTGGTGCGCTTGACACCAAAATCGAACATCCATTCTCATGGGATTCCGGCCGGGATTTCCCGGGCCCGACCGTGGAGTTGTCCACAGGCCGGGAGGACGTCGAGGCCCATTGTCAGTGGCAGGGGTTAGCGTCTTTGACGTGAAGCGATCGACTCAAGCAAATCGGGTGGAACCCATGGCAGGAACCGACCGCGAGAAGGCGCTGGACGCCGCACTCGCACAGATTGAACGGCAATTCGGCAAGGGCGCGGTGATGCGCCTCGGCGAGCGGCCGAACGAGCCCATCGAGGTGATTCCCACCGGGTCCACCGCGCTCGACGTCGCGCTCGGCGTCGGCGGGCTGCCGCGCGGCCGCGTGGTGGAGGTGTACGGACCGGAGTCCTCCGGCAAGACGACCCTGACACTCCACGCCGTGGCGAACGCGCAGCGCCTGGGCGGCTCGGTGGCCTTCATCGACGCGGAGCACGCGCTCGACCCGGAGTACGCGAAGAAGCTCGGCGTCGACATCGACAGCCTCATCCTCTCCCAGCCGGACAACGGTGAGCAGGCCCTCGAAATCGTGGACATGCTCGTCCGCTCGGGCGCGCTCGACCTGATCGTCATCGACTCCGTGGCGGCCCTCGTCCCGCGTGCGGAGATCGAGGGCGAGATGGGTGACTCGCACGTGGGTCTCCAGGCCCGCCTCATGAGCCAGGCGCTCCGGAAGATCACCAGCGCGCTCAACCAGTCCAAGACCACCGCGATCTTCATCAACCAGCTCCGCGAGAAGATCGGTGTGATGTTCGGCTCGCCGGAGACCACCACCGGTGGTCGCGCGCTGAAGTTCTACGCCTCGGTGCGCCTCGACATCCGCCGGATCGAGACGCTCAAGGACGGCACCGAAGCGGTCGGCAACCGCACCCGCGTCAAGGTCGTGAAGAACAAGGTCTCGCCGCCCTTCAAGCAGGCCGAGTTCGACATCCTCTACGGCCAGGGCATCAGCCGCGAGGGCGGCCTGATCGACATGGGTGTGGAGCACGGCTTCGTCCGCAAGGCCGGTGCCTGGTACACCTACGAGGGCGACCAGCTCGGCCAGGGCAAGGAGAACGCGCGCAACTTCCTCAAGGACAACCCCGATCTCGCCAACGAGATCGAGAAGAAGATCCTGGAGAAGCTGGGCGTCGGCGTCCGGCCCGACGCGGACCCCGCGGCGCCCGCCGCGGACGCGGCAGCGGCGGCCCCGGCCGACGGTGCGGCGAAGACCGCGGCGGCCACGACCGGCAAGGCCAAGCCGGCCAAGACGGCGGCGGCCAAGAGCTGACCCGGTGACGCGTCGCACGGAGTGGCCGGAGAGCGCCGAACCCGGCCGGGGCAACGGCCCCGCGTCCGCCGACGGACATCCGTACGGATCCGACGGCGAGCCCGGCCCCGCCCGCGAGCAGGCTCCACGGGCCCGCCGCGGCAGGGGGACGGGTCCGGGGGCCGGGTTCGGTGAGGGAGCGGGACGCCGTGCCCGCTCCCGGTCCAGAGACAGCGGCTCCCCCTCCTCGTCGAGGGCCGAGCAGGGGGAGCCGCGCGATCCGGTCGAGCAGGCGCGAGCGATCTGCCTGCGCCTGCTCACCGGGACCCCGCGCACCCGCAAGCAGCTCGCGGACGCGCTGCGCAAACGGGAGATCCCGGACGAGGCGGCCGAGGAGGTGCTGTCGCGCTTCGAGGACGTGGGGCTGATCGACGACGCCGCGTTCGCCGGGGCCTGGGTGGAGTCCCGGCACCACGGACGGGGGCTGGCGCGGCGCGCGCTGGTGCGCGAGCTGCGGACCAAGGGGGTGGACGCGGCCCTGATCGACGAGGCCGTGGGACGGCTCGACTCCGAGCAGGAGGAGGAGACGGCCCGGGAGCTGGTCGCACGCAAGCTCCGGTCCACACGGGGGCTGGACCGGGACAGGCGTCTGCGCCGCCTTGCGGGCATGCTCGCCCGCAAGGGATACGGGGAGGGCATGGCCCTGCGGGTGGTGCGCAGGGCACTGGAGGAAGAGGGCGAGGACACCGAGGGGCTGGACGAGCCGTTCTGACGGACGGGGAGATCGCGGGGGTACAACGGGGGTAGACCGGGCGCCCGGGGGGCGTGGGACCGGTGCCGGAGCGGTGGCTCGCGGGGCTACTGACCCGCGCGGGCCGCGCGGGCGATGGTGGCGTCGATCAGGGCGAGCGCGTCGGCGGCCGTGCGATCGGGGTGACGGTTCCACGGGCCGATGAGCCCGGTCCACCCCTGGGCGCGGAGTTCGGCGATCATCCAGGCACCGGCCCGGTCGACGGTGTGCGCCGAGCCGTGGCCGAGGCGGTGGGCGGTGAGCATGGCCCCGCAGATGCAGCGGGCCCCCCGCGCGTTGCGGAGCCGGTAGGGGGTGTTCTGCCAGCCCCATTCGGTGAGGATGCGCCGGGCGTGGGCGAGGTGGACCGAGGGCGGTACGTCCGGCCGACCGATCCGCCGCCAGCTGTGCAGCCGGTCGGGCAGCATCGCGCCGAGCCGTCCGGGCAGGGGGCGTGCGGGCGGAACAGCGGGGGGCAGGGCGCGTTCAGCGTCGGCGACGAGCTGCTCCACGGGCACGGACAGCAGGGACCGCCAGCCCTCCGGCGAGACCGGGGATGCCGAGGTGCCCTGGGAGGCGGCGGGGTGCGGGGGCGGGCACGGGGCCCCGTGACTCGGGGGACCGGGCTCGGCCGGTGCCGGGTGCGGGGGCTCGGGGCGGAGGGGGCCGGAGCCGGCGGGGGAGGGGTGGGCGGGGGCGGGAACGGAGACCTCGTCCCAGCCGGTGACGACCCGCTGCCAGGCCTCCGTGTCATGGAGGCGGGCGGCCTGGGCGTCGAGGTCCTCGGGGGTGAGGGCGGTGGTCGGCATGGGTGCGGGCTCCCCGTCGTAGCGGTCCGGTGGGAATCGGCCCGGTGCGGCCGGCGGCGCGTGGCGGCCCCGGCCCGGTGCGGTCCCCGGCGTTGAGGCGAATGTCCGTCCGGTTCGCCGCCGGTTCCACCGGAGCGAGGCCATACGGGTGTGTCATGACGCGTTCCGGGGATCGGGGCGGGGGAGGCAGCAGAGCCCGGGGCCGGCCGGACCGGGGCTCCGGGGCGCTCGGGGGTGCGGCGCGGAGGAGCGGCATGCGGGGGATAACCCCCGTACGCAGACGCCGGAGCACTCCAGTGCACAGACATCTGTGCACACGGCAGTGTGTGGGGCATGCCAGAGAAGCCCGGTGGTACCGAGATCAGTGAGCTGGCGGCCCTGAAGGCCCTCGCCCAGCCGCGACGCCAGCAGATCCTCCAGCACCTCACGCTGCACGGCCCCGCGACCTCCGCGATCCTGGCCCGCGCCCTGGGCCTGAACACCGGCGCCACCAGCTACCACCTGCGCGAACTGGCGCGGTACGGCTTCGTGACCGGTGCCGAGGCACCGCGCTCGGAAACGACGACCGGCCCGGCCGCGCGCCGGGCCCGGTGGTGGCGGGCGGTTCCCGGCGACCTCCGGTTCCCGCCGCCGTCCCGGCGCACCCCGGGGATGCGGGCCGTCATGGAGGAGCTGAACCACCACGCGTACGCCGCCGACCTCGAACTCTTCGAGGGGCTCCAGCGGGAGAGCGGCGCGGCGGCGGACGGCGCCGGCACCGACGACTGGGCCGACGCCCACGCGTACTCGCGCGGTGCGCTGCGGCTCACGCTCCCCGAGGTCAGGGAGTTCTTCGAGGAGTACATCGCCCTGATGAACCGCTACAAGCGCCCCGAGGGGGAGATCCCGCCGGGCGCCCGCACCGTCCACACCCGGCTGCTCGCCTTCCCCGAACCCGCCGACGGTCCGCCGCCGCCCACCGGGGCCGTACCACCGGCCGGCGAGGCCGAGCCCCACCACGGATCCGCGCCCCACCCCCACGCGTTACCGGACGCCCGAGGCGTCTCCACGGACGACAACGACGGAAGAGAGACGGACGCATCATGATGCTGCGCTACGCCCTGCGGACGATCCGCCACCGCAAAGGGGGGTTCCTCGGCGCGCTGCTGGCCCTCATGTGCGCCGCCGCCCTCGTCACCGCCTGTGGCACCCTGCTGGAGACCGGTCTGCGCGGCCGGATCGCGACCGAACGCTACGCGGCGACCCCGCTGGTCGTCTCCGCCGACCAGAACGTGCACCGCACCACCGTGAAGCACAAGGGCAACGGGAAGACGAAGGTCAAGCACAAGGCCAAGGCGGTCGCCGAACGGGCCTGGCTGCCGGCCGCCACCGCGGCTCGGATCCGGGGTCTGGAAGGGGTGCGCGCGGTCGTTCCCGAACTGACCTTCCTGGCCGAGCCCCTGGGGCCGGCCGCGGAGGCCGAGGACGACGACCGCTCCACGTACGGGCACGCCTGGGAATCCGCCCGGCTTACTCCCTTCGCCCTGACCTCCGGCCGTGCCCCGGCGGGCGACGGCGACATCGTGATCGACCGGGACTTCGCCGGGCGGGCCGGACTCACGACCGGGGACCGGATCACCGTGCAGTCCACACAGTCCCCGCGTACCTACCGCGTCAGCGGAATCGCCGCCCCCACGGGCGGTGCCGAGCTGAGCCGGCAGACCTCCCTGTTCTTCTCCGCGGCCGAGGCCCGGCGCCTCGCCGCCCGCCCCGGCCAGGTCTCCGCACTCGGCGTCCTGCCCACGGCGGGCACGGACACGGCCGATCTGAAGCGGCGGGTCACGGACGCACTCAAGGGCACCACCGCCCAGGTCTCCACGGGAGACGACCGGGGCCCGGTCGAGTTCCTGGACGCCGCGGGCGCCCGGATCAAGCTGGTGTCCATGGGCGGGGCGATGGGTGGCACCTCGCTCCTGGTCGCGGTGCTCGTCGTCGTCGGAACCTTCGCGCTCTCCGTCCAGCAGCGCCACCGCGAGCTGGCCCTGCTCCGCTCGGTCGCCGCCACCTCGCGCCAGATCCGCGGCCTGCTCGGCCGCGAGGCGCTGGTCGTCGGGGCCGTCGCCGGCGTGCTGGGCGCCCTCGCCGGACTGCCGCTCGCTGGATGGCTGCACGGCAGGTTCGTCGACGGCGGTGTCGTGCCGCGGACCCTGGAGCGGTCGGCCGGAATCCTGCCCGCCCTCGCGGCCGTGGCCGTCACCCTCTTCGGCGCCTGGGCCGCCGCCCGGATCTCCGGCCGCCGCATCGCCCGCCTCCGGCCGGCCCAGGCCATGGCCGAGTCCGCCGTCGAGCGCCGCCGCCCGGCCCGCGGCCGGACCCTCGCCGGACTGCTCCTCCTGGCCGGCGGCGGGACACTCGTCGGCGTCCTGAGCATCCTGCACACCGAGGCCGCGTCGACCCCCGTCACCTTCCTCGCCGTGGTGGTCCTGGCCGCGGCCGTGTCCCTGCTCGGTCCGTTCCTGGTCCGGACCGCCGCCTTCCTGCTGGGCGGGCTGCTCCGGGCGACCGGTCACACCGGGGCGCTGGCCGCCGCGAACATCCGCGGGAACTCCGCCCGGATGGCCTCCGTCGTCACCCCGCTCACCCTGCTCATCGCCATGACCTGCACGGTGCTGTTCGTCCAGCCCACCCTGGGAGACGCCGCCCTGGCCCAGGCCCGGGAGGGCACCCGGGCCACCTGGGTGCTCGGTGCGCAGGGCCCCGGCGTCCCGTCGGCCGCCGCCGAGGCCGTGCGGACCACCCCCGGCGTCACCGCCGCGACCGAGGTCGTCCGCACCACCCTGCGCGTCGGACTGGAGAAGTACCAGGCCCAGGGCGTCACCCCCGAAGGGCTCTCCCGCACCTGGGACCCCGAGGTCACGGGCGGGTCCGTCGACGCCTTCAGCCGTAACCCCCGCTCCGTCGCCGTCAGCGAACTGGCCGCCGACCGCCTCGGCCTGCGCCCCGGCAGCGATCTCGCGCTCCACCTGGGCGACGGCACCCCGGCCACGCTCGAGGTCGCCGCCGTCTACCGGCGCGGCCTCGGCTTCGGCGACCTCACGCTCCCGCACGACCTGCTCGCCGCGCACATGGACAACCCGCTGGCCGCGACCGTCCTGGTCGCCGGGGACGCCGGCCGGACCGAACTGACGGCCGCGCTGAAGAAGTTCCCCGGGGTCGCCGTCGTCACCCCCGCGACCGCCGACCGGCTCCAGGCCGACCGCCAGCAGGAGAACGCCGGGATCAACCTGCTGGCCATGGGACTCGTCCTGGCGTTCACCGCCATCGCCGTCGTCAACACGCTGGCCATGTCGGTCTCCGAGCGGTTCCGGGAGTTCGCCCTCCTGAGGCTGGCCGGGGCGACCCGCCGCCAGGTGCTGCGGATGCTGCGCACCGAGGCGCTGTCGGTCCTGACCGTCGCCACGGCCCTCGGCTCCGCCATCGCGCTCGCCGTCCTCACCGCCTTCAGCGTCGGCATGACCGGCGGAGCGGCCCCCTCCGTGGTCCCTGCCGTCTACGCGACCGTGATCGGCGCCGCCGCCCTGCTGGCACTGATCGCCACCGCGCTGCCCGGCCGGATGGCGCTGAAGGGCCTGGCGGTGGATGCCGTCGCCAGCCGCTGAACACCGCACCCCCGGCGGGGCTCCCGGTCATTCCTCGACCGGGAGCCCCGCCGCGCGCCATGCCTGGAAGCCACCGATCAGATCCGTGGCCCGGTGCAGCCCGAGCCGGTGCAGGGATTCGGCGGCGAGGCTGGACGCGTACCCCTCGTTGCAGATCACCACGACCCGGATCCCGTGGTCCACGGCCTCCGGCACGCGATGGCTCCCGTCGGGGTCGAGCCGCCACTCCAGTTCGTTCCGCTCGACCACCAGGGCGCCCGGGATCAGGCCGTCCCGCTCGCGCAGCGCGGCGTAACGGATGTCCACGAGGAGGGCGCCCCGGTCGGCGGCGGCCCTGGCCTCGTGCGGGCCGAGCCGTTCGTAACCGGCCCGCACTCGTTCCAGCAGCGCGTCGATGCCCATCGGTCCGTCTCCGTTCCGGTGCCGCGCGGCACTCACTGCCAGTCCTCGGGGATCTCGGTCTGTTCGAGCCGGAGCACCGCGCCCGTGCGGCTGTAGCGCCGGATCCGTGGCAGCGGCGGATAGTACGCGTGGACGGAGACGGCGTGCTCCGTGGCCGACTCGTTCAGCACCTCGTGCACATGGTGGCGGCCGAAGGCCCGCCCCTGGCCGGCCGTCAGTTCGCGGGTGCGGTCGATGCCCTCGGACAGTTCCAGGGTCTTCCAGCCGTCGGTGGGCAGCCGGGCCGCGAGCGAGTGCTCCCGCAGGGTGCCGGCGGCGGTGAGGAAGGCGCCCCTGGAGTCGGCGTGGTCGTGCCAGCCGGTCCCGGTCCCGGGCGGCCAGCCGATCAGCCAGGCCTCACTGCCCCCGGGTCCGTCCAGCCGGATCCAGGTGCGGCCCTCGGGGTCGAGGGGGAGCGAGGCGACGAGCGCGGTGTCCGCGGCGGTGCGGCGGACGAAGTCGAGCAACTGTGCGGCGTCCGGGCCGGTCACGGGCGGACGCACGGGGACGGGGGAGAGCGGAGCAGACACGGGAACCGTCCTGGGAGTTCGCGAGGGTGCCCCGGCCGTGCGCCGTGAAAGGCGGCGGCGGAGCGGGGAAGGGCGAATCAGCAGGACGGGCGACACACGCAGCCCGCGTAACGGAGCAGGTCCATATGGACCCTCCGCCACAGGCGCACATCGGTGTCGGTCATGACCGGGAGTAGACCATGTGCGCCCGCGGGGGTCAATTGATGTCTGCGGTCCGGTCGGAGCGTACGGAGGGCGTGAGCGGTCCGCCGCGCGCCGCGTCCACCGCGGCGAGGAGCTCCGCCGGCCGGACTCCGCCGAACGCCGCGACGAGATGGCCGTCGGGTCTGACCAGCAGCACGGTGTGCGCGGAGGCGGCCGGGTACTCCTCGGCGACCAAGACCTCGGCGGGCACCGGCAGCCCGTCCACCGTCTCGACGAGCCGGGGCATCACCCCGGCCCGCATCCAGTGCCGCCGGTCCCACACCCCGGTCCCCGGAGCCACCAGCACCACCAGGAACCTCCCCTGCCCCAGCCGTTCCCGGAGCCGTACGCGCGTTCCGTCCGGTGCCGTCACCCGCACATCGGCCACCGGCGCACCGGGGGGCGTACCGACGGGGACGTGCGCCTCCGCGCGCGGGGGCGCAAGGGGGGAATGGGAGTAGGAAGGGGGCGCACCAAGGGGGCCACAGCCCAGATGTCCGTCGGTGAGCAGCGTGTCGTGCCCCCGTGCGCTCCCCGGGACGAGGGTCCGCAGCCCGCCGCCGCCCCGCAGTATCGGCAGCGACTGGTCGGCCGCGCGCAGCCGTGCGGCCACCGCGGCCCGCCGTTCGGACTGGTAGCTGTCGAGCAGCGCGTCCGAGGCGCCCTGGTGCCAGGCCACCGCGAGCTTCCACGCCAGGTTCTCCGCGTCGCGCAGCCCCTCGTCGAGCCCCTGGGTGCCCAGCGCCCCCAGTAGATGTGCCGCGTCCCCCGCCAGGAAGGCCCGCTTCACCCGCCAGCGCAGCGCGAGCCGGTGGTGCAGCGTGTGGACCCCGGTGTCCAGCAGTTCGTACGGCGGCGTCTCGCCGCACCAGCCGGCCAGGGTGTCCCTGACCCGGGTGACCAGGGCGTCCGGGGTGACCAGCTCGCCGCGCGGCGGAAGCAGCCAGTCCAGCCGCCAGACCCCGTCGGGCAGCGGCCGCGCGGTGACCTCGGCGCCCCCGGTGCGCCACGGCGGCGAGCGGTGCAGGACGGCCTCGCCGGGCCACGGCAGTTCGGTGCGCAGCGCGGCCACGGCCTGTCGCTCCACCGCCGTACGCCCGGGGAACCGGATTTCCAGGAGCTTGCGCACGGTGGACCGGGCGCCGTCGCAGCCCACCAGATAACTCCCGCGCCACCAGGTCGAACCCGGCTCCCGGGTGTGCACCGTGACACCGTCCCGGTCCTGCTCCAGGGTGTCGATCCGGCTGGCTCCGGCCGTTCGGACCAGCTCGTGCGCGGCGACCGCAGCCCGCAGCCCGCGGACCAGCGCGTGCTGGGGCACATGGACCGGGGCGACCGGCATCCCGCCGTCCGGGGAGCCCGTGCCGAGTGCCAGCTGGCGCATCACCTGGCCGCGGCGCAGCGACCGCCAGCCCGACCAGCGCAGCCCCTCGTCCTGGAGCGACTTGCAGCCGAGCCGTTCCACCAGGTCGGCGGTGTCCTCGCGCAGCACGACGGTGCGGGCCGGACGGATCTCCTCGCGTTCCGGGTCCTCGTCGAGGAGCACCGAGGGAACCCCCTGGGCCGCGAGTGCCAGCGACAGCACCAGGCCGACCGGCCCGGCACCGACGACGATCACCGGGTCCACGGCGCGGCCTCCGGGTCACCCGTGGCCGGACGCGGGGTGGCGCACGTACGGAGCGAAGGGGCCGTGACGGCCCCCCGGGCGGGGGGCGGTGTCGACGGGGATGCGGCGGCGGGAGCTCGGTGCGCGATCACAGAACGTATGCAACCTACTGCCGGTGCGTGCGTCAAGTGACACCCGGACGCGGCGAGGGGCAGGGGCGTGCGTGCCCCTGCCCCTCGTGCGACGTCCGCCGACGCGGCGTCAGTTCTCGTTCGAGTCCATGAGCAGCACCGGCTCACCGGCCGTCGTCGGTGCGCCCCCCTTGCCCCCGCTCTTCTTCCGCTGCCGGAGCCAGCGCTCCAGCCAGCTCGCGAACGAGGTGAGGGAGAAGTTCAGCGCGATGTAGATCAGCGCGATGACGGTGAAGCAGGCGATGGTGTTCGCGCCGTAGTTCGCCGACATCGGCCGGACGGAGGCCAGCAGTTCGGGGAACGTCATCATGGCGCCACCCAGCGCGGTGTCCTTCACGATGACCACGAGCTGGCTGACGATCGCAGGCAGCATGGCGGTGACCGCCTGCGGCAGCAGCACGAAGACCATGATCTGGCCCTTGCGCATGCCGATCGCCTTGGCCGCGTCCGTCTGGCCGCGCGGCAGGGTCTCGATGCCGGTCCGCACGATCTCCGCGAGCACCGAGGCGTTGTAGAGCACCAGCCCGGTGATGACGGCGTACAGCGGGCGGGTGTCCGTGCTGATGTCCGTGTACTCGGAGTACACCGCGTTCGCGATGATCATCAGGATCAGCACCGGGATCGCGCGGAAGAACTCCACGACCACCCCGGCCGGGATCCGCACCCACCGGTGGTCCGACAGCCGGCCGATCCCGAACAGGGCGCCCAGCGGCAGCGCGATGAGCAGCGCGTAGAACGCGGCCTTCAGCGTGTTCTCCAGGCCGGGCCAGATGTACGTTTCCCAGGGCTGGGGACTGGTGAAGAACGGCTTCCACTTGACCCAGTCGAGCTGGTGCTTCGAGTTGAGGCCGTCGTACACCCACCACACCACGGCCGCCGCGGCGACCAGGAAGAGGACCGTGTAGAGGATGTTCCGCCGCTTGGCGCGGGGGCCCTGGGCGTCGTAGAGGACGGAACTCATCGCTTCACCGCCACCTTCTTGCTCACCCAGCCGAGGAGGAGGCCGGTCGGGAGGGTCAGAACGATGAAGCCGAAGGCGAAGACGCCCGCGATCAGCAGCAGTTGGGCCTCCGCCTCGATCATGCCCTTCATCAGGTACGAGGCCTCCGCCACACCGATCGCCGAGGCGACCGTGGTGTTCTTCGTCAGCGCGATCAGCACGTTCGAGAGCGGGTTGACGACGGAACGGAACGCCTGCGGAAGGATGATCAGCCGCAGCACCTGCGTGAACGTCAGGCCGAGGGCCCGAGCCGCCTCGGCCTGGCCGACCGGCACGGTGTTGATGCCGGACCGCAGGGCCTCGCAGACGAAGGAGGCCGTGTAGGCCGCCAGGGCGAGCACCGCGAGCCGGAAGTTGATGGCGGTGAAGTCACTGGCCCCGAGGTTCACACCCAGCGTCTGGTTCAGGCCCAGCGATGCGAAGATGATGATCACGGTCAGCGGGGTGTTCCGGACGACGTTGACGTAGCCGGTGGCGAAGCCGCGCATCAGGGGGACCGGGCTGACCTTCATGCCGGCCAGCAGCGTTCCCCATATGAGGGAGCCGAGGGCGGAGTAGACGGTGAGCTTCACCGTCACCCAGAAGGCCCCCAACAGGTCATAACCTTCAAGAAAGTCGAACACGATCTCCCGTGCTTCCACGTGTAGGAGGGCACGGCGCGCCGCCGTCAGCGGCGGCGCGCCCGGTCAGCCCTGCTTCACTTGACGACGTTGCCGATCTTCGGCGCTTCCTCGTTCTTGTAGCCGGCCGGACCGAAGTTGGCGTCCACGGCCTTCTTCCACGAGCCGTCCGAGACCATCTTGGTCAGCGCGTCGTTGATCTTCTTCTTGAGGTCGGCGTCGCCCTTCTTCAGACCGATGCCGTAGTTCTCGTTGGTCATCTTGAAGCCGGCCAGCTTGAACTTGCCCTTGTTGGCGTCCTGCGAGGCGTAACCGGCCAGGATGCTGTCGTCCGTGGTCAGGGCGTCGACGACCTTGTTCTCCAGGCCGGTCAGGCACTCCGAGTAGCCGCCGAACTCCTGGAGCTGCGCCTTCGGGGCCAGCTTGTCGTGGACGTTCTTCGCCGAGGTCGAGCCGGTGACCGAGCAGAGCTTCTTGTTGTTCAGGTCGGACGGCGACTTGAACGAGTTGTCGTCCGCGCGGACCAGGATGTCCTGGTGGGCGAGGAGGTACGGGCCCGCGAAGTCGACCTTCTGAAGACGCTCGTCGTTGATCGAGTAGGAGGCGACGATGAACTTGACGTCACCGCGCGAGATCGCCGTCTCGCGGTCGGCGCTCTTCGTCTCCTTGAACTCGATCTTGTCGGCGGCGTAGCCGAGCTCCTTGGCGACGTACGTGGCGACGTCGACGTCGAAACCGGTGTACTTGCCGTCCGGCGTCTTCAGACCGAGACCGGGCTGGTCGATCTTGATGCCGATCGTGATCTTCCCGCCGCCGCCCGAACCGGACGAGTCGTCCTTCTTGTCGTCGGAACCGCAGGCGGTGGCGGTCAGGGCGAGCGCGAGCACGGCGGCCGAGGCGGCGGTGACCTTACGAAGCTGCATGGTGAAATTCCCTAGGGTTGACGCGATGTGAGTGATCAGCCGGTCCGTGGGACCGGTGCCGAAGCCTCGTCAGTGGTGCAGGATCTTCGACAGGAAGTCCTTGGCGCGGTCACTGCGCGGATTGCTGAAGAACTGGTCCGGCGTGGCTTCTTCGACGATCTTCCCGTCCGCCATGAAGACCACACGGTTCGCGGCGGACCGGGCGAAACCCATCTCGTGCGTGACCACGACCATGGTCATGCCTTCCCGGGCGAGCTGCTGCATGACCTCCAGCACCTCGTTGATCATCTCCGGGTCGAGCGCGGAGGTCGGCTCGTCGAAGAGCATGACCTTGGGGTCCATCGCCAACGCCCGTGCGATCGCCACGCGTTGCTGCTGGCCGCCGGAGAGCTGGGAGGGGTACTTGTCGGCCTGGGCGCCGACGCCCACCCGGTCGAGCAGCGCGCGCGCCTTCTCCTCGGCCGCCTTCTTGTCCGCCTTGCGGACCTTGAGCTGGCCGAGCGTCACGTTCTCCAGCACCGTCTTGTGCGCGAAGAGATTGAACGACTGGAAGACCATGCCGACGTCGGCGCGCAGCCGCGCCAGCTCCTTGCCCTCCTGGGGCAACGGCTTCCCGTCGATCGTGATCGCGCCCGAGTCGATCGTCTCCAAGCGGTTGATCGTGCGGCACAGCGTGGACTTCCCGGACCCGGACGGCCCGATGACGACCACGACCTCGCCGCGGGCGATCGTCAGGTCGATGTCCTGGAGCACATGCAGCGCGCCGAAGTGCTTGTTGACGTTGCTCAGCACCACCAGGTCGCCGGCCGCGGGTGCAGCGTCCTCGACGCCCTTGGTCACTGAAACTCCGCTCATCGGCTTCTTGCTCCGTCCTCCTCGGTTGGCAAGGACCTTAGTGACGCAGTGCGACCAGCGTCATTACATCTGAGCGGAAATTGAGCATAACGATCCGGCGGCAACCGGACACTATGCGTGAACGGGACGACCCGTGGAACCCCCGGGGCGTACCGGGTGCATAACGGAAACCCGGATGCAACGGGCGGGCCCTTGACTGGCCCACCGCTCATCGGAGTGGATGCCCTGGTACACCCTGACGTGAAACGCCCCGATACGGGGAAGTGACCAGAGGCGTACGCGACCGTACACGGCACACCGAGACCACGCCTTCGGAGAGGGGGGCCCATGAGACTGCTGCTCGTCGAGGACGACAACCACGTGGCCGCCGCCCTGTCCGCGATCCTCGCCCGGCACGGCTTCCGGGTGGTGCACGCCCGCAGCGGCGAGGAGGCCCTCCAGGCGCTCCTGCCCACCGACACCGAGCCCTTCGGCGTCGTCCTCCTGGACCTGGGACTGCCCGACCAGGACGGCTACGAGGTGTGCGGGAAGATCCGCAAGCGCAGCTCCGTGCCCGTGATCATGGTGACCGCGCGGGCCGACGTCCGCTCCCGGATCCACGGCCTCAACCTCGGCGCCGACGACTACGTCACCAAGCCGTACGACACCGGTGAGCTCCTCGCGCGCATCCACGCGGTCAGCCGCCGCAAGACGGCCGGCGAGGACACCGCGCCCACCCCGCTCGCCGCGCTGCGCCTGGGCCATGTGCACATCGAGCTGCCGACCCGCAGGGTCAGCGTGGACGGCAGCGAAGTGCAGCTCACCCGCAAGGAGTTCGATCTGCTGGCCCTGCTCGCCCAGCGGCCCGGGGTGGTGTTCCGCCGCGAGCAGATCATCAGCGAGGTGTGGCGCACCAGCTGGGAGGGTACGGGGCGCACGCTGGAGGTGCACGTTGCCTCACTGCGCTCCAAGCTGCGGCTGCCCGCCCTGATCGAGACGGTGCGCGGTGTCGGTTACCGGCTCGTCGCCCCGTCCGCGTAGAGGCGACCGTTCCCGTTGCGCACCCGGCTGCTCCCGCTGCTCATCGTCCTCATGGCGAGCGTCCTGCTGGCGCTCGGCTTCCCGCTGGCGGTGAGCGTGGCGGCGGCGCAGCAGCAGCGCGTCGTCATCGACCGGATCGACGACACGGCACGCTTCGCGGCGCTCGCCCAGTTCATCACCGAGCGCACCACCGGCTACGACGAGCGGCGCCGCACGCTCCAGATCGAACTGGAGACCTACGCCGGGGTGTACGGCATCCGCGCCGGTGTCTTCTACCGCGACGACACCGCGATGGCCAAGGCCCCCGCCGCCTGGGCGCTGCCCGCCGAGGGCGAGGGCCGCCAGGCCTTCAAGGAGGCGCTGCTCGGCCGGCGCAGCCACGATCCGCCGCAGGTCTGGCCCTGGCAGGACGGACGTGTCGTCGTGGCCTCGCCCGTCGTCCGGGACGGCGACGTGATCGCCGTCGTCGTCATCGACTCGCCCACCGGGGAAATGCGCTCCGGCACGCTCCGCGGCTGGCTGCTGATCGCCGCCGGCGAGGTGGTCGCCATGCTGGTCGCGCTCGGCGCGGCGAACCGCCTCACCGGCTGGGTCCTGCTGCCCGTACGGACCCTGGACGCCGCCGCCCACGACATCGCCAGCGGAAGGATGCGCTCCAGGGTCGCGGCCTCCGGCGGACCGCCGGAACTCCGGCGCCTGGCCCGCTCGTTCAACGAGATGGCCGACAACGTGGAGGACGTGCTGGAGCAGCAGCGCGCCTTCGTCGCCGACGCCTCGCACCAGTTGCGCAACCCGCTGGCCGCGCTGCTCCTGCGCATCGAGCTGCTCGCCCTCGAACTGCCCGAGGGCAACGAGGAGATCGCCTCCGTGCGCACCGAGGGCAAGCGCCTCGGCCAGGTCCTCGACGACCTGCTCGATCTGGCGCTCGCCGAGCACGCCGACGCCGATCTGCGCCTCACCGACATCGGCGCGCTGACCGCGGAGCGCGTCGCCTCGTGGCGGCCGGTGGCCGAGGAGAAGGGCGTACGGCTCCGGGCGGACGACCTGCCGGCCGTCACCGCCTGGGCCGACCCCGTCGCCCTGTCCAGCGCGCTCGACGCCGTCATCGACAACGCGCTCAAGTTCACCCCGGCGGACGAGGAGGTCCGGGTCTCCGTCGCCGTGGCCGGCGCCCATGCCACCGTCGTCGTCGCGGACCACGGCCCCGGCCTCACCGACCAGGAGATGGAACGCATCGGCGACCGGTTCTGGCGCAGCTCCCAGCACCAGAACATCAGCGGCTCCGGCCTCGGCCTCTCCATCTCCAAGGCGCTGCTCGCCGCGGGCGGCGGCACGCTGTCCTGCTCCCGCAACACCCCGCACGGGTTGTGCGTGACCGTCTCGGTGCCCCGCGACGACCCCCGGGGCTGAGCAGACCCCGGCCCGTCAGGGCTTGACCGAGCGGTAGTACCGCTTGGCCCCCTCGTGCAGCGGCAGCGGATCGGTGTAGATCGCCGTCCGCAGGTCCACCAACTGCGCGGCGTGCACCTCGCGGCCGATCCGATCCCGGCTGTCGATCACGGTACGGGTGAACGCCTCCGTCATCGCCGGGTCCGTGCGGTCGGTGGTCACCAGCACATTGGCCACCGCGACCGTGGGGACGGCCTGGCCCTGCTGGGCGTTGAGGTAGGCGTCGGCGGGCATCACGGCGGAGCGGTAGTACCGCGTCGAGCCGCCGGCCGCCTGGAGCCGCTTGACGAGCGCCTCCTCCAGGGGCACCAACCGGATCGGGAAGCGGGCCGCGAGATCGGCCACCGCACTGGTGGGCAGCCCGCCCGACCAGAAGAAGGCGTCCAGCCGGCCGTCCTCCAGCAGCTTCGGCATGGTGTCGATCCCGGCCGGCACCGCCGTCACGTCCTCGACCGGGTCCAGCCCGGCCGCCGTCATGATCCGGTCCGCGACCAGCCGCACCCCCGAGCCCGGCTGCCCGACCGCGACGGTCCGGCCCCGCAGATCGGCGACCTTGCCGATGTCCGAGCCGCGCTTCACGACGAGCTGGATGTAGTCGTCGTACAGCCGTACACAGCCGCGCAGCCGCTCGAAACCGGGCTTGCGGTCCCGGAGGTACGTGGCGAGCGCGTCGGTGGTCGCGATGGTGAAGTCCGCCCGGCCCGTCGCCACCCGGGCGATGTTCTGCTGCGAGCCCTCACTGGTCTGCAGGTGTATGGAGACGTTCGGCAGATCCTTGTCCAGGGCGCCCCTGAGCCGCTCGCCGTAGCGCTGGTAGACACCGCTGCGCACCCCGGTGCTGAAGGTCAGCGAGCCCGTCGGAGCCGGTTCCCCCAGGGGCAGCAGCCACCACAGCAGCAGTCCGAGCACGACGGCGAGGACGGCGCCCGCCCGCAGCGAGCGCCGCCGGACCGTTCGGGAGAGCGCCGGGAGCATGGCGGCGATCCTGCCAGGTCCGTCCCGGCCCTGACCAGGGGCGGCCCGTGATCCCGCACCCGTGCGACCCCGGCCGCGACGGGAGGTGTCCGGGCAGCGCCTACCCTTGTCGCATGAGCAGCGGCAACCGGAGCGAAGCAGTGGACGTCAGAAAAAGCTATGAGGTGCGCACCTACGGGTGCCAGATGAACGTCCACGACTCCGAGCGGCTCTCGGGTCTGCTGGAGGACGCCGGGTACGTACGGGCTCCCGAGGGCTCCGACGGCGACGCCGACGTCGTCGTCTTCAACACCTGCGCGGTCCGCGAGAACGCCGACAACAAGCTCTACGGCAACCTCGGCCGCCTCGCCCCGATGAAGACGAAGCGCCCCGGCATGCAGATCGCCGTCGGCGGCTGCCTCGCCCAGAAGGACCGCGACACCATCGTCGAGCGGGCCCCCTGGGTCGACGTCGTCTTCGGCACGCACAACATCGGCAAGCTGCCCGTCCTGCTGGAGCGCGCCCGCGTCCAGGAGGAGGCGCAGATCGAGATCGCCGAATCCCTGGAGGCCTTCCCCTCCACGCTGCCCACCCGCCGCGAGTCGGCGTACGCCGCCTGGGTCTCGATCTCCGTCGGCTGCAACAACACCTGCACCTTCTGCATCGTCCCGGCGCTGCGCGGCAAGGAGAAGGACCGCCGGACCGGTGACATCCTCGCCGAGATCGAGGCCCTGGTCGCCGAGGGCGTCTCCGAGATCACCCTGCTCGGCCAGAACGTCAACGCCTACGGCTCCGACATCGGCGACCGCGAGGCGTTCTCCAAGCTGCTGCGCGCCTGCGGACGGATCGAGGGCCTGGAGCGGGTCCGCTTCACCTCGCCGCACCCGCGCGACTTCACCGACGACGTGATCGCCGCCATGGCCGAGACGCCGAACGTGATGCCGCAGCTCCACATGCCCATGCAGTCCGGCTCCGACCGGGTCCTGAAGGCCATGCGCCGCTCGTACCGGCAGGAACGCTTCCTCGGGATCATCGACAAGGTGCGGGCCGCGATGCCCGACGCCGCGATCTCCACCGACATCATCGTCGGCTTCCCCGGCGAGACCGAGGAGGACTTCGAGCAGACCATGCACGCGGTCCGCGAGGCGCGCTTCGCCAACGCCTTCACCTTCCAGTACTCCAAGCGCCCCGGGACCCCCGCCGCCGACATGGAGGGCCAGATCCCCAAGGAGGTCGTCCAGGAGCGCTACATGCGCCTGTCCGCCCTCCAGGAGGAGATCTCCTGGGAGGAGAACAAGAAGCAGGTCGGCCGCACCCTGGAGGTCATGGTCGCCGAGGGCGAGGGCCGCAAGGACGGTGCCACCCACCGCCTGTCCGGCCGCGCACCCGACAACCGCCTCGTGCACTTCACCAAGCCGGACGAGGACGTGCGGCCGGGCGACGTGGTGACCGTTGGGATCAGCTACGCCGCTCCGCACCACCTGCTCGCCGAGGGCGCCCCCCTCGCCGTGCGGCGCACCCGCTCCGGCGACGCCTGGGCCCGGCGCAACGCCGCCGAGGCCGCCAAGCCGGCCGGTGTCATGCTCGGCCTGCCGAAGATCGGCGCCCCCGAGCCGCTGCCCGCCGCCTCGGCCCCCGGCTGCGGCTGCGACTGACCGGACCGACCGGCTCCGCCACGGAGTGCGGTGGCACCCGCCCCGGCGCGGGCGCTGCCGCACTCCGGCGTACGCGCGTGGCACGATCCGCGCGAGCGCGGTCAGGGCAGTGATCAGGCCGCACTCCGGCGTACGCGGGTGGCACACGGCCGGGCGACGGGCGGCCAGTACGCTGCCCTCCATGCTTGTCGCCGCCGCTGTCTGTCCCTGCCCCCCGCTGCTCGTCCCCGACGTCGCCGCCGGTGCCGCGCCCGAACTCGACCCCCTGAGGGCCGCGTGCGCCGACGCACTGGGCGTCCTGGCCGCCGCCCGGCCCGATCTCCTCGTCGTGGTCGGTCCGGCGGGCCTCGCGGGCCGCGGCCCGCACCCCGAGGGCGCCACCGGGGACTTCCGCGAGTTCGGCGTCGACCTCGGCGTACGGCTCGGACGCGACCTCGGGTCGACGGCCGAGCGCCCGCTCGCCCCGTCCCTCGCCGTCGGCGCCTGGCTGCTGGCCGACGCCGGATGGGACGGCGCGCCCGTCGAGGCGCTCGGGGTGGGCGAACCGCTGGAGACCGCCCGCTGCGTGGCGGAGGGGCGCGCGCTGGCCGCCCGCGCGGACCGGGTCGCCCTGCTGGTGATGGGCGACGGCAGTGCCTGCCGCACCCTGAAGGCCCCCGGCTACCTCGACGAGCGCGCCGCCGGATTCGACGCGGCCGCCGCCCGCGCGCTCGCCGCCGCGGACCCGGACGCGCTGATGGCACTGGACGAGACCCTGGCGTACGAACTCAAGGCCGCGGGCCGCGCGCCCTGGCAGCTGCTCGCCGGGGCGGCCCAGGGGGCCCGGCCGGTCGGCCGCCTGCTGTACGACGACGCGCCCTACGGCGTGGGCTATCTGGTCGCCGCCTGGTCCTGAGGTGCTCGCCCGTACGCGCGAAGGCCGCGGAGCACAATGCTCCGCGGCCTTCGCGCGCGGCTCCGTCAGGACCGGGGATCAGGAGGCGGGAGGCGTACTGCCGGGAGCCGGCGGCTTGCCGTCGCCGTCCTTGTGGGACAGCTTCTCCCTCGCGTCCTTCGCCTTCTGCGTGCCGGACACGATCTTGTCGCTGTACTTGCCCTTGGTCTTCTCGTCCACGGTCCGCGCGGCCTTGTCGAGCCCCTGGTCGATCTTCTCCCCGTGCTGCTGCGCGAGGTCGCTGATCTTGTCCTTCGCCGGGCCGAGCTTCGCCTTCAAACTGTCCATGAGGCCCATCGGGCACCTTCTCTGCTGGGGGCTGCGTGCGCGTGCTCTCTCCGGCTCCGCCTACCCGCCCCACCCCGGCGCATTCCCGGCCGCCGACGGAGGCGGATCGGGGAGGCCGACGGCGGAACCGTGAGAAACCACCCATATGTAGTCGTCAGTTTACTCGACGGCTCGTCATACGGCGTCCGGCCCGTCCCTCCCGCATCGTCCGTTCGGGAACGGCCCCGAGGTTTGCGAGACTGTGCCGGTGACAAGTCCAGCTCCCGCACCGCGGGTCATCACCGTCGTCGGTCCCACCGCAGCCGGAAAGTCCGACCTGGGGGTGTTCCTCGCGCAGCGGCTCGGGGGCGAAGTGGTCAACGCCGACTCCATGCAGCTCTACCGCGGCATGGACATCGGCACCGCCAAGCTCACCCCGGCCGAGCGCGGATCCGTCCCCCACCACCTGCTGGACATCTGGGACGTCACCGAGACCGCCAGCGTCGCCGAGTACCAGCGCCTGGCCCGCGCCGAGATCGACCGGCTGCTCGCCGAGGGCCGCACCCCCGTCCTGGTCGGCGGCTCCGGCCTCTACGTGAAGGGCGCCATCGACGCCCTGGAGTTCCCCGGCACCGACCCGGCCGTCCGCGCCGCCCTGGAGGCGGAGCTCGCCCTGCGCGGCTCGGGCGCCCTGCACGCACGGCTGGCGGCGGCCGACCCCGAGGCGGGCCGCGCCATCCTGCCCAGCAACGGCCGGCGCATCGTCCGCGCCCTTGAGGTCATCGAGATCACCGGCAAGCCCTTCACCGCCAACCTCCCCGGCGACGACGCGGTCTACGACGCCGTCCAGATCGGCGTCGACGTCGCCCGCCCCGAACTCGACGAGCGCATCGCCCGCCGCGTCGACCGGATGTGGGAGGCCGGACTCGTGGACGAGGTCCGCGCCCTGGAGGCGCGCGGGCTGCGCGAGGGCCGCACGGCCTCCCGCGCCCTCGGCTACCAGCAGGTCCTCGCCGCCCTGGCCGGGGAGTGCACCGAGGACGAGGCGCGCGCCGAGACCGTGCGCGCCACCAAACGCTTCGCGCGCCGTCAGGACTCCTGGTTCCGCCGCGACCCGCGCGTCCGGTGGCTGAACGGCGCCGTCGAGCACCGCGGGGAACTCCCGGGCCAGGCGCTGGCGTTGGTCGAACGGGCGGTTACAGCCTGATCACGTGATGGCATCGGGACGCCCTGCCCGTCAGTTCGGGGACCCGGAGCGTGCCATCATCGAGCATCGATCGACCAGTGGAGTCCGAGTTGGGAGGGCGCGTGGCGATGGAGGCCGGCCCTCGCGACACGGAACGAGACGCATCGCCGACGCGGCACGACGCGGGCGGTCTGAGCCCCGACGGGCCTGACGAGCCGACCGTGACCCCCGAGGTCGAGGTCGAGCTGCGGCCGGCCCGGCGGCTGCGCATCTGGCAGCTCGCGCCCATCGTGATGCTCGCCGCCCTCGGCTCGCTCATGTTCGCCTTCCCGCTCGCCTTCGAGGTGGGCGACGGCGGCCCGGTGGTCGCGATGCTGGGGCTGCTGATCAGCGGCTGCGCGGCCGGCTGGGGCATGATGGCCGCCCGTCGCGTCGGCTACACCTGGCCCGGACTGCCGGGCCGGGGCGCGGGGGAGCGCGCCGACTGGCGCGTGGTCGCCCTGTACGCCGCCGTGGCGCTCGCGCTGGTCGCGCTGGCCGTCTGGCGCGTGGCCCGGCTGCGCGGCTGAGGGACCCGCGCCCGTTTTCCCGCTGTCGGCGCCGCCTCGTACAGTTGTCCCGTGACCACCTCGCAGATCGCCTTCCTCAAGGGCCACGGCACCGAGAACGACTTCGTGATCGTTCCCGACCCGGACAACGCCCTGGACCTGCCCGTGTCCCTCGTCGCCGGGCTGTGCGACCGCCGGGCCGGCATCGGCGGTGACGGACTGCTCCACGTCGTGCGGAGCGCCGCCCACCCCGAGGGGCGGTCCATGGCGGACGAGGCCGAGTGGTTCATGGACTACCGCAACGCGGACGGCTCCGTCGCCGAGATGTGCGGCAACGGCGTGCGCGTCTTCGCCCGCTACCTCCAGCGGGCCGGCGCCGCCGAGGAGGGCGACCTGGCCGTCGCCACCCGCGGCGGGGTCAAGAAGGTGCACCTCGCCAAGAACGGCGACGTGACCGTCGCGATGGGCCGCGCCGCGCTTCCGGCCGACGGCGTCACCGTCACGGTCGACGGCCGCAGCTGGGACGCCCGCAACGTGAACATGGGCAACCCCCACGCGGTCGCCTTCGTCGACGACCTGGCGCACGCCGGCGCGCTCACCTCCGAGCCCTCCTACGGTCCCGCCCCGGTCTACCCCGACGGCGTCAACATCGAGTTCGTCGTCGACCGGGGCCCCCGGCACGTGGCCATGCGCGTCCACGAGCGCGGCTCCGGCGAGACCCGCTCCTGCGGCACCGGCGCCTGCGCGGTGGCCGTCGCGGCCGCCCGCCGGGACGGCGCCGACCCGGCCGTGACCGGCACCCCCGTCACGTACACCGTCGACCTGCCCGGCGGCACCCTCGTCATCACCGAGCACCCCGACGGCGGCATCGAGATGACCGGCCCCGCCGAGATCGTCGCCGAAGGCAAGATCGACACGGCCTGGCTCGAAACGCTGAACGGATAGCACTTCGCTCGAATGGGTGATCCGTTTCACGCTGAGCGAGAGCGGCACTCCGCCACGTGGTGGGCTCGGTAGCATCAAGCACCGGCCCGGAGGCGCGACCGCACCTTCCACCCGCCGGTCGACGCAGCCGGAGGTGCCCCATGAGCGCAGAGGCCACCAATCCAGGTGCTCCCGCCCGCAGGCGGAGCCGTCCCCGGATCGATCTGCGCCGGCTCGGCCGGGTGGCCCTGCTCGGCCCGGTCTCCCGGGACCGGCTGCCCGACGCCATCGGACACGTCGCCGAGACGCACCGGGCCCACCACCCCGACGCCGACCTCTCCGTGCTGCGCCGGGCCTACGTCCTCGCCGAGAGTTCGCACCGGGGACAGATGCGCAAGAGCGGCGAGCCGTACATCACCCATCCGCTCGCCGTCACCCTGATCCTCGCCCAGCTCGGCGCCGAGACCACCACCCTCACCGCCTCCCTCCTCCACGACACCGTCGAGGACACCGAGGTCACCCTCGACCAGGTGCGCGAGGAGTTCGGCGAGGAGGTCTGCTACCTGGTCGACGGCGTGACCAAACTGGAGAAGGTCGACTACGGGGCCGCGGCCGAACCCGAGACCTTCCGCAAGATGCTCGTGGCCACCGGCGACGACGTCCGCGTGATGTCGATCAAGCTCGCCGACCGCCTGCACAACATGCGCACCCTCGGTGTGATGCGCCCCGAGAAACAGGCCCGGATCGCCAGGGTCACCCGCGACGTGCTGATCCCGCTCGCCGAACGGCTCGGCGTCCAGGCACTCAAGACCGAGCTGGAGGACCTCGTCTTCGCGATCCTCCACCCCGAGGAGTACGCGCACACCCGGGCCCTGATCTCCGCCGCCACCACCGGCGACGACCCGCTCACCGCCACCGCGGACCGGGTCTCCGCGGTGCTCCGCGAGGCCGGCATCCCCGCCGAGACCGTCGTCCGGCCCCGCCACTTCGTCTCCGTCCACCGCGTCCGGATGAAACGCGGCGAACTGCGCGGCAGCGACTTCGGCCGGCTGCTGGTCCTGGTCGGCGAGGACGCCGACTGCTACGCCGTCCTCGGCGAACTGCACACCTGCTTCACACCGGTGATCTCCGAGTTCAAGGACTTCATCGCCTCACCCAAGTTCAACCTCTACCAGTCGCTGCACACCGCGGTGGTGGGCCCGCGGGGCGAAGTCGCCGAGGTCCTCATCCGCACCCACCGGATGCACCGGGTCGCCGAGGCCGGCGTCATCGCGCTCGGCAATCCGTACGCCGCCGACGGCACCGCCGGTGCCGAACCGGCCGACGGCGAGCGGGCCGACCCCACCCGCCCCGGCTGGCTCTCCAGGCTCCTCCAGTGGCAGCAGTCGGCCCCCGACCCCGACACCTTCTGGACCACCCTGCGCGCGGACCTCGCCGAGGACCGCGAGATCACCGTCTTCCGCACGGACGGCGGCACGCTCGGCCTGCCCGCGGGCGCCAGCTGCGTGGACGCCGCCTACGCGCAGTACGGCGACGCCGCGCACGCCTGCATCGGCGCCAGGGTGAACGGCCGGCTCGCCACCCTCGGCACGGTCCTCGGCGACGGCGACACCGTGCAGCTCCTGCTCGCGGAGGACGCCGCCTCCGGCCCCTCGCCCGCCTGGCTCGACCACGCCCGCACCCCGGCCGCCCGCATCGCCATCACCGGCTGGCTCGACGCCCATCCGCAGGACGCCGAGGACACCGCCCCGGCCGGCGCGCGCGGCCCCGTACCGCAGCCCGGCCGCCCGGCACGGACCGGAACGGCCCGGGAGTCCGCCCGGACCGTCGGCGCCGTGGTCGACGGACCCGACACCCCGGTCCGGCTGGCCGGCTGCTGCACCCCGGTGCCCCCCGACGACGTCACCGGATTCACCGTGCGCGGCGGCGCCGTCACCGTGCACCGGCTGGAGTGTCCGGCCGTCGGACGGATGGCCGCCGTCGGCCGGGTGCCCGTCCCCGTCAGCTGGGGCGACACCCCCGCCTGCCGGGTCACCCTGGTCGCCGAGTCCTTCGGCCGGCCCCGGCTGCTCGCCGACCTCACCGAGGCCATCGCCGGGGCCGACGCGGCCGTCGTCTCCGCCACCGTGGAACCCCCCAGCGAACAGCGCGTGCGCCACACCTACACGCTCCACCTCCCCGACGCGGCGGGACTCCCCGCGCTGATCCGCGCCATGCGCGAGGTGCCGGGGGTGTACGACGTGAGCCGTGCCCAGCACCCGGCCACCGCCCTCTGAGCGTTCCCCCGTCCGCCTCGGCGGACCCCGTTCGAGTGGCGCGGCGCGCGCCGCGCCTGTCGTGCGGGGCGGCGCTGATAGCCGTAGTCCATGCCGTTCCTCTCCCGCCCGCTGCGGGCCGCCCTGCTGGCCGCCGCAACGGTTTCCACGCTCGTCGCCGCCACCCTGCCCGCCCCGGTGCCCCTGGGCATCGGGGACCCGCTCTTCCCGCACCTGGGCAATCCCGGGTACGACGTCCTCGCCTACGACATCGCCCTCGACTACCGGGGCGACAACGACAGGCCGCTGGAGGCCGTCACCACGATCGACGCGCGCACGACCGAGGCGCTGGACCGGATCAACCTCGACTTCACCCGCGGCACCGTGCGCTCCGTCGCCGTCAACGGGGTGCGCGCCGACTTCACGGTGTCCGACGAGGACCTGATCGTGGAACCGATCGGCTCCCTCCCCGAGGGCGTGCCCGTACGCATCACCGTCCGGCACACCAGCGATCCGAGGGGCGAACGCGACACCGGCGGCTGGGTGCGGACCGCCGACGGGCTCGCGATGGCCAACCAGGCGGACGCCGGCCACCGCGTCTTCCCGGGCAACGACCACCCCGCCGACAAGGCGTACTTCACCTTCCGGGTCACCGCCCCGCAGGAGCTGACCGTGGTCGCCAACGGGGTGCGGACCGGCACGGCCCGCCACGGCGACCGCACCACCTGGACCTACCGCACCGAGCACCCCATGGCCACGGAACTGGCCCAGGTCAGCATCGGCCGCTCCGCCGTCGTCGAACGGACCGGACCGCACCGGCTGCCCGTG
Source organism: Streptomyces sp. NPDC057682 (assembly GCF_042799575.1). NCBI lineage: Bacteria > Bacillati > Actinomycetota > Actinomycetes > Kitasatosporales > Streptomycetaceae > Streptomyces > Streptomyces sp. NPDC057682. The sequence continues at coordinate 162,030 of NZ_JBHVIN010000017.1, read as the reverse complement.
CGCGATGTCGTCCCCGCCGCCGAGCGGGAGGAACTGGAGCCCTGGCTGAGCAGGACACCCGGACATCTGGAGTGGATGGAACGCCAGGTGGGCCGCTATCCGTTCGAGAACTACGGGGTGCTCGTCGCCGACACCGAGACGGGGTTCGAGCTGGAGACCCAGACCCTCTCCCTGTTCGAGCGCCGGATGTTCACCGACGCCTTTCCCGCCTGGTACGTCGAATCCGTCATGGTCCATGAACTCGCCCACCAGTGGTTCGGCGACAGCGTCTCGCCCCGGACCTGGTCCGACCTCTGGCTCAACGAGGGACACGCCAGCTGGTACGAGGCGCGCTACGCCGAGGAGCACGGCGGCCCGGCGCTGGTGAAGCGGATGCGCGCCGCCTACGCCCGCTCCGACGACTGGCGCGCCGCGGGCGGACCGCCCGCCCGCCCCGCGCCGCCCTCGCCGGGCCACAAGATCAGCCTCTTCCGGCCGGTCGTCTACGACGGCAGCGCGCTCGTCCTCTACGCCCTCCGCCAGGAGATCGGCGCCGAGGCATTCGGCCTGCTGGAGCGGCTCTGGGTGCGCCGTCACCGGGACGACAACGCCACCACGGCCGATTTCACCGCCCTCGCCTCCCGGGTCGCGGGCCGCGACCTGACCGCGTTCCTCAGCGGCTGGCTGTACGGCACGCGCACACCGCCGATGCCGGGACACCCCGACTGGCGCGCGGAAACGCGGCCGGCCGCCGCGAAACCCGCGTGACGTCCCCGGGCCGCCGTGCCACTATCAACGGGTCGCCGCGGCGGCCGGACCGGAGAATTCCCCCGCGGGAATCATTCCAAGAGGTCACGCGTTGTGACTGATGAAACCCACACCTTTCGACGTAAGGATCCAATGACCTCCTCTTCTTCCCTTCCCCAGGACGCGCAGAACGCGCGGAGTGCCACGGAGAATGTCACCGAGAGCCTCACCGAGAGCCTTCGGGCCGACGCCCTGATGGAAGAGGACGTCGCCTGGAGCCACGAGATCGACGGAGCGCGGGACGGCGAACAGCTGGACCGCTCCGAGCGCGCAGCCCTGCGGCGTGTAGCGGGCCTCTCCACCGAACTCGAGGACGTCACCGAGGTCGAGTACCGGCAGCTGCGCCTGGAGCGCGTGGTGCTCGTCGGTGTCTGGACCTCGGGCACGGTGCAGGACGCCGAGAACTCCCTCGCGGAGCTGGCCGCGCTCGCCGAGACGGCGGGCGCCGAGGTGCTGGACGCGGTGTACCAGCGCCGTGACAAGCCCGACCCGGCCACCTACATCGGTTCCGGCAAGGCCCTTGAGCTGCGCGACATCGTGATCGAGTCGGGCGCGGACACCGTCGTCTGCGACGGTGAGCTGAGCCCCGGCCAGCTGATCCATCTGGAGGACGTCGTCAAGGTCAAGGTGGTCGACCGCACCGCCCTGATCCTCGACATCTTCGCCCAGCACGCCAAGTCCCGGGAGGGCAAGGCCCAGGTCTCGCTGGCCCAGATGCAGTACATGCTGCCCAGGCTGCGCGGCTGGGGTCAGTCGCTGTCCCGTCAGATGGGCGGCGGCGGATCCAGCGGCGGGGGCGGCATGGCCACCCGCGGTCCCGGTGAGACCAAGATCGAGACGGACCGGCGACGGATCCGCGAGAAGATGGCGAAGATGCGCCGGGAGATCGCGGAGATGAAGACCGGCCGCGAGATCAAGCGCCAGGAGCGCAAGCGCAACAAGGTCCCCTCGGTGGCCATCGCCGGCTACACCAACGCGGGCAAGTCCTCGCTGCTCAACCGGCTGACCGGTGCGGGCGTGCTGGTGGAGAACGCCCTGTTCGCCACCCTCGACCCGACCGTGCGCCGGGCCGAGACGCCCAGCGGGCGGGTCTACACCCTCGCCGACACCGTCGGGTTCGTACGGCACCTGCCGCACCACCTGGTCGAGGCGTTCCGCTCCACCATGGAGGAGGTCGGGGACTCCGATCTCATCCTCCACGTGGTGGACGGTTCGCACCCGGTCCCGGAGGAGCAGCTGGCCGCCGTGCGCGAGGTGATCCGTGAGGTGGGCGCGGTGGACGTGCCCGAGATCGTGGTCGTCAACAAGGCGGACGCGACCGACCCGCTGGTCCTCCAGCGGCTGCTGCGCAACGAGAAGCACGCGATCGCGGTGTCGGCGCGGACCGGTGCCGGAATCGACGAGCTGCTCGCGCTGATCGACAGCGAGCTGCCGAGGCCCTCGGTCGAGGTCGAGGCGCTCGTGCCGTACATCCAGGGCGGGCTGGTCTCCCGGGTGCACGCCGAGGGCGAGGTGATCTCCGAGGAGCACACGTCGGAGGGCACCCTGCTCAAGGCCCGGGTGCACGAGGAGCTGGCGGCCGAGCTGTCCACCTTCGTGCCCGCCGTGCACTGACCTTCCCGTACACGGGAAAGGCCCGCTCCCTCACGGGGGAGCGGGCCTTTCGCCTACCGTGCCACGGGTCGGCCGGTCACCGGCCGCCGAACTTGTCGCTCATCATCGTGAAGATCTGCTCGGCGCCCTCGCCCAGGTGGGGTCCGGCCAGCCAGCCGGCCGTCACCGGGCCGATGGAGGTGTTGGACACCAGCGCAAGCTTGCCGTTCGACGCCTCGCTGAACCAGCCGCCGCCGGAGGAACCGCCGGTCATCGTGCAGCCGATGCGGTACATCGTCGGCGTCGAGGGGCTGATCGAGAGCCGCCCCGGACGGTCCACGCACTTGTGCATGATCAGACCGTTGTACGGCGGAGCGGCCGGGTAGCCCCAGGCGCCCATCGCGCTGATCTGCGCCACCTCGGGAGCGTCGAAGTTGACCGGCAGGGCGTTGCCCACCGTCTCCTCCAGGGACTTGGTGCCCTTCTCCGGCTTCACGTGCAGCACCGCGTAGTCGTACGGGGCGCCCTCGCCGCCGGTGGGGCCGCCGTCGCGCATCCACTCGCCCGAGGTCGCGGCCCAGTCCGCCCAGTAGGCGCCGTACGGGGCGATCTCGTAACTCTGGGCGTTCTCCAGCGCCGCGGCGCTCTTGCCCTTGTCGTTGTACGCGGGCACGAAGACGATGTTGCGGTACCAGCCGCCCTTGGAACCGGCGTGGACGCAGTGCCCGGCGGTCCAGACGAGGTTGGACCTGCCCGGGTTCTTCGGGTCCTTGACGACGGTGCCCGAGCAGACCATGGAGCCCTCGGGCGAGTCGAAGAAGACTTTCCCGACCGGGGCGGCGTAGTTGTGGTACGGCGTCTTCTCGGGCTGGGCCGTGACGGGCTTGGGCTCGGGGTCGGTGACGCCCTGGTCGCCCGAGAAGTCCCCGGCGGACATGGTCTTGGCGGGGTCCTTGGCGGACTTCATCCGGTCGGGCTTCCACAGCCCCTCGATGACCGGGTTGACGAAGTCCTTGGCCTCACGCAGCCAGGTGTCCTTGTCCCAGTTCTTCCACTCGCCGTTCTTCCACTTGTCGAGGTCGACGCCGTGCTTCTTGAGCGTGTCGGCCAGACCGTCGGGCAGACCGCCGGAGCCGTCCTTGCCCGCGGAGGCCGAGGCGCTCGGCTTGTCGGACGCCTGGTCCTCCTCCGGACCGCAGGCGGTGGCCGTCAGCGTGAGCGCGGCGACGAGTCCGGCCGCGGTGAGCAGCGGACGTATGGATCGCATGGTGAAAATCCCCCTGAAAGCATGGAAATGGCATGAGCGTGTCATGCCGCAGACCGGGCCGGCCACGTGCCGGCCACGGCGCGGGCACCACCCTATGACGGGTGGAAGGGTGTTCGGCGCCACGTCCGCACCACGGGCCGCGGCACGAAGCGGCTCAGGGGCCCTCGGCGGCCGGTGCGCCGAGAACCCCTGAGGAACCGTCATCCGCCCCCGGGCGGACGGCGATCCGGTGTCACTCGTTCGCGTACTTCTTGCTGACCGCGTCGTAGACGCCCTTGGCCTCCTTGCCGAGGCGGGGTCCGGCCAGCCAGCCGGCCGTCACCGGGCCGATGGAGGTGTTGGAGACGAGCGCGGGCTTGCCGTCCTGCCCGGTCGCGACCCAGCCGCCGCCGGAGGAACCGCCGGTCATCGAGCAGCCGATGCGGTACATCGTCGGGTCGTCCTCGGTCAGTGAGAGCCGGCCCGGCTTGTCCTGGCAGCGGTAGAGCTTCTGGCCGTCGTACGGCGGGGCCGCCGGGAAGCCGGTCGCCGTCATCGCGGCGATCTTGGGCACCGCCGGGGCGTTGAAGTCGACCGGAAGCGCCGAACCGACCGTCTCCTCCAGGGACTTGCCGTCCGACCCCTTCTCCGGCGTCACATGCAGCACGGCGAAGTCGTACGGTGCGCCGAGCCCGCCGACCGACGCGCCCTGGTCGATCCACTGCTGCGAGGTCTGCGCCCAGGAGCCCCACCACACGCCGTAGGGGGCGATCTTTTCCTTGGGCGGGTTCTTGCGCAGCTCGTCGATGGACAGGCCCGTGTTGTTGTACGAGGGCACGAAGGCGATGTTGCGGTACCAGCCGCCCTTCTTGCCCGCGTGCACGCAGTGGCCCGCCGTCCACACCAGGTTGGACTTGCCCGGGTGCGCCGGGTCCTGCACCACGGTCGCCGAGCAGACCATGGAGCCCTCGGGACTGTCGAAGAACAGCTTCCCCGACTCCGGGGCGGCGTCGTGCAGCGGCGTCCGCACGCCCACGGCCCGCACCGGCACGGGCGTCGGGTCCGTCACACCCACATCGCCGGAGATGTCGTTGTCGACCGGCTGCTCGGGCGCCTTGTCGGCGTCCCGCATCCGGTCCCCGTCCCAGAGCCCCTCGATGATCGGGTTGACGAAGTCCTTGGCCTCACGCAGCCAGGTGTCCTTGTCCCAGTTCTTCCACTCGCCGTTCTTCCACTGGTCGAGGTCGATCCCGTGCTGCTTGAGCCGGTTCTTCAGATCGTCCGGGACGGTGATCCCGCCGTCCGACGACGGGCCCGTGGCGCTGCTGCTCGGCTCGGAGGCCGCCTTCTCCTCGTCCGGCCCGCAGGCCGTGGCGGTGAGGGCGAGGACCGCGGTGACCGCGGCGACGGCCAGCACGGGGGAGGGGGAGCGGCGCGCGCTCCCGCCCCGGCGTGCGGTGAACCCTGGTCGTATGAGTCGCATCTGGTGATCCCCCTGGGACTTCGTAACCCAACGCTTCCGTACTGCACATGCGGCCCCTGCGGGCCCCGTCCGCCGGACGGCGGCTCACCCCCGGGCGGACGGCCGCGGTCACCGGGAGGACGTCCCGGGCCATGGCACGGCCCCCCACTATGCCGGTGACGCCGCGGGCGGCGTGCGGCAGGGCACCGTTCCGCGAGGATCTTCGGATTTACCCGTGATCTCCCGCCCCCGGCGTCGTTGGTACGTACGGGGGACACGCAGACAGGGTTCACCCGTGCGGTCCGTCCGTACGGAATCGTGCCGACGTGCAACGCAACTGTTACAGCGGGAGGAACAACAGCCGTGGCCGTGACCGAACCAGCTCCGGCACCGCATCCGACGCCGCACGAGGGCATCCTGCGCCGTCAGTCGCTGCGCGAGTCGTCCGCGCGCACCTACGCGCGCTCGCTGCCGATCGTTCCGGTGCGGGCGAGGGGTCTGACCATCGAGGGCGCGGACGGGCGGAGGTATCTGGACTGCCTGTCCGGGGCGGGCACGCTGGCCCTCGGGCACAACCACCCGGTGGTCCTCGAAGCCATCAAGAAGGTCATCGACTCCGGCGCCCCGCTGCACGTGCTGGACCTCGCCACACCGGTCAAGGACGCCTTCACCACCGAGCTGTTCGCCACCCTGCCCCGGGAGTTCGCGGACAACGCCCGCATCCAGTTCTGCGGCCCCGCCGGAACGGACGCGGTCGAGGCGGCGTTCACCCTGGTCCGCGCCGCCACCGGCCGCAGCGGGCTGCTGGCCTTCACCGGCGCCTACCACGGGATGACGGCGGGCGCCCTCGCCGCGTCCGGCGGCGCCGAGGACGTCCGGGTGACCCGGCTGCCCTTCCCGCAGGACTACCGCTGCCCGTTCGGCACCGGCGGCGAGCGCGGCGCGGAGCTGGCCGCGCGCTGGACGGAGAGCGTGCTCGACGATCCCAAGAGCGGCACCCGCACCCCGGCCGGCATGATCCTCGAACCCGTCCAGGGCGAGGGCGGCGTCAACCCCGCTCCCGACGGCTGGATGCGCCGGATGCGGGAGATCACGGCCGCCCGCTCCATTCCTCTGATCGCCGACGAGGTGCAGACCGGGGTCGGCCGGACCGGCGCCTTCTGGGCCGTCGAGCACAGCGGCACCGTCCCCGACGTGATGGTCCTCTCCAAGGCCATCGGAGGTTCGCTGCCGCTCGCCGTCGTCGTCTACCGCGCCGAACTCGACACCTGGCAGCCCGGTGCGCACGCCGGTACCTTCCGGGGCAACCAGCTCGCCATGGCCGCCGGCGCCGCCACCCTCGCCTACGTCCGGGAGAACCGCCTCGACCGGCGTGCCGGTGAGCTCGGCGCCCGGATGCTCGCCGGACTGCGGTCCCTGGCCGGACACCATCCAAGCATCGGCGACGTCCGGGGGCGCGGACTGATGATCGGCGTGGAACTCGTCGATCCGGAGGCACCCGCCGACGCCACCGGCGCCGCACCGCCCGACCCGGCCCTCGCCACCGCCGTCCAGCAGGAATGCCTCAGCCGCGGTCTCATCGTGGAACTCGGCGGCCGCCACTCCACGGTCGTCCGCCTTCTCCCGCCCCTCACGCTCACCGACGAACAGGCGGCGGCAGTCGTCGACCGCCTCGCCGACGCGCTGGCCGCCGCCGAGCGCTCCCCGCACCGACGGACCGCGACCGGGTCGGTCCGCTGATTCCGCACACCCCCACAGAAAGACCGCCGTGAACCCCACCCCCGCGCCCGAGGCCGACGGCCCGCCCTGCACCCACCACCGGGGAGAAGCCGCGAGCTGCGGCCAGCTCGCCGTGGAACCGTCGACCGTGCCGCGCCAGAAGGAGGTGCCGCACGCCCAGTGGCACACTCCCCGGACCGTGTCCCACGCCCCGGCACCGTCCGCCGATCCCCTGGACCATCCCGATCCGCTCCGCGCCGCCGACGCCGCCGGCATCGAGAACCTGCTCCGCTGCTGGGTCCGTGAACGGGACCTGCCCCGCCCCGAGGGCGACACCCTGCGCATTCCGCTCCCCGCCAGCGGCACCGCCCTGCTCGTCCCCGTCCGCCACTGGTCCGCCACCGGCTGGCACCGCTTCGGCCCGCCCGCCCTGGAGACAGCCCCCTGCAGCGCGCCCACCGCCGACGCGGTCACCGTCGCCGCCCTCCTCGGCCGGGAGGCCGGCCACCGCGAGAGCGCAGACATGGTCGGCAGGGTCGCCGATTCGGTACGGCGCACCGCCGGGTTCATCGAGGTACGGCGGCGCCGCCCCGTCGCCCCGGCCGCCGCCGACCTCTTCCTCACCGCCGAGCAGTCGCTCCTGTTCGGCCACCCCCTGCACCCCTCGCCCAAGAGCCGGGAGGGACTCTCCGACACCGAGTCCCGCCTCTACTCTCCCGAGACCCACGGCTCGTTCCCGCTGCACTGGATGGCCGTCGACCGGTCCGTCCTGGCCACCGACTCCGCGTGGACCGCCCGTGGACGCACGGTCCCGGCCGGCGAGCTGGCGGCGCGGCACGCCGAGGGACTGCCCCTCCCGGGGAACACCGTGCCGCTCCCGCTCCACCCCTGGCAGGCCCGCGACCTGATGAGCCGCCCGGAGGTCGCCGCCCTCGCCGACTCCGGGCTCCTCCACGACCTCGGTCCCTACGGCCCCGCCTGGCACCCCACTTCCTCGGTGCGCACCGTCCAGCGCCCCGGCACCGACCTCATGCTCAAGCTCTCCCTCGGCGTCCGCATCACCAACTCCCGCCGGGAGAACCTCCGCAAGGAGCTGCACCGGGGCGTCGAGGTCCACCGTCTGCTGCGCACCGGCCTCGACCGGGTGTGGCAGGAGGCGCACCCCGGCTTCGACATCGTCCGCGACCCCGCCTGGATCGCCGTGGACACCCCCGAGGGCGATCCCGTCCCCGGCCTCGACGTGATGCTCCGTCACAACCCCTTCGGCCGGAACGACGACGCGGTCTGCATCGCCGGTCTCACCGCACCGCGCCCCTGGCCGGACCGGCCGGAGATGCGCTCCCGCCTCGCCGACGTCGTCCGCCGGCTGGCCTCCGTCACCGGACGCACCACGACGGCCGTGGCGGCCGAATGGTTCCTGCGCTACCTGGACCGGGTCGTCCACCCGGTCCTCTGGCTCGACGGCCACGCAGGAGTCGCCCTGGAGGCCCACCAGCAGAACACCCTGGTCCTGCTCGACGCCGAGGGCTGGCCGGTCGGCGGCCGCTACCGTGACAATCAGGGCTACTACTTCCGGGAGTCCCACCGCACCGCGCTCGACCACCGTCTTCCGGGCATCGGAGCGGTCAGCGACACCTTCGTCTCCGACGCCGTCACCGACGAACGCTTCGCGTACTACCTGGGCATCAACAACGTCTTCGGGCTGATCGGAGCGTTCGGCGCCCAGCGCCTGGCCGACGAACAGGTGCTCCTCGCCGCCTTCCGGCGCTTCCTGGGCTCGGCCGCCGTCACCGCCACCGGATCATCGCTCCCCGCCCACCTCCTGGAAACGCCCCGACTGCGCTGCAAGGCCAACATGCTGACCCGCCTCCAGGGCCTCGACGAACTGGTCGGACCCGTCGACACCCAGTCCGTCTACGTCTCCGTCGGCAACCCGCTGCACGGCTGAGAACCGGCCCCTCGCCCGCGCCGGGAACCGTCCGAACCCCCGAGAGAGGAGAGCCCCGCCGTGCCTCCCGCCGATGCGCACACCGACCCCGGGCCCGTCCCACGGACCGGCTCGGGCACCGAGGGCCCACCGGAGCCACGGCTCACGGCGGAACTCCGCGCGCTGCTGGGGACGGAGGCACCGGCGCCCCGGCGCGGCGCGCGGGACTCCGGCCTCCTCGACCGGCCGGGCGAGTGGCCCCCCGTCCCCACATCGGCCGGCGCGTTCCAGCTCGTCCCCGTGACGCCGGCACGCGATCTCCCCACCCTCACCGGCTGGATGAACGACCCGGCCGTCGCGGCCTTCTGGGAACTCGCGGGGGACGAGAGCGTGACGGCCGCGCACCTCACCCCCCAGCTCGACGGCGACGGACGCAGCGTGCCCTGCCTCGGCGTCCTCGCCGGCGTCCCGATGAGCTACTGGGAGATCTACCGGGCCGACCTCGACCGGCTGGCGCGCTACGGCCCGATCCGCCCGCACGACACCGGCATCCACGTGCTCATCGGCTCCGCCGCCCACCGGGGCCGGGGCCTGGGCACCATCCTGCTGCGGGCCGTCGCGGACCTCGTCCTGGACCACCGCCCCCGCTGCACCCGCGTCGTGGCGGAACCCGACGTGCGCAACACCCCGTCCGTCTCCGCCTTCCTCGGCGCCGGATTCCGCTACTCCGCGGAGTTCGCACTCCCGGAGAAGCGGGCCGCGCTGATGGTCCGCGACCGAGCCCACCGTGCCCAGCTGTGAACCCCGCACCGCACCGCTCGCATCCCGTCGGTCCCCTGAGGAGTCCCCGTGCCGAAATATCCCGTGAGCCGTGACGCAGCGGCCCCCTCGCCCCTGCTGCTCAGCACCCCGGAGCTCAACCCGGTGGTCTGGGACCGGGCCGCCGCTCGGATGCTCGCCAAGATGCTCGGCGAGTTCGCGTACGAGGAGGTGATCCAGCCCGTGCCCCGGGCCGTCGGGGACGGCGCGTACAGCCTGGTCCTCGACGACGGCGGCAGCCTCCGCTTCACCGCGCGGCGCGGTGTCTACGGCAGCTGGCGCGTGGCGCCCGACTCGATCCGCGCGGCGGGTATCGCCGCCACCGAGGCCGAGGCGGCCGCCGGAGCGGAGGGTCCCGGGGGACCAGTGGCGGATCCGGACGCGGACAGCGTCCCCTTCCGTGATCCGCTCCAGTTCCTCGCCCGGTCCCGGCGGCTCCTCGGTCTGGACGGCGCCACGCTCGGCCACCTGGTGCGCGAGCTGACGACCACGCTCACGGCCGACGCCCGCCTCGACCACCGGGCGCTGACCGCGGCCGAGCTGGCCGATCTCGACTACGCCGCGCTGGAGGGCCACCAGACCGGCCATCCCTGGATCGTCGCCAACAAGGGGCGGCTCGGCTTCTCCGCCACCGACGCCTCCCGCTACGCGCCCGAGGCACGCGTCCCGGTCACCCTGCCGTGGATCGCCGTCTCCGAGCGGATCGCCGCCTACCGGGGCACCGGTCCGCTCACCGACCGCGAAACGCTCTACGCCCAGGAGCTGGAACCCCGCATCCGCGCCTCCTTCGCCGCCTCGCTGCGCGAGCGGGGCCTCGCCCCCGACGGTTACCTCTTCCTCCCCGTCCACCCCTGGCAGTGGGACGAGTGGATCGTGCCCCTGTTCGCCCCGGCCATCGCGGCGGGCGACATCGTGCCGCTCCACGCCGACGAGGACCTGCGCCTGCCCCAGCAGTCCATCCGCACCTTCGCCAATGTCGCCCGCCCCGACCGGCACACGGTCAAGCTTCCGCTCTCCATCCTCAACACCCTGGTCTGGCGCGGCCTGCCGACCGAACGCACCGTCGCCGCCCCCGCCGTCACCGCCTGGGTGCAGGGACTGCGCGACAACGACCCCTTCCTCCGCGACACCTGCGGCGTGATCCTCCTGGGAGAGGTCGCCTCGGTCACGGTCGAGCACCCGCTCTACGACCACCTTCCCGAGACGCCGTACCAGTTCAAGGAGATCCTCGGCGCGATCTGGCGCGAACCGCTGCCGCCGCGCCTGGCCCCCGGCGAACGCGCCCGCACCCTCGCCTCCCTGCTGCACACGGACCCGCGGGGCCGCTCCTTCACCGCGGAACTGGTCGCCCGCTCGGGACTCACCCCGACCGCCTGGCTCACCCGGCTCTTCGCCGCGCTCCTCCCGCCGCTGCTGCACTTCCTCTACCGCTACGGCACCGTCTTCTCCCCGCACGGCGAGAACGCCATCGTGGTCTTCGACGGGAACGACGTCCCCGTCCGGCTGGCGATCAAGGACTTCGTCGACGACGTGAACGTCAGCGCCCGGCCGCTGCCGGAGCACGACTCGATGCCCCGGGACGTGCGCGACGTCCTGCTCACCGAGGAACCCGCCTTCCTCACCCAGTTCATCCACTCGGGGCTCTTCACCGGCGTCTTCCGCTTCCTCTCCCCGCTCTGCGAGGAGCAGCTGGACGTTCCGGAGGACACTTTCTGGTCACTCGTGCGGGCGGAGATCCTGCGCCACCACGCCCGGTTCCCGGAGCTGAAGGAGCGGTTCGAACTGTTCGACATGCTGACGCCGCGGATCGAGCGTCTCTGTCTGAACCGCAACCGCCTGCATCTGGACGGCTACCGCGACCGGCCCGAGCGCCCGCACGCGGCCGTCCACGGCAGCGTCGCCAACCCGCTGCACCCCGCCCCCTGAGTCCAGGAATGACCGTCGGTGTCAGTGGCGCCCCGTAGGCTGGCCGGGCTATGACGAAGCCAACCCTCCCCGATCTCCTGCACGCCGCCGTGACCGCCGTCGGCGGTACGGAGCGCCCCGGACAGGCCGCCATGGCCGGTGCCGTCGCCGAGGCCGTAGACGACCAATCCCATCTGCTCGTCCAGGCGGGCACCGGCACGGGCAAATCGCTCGGCTATCTGGTGCCCGCCCTGGCGCACGGCGAGCGCGTCGTGGTGGCCACGGCGACGCTGGCGCTCCAGCGGCAGCTCGTGGAGCGCGATCTTCCGCGGACGGTCGACGCCCTGCATCCGCTGCTGCGCCGCCGTCCGCAGTTCGCCATGCTGAAGGGCCGGTCGAACTACCTCTGTCTGCACCGCCTCCACGAGGGTGTGCCGCAGGACGAGGAGGAGGGACTCTTCGACCCCTTCGAGGCGGCGGCCCCGTCGAGCAAGCTCGGCCAGGACCTGCTGCGCATGCGCGACTGGGCGGACGAGACGGAGACCGGCGACCGGGACGACCTCACGCCCGGCGTCTCGGACCGGGCCTGGGGCCAGATCTCGGTCTCCTCGCGTGAATGCCTGGGCGCCACCAAGTGCGCGTACGGCGCCGAGTGCTTCGCCGAGCAGGCCCGGGAGCGGGCGAAGCTCGCCGATGTCGTGGTGACCAACCACGCGCTCCTGGCCATCGACGCCATCGAGGGCGCCCCGGTCCTCCCGCAGCACGAGGTGCTGATCGTCGACGAGGCGCACGAGCTGGTCTCCCGCGTCACCGGCGTCGCCACCGGAGAGCTCACCCCCGGCCAGGTCAACCGCGCGGTGCGCCGGGCGGCGAAGCTGGTCAACGAGAAGGCGGCCGATGCCCTGCAGACCGCCTCCGAGGGCTTCGAGCGGGTCATGGAGCTGGCGCTGCCCGGCCGCCTGGAAGAGGTCCCGGAGGATCTGGGATACGCGCTCACGGCGCTGCGCGACGCCGCCCGTACGGTGATCACCGCGCTCGGCTCCACCCGCGACAAGTCCGTCCAGGACGAGGACGTGGTCCGCAAGCAGGCACTGGCCTCCGTGGAGTCGATCCACGGCGTGGCCGAGCGCATCACCCAGGGCTCGGAGTACGACGTCGTCTGGTACGAGCGGGACGACCGCTTCGGCGCCTCGGTGCGGGTCGCCCCGCTCTCCGTCTCGGGACTGCTGCGCGAGAAGCTCTTCTCCGAGCGCTCCGTGGTGCTGACCTCGGCGACGCTCAAGCTCGGCGGGGACTTCAACGGGGTGGGGGCGTCCCTCGGCCTCTCCCCGGAGGGCACGGTCGGCGACGACGTCCCGCAGTGGAAGGGCCTGGACGTCGGCTCGCCCTTCGACTATCCGAAGCAGGGGATCCTCTACGTCGCCCGCCATCTGGCGACCCCGGGCCGGGAGGGTTCCCGGACCGACATGCTGGACGAGCTGGCCGAGCTGGTCGAGGCCGCCGGCGGACGCACCCTGGGGCTGTTCTCCTCGATGCGGGGCGCGAAGGCGGCGGCCGAGGAGCTGCGCGGCCGGCTGGACAAGCCGATCCTGCTCCAGGGGGAGGAGACCCTGGGCGAGCTGATCAAGAACTTCGCGGCCGACCCCGAGACCTGTCTCTTCGGCACGCTCTCGCTCTGGCAGGGCGTCGATGTCCCGGGGCCCAGCTGCCAGCTGGTGGTCATGGACCGGATCCCGTTCCCGCGCCCCGACGACCCGCTGATGAGCGCCCGGCAGAAGTCGGTCGAGCAGGCCGGAGGCAACGGCTTCATGGCCGTGGCGGCCACCCACGCGGCGCTGCTGATGGCGCAGGGGGCCGGCCGTCTCGTCCGGGCGACGGGAGACAAGGGCGTGGTCGCCGTGCTCGACCCCAGGCTGGCCAACGCGCGCTACGGCAGCTATCTGCGGGCTTCGCTCCCCGATTTCTGGTACACGACGGATCGCAATCAGGCACGCCGCTCGCTGGCCGCGATCGACGCGGCGGCGAAGGCCGACGGGAAGTAGACGGGCTGGGTCCGGGCGCGTACGGGACGGCGGCAGCGCCGCCCCTGCGCGCCCGGGACGGCTGTCACGGACGCATGCGACGGGGCCCTTGAGGACCGGCGGGCGCAGCCGGTCCTCAAGGGCCCCGTGATGGTGCTCGAAGGGGTGCGGCCAGGGCCTTCACACCCGGCGCAGCACCGCCACGACCTTGCCGAGGATGGTCGCCTCGTCGCCGGGGATCGGCTGGTACGCGGCGTTGTGCGGGAGCAGCCATACATGGCCGTCCTCGCGCTTGAAGCGCTTGACCGTGGCCTCGCCGTCCAGCATCGCGGCGACGATGTCGCCGTTCTCCGCGACCGGCTGGCGGCGCACCGTGACCCAGTCCCCGTCACAGATCGCGGCCTCGATCATCGAGTCACCGACGACCTTCAGCACGAACAGCTCGCCGTCGCCGACCAGCTGGCGGGGGAGGGGGAACACGTCCTCGACCGACTCCTCGGCGAGGATCGGGCCACCGGCGGCGATCCGGCCGACCAGCGGCACGTACGAGGCGGCGGGCTTGCCGGTGGTGTCCGTGGGCTGGGTGCTCGGCTGGTCGGAGCCGCGCACCTCGTAGGCGCGGGGGCGGTGCGGGTCCCGGCGGAGGAAGCCCTTCCGCTCCAGTGCCATCAGCTGGTGGGCGACGGACGAGGTGCTGGACAGGCCGACCGCCTGGCCGATCTCGCGCATCGACGGGGGGTAGCCGCGCCGCTGGACCGAGTCCCGGATGACCTCGATCACGCGCCGCTGCCGGTCCGTGAGTCCCGAACTGTCCGCCCTGATACCGGGAGGTCGGCCGGGCAGCGAGCGCGCTGGGCGCGCGGGCTCCTCCGCGTTCGTGACTGAGTCATTCATGGCATGCACCGGCTCGAGTCGGCTCTGCGAGCGGTCCTGGGCAGTGATGATGGCACTGTCTGCGGTGGTGGTCACGTCGGCCCCTCTCGAATGGTCTCCCTAGCTGGACAACGGTAGTAGCTTTCGAAAGGTTGCGCCAAACACACGTTCGAGTGAAAAACGAATAAAAGTCTGCCGGTGGTTCGACGTCAGGTGTATGAGCGAAGCTGTGGCGGGCTTTCGCGCGCTCCTGAGCGGTGTCGGCCGGGGGTTCCTCTGCCGTTCCCCCGGCGGGCGGGCCCATGGGCAATTCGGACGATTACGGTAGCGTGCGCCCGCCGGACGCGAAGGTGCGGGGGTGGTTCGCGGGGGTGCGGCGCGCCGTTCGCCGGGCGGTCCGGGCGGCCCGGGAAGGGGAGCCCCGAGATCGGTGGCGCAGCCTGCTTCCCGTACCCTCGTGGTCGGTCGTACGCTGCCTTCCGGCCGCCCGGGGCGCGCGACACGCGCTAGGGCCAAATGCGCGACCCAACCCAAGATCTAGTGGTTGGATTGCTCCAGCCACCCAGAAGTTGTGGTCCCCGTCCGTCGGGGGTGTGGTCATCGCCTATGCTTGAGACCGCTTCGAGGGCCCGTCGCCGGGCCTGAAGAGGCTATTCAGTCGTGCTGTGAAGGAGGGTTGGGAGCCATGCACTGCCCCTTCTGCAGGCACCCCGACAGCCGGGTCGTCGACAGTCGCACCACCGACGACGGGACCTCGATCCGCCGGCGCCGCCAGTGCCCCGACTGCTCCCGCCGTTTCACGACGGTGGAGACCTGTTCGCTCATGGTGGTCAAGCGCAGCGGTGTCACCGAGCCCTTCAGTCGTACCAAGGTCATCTCCGGCGTGCGCAAGGCGTGCCAGGGGCGGCCGGTCACCGAGGACGCGCTCGCCAAGCTCGGCCAGCGGGTCGAGGAGGCGGTGCGGGCCACCGGCAGCGCCGAGCTGACCACCCACGACGTGGGTCTGGCCATCCTCGGCCCCCTGCAGGAACTCGACCTCGTCGCGTACCTGCGGTTCGCGTCCGTCTACCGGGCGTTCGACACCCTCGAAGACTTCGAGGCCGCCATCGCGGAACTCCGCGACGGACGGCCTCCCGCACAAACCCGCGGGACCGGCGAGACCCTTGAGGTCCCCGTTCCCGCCGTCGCCGCCGACTGAGCGGCACCACCTGTCCGCCCGACCGGTCCGACGACCGGCGGCCGGACGGCACGTAGACCTGCTCCGGACGCTGTGCGTGGCGTCGGGGGCATCAGAGACAGACTGTGCCTGGGGAAGTTCTCGGCACTTCAGGGCGTTTTTGCCCACATATGGGAGGCGGCATGACAGAGACGGCGAGCGGCCCGGCACGAGGTTCCCGCGGTAAGGGAGCCAAGTCGACTGCGACCAAGCAGGGCCTGCGTATCGAGCGCATCCACACCACCCCCGGCGTGCATCCGTACGACGAGGTGGTCTGGGAGCGTCGTGACGTCGTCATGACCAACTGGCGCGACGGCTCGATCAACTTCGAGCAGCGTGGCGTCGAGTTCCCCGACTTCTGGTCGGTGAACGCGGTCAACATCGTCACCAGCAAGTACTTCCGCGGGGCCGTCGGCACTCCCCAGCGCGAAACCGGTCTGCGCCAGCTGATCGACCGGATCGTGAAGACGTACCGGAAGGCCGGCGAGGACTACCATTACTTCGCCTCCCCCGCCGACGCCGAGATCTTCGAGCACGAGCTGGCGTACGCCCTCCTGCACCAGATCTTCAGCTTCAACTCTCCCGTCTGGTTCAACGTCGGCACGCCCCAGCCGCAGCAGGTCTCCGCCTGCTTCATCCTGGCCGTCGACGACTCCATGGAGTCGATCCTCGACTGGTACAAGGAAGAGGGGATGATCTTCAAGGGCGGCTCCGGTGCCGGCCTGAACCTCT
This sequence comes from Streptomyces sp. NPDC057682, assembly GCF_042799575.1. Taxonomy (NCBI): domain Bacteria; kingdom Bacillati; phylum Actinomycetota; class Actinomycetes; order Kitasatosporales; family Streptomycetaceae; genus Streptomyces; species Streptomyces sp. NPDC057682. Next base: position 145,731 of record NZ_JBHVIN010000017.1, on the reverse strand, counting down.
CCCGCATCCGCTCCTCCAAGGAACTGCTCTCCTCCGGCGGCAACGCCTCCGGTCCGGTCTCCTTCATGCGCGGTGCCGACGCCTCCGCAGGAACGATCAAGTCGGGCGGCGCCACGCGCCGTGCGGCCAAGATGGTCATCCTCGACGTCGACCACCCCGACATCGAGAACTTCATCGAGACCAAGGTGAAGGAGGAGGAGAAGATCCGCGCCCTGCGCGACGCGGGCTTCGACATGGACCTGGGCGGCGACGACATCACGTCCGTCCAGTACCAGAACGCCAACAACTCGGTCCGTGTGAACGACGAGTTCATGAAGGCCGTCGAGTCCGGCGGGAAGTTCGGGCTGCGCGCCCGCATGACCGGTGACGTCATCGAGGAGGTCGACGCCAAGTCCCTCTTCCGCAAGATGGCCGAGGCGGCCTGGGCCTGTGCCGACCCCGGCATCCAGTACGACGACACCATCAACCAGTGGCACACCTGCCCGGAGTCCGGCCGGATCAACGGCTCGAACCCGTGCAGCGAGTACATGCACCTGGACAACACCTCGTGCAACCTCGCCTCGCTGAACCTGATGAAGTTCCTCAAGGACGACGGCAAGGGCAACCAGTCCTTCGACTCGGAGCGCTTCGGCAAGGTCGTCGAGCTGGTCATCACCGCGATGGACATCTCGATCTGCTTCGCCGACTTCCCGACCGAGAAGATCGGTGAGAACACCCGCGCCTTCCGCCAGCTCGGCATCGGCTACGCCAACCTCGGCGCCCTGCTGATGGCGACCGGCCACGCCTACGACAGCGACGGCGGCCGCGCGCTCGCCGGCGCCATCACCTCGCTGATGACCGGCACCTCGTACAAGCGCTCCGCCGAGCTGGCCGCCGTCGTCGGCCCCTACGACGGATACGCCCGCAACGCCGAGCCGCACCAGCGCGTCATGAAGCAGCACGCCGACGCCAACGCCGTCGCCGTCCACGGCGACGACCTGGACAACCCGATCTGGGCCGCCGCGACGGAGGCCTGGCAGGACGTCCTCCGCCTCGGCGCCAAGAACGGCTTCCGCAACGCTCAGGCCTCGGTCATCGCGCCCACTGGCACCATCGGTCTCGCGATGTCCTGCGACACCACCGGCCTGGAGCCCGACCTCGCCCTGGTCAAGTTCAAGAAGCTCGTCGGCGGCGGCTCGATGCAGATCGTCAACGGCACGGTCCCGCAGGCCCTGCGCCGCCTGGGCTACCCGGAGGAGCAGATCGAGGCGATCGTCGCCCACATCGCCGAGCACGGCAATGTGATCGACGCCCCCGGCCTGAAGACCGAGCACTACGAGGTCTTCGACTGCGCGATGGGCGAGCGTTCCATCTCCGCCATGGGCCACGTCCGCATGATGGCGGCCATCCAGCCGTGGATCTCCGGCGCGCTCTCCAAGACGGTGAACCTCCCCGAGACGGCCACCGTCGAGGACGTCGAGGAGGTCTACTTCGAGGCGTGGAAGATGGGCGTCAAGGCGCTCGCCATCTACCGCGACAACTGCAAGGTCGGCCAGCCCCTCTCCGCGAAGACCAAGGAGAAGGAGAAGGAGGCCGTCACGGCCAAGGCCGAGGAGACCATCCGCACCGCGGTCGAGAAGGTCGTCGAGTACCGCCCGGTCCGCAAGCGTCTCCCCAAGGGCCGTCCCGGCATCACCACCTCCTTCACGGTGGGCGGCGCCGAGGGCTACATGACCGCCAACTCCTACCCGGACGACGGTCTCGGCGAGGTCTTCCTGAAGATGTCCAAGCAGGGCTCCACCCTCGCCGGCATGATGGACGCCTTCTCGATCGCCGTGTCGGTGGGCCTCCAGTACGGCGTTCCGCTGGAGACCTACGTCTCGAAGTTCACCAACATGCGCTTCGAGCCGGCCGGTATGACGGACGACCCGGACGTGCGGATGGCGCAGTCGATCGTCGACTACATCTTCCGCCGCCTGGCGCTCGACTTCCTGCCCTTCGAGACCCGCTCGGCCCTCGGCATCCACTCGGCGGAGGAGCGTCAGCGCCACCTCGACACCGGCTCCTACGAGCCGACCTTCGAGGAGGAGCAGCTGGAGGCCGAGAGCCGGGCCCAGTCGGCCCCCCTCCAGGCGGAGCCCCTGAAGGCCGTCGCCCCCCTCGAAACCCCCGCCCCGAAGACCGCGCACACCTCGGCGGAGCTCGTCGAGATGCAGCTCGGCATCAGCGCGGACGCCCCGCTCTGCTTCTCCTGCGGTACGAAGATGCAGCGCGCCGGCTCCTGCTACATCTGCGAGGGCTGCGGCTCGACCAGCGGCTGCAGCTGACAGCGGACGCAACCGCATCCGATGCCTCGTTGAGCATCGGCTGCGGACGTCACTGACCTGACGAGGCGAGAGGGAGCCGGCCATGCGCCGGCTCCCTCTTCCGCGTTGTCGGCCGATGCCGATGCCGATGCCGATGCCGATGCCGATGCCGAACGGAACGGCGCGGGTTAGGGCCACGCGTCGTCACGGCAGGTCAGACGACCGAGGCCCGGAACGGGTCGGTGGGGACGATGCCCACCTCGTCGAAGAGCTGTTCCAGCGCCTCGTGCCCGCGCTTCCTGCGGAAGGCGATCTCGGCCGCGGTGACGGGCAGGACCCACAGGACGCGGGCGCGGCCGCCGGGGACGGGGCAGTGCTCCAGTCCGGGGCCGTGGAGGTACGGCAGACTGATCAGCAAGTGGTCGCAGGCGGAACCCGGCAGCCACGGCTCACCCAGAGGCATGCTGTGCTGGAGGCCGAGCGGGTGCCCGCCGCGGTGGTAGTACGCGGTCATCGCCATCAGATCGATGAAGCGCCGGTCACGGACCTGGGCCGTCATGAGGAACTCGAGACCGTGCTGCCCGGGACCGCTCACGGCGCCGCAGCCCGCGGTCACGTAGGCCCAGCCCGAGTCGCGCGGGCCGGGACCGACGACGAGCACCCGCAGACCGGGAAGCGCCCACCGCCGCTCCGGGCCGACGTCGTAGTCGACGACTTCGACGGAGTGGCCGGCGAAGAAATGCCGGACGTGCGACGCGACGGCGTCCGCCACCCGTGCCCACATGTCGTCGTTCATGGTGTGACCATCGCGGACGAGGGCGACGGCCGACTACCGGGGTCGGGCGACGACGCGGACCGTGTGTCGACGGTGCGCGGCCGGCCGCCGGTCTCCCGGCGCCGCGCCCTCCCGGTCACGCTCCGGCCGGGCGGTTCCCCATGGAGGCGGCGAACGCGTCGGCATCCCCGTCGAATCCGCGGACCGTGTCGTGGAGCCGCCACGCCCCCGAGGGGTCCCGGACGAACTCGGCGACCACAGCGGCCGTCGCGGCGCCGACGGACGAGAAGTCGTCCTCGGCGAGGACGGTGTACCCCTCCCGGATCTGCACTCCGGTGTTCGCCACCTCGGCGAAGGTCCGTCGGCCGTCCCGCTGCTGTATGGCGACTCCGACGACGACCCGGCCGTACGACTCCGAGACCCGGTGCAGCTCCACCGTCATGATCTCGTCGTAACCGAGGCCCTGCCCGGTCCTGCTGTCACGGTTGAGCGTGATCGTGCCGTCGGGAGCACGGCTGTCGAAGTGCACCAGGTACGCGGGGTCGCCGTACGGATCCCCGGCCGGATAGGTCGCCGCGATGATGTCGAGATCGTGATCGGGCTCGCCGTGGGGACTGGGATCCCATTTGAGCCGGATCTCGACCTTCTCGATGTCCTTGTTCGGAGTGCTCATCCGACTTCGCTCCTTCACACGGGGCCGTCGCTCCGGTTTTACCACCCGATGATGTCCGTAACGGACCGTGGAACCAACCGCCTTGGGTTCCAGGGGCGCATTCGGGCCACTGTGCTCCGGGTTCCCGCGTGCCGGTGCTGACCGGTTCTGACGCACTCCGTCCGAGCGTGACCCATGCCACGTCCGGGGCCCGTACGATGGCGCAGTGCTGGTCAAGTGGATTCGCTGCAGCGTGGTGGACCGTCGTGGTTTCGAACGGGGGCAGCGGAAGTGGGCGGGGCTGCTGGGTGAGCCGGGTTTCCGGGGACAGGGCGGCGGCTGGAGCCGTACCCGGCCCGAGGTGGCGCATGTCTTCGCCTTCTGGGAGAACCGGGTCTTCTACGACTCCTTCATGGCGCGCGGGCACGACGCCCTGGCCGCCGCGCAGTCCGGGACCTGCACCGATGTCCAGGTGAAGCTGTTCGAGCACCGCTTCGACGTGAAGACCGGCTTCGAGCCCCAATTCGGTGATGTCGACGTGATCAGGGTGGCGCACAGCACCGTGCACGAGGAGCGGGTCGACCACTTCGCGTTGATGCAGCAGCGGGTGTGGAACCCTGCGATGGCCGGATCGCCCGGGATGGTGCGCGGGGTCTTCGGCGAGGCTCCCGGCCACGAGTTCCTCGTCCTGTCCATGTGGCAGTCCGGCGCCGAGCGCGGGAAGTACCGGCCGGGAAGCGTCGACCGGCTCTCGCAACGCGCCCAGCTGGAGGAGGACGTGGCCGCCCTGGCCGGCGACGTCGTCCAGCTCGAACCCTCGTGGACGGTGTGACGGAGGAGCTCTCCGTCGTCGCCACAGAGCGTCGAATTCCGGACAACTGCTCGAACCGCGCCGACTCGATCTAGGGTCGAGTCATGGCACGACCGCAACGCATCGTCCTCGTCCGGCACGGGGAGTCCGAGGGCAACGCCGACGACACCGTCTACGAGCGCGAGCCCGACCACGCGCTGAGACTCACCTCGACGGGACTGCGGCAGGCCCGCGAGACCGGAACACGGCTGCGCGAGCTGTTCGGCGAGGAGCGGGTCAGCGTGTACATCTCGCCCTACCGCCGCACCCACGAGACGTTCCGTTCCCTCGGGCTGGACCTGGAGCGGGTCAGGGTGCGGGAGGAGCCCCGGCTGCGCGAGCAGGACTGGGGGAACTGGCAGGACCACGACGACGTGCGGCTCCAGAAGGCCTACCGCGATGCCTACGGACACTTCTTCTACCGCTTCGCACAGGGCGAGTCGGGCGCCGATGTGTACGACCGGGTCGGCGCCTTCCTGGAGAGCCTGCACCGCAGCTTCGAGGACCCCGACCACCCGCCCAACGTCCTGCTCGTCACCCACGGACTGACCATGCGCCTGTTCTGCATGCGCTGGTTCCACTGGTCCGTCGCCGAATTCGAGTCGCTGTCCAATCCCGGCAACGGGGAGTCGCGGACGCTGCTGCTAGGCAAGGACGGGCGGTACACCCTGGACCGGCCCTTCGAGCGCTGGCGCACACCTGAGCCCTACGGCATCACCGGATAGAGTGGAAACGATGACCGAATCCACTTCTGACCAGCGCGTGGACCGCGCCCTTGCCAGCCTGCGCGGCCTGTCCGTGGGAGACGCCCTGGGCTCCCAGTTCTTCGTGCCCGCCAACTATCCGCTCCTGAAGGACCGCGCGCTGCCGCCCGGCCCCTGGCAGTGGACCGACGACACCGAGATGGCCGCCTCGGTCGTGGCCGTGCTGCACCGGCACGGCCGCATCGACCAGGACGCCCTCGCCCACTCCTTCGCGACCCACCACGACTTCGACCGGGGTTACGGCCCCGCCGTGAACCGCCTCCTCAGGCTGGTCCGGGAGGGCGGCGACTGGCGTGAACTCGCCTCCTCGCTGTTCCAGGGCCAGGGATCGTGGGGCAACGGCTCGGCCATGCGCATCGCGCCCCTCGGCGCCTGGTACGCGGACGACCCCGAGCAGGCGACGCACCAGGCGGAGATCTCGTCGTACACCACGCACCAGCACCGCGAGGCCGTGGTCGGGGCGATGGCGGTCGCGGCCGCCGCGGCCCTCGCCGCCGCACCCTCGGGCCCGCCCACGGCGACGGACCTGCTGGACGGAGTGATCGCCCTGGTGCCGCGCAGCGCCGTCGGCGCAGGCCTGCGCAGGGCACGCGACATGCTGGACTACAACGACGCGGGCACGGTCGCCGCCGTCCTCGGCAACGGCCGCCGGACCAGTGCGCACGACACCGTCCCCTTCGCCCTCTGGTCCGCGGCCCGTGGACTCGGCGACTTCGAGAAGGCTTTCTGGGTCACCGCCCAGGCGGGCGGAGACGTCGACACGACCTGCGCGATCGTCGGCGGAGTGGTCGCCGCCGGCACCACGGGCGCACCTCCGGCGGCCTGGGTCGCCCAGACGGAGGACGTTCCCAACTGGACGACCGAGTAGCACCGGAACCGTTCCCCGTAGTACCTGAACCGCTCCCTCCCGGTGGTGCCCGGCCCGACGGGTCGGGCGTCGCCGCGGGGTCCGCACGCGCGACACCGGTGCACGTCCGACTGTCACGGTCCTGCCACAGCCCCGCCCCGGACGGCTGACACCGTGCGCACAGGGTTACTCTTTCGGCCACGCCGCCCTCGGTGATCATCTCGACGGCGCGCATCGAATGAGACGCCGGGGGGCCGTGCAGCCAGAGGCCGCGCGAGCGGACCCCGGTGGGGAGGGGTCCCGTGTCCGATCACATACCAGAGCCGCCCCGGACGGAGCGCGCGTCCACGCCGCCCGCCGTCCCGGGCCCGAATGAAGCGCCGGAGCAGGATTCCGCCCCGCCGCCGTCGTCGGTCCCGGCACAGACGGCGGGCCCGGGACCGTCACCGGCCCCGGCCTCCGGGTCCGCGCAGGAGGCGCGGGACGAGACAGCCCCGGCCCAGCAGCAGCCGCAGCACGGCGGAACGGAAGGCTCCGCCGCTGCGGCGCCGCCCTCCACGGCCACGCCGGCCGCCGACAGCGCACCGCCGCGCGTTCACCCGGCCGCCGATGCGCACAGTGCGGCGTCCCCGGCCCCGGAACCGCCGAGGATTCCCGCCTATGCCCGCCAGGAGCGGCCGGGTGCCCCCAAGGATCCCTGGGGCAGGCCGAACGGAACCGCTCAGACGGCCCCGTCGGACATGTCTCGGCTCCGCACGGGCGTGCCCGGGACCATTCCCGTCGGCACCCTCTGGTGCGCGCTCGCGACCGCGCTGCTGAGCGCCGCGCTGCTCGGCGACGGCATCGGTCTGAACCTGCTCGTCGTCGCGATCCCGGCAGCGCTCGCCACCTACTTCGCGGTCCGCCCGACCACACGCCGACCGCGGCCCTGGACCGTCGTCTGGGCGGTGGGCGGACTCGCCCTGCTCGCCGTCCCGGCCCTCAGGGACGCCGGCTGGCCGAGCTTCCTCGCCATCGTGTCCGCCTTCGCGCTCGGTTCGCTGGCGCTGCACGGCAGCCGCAGCTGGATCGGGGTCTTCCTCGGTTCGCTGGGGGTCCTCACCTCGGTCGCGGAGGCGCTGGGCTGGGCGGCACGGGGCATCCGCGCCCGGATGACCGGCTCCCGGGGCCGCTGGGGCGTCGTCCTGCGCTCGGCGGCCGTCGCGTTCGTGCTCCTCCTCGTGTTCGGCGCGCTCTTCGCGAGCGCCGACGCCGCCTTCGCCGACGTCCTCGGCGACCTGACGCCCGATGTGTCCATCAGCGACAGTCCGTGGCGGTTCTTCCTGGGCCTGCTGGGCCTCGTCGGTGCCCTCGCTGCCGCGTACACGGCGGCGGCGCCCGTGCGCTGGGACGGACTGACGACGGAGCCGGGCAAGCCGCGGGGACGGCTGGAATGGGCCCTGCCGCTGATTGTCCTGAACCTGCTCTTCGCCGCCTTCCTCGCCATTCAGCTCACGGTGCTGCTCGGCGGCTACGACAAGGTGATGGCCGAGACCGATCTCAGCTACTCCGAGTACGCCCGCCAGGGTTTCTGGCAACTGCTCTGGGCCACACTGCTCACCCTCCTGGTCATCGCGCTCGCGCTGCGCTGGGCACCGCGCGGAGGCCCCCGCGACCGCACCCTCGTTCGAGGGGTTCTCGGCACGCTCTGCCTGCTCACGCTCGTCGTCGTGGCGTCGGCGCTGCGGCGCATGGACCTTTACGTCGACGCGTACGGACTGACACGGCTGCGGATCTCCGTGGCCGCCGTGGAACTCTGGCTGGGCGTGGTTCTCGTCCTGATCATGGCCGCCGGTTTCTTCGGAGCCCGCATGCTGCCCCGCGCTGTCGCGGCGAGCGCGGCCCTCGGAGTCCTGGTCTTCGGACTGGTCTCACCCGACGGCCTCATCGCCGAACAGAACGTCCAGCGCTACCGCGACGCCCACTCCATCGACATCGAATACCTCCGCGGTCTGTCCGCCGACGCCGTGCCGGCTCTGAACACCCTGCCGGAACCCCTGCGTTCCTGTGCCCTGGAGGAGATCCAGCGGGGGCTGCTCGACTCGGACGAACCGTGGTATGCCACGAGCTGGGGCGAGGCCCGTGCACGGGACATCCTGGGGGACTGGAAACCCGTCCACCGCTTGCGGGACTGCGGAGCCCTGAGCACCGGTGACAACGGCGGGGACCGCGGCGGGAGCGGCGAGACGTACGACCCCTACGACCCGTACTGATCCCCGCACGCACCGGCCCTCTCCGCCGGCCCGCCGGTCTTCCGGCGGGCCGGCGCGGTGTCTCCCCGGGCCGACGCGACACCCGTGCCGGCCGGAGCACCCGCCGCCGTCCGTACGCTCTAGGCGACCGGCCCCCCGGCAGCCGCGTTCCCGCTGAGCGCGTCCAGGTCGCTCTTGCGTACCCGGATCACCAGCACGGCCGTCAGCAGGGCGAGAACAGCCATGGCCACGGCCGCCAGGAAGGCGGTCGATATGCCCTGGGCGAGCACGGTGTGGCCCCAACTTCCCGGCAGCTCATGGGTTCTGGCGAACTCGGCCTTCTGCTCCGGCGACGCCTGTGCCAGGAACTTCGGGACCTGCTTCTCCGCCTCGTCGCGGCTGGCCGTGCCGAAGACGGTGACCAGGATGGACAGGCCCAGCGAACCGCCCACCTGCTGACTCGCGTTGAGCAGGCTGGAGGCGGCACCCGCCTCGTGCGGGGCGACGCCGGAGACCGCCGTCAGTGTGAGGGTCACGAAGTTCAGCCCCATGCCGACACCGAACACGAGCATCGGGCCGAGGACGCCGGAGAGGTACGAGCTGTCCGGCGAGATGAACGTCAGCCATATGAGGCCCGCACCCGTGAACGAGGCACCGGTGACCATGAAGGGCTTCGGGCCCAGCACCGGGAGGAAGCGCTGCGAGAGCCCTGCCCCCACCACGATCGCGACGGTCACGGGCAGGAATGCCAGCCCCGCCTCGATCGGCGAGTACGCCAGCACGTTCTGCGCGAACAGCACGATGAAGAAGAACATGCCGAACATCGCGGCGGCCAGGCTGAGCATGATCACATACGTGCCGGAGCGGTTGCGGTCGGCGAACATCCGCAGCGGCGTGATCGGTTCCTTGGCCCGCATCTCGACAAGGACGAAGGAAGCGAGCAGGAGCACCGCGGCACCGAAGGAACCCAGGGTGAGGGAGTCCCGCCAGCCCTCTTCGGAGGCCCGGATGAAGCCGTACACGAGCGAGGCCATACCGAGGGTCGACGTGAGGGCCCCCGCGATGTCGAAACGGCCCGGGTGCTTCTCGGACTCGTTGATGTACATCGGGGTCAGGACGGCGATCAGCACACCGATCGGCACATTGACGAAGAAGACCCAGCGCCAGTCGAGCCATTCGGTCAGCATCCCGCCGCCGAGCAGGCCGATGGCGCCGCCGCCCGCGGACACCGCGGCGAACACGCCGAAGGCGCGGTTGCGTTCGGGGCCCTCGGGGAACGTCGTGGTGATGAGGGCGAGCGAGGTCGGTGAGGCGATGGCGCCGCCGATGCCCTGGAGCGCGCGGGCCGCCAGCAGTTGCCAGGGCTCCTGGGCGAATCCGCCGAGCAGGGAGGCGAGGGTGAAGACCAGGATGCCCGTCAGGAACACCCGGCGGCGGCCCAGGATGTCGCCGGCCCGGCCGCCGAGCAGCAGCAGCCCGCCGAAGGTGAGCGTGTACGCGCTGAGGACCCACGACAGATCGGTGGTCGAGAAGCCGAGCGCGTTCTGGATGCCCGGGAGAGCGATGTTGACGATCGTGGAATCGAGCACAACCATCAACTGGCAGGCGGCGATGACGGCCAGGGCGATCCCCGGGCGGCCCTGTCGCCGCGCCGCACCCGGTGCGCTCCGTGCTTCTAACTGAGAGGTGGTCACTATGGTTCCCCCACAAATGAATTAGTGAACGCATCCGTTCACTGTGGCGTCTACGGTAGTGAATCCCCCTCAAGGAACGCAAGCGTTCACTGAGTCCTTCGTCGTCGCTCGGTGCCCCGATCCCCCGAACCGGCCGGCGGGCCCCCGCCCTCCCCGCGCCGGTCCGTCGAGTCACCCCGACCCGCCCCGTTTCCGATGGAGTGAAACTGATGGCTACTTCGCGATCGGCCGCCGCCGCCCGGCAGCCGGTGGTGTCCTTGCGCCGCCGCGGTCCCGTGCTGGAGCGCGCGATCCTCGACGCCGCCCTGGAGCGGCTCAGCACGGTCGGCTGGAACGGGCTGACCATGGAAGGGGTCGCGGCGGGTGCCCAGACCGGGAAGGCCGCCGTCTACCGGCGCTGGTCGTCCAAGGAGGAACTGGTCGCGGAGGCGCTCCGCAGCGCCCTGCCCCCGATCGGCGACGCCCCCGACGGGGGGAACATCCGCGACGACCTCCTCCAGCTCTGCTGCCGTCTCCGCGACGCGATGCTCTCCACCTCGGGCTCCGCGCTGCGCGCGGTCATTCACGAATGTGACGCCGACACCGCCGAGCGCTTCCAGTCGGTGATCCTCAACGGTGTGATCACTCCCTCCACCACCCTCATCAGGCAGGTGGTGAGCCGAGGTGTCGAACGCGGCGAGGTACGCCCCGAGGCCCTCTGCGAACTGGCCTTCGACGTCATCCCCGCGATGATGATGTACCGCGGCAAGGTGTGCGGGAGCGAATGGACGGACGAGGAGATCACCGAGCTGATCGACCGGGTCGCGATGCCCCTCTACCGCTCCGGTCCCGGCTGAGCCGGCCGGGGCGGCCCGGCACCGGCCCGGTCCCGGAGCACCCCGTCACCGCACGCGCCCCCAGGTCCGCTCCCGGCCCCCGTCGGCACGGAGCACGGTTCGGCGGACAGCGCTGCGCCTTCACGGCCGCCCCGGGGTGTCGCCGACGTCCCCGTCGGCGTACTCTTGCTGGCGCCATGCCGTACGAACCACCCACGCACACCGTCGAGCGCTCACTGCGCGCCACCACCGGTGCCAAGACCGTCGCCGGTGTCGACGAGGTCGGACGCGGAGCGTGGGCAGGTCCGGTCACCGTGTGTGCGGCGGTCACCGGTCTGCGCAGACCTCCTCCCGGACTCACCGACTCCAAGCTGATCACCCCCAAGCGCCGCGCGGAACTCGCTCCGCTGCTGGAGCGCTGGGTCACGGCGTACGGACTCGGTGACGCCTCGCCGGAGGAGATCGACGAACTCGGGATGACCGCCGCGCTCCGGCTGGCCGCCGTGCGCGCCCTGGAGGCGCTGCCCGTGCGCCCGGACGCGGTGATCCTGGACGGCAAGCACGACTACCTGGGCAGTCCCTGGCAGGTCCGCACCGTGATCAAGGGCGACCAGTCCTGTATCGCGGTCGCGGCCGCCTCGGTGATCGCCAAGGTCCGCCGGGACACGATGATGGCCGAACTCGGCGCGGAGTCCGGGGAGTACACGGACTTCGCCTTCGACGCCAACGCCGGATATCCGTCCCCCGTGCACCGGGCCGCGCTGGAGCGGAGGGGGCCCACGGCCCACCACCGCCTCTCGTGGTCCTACCTCGACGCGCTGCCCCGGTGGCGGCACCTCAAGAAGGTCCGTATCTCCGCCGAGGCGGCCGCACTGGAAGACGGGGGCCAACTCGGCTTCGACTTCTGACCGTGCGCACATCGCCCCCCGCCGCTGCCCCGTGCGGCGGCGTTTGATAGACAACCACCCATGCCTCTCATCCCCGAGGAGCCTCAGATTCACGAGAGCGCCCAGGGTCCCCGCGCCACTCCGGCCACCGGCCGCACCGCGTCGACCCCTCGTCCCGTACCCGGTCCGCGTTCCGCGGCCACGCCGCGTCCCGGTCGCCCGGGTCCCGGCCCCGCGAGGCCCGCGCCCCCGGCGCCGCGCCCGCACCCCGTTCCCGGCCCGCCCCAGGCGGCCCGGACGGAGAATCGTTCCGCACCGCAGTTCCAGCTGATCCCCGCAGCGGCCGGCGGTGCGCTCGACGCCGCCGACGAAGCGGTGGACCTGCTGCTCGACTCCGGCCGCGCGCCCGGCGACATCCTGGTGCTCACCACCGGCGATCCGCACCCGTGGGCGACGCACGAGCTGTCCTTCGGCGAGGCCGCCTACTGGGCCCAGCACGACGCGGGCGACGACGTGTTCTTCGCCGGTGCCGTTTCCCTGGACCGGGTGGCGTCCCGCCCGGTGGTGATCGTTTCGGTGAACGGAACCGTCGACGCCGCCGCCGCGCACGCCCTGTCCGAGGCCCGCGACCGTGCGGGTGCCCTGCTGATCGTCTGCGGTGACCCGCAGGAGGTCAACGCCGTGCTCGGCGCGGCGGTCTGATCCGCGGCGCGTTGACCCGACCGTGGTGACCCGGCCACCCATGAGGGCGGCCGGGCCCACGTCCCGGGTCAGCGGGCCGCGGCGCGGTGCAGTGCCTGGACAGCTCCACCGCCCGTGCGCAGCGGCGCGGTGTCCTGGTCCATCGCGCTCTCGGAGAGAGCGGACGGCGGGGAGGTCGAGTTCGGCCGTCGGCCGCCACGCCCCTCGCCCAGCACCTGCCAGCCGCCTCGGGTCAGCGTGATGTAGGCACCGCAGCGCAGCCCGTGCAGCGTGCAGGCATCCCGCAGTCCCCACATCCAGGCGCCGTCCTCCTCCGTCCAGCGCTCGTCCCCCTCGCGGCAGTAGAGCAGGACGGCCGTACGCACCGGAGTACGGCGGCGCAGATCGTGCGGGATGACCCGGCGCAGGTGCGCCAGCAGCGCGTTGCGGAACTCCCAGCCGTCGGCCGTCACCGAGCGTCGGGGGAACGAGGCGCTGGCGGTCAGCCGCTCCTCGTGGTCGAGCACCGCGACGACGGCCGTCTCCGGCGTCGGACGGTGCCGCGCGTGCAGGCCGCTGACCACCTCGCGCGGACTGCGCAGCAGCGGTATGCCCGCCTCGGCCCACTCGGCCGGTTCGAGCATTCTGGCAAGGCGGTTGGCGGAGTCGGCGGCGGGCGACATCGAAGTGGCCGCGGACGAGGCGAATCCGAAGGTCACGGTCCTCCCTTCGCATACGCGCCCACGATGCGGGCAGGGTCGGGTGAGGGCGCGCCGCGGCACAGCCCTTCCGGGCCCGCGAAAAGACCGTGCGGGGAGCGACTCCAATTCTTCCTGGCGTATCGGCAGGCGGCAACGAGCAATTGGCGAGGCTGACGGTAATCAGCCGGAATGACACGCATATCCCTGCCCAGTCCAGCCACGGATGACGCCACCCGTCCCGCCCGAACAGCGAGGACCAGCGGAAACACCCCTGGATTCCGGCCGCAGACCGCGGGTGAGGGTGCGATCACGTGGGGTGAAGTCGTCGATTGTCGGACCCATCGGGTTGCATGGAGTCATGGACAACCTGGAGCTGCGTACCGAAGCCGATGCCGTTCTCGCCGAGCTCGTCGGTGCCCCCGAGGGCACGGCGCGGCTGAGGGAGGACCAGTGGCAGGCGGTGGCCGCACTGGTGCGGGAACGGCGCCGGGCACTGGTCGTGCAGCGGACGGGGTGGGGCAAGTCGGCCGTCTACTTCGTGGCCACCGCGCTGCTGCGCAGACGGGGGTCCGGCCCCACGGTGATCATCTCGCCGCTGCTCGCCCTGATGCGCAACCAGGTGGAGTCGGCCGAGCGCGCGGGCATCCGGGCCCGCACGATCAACTCGGCCAATCCGGAGGAGTGGGAGACGATTTACGGCGAGGTCGAGCGCGGCGAGACCGATGTCCTCCTGGTCAGCCCGGAGCGGCTCAATTCCGTGGACTTCCGCGATCAGGTGCTGCCGAGACTCGCGGCGACGACGGGCCTGCTCGTGGTCGACGAGGCGCACTGCATCTCCGACTGGGGCCATGACTTCCGCCCGGACTACCGCCGCCTGCGGGCGATGCTCACCGAACTGCCCGAGGGCGTGCCCGTCCTGGCCACCACGGCGACGGCCAACGCGCGGGTCACTGCGGACGTGGCCGATCAGCTGGGCACGGGCGCGGGGGAGGCCCTGGTGCTGCGCGGTGCGCTGGACCGGGAGAGCCTCCGCCTGGGTGTGGTCCAACTGCCGGACGCCGCCCACCGCCTGGGCTGGCTCGCCGAGCATCTGAACGATCTGACGGGCTCGGGGATCATCTACACGCTCACGGTGGCCGCGGCCGAGGAGGCCACCGCCTTCCTGAGACAGCGTGGCTTCCACGTCGCCTCGTACACGGGCAAGACGGAGAACGCGGACCGTCTCCAGGCCGAGACCGACCTGCGGGAGAACCGGGTGAAGGCGCTGGTCGCCACCTCGGCGCTCGGCATGGGCTACGACAAGCCGGACCTCGGTTTCGTCGTGCACCTGGGCTCGCCCTCCTCGCCCATCGCCTACTACCAGCAGGTCGGTCGCGCCGGGCGCGGTGTGGCCCACGCCGACGTGCTCCTGCTGCCCGGCCGGGAGGACGAGGCGATCTGGCGCTACTTCGCCGATGCGGGATTCCCGCCCGAGGCGCAGGTACGGCAGACCCTGGCGGCCCTCGAAGCGGCAGGGCGGCCGCTGTCCGTGCCGGCGCTGGAAGCGGCGGTGGACCTGCGGCGCAGTCGGCTGGAGTCGATGCTGAAGGTCCTGGACGTCGACGGCGCCGTCAAGCGGGTCAAGGGCGGCTGGGCGGCGACCGGGGCCCCCTGGGTGTACGACACGGAGCGTTACGCCTGGGTCGCCCGGCAGCGGGCCGCCGAGCAGCAGGCGATGCGCGACTACGCGAGCACCACCGAGTGCCGGATGGAGTTCCTGCGCCGGCAACTGGACGACGAGGGGGCGGCCCCGTGCGGGCGTTGCGACAACTGCGCCGGGCCCTGGGCCGACAGCGCCGTGTCGGCCGAGGCGCTGACGGGCGCCGAGAAGGAACTGGACCGGCCGGGCGTGGAGATCGAGCCGCGCCGGATGTGGCCGACGGGGATGGCCGCGCTCGGGGTCGATCTCAAGGGCCGCATCCCGGCCAAGGATCAGAGCGCCACCGGGCGGGCGCTCGGACGGCTCTCCGACATCGGCTGGGGCAACCGACTGCGCCCGTTGCTGGCCGACAGCACCCCCGACGGGCCGGTTCCCGACGACGTGCTGCGGGCCGCGGTGGCGGTCCTCGCCGACTGGGCGCGCTCCCCGGGCGGCTGGGCGCCGAACGTGGCGGACGCCACCGACCGCCCGGTGGGCGTGGTGGCGGTGCCCTCGCTGACCCGTCCGCAGCTGGTCGGTTCGCTGGCGGAGGGCATCGCCAACGTGGGTCGGCTTCCGTTCTTGGGCACGCTGGCGCACACGGGTCCGGACGGCACGCACGCGGCACGCCGCAGCAATTCGGCCCAGCGCCTCAAGGCGCTGTCCGACGCCTTCACCGTCCCGGACGAGCTGGCGGGCGCCCTGGCCGCCACGCCGGGGCCGGTCCTGCTCGTGGACGACTCCACGGACTCCGGCTGGACCCTCGCGGTCGCCGCCCGGCTCCTGCGCCAGGCGGGCAGCACCCAGGTGCTCCCCCTGGTCCTCGCCACGGCGGGCTGAGCCGACAGTCCCGTACGGAACACGGAAACGGAGAACAGCGGCAACGAGCAGCCCGCGGCAGGGTGCCTCCCGGCATTTTCAATCACTGATTGAAATCGTGTCCGAGGGGTGCTCTCATGGGGTTATGTCCACAGATTCCACCCGGGCGGCACTGCTCGACGCCGCGGAGCGCCTGTTCCTGGCCAAGGGCTACGAACAGGTCTCCGTCCGCGCCGTGAACGCGGCGGCCGGAATGAACCCGGCCGCCGTGAACTACCACTTCGGCACCAAGCAGGACCTGGTCGCGGCCCTGCTGGAGCGTCGCCTCGGCCCGCTGTGGGCGCAACCGCTCGCAAGCATGGAGCAGCGGCTGGCAGAGGGCCGCCCGGCATCGGTCGAGGAACTCGTCGACCTGCTCGTGCGCCCCGTCGACGAACTCACCGCCCGGCCGAAGGGCCGGATGCTGATCCATCTGCTCGCCCGCCTCGTGCTGCGCCGCCGTGAGCTCCCGTTCGACGCGCGCTGGTTCGGGCCGGAGCCGTGGAACGAACTGCTGGCCGCGGCCCGGCCCGAGCTGTCCCGCCCCGAGGTCGCCGACCGCCTGCGCATGACCTACGACCTGCTGCTCTCGGTCTACGGCGAGCCGCAGTCCGACGACGCCGACCTCGGCCGCATCCCGCGTCCGCCGATGGCCGCCGTCATGGCCTTCGTCGTGGCCGGCCTGAACGCCGCCCCTTCGTACGGGGGCGGTCCGGGGCCTCGTTGACCACGGGCCCGACACCACCGCGTACCGTGCGGCCGTCCGCACCGGACGACCGGCCGGGAACCGGCCCCGACCCCTGCTCCGGCACGCACCACGTGCCGGCCGCCCCTGGCGGCCGATCGGCCGCCAGGCACCCCCCACCCAACACATCTGGAGAACACCGTCATGGGAACCATCGCCGTCACCGGAGCAGCCTCCGGAATGGGCGCGTCCATCGCCGCCCGACTGGCCGAGCAGGGGCACCGCGTCATCGGCGTCGACCTGCGCGGAGCCGACGTGGAGGCCGATCTCGGCACCCCGGAAGGCCGCACGGCGGCCGCGGCCGAGGTGACCCGCCTCGCCGACGGGCGCCTCGACGGACTGGTCCCCTTCGCGGGCATCTCGGCCGCCGCGGGCCGGCCCGCGAGCCTGCTCGTCTCGGTCAACTACTTCGGCGCCATCGGAATGCTGGAGGAACTGCGCCCGGCGCTCGCCGCGGCGGGGGAGTCCTCCGTGGTGCTCGCCTCGTCCAACTCCACGACCACTCAGCCCGGCTGGAACCCGCGGCTGGCCGAGGCCTGTCTGGCGGGTGACGAGGAGGCGGCCCGTACTCTCGCCGACTCTTCGGACGACGCGGGCGGAGTTCTCACGTACCCGGCCACCAAGGCTGCCATCGCCTACTACACCCGCACGCGTGCGGCCGATTACATCGCCGACGGCATCCGTCTCAACGCCATCGCACCCGGATTCATCGACACCCCGATGACCCAGGCGGCCCGCAAGGACCCGCGTACCGCCGCGGGCATCGAGGCCTTCCTCAAGTCCGTCCCGGCCGGCCGGGCGGGGCTTCCCGAAGAGGTCGCCGAACTGCTGCTCTTCCTGCTCTCGCCCAAGTCGGGCTACTGCGTCGGCACGTTGATGTACTGCGACGGCGGCCTGGACGCCCGGCTGCGCGGTCTGGACTGGCCCAAGGTGTGGGTGCCCGAATCCTGACCGGTCTCGCGGGCAGGTGCCACCATCAGGCATGATTACTGTCTGTGGGTAAGTTATCCACAGGGGGTGGCGAAATTCGCCGGAACACGGGACCGTCGTGCCATGAACAAGCACCACGAACCCACTGGCCCGTCCGACGAACAGCAGATCACTCTCCGAGGTCCTGCGGAGCTGGCCGATGCCCTTCCCTACCTCATGGGATTCCATCCGAACGACAGCGTGGTCATGGTCGCCCTGCACGGCGGCCGGGGCAGGTTCGGCGGACGGCTCAGGCTGGGTATCCCCGAGTCCCCGCAGGAATGGTCCCCGGTCGCCGAGCAGCTCGCGGAGTGCCTGATCAAGGGCAGCGAACGGCGCGGCGGACGGCCCGACGCGATCGTCGTCTTCCTCTGCCAGGACCCGGCGGAGGGCGAGACCGGGAGCGCGACGATGGAGCGCCTGAGGCCGTTCGCCCAGCGACTGCGGACGGCCTGCGGGGCGCTGGACGTTCCCGTCCTCGAAGCCCTCTGCATCTCCGGCGACCGGTACTGGTCGTATGTCTGCCCCGATACCCGGTGCTGCCCCGCCGAGGGCAATCCTCTGGCCATGCCGGGCACCACGGTGATGGCGGCCGCGGCCGCGTACGCGGGCATTCAGGTACGTGGCTCGCTGCGCGAGATGGAGGCCGGGCTGGCTCCTCGGGCCGGTGAGCCGGGCCGTGCGCAGCAGCGAGCGCTGGACTCGGTGGGTGCCGCGCTCGTGCCGAAGCTCCTCGACGAGGCCGGACACCAAGAGGTCGGGGACGCGACGCTGGTTCTGGCCCGGCAGCTCATGACGCGTCTCGCCGCGGCCCCGGCCGCCACGGCCTCGCTCGGTGACATCAACGACGACCGGCTCATCGGTGACGAGGAGGCCGCCGAGGTGATCCTCGGTCTGCAGGACCGTGACACCCGGGACCGCGCGGCCGAATGGATGGAGGGTCCGGACGCGGGTCCGGCGCTGAGGCTGTGGCGCGCACTGGCGCGGCGGTGCGTCACGCCGTACGAGGAGCACGCGGCAGCGCCGCTGACCCTGGCCGGCTGGGTCGCGTGGTCGACCGGCGACGAGCCGGCCGCGCGCGTGGCTCTGGGCCTGGCCCTGAGGGCGGACCCGGGGTACACCTTCGCCCAGCTCCTGCACGAGGCCTGCAACCAGGGCCTGGACCCGGAGACGCTGAGGCGTTGCCTGCGGGGCGAACGCGGGCAGCGAGAGGAGTGCGAGGTGCCCCGGGACCGGCCGGGCCGTGCGCGCGTGGTGCGGCAGAGGAGTGGCCGAGGTGCGGTACGGGTCGCGGGGGCCCGTACGGCACCGATGCGGCGGGCCGTCCGGCGCCGGGGCCACTCCGCGTCCACCCGCCCGGCGACGGCGATGGGTGGACGCCGGGTGCCGGGCCGTGGCACCCGGGGGCGGCGGGGGACCCGGACCGGTCGCTGAACCGGAGGGTGCGGTGCCGGACACCGGCATCGCACCCACCCCGCACAAGGCCGTGTACGGAAGGGCCACGTCGCCACCGACGAGCGACGCGCTGCCGGCGCGGTGCGCGACAGGAGGCCGTGGACCAAGAAGATGGTCATGAAGGGAGTGTTTATCGTCAGGCAGACGACTATGATCACCGCATGCCGCCCTACGACCCGTCGACCTTTCCGCCCTTCGCTGTCACCGTCGACCTGGTCGTGCTCACGGTGCGCCGTCACGCGCTCTGTGCGCTGGTGGTCCGCCGGGGCGAGACGCCCTTCCAGGGGCGGTGGGCGCTGCCCGGCGGGTTCGTCAGAGCCGACGAGGACCTCGGTGCGGCGGCCGCCCGCGAACTCGTGGAGGAGACCGGGCTCTGCGCGCACGACCCGGTGAACCCGGAGGCCGGCAACGGCGCGCACCTCGAACAGCTCGCCACGTACGGCGATCCGCAACGCGATCCCCGGATGAGGGTCGTCAGCGTTGCCCATCTGGCCCTGGCCCCCGATCTGCCGGCGCCGCGGGCGGGCGGGGACGCGCACAGTGCGCGCTGGGCACCGGTCGACGACCTGTTGGGGCCGGAGGGGGGCTACGGGCAGGACGGCGAACGGCATGCTCCGCTGGCCTTCGACCATGCCCGGATCCTGGCCGACGGTGTGGAGCGCGCCCGCTCCAAGATCGAGTACTCCTCGTTGGCCACGGCGTTCTGCCCGCCCACCTTCACGGTGGGTGAACTGCGCCGGGTGTACGAAGCGGTGTGGGGCGTGGTGCTCGACCCGCGGAACTTCCACCGCAAGGTGACCGGCACGCCCGGCTTCCTGGTGCCCGCCGGCGGGACGACCACGCGACAGGGGGGCCGCCCGGCCCAACTCTTCCGGGCGGGGTCCGCCACGGTGCTGAACCCGCCGATGCTGCGCCCCGAGGTCTGAGGCGCCCCGCACGCCGACGCGTGTGGTCGCAGGGGGCGGAGCCGCGGACCGCAACGCTACGACGACGGTCCATGGAAAGTCCGATATGCCGGGTTATCGTACTGCGATACGCCCTGCCGCCGAGCGGTCTCACCTCCTGCGAGAGAAGCGATGCTCCAGGCCATCGGACTCACCAGCGCCCGCCACCGCGGACTGCCACCCGCCGTGGACGACCTCACGTTCGAAGCGGAACCGGGCTGCGTCACGGCACTGCTGGGCCCGACCGGTTCCGGTAAGACCTCGGCCCTGCGGCTGATGCTCGAACTGGAACCGGGGCGGGGCATCACCTACTTCAGGGGCAGACCGCTGCACCGTGTGACCCATCCGGCCAGAGAGGTCGGGGTGTTGCTCGGCGACGTGCCGGGCCACCCGGCCCGCACCGCCCGGGGGCAGCTCCGCATGCTCTGCGCGGCGGCGGGAGTGCCCGCCTCCCGGGCCGACGAAGTGCTCCACGAGGTCGGTCTCGACGGATTGAGGGACCAGCGCATCGGCACGCTCTCCCTCGGCATGGACCGCAGGCTCGCACTCGCTTCCGCCCTGCTCGGCGACCCGCACACACTGATCCTGGACGAGCCCGCCGACGGGCTCGTCGCGCGGGAGGCGGACTGGATGCGCGAGATGCTCCGGTCCCACGCGGCCCGGGGCGGCACGGTCCTTTTCACCACGCCGGACCCCAAGGAGGCCGCCCGGACGGCCGGCCGCGTGGTGACCGTCGAGGCCGGCCGGCTCGTTTCCGACCAGAGCGTCGGAGACTTCTCCCGTACCCGGCTGCGCCCCCGAGTGGCGGTCCGTTCGCCCCATGCCGCCCGGCTCGCCTCGATCGTCAGCCGCGAGGCGCGCGCGTCCCGCCGCCCTGTCGAGGTCGTCACCGGGGCGAGCAGCAGCTTGATCTCCGTCTACGGGAGCAGTTGTGCGGAGATCGGCGACGTGGCGTTCCGGCACGGGCTCCCCGTCCATCTGCTGGCCGACGAGGTCGGCGACACCTGCCCTCCCCGCCCCGATCCTGCCGACGCGTCCGATCCCTCCACCGCCACCACGGCGTTCCCCGGCGCCGGAGGTGATGTCGATGCCGAGGGTGCCACCGGTGGTGGGTCCGCTGAGAATGGTGTTCCACAGCGGGAGGGGCGGAGCGCTGCCGCGCAGGCGCCGCCGATCCGGCGGCGTCCGGCCCGGGGACCGATGCGGCCGGTGCGTTACGAGCTGCGCCGCCTGTTCGGCGTCAGAACCACGACGATGATCATCTTCGCCACGCTCGTGGCCTCGGCCGCGGTGTCGGTGCTGCTCGCCCGCGACGGCCGCACACCGATTCCGCAGGTGCTCGCCGGCTGGCCGTCGCTGCTGCCGCTGCCCCCCGCCGCGCTCGGGGCCGGTCTGCTCGGCGCGCTGTCCTTCGGCGACGAGTTCCGCTATCCCGCGCTCGCCGCGGGCCGGGGAACCGTCCCGCGACGGCTCGGACTGCTCCTCGCCAAGCTCGCGGTGTCGGGTGGTGTCGCACTGCTCCTGGCCCTGCTCGTGGTGGCGGTGTCGGCGGAGTCCCTGCGGCTGGTCTACGGGGGCGACTTGGCCGGGACCCCGCCGAACGCGCTTTCGCTGGTCATGAGTTGGGCCTGCCTGTCCGTGGGCTGCGCCTGGGCGGGACTGCTGGCTGCCGGAATCTTCCGGGTGACGGCGGCTGGGGTGGCGGCCGTTCTCGCCGTTCCCGTCCTCATGGTTCCGCTGCTCCAGGCGGTGTCGAAGGCTCCGACGACCCGTTCGGTGAACGGGCTTCCGGGCCGGCTGAGGGAACTGGCCTGGCTGCGATGGCCGCACGAGGCCGACGGGTGGCTGGCTGCCGGAGTGCGCGTGGTGGCGCACCCCGTTGGGGTGGCATTGGCGCTGTCGTTGTCGGTCCTTGTCTGCGCGTATCTGTTCACGAGCCTTCGCGGCAGAGTGCGTTGGTGATCGCGCGGAGGGGTGCGGGGCGCGTGAAGATCGCCAGAACCCTCGGAACTCCATTGAGAATGCCGGTTTTATACCACTTAGGCGTCAATTGGGAGGTCGACGCCGATCACCCTTTCGTGTGCTTTTCACCAAAGACCTCAAGGGGCGGCGGAGCGACGCCGACAAAGGATGCGTGAGTACCCTTGCGCACACCCCGATGACCGCCGCCCGTACCGTCGACTCCGGCCTCGCCGGTCCGGGCGAACTCGACCGATTCACCTACGCGGAGACGCCGTCCGGCGAGCGAGCCGCCGCCCGGTCCTGGGAGGGGGCCGATACCGAGCTCGGCCGGGTGGCCCGGCGCGGCACGGCCAGCCGGGGCCGGGGCCTGCACGGCCAACTTGTTCAGCAGCTGGGACAGATGATCGTCTCCGGTGACCTGGGTGCCGACCGGCCCCTGGTGCCCGAGGAGATCGGCCAGCGATTCGAGGTCTCCCGCACCGTGGTCCGGGAGTCGTTGCGCGTACTGGAGGCCAAGGGCCTGGTCAGCGCCCGCCCCAATGTGGGGACCAGGGTCCGGCCCGTCTGCGACTGGAATCTGCTCGACCCCGACATCATCGAATGGCGTGCGTACGGCCCGCAGCGCGAGGACCAGCGCCGCGAGCTGGGTGAGCTGCGCTGGACGATCGAACCCCTCGCCGCGCGCCTGGCGGCCGGTCATGGACGCGAGGACCTTCAGCAGCGCCTTGTGGACATGGTCGAGATCATGGGGCACGCGATCGGGCAGGGTGACGTGATCACCTGTGCGCGGGCGGACGCCGAGTTCCACTCGTTGCTCATCCAGGCGGCGGGCAACCGCATGCTTGAGCATCTTTCCGGGATCGTCTGCGCCGCGCTCCAGGTCTCCGGCGGCCCGGTCACGGGCTGTGACCGGCCGAGCGACGCCTCCCTCGCCCACCACGCCCGTATCGTCGACGCTCTCGCGGCGGGCGATCCCGACGCGGCCGAGGGGGCCATGCGCCAGCTGCTGGTGGTCCAGCCCGTCGTGCCGGCGCCGCGCGAGCACTGAGCGCGGCGCGTCCGGAGCGCGCGGGTCCTGTGCCGCCGAACGTCCGAGTTCGGCGGCACAATGGTCGAGTCATGCCGCTTCTGTACTGTTTGCGGCACATGGGGTGTGACTCGGGCCACGCGGATTGGGCGTAACACTCCTCGAAACAGCGCGATGACTTAAGAGGTGACCGCCTCGGAAGGAATACAGCAGCTGTTCCACGCGCTGTGCAGTTCTGAGGCCCAACCCGCGCGCCGTCGGTACATTCCCAGCCCGGCGGTCGTCGGTTCCAGCCCTCCGGGGCCGGACCGGAAGCCGTTTCCATCGTTCCGAGAGGTTGTTCGTGTCGGCCAGCACATCCCGTACGCTCCCGCCGGAGATCGCCGAGTCCGAATCTGTCATGGCGCTCATCGAGCGGGGAAAGGCTGATGGGCAGATCGCCGGCGACGACGTGCGTCGGGCCTTCGAGGCTGACCAGATTCCGCCAACCCAGTGGAAGAACGTTCTGCGCAGCCTCAACCAGATCCTCGAGGAAGAGGGTGTGACGCTGATGGTCAGTGCAGCGGAGCCGTCGAAGCGCGCCCGCAAGAGCAGCGTCGCGGCGAAGAGCCCGGTCAAGCGCACCGCGACCAAGACCGTCGCCGCCAAGACGACCGTGACCCGGACCGTCGCGGCCACCGCCACCTCGTCCGGTGAGACGGTGGACGCAGCGGCCGATGACACCGCCGCTGCCGCGCCCGCGAAGAAGGCCGTCGCCAAGAAGACGGCCGCCAAGAAGACCGCCGTGAAGAAGACGGCGGCCAAGAAGACCGCGGCCAAGAAGTCCGGCAAGCAGGACGAGGACATCCTCGACGGCGACGACGTCGTGGAAGAGGTCAAGGCCGGCAAGGTCGAGGAGGAGGAGGGCGAGGGCGAGAACAAGGGCTTCGTCCTCTCCGACGACGACGAGGACGACGCGCCCGCGCAGCAGGTCGCCGTCGCCGGTGCCACCGCCGACCCGGTCAAGGACTACCTGAAGCAGATCGGCAAGGTCCCGCTCCTCAACGCGGAGCAGGAGGTCGAGCTCGCCAAGCGCATCGAGGCCGGTCTCTTCGCCGAGGACAAGCTGGCGAACGCCGACAAGCTCGCCCCCAAGCTCAAGCGTGAGCTGGAGATCATCGCCGAGGACGGCCGCCGCGCCAAGAACCACCTGCTGGAGGCCAACCTCCGTCTCGTGGTCTCCCTGGCCAAGCGGTACACCGGCCGCGGCATGCTCTTCCTGGACCTGATCCAGGAGGGCAACCTCGGTCTGATCCGTGCCGTCGAGAAGTTCGACTACACCAAGGGCTACAAGTTCTCCACGTACGCCACCTGGTGGATCCGGCAGGCGATCACCCGCGCCATGGCCGACCAGGCCCGCACCATCCGTATCCCGGTGCACATGGTCGAGGTCATCAACAAGCTCGCGCGCGTCCAGCGCCAGATGCTCCAGGACCTGGGCCGCGAGCCCACGCCGGAGGAGCTGGCCAAGGAGCTCGACATGACCCCCGAGAAGGTCATCGAGGTCCAGAAGTACGGCCGTGAGCCGATTTCCCTCCACACCCCGCTGGGTGAGGACGGGGACAGCGAGTTCGGTGACCTCATCGAGGACTCCGAGGCGGTCGTCCCGGCCGACGCGGTGAGCTTCACGCTCCTCCAGGAGCAGCTGCACTCCGTGCTCGACACCCTGTCCGAGCGTGAGGCGGGCGTGGTCTCCATGCGCTTCGGCCTCACCGACGGCCAGCCGAAGACGCTGGACGAGATCGGCAAGGTCTACGGCGTGACGCGTGAGCGCATCCGTCAGATCGAGTCCAAGACGCGGCCCACGCCCCGTCCCCGGGCGGGCTCGCCGGGGCGGCGGCACTCCCCCCCCGCGGCCGTCCCCCGCCTGGGTCGCGCCCCCCCCCCGGCCGGGGGCCCGGATCCATGGATCCGGGCCCCCGGCCTCTGTCGCGGGTGCGGGTTGGGGTCGACGGAATGACTCTGGGTAGGCACACACCATCACAGAGTCGGGAGTACGCATGTTCCGTACAGTCGTCCGCACCGTGACCGGGGCACTCGCCCTCACTGCCGCAACGGCGGTGATACCCCTCGCGTCCTCCGCCCCGGCGGTCGCGGACAGCATCATCATCGGCGGCCGGCCCGCCCATGTGAAGGACAGTCCGTGGGTGGTGGCACTCGCCAGCCGTGACCGGTTCGGAGGTACCCGTGCCGGTCAGTTCTGCGGCGGCGTCCTCGTCGAGCCGAAGAAGGTGCTGACGGCGGCCCACTGCCTGAGCCGTGAGGCGCTGGGCGGCGATGTCGCACAGGTCCCCGATCTGCGGGTCATCGCGGGCCGGGACGAACTGAACGGTACGGGTGGCAAGGAGATCGCCGTGAGCGGGACCTGGGTCAACCCGGGATTCGACGCCTCCACGAACAGCGGGGACGTCGCCGTGCTCACGCTCGCCGAGGCGCTGCCCGAGCAGAACGTGATCCGGCCGGCGAAGGCGGGTGACTCCGCGTACGCCTCCGGGACGGCGGCCGTCGTCTACGGATGGGGCGACACGACCGGCAACGGTGACTACGCGTCGTCGCTGCGCTCCGCCGACGTGACCGTGCTGCCGGACAGTTCCTGCGAGCGGGCCTACCCCGGCGGCAGGACGGGCACCTACGAGGCCTCGTCGATGCTCTGCGCCGGCGAACCCCAGGGCGGGTACGACGCCTGCCAGGGGGACAGCGGAGGCCCTCTGGTGGCCCAGGGGCGGCTCGTGGGGCTGGTGTCGTGGGGGAACGGCTGCGGCCGGGCGGGCAGCCCGGGGGTCTACACCCGGATGTCCGCCGCCCTCGAGTGGATGAAGGGTGCCGCCTGACGGCGGCGGCCTCGCGCGTACGAGAACGGGCGGCTCCCCTTGCGGGGGAGCCGCCCGTCGGCCGGTAAGGAACCGGTCCCTGGCTCGTCGTGGATGCGAGGTGTCAGTGTTCCTCTTCGGCGGCTTGGGCCTGGACGGCCGTCAGCCGGTCGGTCTCATCCTGTATTTCCGCGGCGATCTTCTTGAGTTCCGGCTCGAACTTGCGACCGTGGTGGGCGCAGAAGAGCAGTTCACCGCCGCTGATCAGGACGACGCGCAGGTATGCCTGGGCGCCGCAACGGTCACAGCGGTCTGCTGCGGTCAGCGGGCTCGCGGGGGTCAGAACAGTAGTCACGTCGCCTCTTCTCTAGCTCGACGAGCTGTCGTACCAGGGTCAACATCCAACCAGGCCGAAAACGTTCCCGCTCGTGGCATTTCTTCGAAACTTCTTCTCAGGATGGCTGTCTGTTGCCGGTTCGCGGCGAATGTGCCGTATTGCGTAGCGCTACGGTTTCGCGTTGCTGGGGTGGGTCGGTCCCGCCGGCTGGCGTGCCGGTTTGTTCATGAGGACGTGCCCGGAGCCTAAATGGTTCATGCCTGGAAGGGAACGTGATGTGCACGTCACTCCAAGGAGGGATCGAACGTGTATGCGAGGCTGGACTACTGTGAGGGTTCTCCGAGGGTGGCGTTACAACCGCTCTACCAGGCCTCGGTACCCTCTCAGCGGCGACCGAAGCCGAGCCCGTTACCCACTGGGCCCCATGTGAAATTCAGCGAGGAGCGAACCGCGTGACCGCCGATACGTCCGTGCCGTCCACTGCGCTGCTGACCGGAGCAGACCGAGACGGTTCCAACTACACCGCGCGGCATCTGCTCGTACTCGAGGGGCTCGAAGCGGTTCGCAAGCGCCCCGGCATGTACATCGGGTCCACGGACAGCCGCGGCCTCATGCACTGCCTCTGGGAGATCATCGACAACTCGGTCGACGAGGCCCTCGGCGGGTACTGCGACCACATCGAGGTCATCCTCCACGACGACAACTCCGTCGAGGTCCGTGACAACGGCCGGGGCATCCCGATCGACGTGGAGCCCAAGACCGGTCTCTCAGGCGTCGAGGTCGTCATGACCAAGCTGCACGCGGGCGGCAAGTTCGGCGGCGGCTCCTACGCCGCCTCCGGCGGTCTGCACGGCGTCGGCGCCTCCGTCGTCAACGCCCTCTCCGCTCGCCTCGACGTCGAGGTCGACCGCAACAGCGCGGTCCACTCGATCAGCTTCCGGCGCGGTGTCCCCGGCATCTTCACCGAGCAGGGGCCCGACAGCCCCTTCGACCCGGCCAACGGTCTGCGCAAGGGCAAGCGGGTGCCGAAGACCCGCACCGGCACCCGCGTCCGTTACTGGGCCGACCGCCAGATCTTCCTCAAGGACGCCAAGCTCAACCTGGAGACGCTCCACCAGCGGGCCCGACAGACGGCCTTCCTCGTCCCCGGCCTGACCATCGTCGTGCGCGACGAGCGCGGCCTGGACGGCGAGGGCAAGACCGAGGAGACCTTCCGCTTCGACGGGGGCATCAGCGAGTTCTGCGAGTACCTCGCCCAGGACAAGGCCGTCTGCGACGTCCTGCGTCTGACCGGGCAGGGCACGTTCAAGGAGACCGTGCCGGTCCTCGACGACCGCGGCCACATGACGCCGACCGAGGTCACGCGGGAACTGGCCGTCGACATCGCGATGCGCTGGGGCACCGGCTACGACACGACGCTGAAGTCCTTCGTCAACATCATCGCCACCCCCAAGGGCGGCACCCACGTCACCGGCTTCGAGCGCTCCGTGACCAAGACGGTCAACGAGGTGCTGCGCTCCGCGAAGCTCCTCCGCGTCGCCGAGGACGACATCGTCAAGGACGACGCCCTCGAAGGTCTCACCGCCGTCGTCACCGTCCGCCTGGCCGAGCCGCAGTTCGAGGGACAGACGAAGGAGGTCCTCGGCACCTCGGCGGCCAACCGGATCGTCGCCAATGTCGTGGCCAAGGAGCTCAAGGCGTTCCTGACCTCCACCAAGCGGGACGCCAAGGCGCAGGCCAGGGCTGTTCTCGACAAGGCCGTGGCGGCGGCCCGCACCCGCATCGCCGCCCGGCAGCACAAGGACGCCCAGCGCCGCAAGACGGCCCTGGAGTCCTCCTCGCTGCCCGCGAAGCTGGCCGACTGCCGCAGTGACGACGTCGAGCGAAGCGAGCTCTTCATCGTCGAGGGCGATTCCGCCCTCGGCACCGCCAAGCTCGCGCGGAACAGCGAGTTCCAGGCTCTGCTGCCGATCCGGGGCAAGATCCTCAACGTTCAGAAGGCATCCGTCTCCGACATGCTGAAGAACGCCGAGTGCGGGGCGATCATCCAGGTCATAGGAGCCGGATCCGGTCGGACGTTCGACATCGACGCGGCACGCTACGGAAAGATCGTGCTGCTGGTCGACGCCGATGTCGACGGCGCCCACATCCGCATCCTGCTGCTGACCCTGTTCCAGCGGTACATGCGGCCGATGGTCGAGGCGGGCCGGGTCTTCGCCGCGGTGCCCCCGCTGCACCGGATCGAGCTGGTCCAGCCGAAGAAGGGCCAGGACAAGTACATCTACACGTACTCGGACAACGAGCTGCGCCAGCGACTGCTGGAGCTCCAGCGGAAGAACGTCCGGTACAAGGACTCGATCCAGCGCTACAAGGGCCTGGGCGAGATGGACGCCGACCAGCTGGCCGAGACGACGATGGACCCGCGCCACCGCACCCTGCGGCGCATCAACATCGGCGATCTCGAATCGTCCGAGAAGGTCTTCGATCTGCTGATGGGCAACGAGGTGGCGCCCCGCAAGGAGTTCATCACCAGCTCCGCGGCCACGCTGGACCGTTCGCGCATCGACGTCTGAGACACCCCCGGGGCGGCCCCGGCGCTTCGCTGTCCGGGTCAGGTCCCGGGCAGGCGCCAAGCCCCTCCACCGGCACCAGGAGCCGTTGTCTCCACCCACGGGTGGAGACAACGGCTCCACCCGTGATCCACCCGTGGGCCGATCACGCGGCCGGTGACTTTCCGTAGCGTCGAAGTCACCGAACTTCCTCGCAATCCGGAGGCGCCCATGTCCGGGCTCGTCAATGCCGTGGTGATCGTCGCGGTGGTGGCCGTCGTCGTGGTCCGCCAGTTCTCCGCCCAGCCGCTCTCCGGCGACCGCAGTCGATGGGTCCTGCCGGGCGTGCTGCTCGTGATGGCGCTGCGTGAGCCGGCCCTGCTCGACGCGCACCACGAAGCATCGGCAGCCGTCGTCCTCGGCGCGGAGCTGGTCGTCGGCGCGGTCACGGGCGCCGGCTGGGCGTGGACCACGCGCGTCTGGCGTGCCCAGGACGGAACGCTGTGGAGCAGGGGTACCAGAGCGACCGTCTACGTCTGGGCGGGCGGCCTGGTCCTCCGTGCGGCTCTGTACGGGCTTGCGGCGGCACTGGGCATAGATCAGGGCGGTCCCGCCCTGATGGCGGCTCTCGCGGTCACCCTGCTGGTGCGAGAGGGCCTTCTGACCCGACGGGCCGCCCCCGATGAGCCGTACGGTGTGTCTGCCGGGGGCGCTTCGCTCCGGCAGCCGGTGGGGAAGGACCGCCTGTGACATCCGCTGCCTGGACGGGCTGGCCGTCCAGAGAGGCCCTCGCCCGCGAGTCACGCACCCGCTCCCGGAGCGTGATCGGCTGGGTGGTGAGGCTGGGGCTGCTCGTCCTGATGCTCTGGGGGACCTTCACGGGCGGCCGGTTCGGCCCCTTCGAGATCCTCGTGGGTCTGGTCGGGGTGGCCGGGTGCGCGGCTGTCGCCGTGGCGTTCTTCCGGACCAGTCTGGAGCACCGCCTGTGGCCCTCGCTGGGCCTGCTGGCCCTCCTCATGCTCGCCGCTCTCGGGGCGCAGCAGGCGGGTGCCGGGGTGCCGGCGGCCGTGCTCTGGTGCGCCTGTGCGGTCACGGCCCTGGAACGGCTGCCGTTCGCGGCGGGGCTTCCCGCCACCGCGGTGGCGCTGGGGGCCTACGCCGTGGTCAACACCGATGACTGGCCGTCCACCGCGGCCACCACCGTCGGGCTCTGCCTCGCGGGCTACGTGCTGCGCCTGGACGCCGAGGCGCGCGGGGCCGCGCAGCGGCTCCTGGCCCAGGAGCGGGCGGCGCTCGCGGCGGAGGCCCGGACGGCCGCGCTGGACGAGCGGTCGAGGATCGCCCGGGAGATCCACGATGTGCTCGCGCACAGCCTCTCCGCCCAGCTCGTGCACCTGGAGGCGGCGCGGCTGCTGATCGAGAGGGAACCGGCGGGGGAGTTCCGGGATCAGGTTCTGGAACGGGTGGTCGCGGCCCGTTCCATGGCCCGGGAAGGGCTCGCGGAGACCCGTCAGGCACTCTCCGCGCTGCGCGGGGAGGTATCGCCCGTGGAGGACTTCCTGCGGCAGCTGGTGGCCGCGGAGCCGGCCGAGGTCCGGGTGGAGGGGGAGCCGCGCACGCTGACGGCCGAGGCCTCGCAGGCGGTCAGACGCGTGGCGCAGGAGGCGATGACCAACGTACGCAAGCACGCCCCGGGCGCCAGGGTCGTGATCAGACTGGAGTACCGGCCCGACACGGTCGCCCTGGAGGTCAGCGACGAGGGCGGGGGAGGCACGGCGGGAGAGCTGGCTGTCAGTGGCTCCGGTTACGGTCTGCTGGGGATGCGGGAGCGCGCCGAACTGCTGGGCGGGACGCTGGACGCGGGACCCGGCGAGGAGGGGTTCGTGGTGAGTCTGCGGGTGCCCGCGTGAGTGCGCGGGTGGTGGTCGCCGACGATCAGTCGGTGGTCCGCGAGGGCATTGTCATGCTGCTGGGCCTGCTGCCCGGGATCGAGGTGGTCGGATCGGCGAAGGACGGGGACGAGGCGGTGGCCCTCGTCGCCGAGCACGCGCCGGACGTGGTGCTTATGGACCTGCGGATGCCCCGTTGCGACGGGGTGGAGGCGACGCGGCGGATCCGCGCGGAGTTTCCCGGGACGCAGGTGGTGGTGCTCACGACGTTCGCGGACGACGACTCGCTCTTCCCGGCGCTCAGGGCGGGGGCCCGCGGCTATCTGACCAAGGACGCAGGGGGAGACGAGATCGTCCGGGCCATCGAGGCGGTGGTCGCGGGGGAGGTGGGGCTCTCGCCCGCCATTCAGCGACGGCTGCTGGAGCAGGTCACCGCTGAGCCCCGCCCCGTCGAGGGCGGCGGGGAGCCGGAGCCGCCGGACGGGATGACGCCGCGTGAGGCCGAGGTGCTGGCGCTGATCGCCGAGGGCATGTCCAACGCGGAGATCGCCCGGAGCCTCCACATCTCGCAGGCGACGGTGAAGAGCCACATCAACAACCTGTTCGCGAAGGCGGGACTGCGGGACCGGGCCCAGGCCGTGCGGTACGCGTATGTTCGAGGGCTCGCACGGCCACCCGGAAGATCCTTCACCTGAAGAGGTGAAGTCCGGGGAATGACGTGCCCGAGATCTTCCCGATCTGCCCATTCTTGGGTACGCGGCCGAAGTGGTCCGTGGATCAGGGGAGTTGTTCGGTGGACAAGGAAGCAGGGCGCGAGGCCGCGGGGACGCGCCTCGACGACCCGTGGGACGACGCGACGGCCTCCGGATGGGGGGAGCCGGAGGGAGCGGGAGACGCCGAGCCCGCCCGGGTGCCCGCACCCGCCGTTCCGCGGCGCGCCCCCAGCGCGGCAGAGATCTATCTGGAGGTGCAGCGCAGCGAAGCCTTCCAGGAGGTGCGCCGGCGGTACCGGCGGTTCGTGGTTCCCGCCACGCTCGCCTTCCTCGTCTGGTACCTGGCCTATGTCGTCACGGCGGTGACCGCGCCCGGACTGATGGACCGGCAGGTCGCCGGAGCGGTCAATGTGGCGATGGTCGTCGGGCTCGGACAGTTCCTGACCACGTTCCTGCTCACGGGGGCGTACGCGCGGCACGCGCGGCTGCGCAGGGACCGGGCGGCGCTCGATCTGCGCTGGGACACCCAGGAGATGACGCGGGGGATCGGGCGTTGAGCGGGAACCACCAGACCCTGGCGCTGCTGCTGTTCAGCGCATTCATCGCGGTGACCCTCGGCATCACCACCTGGGTGAGCCGGAGCCGGCACGGCTCGGCGGAGGAGTTCTACGCGGGGGGCCGGCTGTTCTCCCCGATGGAGAACGGTTTCGCCATCGCGGGCGACTACATGTCGGCCGCTTCGTTCCTCGGGATCTCCGGGCTGATCGCGCTCTTCGGGTACGACGGGATGCTCTACTCGGTCGGATTCCTCGTCGCCTGGCTGGTCGTACTGCTGCTAGTGGCCGAACTCGTGCGCAACTGCGGGCGGTTCACGCTCGCCGACGTGGTGGCGGCGCGGATGGCCGAGCGGCCGGTGCGGATCGCCGCCGGCACCTCGTCGGTCACCGTCTCCGTGCTCTACCTGGTGGCGCAGATGGTCGGCGCGGGGAGCCTCGTGGCGCTGCTCCTGGGCGGTACGAGCGGCGCCGCGCGCTCGTGGACGGTCATCGGCGTGGGGGCCCTGATGGTGGTCTACGTGTCCCTCGGCGGAATGCGGGCCACCACCTGGATCCAGATCGTGAAGGCCGTCCTGCTGATGGCGGGCACCGTGGTGCTCACGGTGCTGGTCCTGGTGCACTTCCACGGCAACATCAACGAACTGCTGAACTCGGCGGCCGACAGCAGCGGATACGGGAAGGACTTCCTCGCGCCGGGTCTGCGGTACGGCGGGAGCTGGACGGCGCGCATCGACTTCATCAGCCTCGGGCTGGCGCTGGTGCTCGGTACGGCAGGGCTGCCGCACATCCTGTCGCGCTTCTACACGGTTCCCACCGCGCGGGCCGCGCGCCGTTCGGTCGTATGGTCCATCGGCCTCATCGGCAGCTTCTACCTGATGACGATCGTGCTCGGCTTCGGGGCGGCGGCCCTGGTGGGTACGGCGAACGTCCGGGAGTCCAACGCCGCGGGGAACACGGCCGTTCCGCTGCTCGCCATGGTGCTCGGCGGCGGTGAGGGATCGACCGGCGGGACCATCCTGTTCGCCGTGGTCGCGGCCGTGGCCTTCGCGACGATCCTCGCCGTCGTCGCCGGGATCACGCTCGCCTCCTCCGCTTCCGTCGCCCACGACCTCTACGCCACGCTGCGGCGGCCCGGCTCCCGGCAGTACAGCGAGGTGACGGTGGCCCGGATCGCCGCCGCAGGGATCGGGGTGGCCGCCATCGGTCTGGGCCTCGTCGCGCAGAACCTGAACGTCGCGTTCCTGGTCGGTCTGGCCTTCGCCGTCGCGGCCTCGGCCAATCTGCCGGTGCTGCTCTTCTCGCTGTTCTGGCGGAAGTTCACCACGCGGGGTGCGGTCTGGTCGGTGTACGGCGGCCTGATCCCCGCCGTGGTGCTGGTGCTGGTCTCGCCGGTTGTCTCCGGCAGCCCCACCGCGCTCTTCCCCGGAGTGGACTTCCAGCTCTTCCCGTTGGAGAACCCCGGTCTGGTCTCGATCCCGCTGGGCTTCCTCGCCGGCTGGATCGGTACCGTCACCTCGGACGAACCGCCCAACGAGGCCAGGCACGCGGAGACCGAGGTGCGGGCGCTCACCGGTGCCGGGGCGGTGTGACCGCGTCGGGGCGGAGCCGGCCGTTGTGCGGGGTGTGACCGAGGGGTGCCGCGGGGAGGCCGGTGGCGAGTACGGTGACCGCGGGGGACGGACACCGGGCGGGCGACGGAGTGCGCGGACACGTTCAGAGGTCCGGACGGTGCGGTGTTCCGGCGCGGCGGGACAGGGCGTACGGCAGGGGAACGGCGGAACGCAGTCCGGTGCGTTCCGAGAATCGTCTTGTTTCCCACTCCACGCAATCTTCTTGCGCTTCTTGCGCTAATCTTGCGTTCATGACGCGACGACTTGCTCAGGTTGCCCAGAAGGTTGGAGTCAGCGAGGCCACGGTCAGCCGGGTGCTCAACGGCAAGCCAGGGGTGTCCGACGCCACGCGACAGGCCGTCCTGTCCGCGCTGGACGTTCTCGGCTACGAGCGCCCGACCCAGCTGCGGGGGGAGCGGGCCCGGCTGGTCGGCCTCGTCCTGCCCGAACTGCAGAACCCGATCTTCCCCGCCTTCGCCGAAGTGGTCGGCGGCGCGCTCGCGCAGCAGGGGCTGACCCCCGTCCTGTGCACCCAGACCAAGGGCGGCGTCTCCGAGGCGGACTACGTCGAACTGCTCCTCCAGCAGCAGGTGTCGGGCGTGGTCTTCGCCGGTGGTCTGTACGCCCAGGCCGACGCCCCGCACGACCACTACAAGGTGCTCGCCGACCGCAAGATCCCCGTCGTCCTGATCAACGCGGCCATCGCCCACCTCGGCTTCCCCTGTGTCTCCTGCGACGACTCCGTCGCCATCGAGCAGGCCTGGCGCCATCTCGTCTCGCTGGGCCACGAGCGCATCGGCCTGGTGCTCGGCCCCTCCGACCACATGCCCTCGCAGCGCAAGCTGGCCGCCGCCCGGGTGCTCGCCGAGGAGTCCGGGCGGTCGGTGCCGGACGCCTGGGTGGCCAGGGCCATGTTCTCGCTGGAGGGCGGGCAGGCGGCCGCCGCCCGGCTGATGGACGACGGTGTCACCGGAATCATCTGCGCCAGCGACCCGCTGGCCCTCGGCGCCGTGCGCGCGGCCCGCCGGCGGGGCCTCTCGGTGCCCGCCGACGTCTCCGTCGTGGGCTACGACGACTCGGCGTTCATGAACTGCACCGAGCCGCCGCTCACCACCGTCCGTCAGCCCATCGAGGCCATGGGCCGGGCCGCAGTCGAACTGCTCTCCGTCCAGATCGGGGGCCGCAAGGTGCCGTCCGACGAACTGCTCTTCGAGCCCGAACTGGTGGTCCGGGGTTCGACGGCCCAGCCCCCGCGCAGCACTTCCCGCTGACCGTTGTTTATTTGCGTCGATGACGCCGTCTATTGCGGAGATGTTTCCGTCCTGTCAGGGCCTGCGCTCTGGGAGCCGTCCGCGGAGGGGAGCGGCTGGGGCGGGCGCGGGCCGGTGTACTGCCCGCTCGGCCGCATCCGCAGCGGATGCTCCCCGTACTCCTCCAGGGCGTGGGCGATCCAGCCCGCCGTGCGGGCGACGGCGAACACCGTCTCGCCCGCCTCGGCGGCCATGCCCGAGGAGACCGAGAGCACGGCCAGCGCCAGGTCGACATTGGCGTGCAGGGGCATGTGGCGGGTCGCCGTGGTGACCACGTCCCGGGCGGCGTTCAGGGCGGGCGCGGCCTCGGGGACCCGTTCGAGCAGGCGGAACAGGGTGCCGGCCCGAGGGTCCTCGCCGGTGTAGAGCCGGTGTCCCAGACCGGGCACCCGCCGCCCCGTCCGCAGATGGTCCGCGACCACCGGGGCCGCGCCGCCCCGTTCCAGTGCCTCGGCCAGCATGCGGTGTGCCAGTCCGCTCGCCGCGCCGTGGAGGGGGCCTTCCAGGACTCCGAGCCCCGCCGATACCACCGCGTACGGATGGGCGCGGGCCGAGGCCGCGACCCGGGCGGCCAGGGTGGACGCCGCCAGATCGTGGTCGATCAGCAGCCCGAGCGCGGTGTCCAGAACGGCGAGTGACGCCTCGTCGGCCGGACGGCGGGTGAGTTTCGGCCACAGTTCCCGGGCCAGCCCCGGTGGAACGCCGTCCTCGGCGGCGGCCGGGGCCTCCTCCCCGATCGCGGGCAGCGCGGCGACCAGGGTCGGGATCAGGCTCCTGGCCCCGCCCAGCACCGCTTCGCGCGACAGGTCGAACCGCAGCGGATCCGTGGTGGCCGCCGCCACCACGGCCACCCTCAGCCGGTCCGTGGAGCCACTGTGCGGGGGCAGTGCGGCGACAGCCCGGCGAGCCGCGGCGCGGGCGTCGGCCGGTGCCGTGAACCGGATTCCCGGCCGCAGCGTCCCGGTCCAGAGCCACTCGGCGATCTCCTCGTACGCGTGGTTCCGGGCCAGTTCCGTCGCGTCCACGCCCCGGAAGTAGTACGCGTCGCGCTCGATGAGGGTGATGCCGGTGGGGAAGGCGGGCTCCCCGGAAGGGGCCGCGTGTTCTCTGCGCCCCGTCCGGCGGGCGAGCGCCTCCACCTCCCTCGCGTCGAACGTGCTCCCGCGCCCGCCCGGCGCGCGGTTGCTGCTGAGCTGGCCCCGGCTCACGTACGCGTACACCGTTTCGGGCTTCACGCCCAGGCGTTCGGCCGTCTCCCGCGTGGTGAGTCTGCGCAGGCCGGGCCCGTCCTGCCCGGCCGTCGAAGAGGCTGCCCCTGATTGATCCGTCATGCCGCCCACCGTATCCATATTGATTCAATCAACATTGACAGATCTACAGTCAAGCATGGACAGTCAAATCAATGTCAACAGGCGTCGCAGGATCCCTTGGCCGGGCTCTCCCGGTGCGGTCCGCGCGACGACGGCACCCCTGGAGGAATCAATGACGACCACCACCGCCCCCGCGCCGCTCGAAGCCCCCCGGGGCCTCGCCGGTGTCGTCGTCACCGACACCGCACTCGGCGATGTCCGGGGCCGCGAGGGCTTCTACCACTACCGGCAGTACTCGGCGATCGAACTCGCACGGACCCGGAGCTTCGAGGACGTCTGGTACCTGATGACCGAGGGCGAACTGCCCGGACCGCAGGCCCGCGCCGGCTTCGCCGCCCGCACCGCCGCGCTGCGCCGGCTGCCCGCCGGGGTGCGCGGTGCCCTGCCGGCCATAGCGCGGGCGAGCGCCGAATCCGGCCCCCTCTCCGGGCTGCGCACGGCCCTCTCCCTGCTCGGCGCCGAGTCCGGCTTCCGGCCCGTGTACGACATCGGCGCGGACCGCCAGCGCGACGACGCGCTCACCGCCTGCGCCGCCGTCCCCACGGTGCTGACCGCCCTGTACCGCCTGGGTCGGGGCCTCGACCCCGTCGAGCCGCGCGACGACCTGCCGTACGCGGCCAACTACCTCTACATGCTCACCGGTGAGGTCCCGGACGCCGCTCGGGTACGGGCCGTCGAGCAGTACCTGATCTCCACCGTCGACCACGGCTTCAACGCCTCGACGTTCACCGCACGGGTCGTCGCCTCCACCGGAGCCGACGTCGCGGCCTGCCTGGTCGCGGCCGTCGGCGCGCTCTCCGGGCCGCTGCACGGCGGAGCGCCCAGCCGCGCCCTCGACACCCTGGACGCGATCGGCACCCTCGACCGCATCGACGGATGGATCCGCGAACGGGTGCTCGCCGGCGACCGGATCATGGGATTCGGGCACCCCGTCTACCGCACCGAGGACCCCCGCTCCCGCATGCTGCGCTCCCTCGCCCAGGGCTTCGGCGGCCCCCTGGTCGACTTCGCCGTCGAGGTGGAACGGCAGGTCGAGGCGATCCTCGCCGAGCTGAAGCCCGGCCGCGAACTGCACACCAACGTCGAGTTCTACGCCGGCGTCGTCATGGAACTGTGCGGGCTGCCGCGCGAGATGTTCACCCCGACCTTCTGCGCGGCGCGGGTCGTCGGCTGGAGCGCCAATATCCTGGAGCAGGCGGAGGACACCAAGATCATCCGCCCGGCGGCCCGTTACGTCGGCCCGCCCCCGCCGCAGCCGGTCCCGGCCGTCTGACCCTCAGGAAAGGCCCCGTCGAACGTGTCGTCCCCCTCCCGCAGCCGGCAGATCCCCGTCATCGTCCTCGCGGGATTCCTGGGATCGGGCAAGACGACCTTGCTCAACCACCTCCTGCGCCACCGCGCGGGCAACCGCATCGGCGTCGTCGTCAACGATTTCGGCACCATCGAGATCGACGCCATGACGGTGTCCGGACAGGTCGGTTCGACGGTCTCGCTCGGCGGCGGCTGCCTGTGCTGCGCGGTCGACGCGAGCGAACTGGACACCTATCTGGAGACCCTGACCCGCCCCGCCGCCCGCCTCGATGTGATCGTCATCGAGGCGAGCGGGCTGGCGGAACCCCAGGAACTCGTCCGGATGATCCTGGCCAGCGACAACCCGCACATCCTGTACGGCGGACTGGTCGAGGTCGTGGACGCCGCCGAGTTCTCGGCCACCCGGGAGCGGCACCCCGAGATCGACCGCCATCTCGCCGTCGCCGACCTCGTCGTGCTGAACAAGACGGACCGCGCCGACGAGGCGGAACAGGCCCGGGTGCGCGAGGCCGTCGCGGCGAGCGGCAGCACCGCGGCCGTCGTCCCCGCCGTCCACGGACGGATCGACCCGGAACTGCTCTTCGACCCGGCGCTGCGCCCCGACGGCGAGGAGAGGGCCCGGCAGCTCACGTTCGAGGACCTGTACCTGGAACAGCGGGCCGAGGAGACCGGCGAGGCGCACGGGGACCATCTGCACACGGCGTACGAAAGCGTCGACTTCACCGCCGACGTCCCCATGGACCCGCGTGCGCTGATGGCGTTCCTGGACTCCCGGCCCGAGGGCCTCTACCGCATCAAGGGACATGTCGACTTCGGCGACGGCGACCGGGACAACGCCTACGGGGTGCACGCCGTGGGACGGTTCCTGCGCTTCGTCCCGCGCCCCTGGGCCCGCGACGAACCCCGGCTCACCCGTCTCGTCCTGATCGGCTCCGGCATCGACGCGTCCGCCCTGCGCAAGGAACTGGAGAGCTGCCGGGCGGTGGGGGAGACCGGCCCGGAAACGACGCGGGACGCCGCACACGAGCGAGCCATGTGGGGCGTCCTGCGCTACGTGCAGCAGCCCGGCGGCGACGACGCGTAACGCGCCACCGCCGCCGGGCCGGGGGCTACACGGGGCCGGCGACCACCGCGACCGGGGCCGCCAGCGGCGTCCCCGAACCGTCGCGGCGCGGGTCCGGCTCGGGCAGCTCGGACGGCGCGCCGTTCTTCTGCGCGGCGCGCGCCGGCGCGGCACCGGCCCAGGCGAACACCAGCACGTCCTCGCCCTTCAGGAACCGCTGGCAGCGCACCCCACCGGTCGCCCGGCCCTTGCGCGGGTACTGGTCGAACGGGGTGAGCTTGCAGGTCAGCACCGAATCGTCCAGCGTGCCGTGCGATCCGGCGACCGTGAACACCATCGCGTCCGCCGCCGGGTCCACCGCGGAGAAGGACAGCACCTCGGCACCGGCCGCCAGCTTGACGCCCGCCATACCGCCGGCCGGACGGCCCTGCGGACGGACCTGCGCCGCCGGATACCGCAGCAGCTGCGCGTCCGAGGTGACGAAGACCAGGTCCTCCTCGCCCGTCCGCAGCTCGGCCGCGCCGACGACGCGGTCGCCGTCCTTGAGGGCGATGACCTCCAGCTCGTCCTTGTTGGCCGGGTAATCGGGTACGACACGCTTCACGACGCCCTGGAGCGTGCCGATCGCCAGTCCCGGGGACGACTCGTCGAGCGTGGTGAGGCAGACGACCTCCTCGTCCGACTCCAGCGTCAGGAACTCCGAGACCATCGCCCCGCCGGAGAGGACGGGCGCCGCGTGCGTGCCGGGCAGCTGCGGCAGGTCGATGACCGCGAGGCGCAGCAGCCGCCCGGTGGTCGTCACCACCCCGACGTCGCCGCGCGCCGTGGCCGGGACGGCCGACACGATCACATCGTGCTTGGCCCGCTTGGCGTCCTCGGCGAACACGATCGGGTCGTCGTTGGCCGTGCGAGCCAGCAGACCCGTCGAGGACAGCAGCACCCGGCAGGGGTCGTCCGCGACCTCCAGCGGCACCGAGGCGACCGGAGCGCCGGCCGACTCCAGCAGCACCGTGCGCCGGTCGGTGCCGAACTTCTTCGCGACCGCCGCCAGTTCCGAGGAGACCAGCTTGCGCAGCTCGGAGTCCGACTCCAGGATCGCGGTCAGCTCCTCGATCTCCGTGTTGAGCCGGTCCCGCTCGCTCTCCAGCTCGATCCGGTCGAAACGGGTCAGCCGGCGCAGCGGGGTGTCCAGGATGTACTGGGTCTGGATCTCGCTCAGCGAGAAGCGCTCGACGAGCCGCTCCTTCGCCTGGGCCGAGTTGTCACTGGAACGGATGAGGCGGATGACCTCGTCGATGTCGAGCAGCGCGACGAGCAGGCCCTCGACCAGGTGCAGCCGGTCGCGGCGCTTGCCCCGGCGGAACTCGCTGCGCCGGCGCACCACGTCGAAGCGGTGGTCGAGATAGACCTCCAGAAGCTCCTTGAGGCCGAGCGTGAGCGGCTGTCCGTCGACCAGCGCCACGTTGTTGATGCCGAAGGACTCCTCCATCGGCGTCAGCTTGTAGAGCTGTTCGAGGACGGCCTCGGGCACGAAGCCGTTCTTGATCTCGATGACCAGACGCAGACCGTGCGCGCGGTCGGTGAGGTCCTTGACGTCGGCGATGCCCTGGAGCTTCTTCGCCGCGACCAGGTCCTTGATCTTGCCGATCACCTTCTCCGGGCCGACGGTGAAGGGCAGTTCGGTGACGACCAGGCCCTTGCGGCGGGGGGTGACGTTCTCCACGGAGGCGGTGGCGCGGATCTTGAACGTGCCGCGGCCCGAGGCGTACGCGTCCTTGATGCCGCCCAGGCCCACGATCCGGCCGCCGGTCGGCAGGTCGGGTCCGGGGACGAACCGCATCAGGGTCTCCAGGTCGGCGCCCGGATGCCTGATCAGGTGCCGGGCGGCCGCGACGACCTCGCCCAGGTTGTGCGGCGGCATATTGGTCGCCATGCCGACCGCGATCCCGGTCGTGCCGTTGACCAGCAGGTTCGGATACGCGGCCGGGAGGACGACCGGCTCCTTCTCCTGCCCGTCGTAGTTCGACTGGAAGGCGACGGTCTCCTCGTCGATCGACTCCGTCATCAACGAGGTCGCGTCGGCCATCCGGCATTCCGTGTACCGCATGGCGGCGGGCGGGTCGTCGTTGCCCAGCGAGCCGAAGTTGCCGTGGCCGTCGACCAGCGGGAGCCGCATGGAGAAGGGCTGCGCCATACGTACCAGCGCGTCGTAGATCGACGCGTCGCCGTGCGGGTGCAGCTTGCCCATGACCTCGCCGACCACCCGGGCGCACTTCACGAACCCGCGCTCGGGGCGCAGGCCCATCTCGTTCATCTGGTAGACGATGCGGCGGTGGACCGGCTTCAGACCGTCGCGGGCGTCCGGCAGGGCCCGGGAGTAGATCACCGAGTACGCGTACTCCAGGAAGGAGCCCTGCATTTCGTCGACGACGTCGATGTCGAGGATCTTCTCCTCGAAGTCGTCCGGCGGCGGGGTCTTCGTGCTGCGGCGGGCCATCGCTGCTGCGACTCCTTCACGGATTCTGATCGGGCAACCTCAGGTTCCCTCGGGTTTCCTCAGGTTCTGACGCGCACCATTGTGGACCGCCCCACTGACAACGTGGACCTCGACCCGTCCCAAAGCACGTTCTCCGTCCGCCCCGAGGCGGTGGTGACCCTCTTTCCCGCGAACTTTCGCGGTACGGGAACTTCGCCAGGTGTCGGTGCGCTTGCTTACAGTGGCAGGTCTCGCAGTAAAACCAGTATCGCGATCGAAGGGACGTACATGCCCATGGGTCACACGGCCACAGCCCAGGCCGGCTCCGGCGGCTTGACAGCGACCGAGCACCGTCTGGCCAACGGCCTGCGCGTGGTGCTCTCCGAGGACCATCTGACCCCGGTCGCCGCGGTGTGCCTCTGGTACGACGTCGGCTCGCGCCACGAGGTCGAGGGACGCACCGGACTGGCTCACCTCTTCGAGCACCTGATGTTCCAGGGCTCCGGACAGGTGAAGGGGAACGGACACTTCGAACTCGTGCAGGGCGCCGGCGGCTCCCTCAACGGGACCACGAGCTTCGAGCGCACCAACTACTTCGAGACGATGCCGGCGCACCAGCTGGAGCTGGCCCTGTGGCTCGAGGCCGACCGGATGGGCTCGCTGCTCGCCGCGCTCGACGAGGAGTCCATGGAGAACCAGCGCGACGTCGTCAAGAACGAGCGCCGCCAGCGCTACGACAACGTTCCGTACGGCACCGCGTTCGAGCGGCTGACCGCCCTCGCCTACCCGGAGGGCCACCCGTACCACCACACCCCGATCGGCTCGATGGCCGACCTGGACGCCGCGACGCTGGAGGACGCCCGGACGTTCTTCCGTACGTACTACGCGCCGAACAACGCGGTGCTCTCGGTCGTCGGCGACATCGACCCCGAGCAGACCCTCGCCTGGATCGAGAAGTACTTCGGATCGATCCCCTCGCACGACGGCAAGCGGCCGCCGCGCGACGGCGCGCTGCCCGGGACCATCGGCGGCGAGCTGCGCGAGGAGGTCCGCGAGGAGGTCCCGGCGAGGGCCCTGATGGCCGCCTACCGGCTGCCCCACGACGGCACCCGCGAGTGCGACGCCGCGGACCTCGCGCTGACCGTGCTCGGCGGCGGCGAGTCGTCCCGGCTGCACAACCGCCTGGTCCGCCGCGACCGGACGGCCGTCGCCGCCGGATTCGGACTGCTGCGCCTGGCGGGCGCCCCCTCGCTCGGCTGGCTGGACGTCAAGACGTCCGGCGGTGTCGAGGTGGCGCAGATCGAGACCGCGGTCGACGAGGAGCTGGCGCGGTTCGCCGAGGAGGGCCCCACCCCCGAGGAAATGGAACGCGCGCAGGCCCAGTTGGAGCGCGAGTGGCTGGACCGTCTCGGTACCGTCGCGGGCCGCGCGGACGAACTGTGCCGGTACGCGGTGCTGTTCGGCGACCCCCAGCTCGCCCTGACCGCCGTGCACCGCGTCCTCGACGTCACGGCCGACGAGGTCAAGGCGGCCGCCAGGGCCCAGCTGCGGCCCGACAACCGGGCGGTCCTGGTCTACGAGCCGGTCGAGCCGGCCGACGAGGCGGACGCCGACACCGACACCGACGCGCACGAGGGGGCGGACCAGTGACCGACGCTGCCGCGACTGGAGTTTCGATGCAGTACCACCCGCAGCCCGCCCCGGGCGCGGCCAAGCCCTGGGCCTTCCCCGCCCCCGAGCGCGGCGCGCTGCCCAACGGGCTCACGGTGCTGCGCTGCCACCGCCCCGGCCAGCAGGTCGTCGCCGTCGAGATCTTCCTCGACGCCCCGCTGGACGCCGAGCCCGCGGGCCTCGACGGCGTCGCCACGATCATGGCGCGGGCCCTGTCGGAGGGCACCGACAAGCGCAGCGCCGAGGAGTTCGCGGCCGAGCTGGAGCGGTGCGGCGCCACCCTGGACGCTCACGCGGA
This sequence comes from Streptomyces sp. NPDC057682, assembly GCF_042799575.1. NCBI lineage: Bacteria > Bacillati > Actinomycetota > Actinomycetes > Kitasatosporales > Streptomycetaceae > Streptomyces > Streptomyces sp. NPDC057682. The sequence goes on along the minus strand of NZ_JBHVIN010000017.1, from coordinate 102,908 downwards.
CCACCCCGGCCTCCGGGTCTCCCTGGAGGTCCCGGCCTCCCGGCTGCCCAAGGCGCTGGGGCTGGTCGCCGAGGCGCTGCGCGCCCCCGCCTTCGCCGACAGCGAGGTCGAGCGCCTGGTGGGCAACCGCCTGGACGAGATCCCGCACGAGCAGGCGAACCCCGCCCGGCGGGCCGCCAAGCAGCTCTCCAAGGAGCTCTTCCCGGCCACCGCCCGGATGTCCCGGCCGCGCCAGGGCACCGAGGAGACCGTGTCCCGGATCGACGCCGCGGCCGTGCGCGCCTTCTACGACGCCCATGTCCGCCCGTCCACCGCCACCGCCGTGGTCGTCGGTGATCTCACGGACATCGACCTGGACGCGCTGCTCGCCGACACCCTCGGCGACTGGTCGGGCAACACCGTCGAGCCCCGCCCGGCCCCGCCGATCACCGCCGACGACACCGGCCGCGTGGTGATCGTGGACCGTCCGGGCGCGGTGCAGACGCAGCTGCTGATCGGCCGGATCGGCGCCGACCGCCACGACAGCGTCTGGCCCGCGCAGGTGCTCGGCACCTACTGCCTGGGCGGCACCCTGACCTCCCGGCTCGACCGGGTGCTGCGCGAGGAGAAGGGCTACACGTACGGCGTGCGGGCCTTCGCCCAGGTGCTGCGCTCCTCGGCCCCCGACTCGGCCTCCGGGGCGACGGGTGCCTCGACGCTCGCCATCAGCGGTTCGGTGGACACGGAATCCACCGGCCCGGCGCTGGACGACCTGTGGAAGGTGCTGCGCACACTGGCCGCCGAGGGGCTGACGGACGCCGAGCGCGAGACGGCCGTGCAGAACCTCGTGGGGGTCGCCCCGCTGAAGTTCGAGACGGCGGCCTCCGTCGCCGGGACCCTCGCCGACCAGGTCGAGCAGCATCTGCCCGACGACTACCAGGCGACGCTGTACGCCCGGCTCGCCGAGACCGGCACGGTGGAGGCGACCGCCGCCGTCGTGAACGCGTTCCCGGTGGACCGTCTCGTCACGGTGCTGGTGGGGGACGCCTCGCAGATCGCCGAGCCCGTCCGGGCCCTGGGCATCGGAGAGGTGTCGGTCGTCACGGGCTGAGGGCCGGCCGGCCCGGTCGCGTCGCCGACGGACACGTCCGGAGGGAACGGGACCGGGGGAACGGGACCGAGGGATGGACCGCACGGAGAACACTCCGCGCGGTCCATCCCTTTTGTACCTTCTGGGAGGAAAGCTGACTGTTCGCCCTGTGGGATGTGCGACAAATCCGGCTGTCCGTTTGGTCCGCCTCCGTGCCGCCGCTTAGCGTCGGCTCCGCTGTCCGCACCCGTATGCCGCATCCGTGACGTACCGGGCAGCCATCGCCGAGTCCCCCTCAGGCGCGAGCCGGGGGAGCCGGGGACCCACGCAGTCCCTGGGGTGAATCGGACGCCCACGCCCCGGACCGGGGCCACGGCATCCGTAGGAGACCTTCCTGCTCCGAACCCGTCAGCTAACCCGGTAGGCGAGAAGGAAGGAAAGGACCAGCCACTCCATGGCGTTCACCCGTGCCACCGGGAAGCATCGTGCCCCGGGCCGTCTGACCCGCGCCGGTGCGAAGGCCGTCGGCATCGCGACCCTGGCCACCACCGGAGTCGTCGGCGCACTGGCCTCCCCGTCCGTCGCCGCCGACGCCGAGACCCCGTCCGTCGCCGACACCGGCCTCACCCAGGTCATCGCCATCGAGCAGGACCTCGCCGACCGCGTCGGCGCCCAGGCCGAGGCGCAGCAGCACCAGGCCGACGCCGCCGCGAAGAAGAAGGCGAAGGCCGAGGCGGCCGCCAGGAAGAAGGCCGAGGCGAAGAAGAAGGCCGAGCTCCGGGCGGAGGCGAAGAAGAAGGCCCGCGCCGCCGCCGAGGCCCGCGCCGCCGACGCCGAGGAGGCCCGCGAGAGCGCCGCCCGCGCCGCCCGTTCCGCCGAGCGCGCCCGCCTCGGCGCGTACCGGCTCCCCGTCGCAGGGACGTACGTCTCCACCGGCTACAAGTCGAGCGGTTCCCTCTGGTCCTCCGGCAGCCACTCCGGCATCGACTTCCACGCCGCCTCCGGCAGCTCCGTCGTCGCCGTCGGCGCCGGCACGGTCGTCGAGGCCGGCTGGGGCGGCGCGTACGGCAACAACATCGTGCTGCGGATGACGGACGGCACGTACACCCAGTACGGCCACCTGTCCTCGATCGGCGTGTCCGTCGGCCAGGGCGTCGCCGCCGGGCAGCAGATCGGACTCTCCGGCTCCACCGGCAACTCGACCGGTCCCCACCTCCACTTCGAGGCGCGCACCACCCCCTCGTACGGCTCCGACATGGATCCGATCGCCTACCTCCGCGCCCACGGCGTCTCCCTCTGAGACCCGCGACACCCCGAAGGCCCCGGCACGCACCGCCGGGGCCTTCGGCATGTCCGGGCGGTCCGGGCGCGCGGACGGGACACCCGCGCCCGACTCGGCCCGGGGCCAAAAGATATTCATGAATGAACGCCCGGCATCGGAAATGCGACCGCATTGCAATAGAGTCGCGGGACAGGTGTCGATCGGCCGCGATCCGCGGGGACGAGGGCGGGGGTTCGGACATGCGTATTCCAGCGCATTCGGTATGCACGGCCATTCGTGAAGACATTGTGTCGGGTGTCTTCGAACGCGGCAGCCGGCTCACCGAGGAGGTGCTGGCGCGACGGTACGGGGTCTCCCGCGTGCCGGTGCGCGAGGCGCTGCGCACCCTGGAGTCCGAGGGGTTCGTGGTCACCCGCAGACACGCGGGAGCCTGTGTCGCCGAACCCACCGAGCAGGAGGCCGTCGACCTCCTGGAGATGCGGACGCTGCTGGAGCCGCTGGGGGCGGCCCGTGCCGCGCGGCGCCGCACCGAGGCGCATCTGAAGGTGCTCCGGGGCCTGGTCAGACTCGGTCAGGAGCGGGCCAGGCGCGGCGAGGGCGAGGACCTGCGGTCCCTGGGCGCTTGGTTCCACGAGACGCTCGCCCAGGCCTCCGGCAGTCCGGGCCTCATCGCTCTGCTCACCCAGCTCCGTCACAAGATCGCCTGGATGTACACGGCCGACCCGCCGTCCCGGCCGGGCGACGTCTGGGCCGAGTACGGGGCCATCGTGGACGCCGTGGCGCGCGGCGACGCCGAACGGGCCAGGGCCCTCACCGCCCAGCACGCCGAGCGGGCCGGGGCCGCTCACCGGCTGCGCCGTACCGCCTCCGCGGGCAAGGTGAGGAATGCGCAACATCCCGTACACACCCCGAGTGGCCGTTCGTAATGAAGGCGCCGTATACAAAGAGGAGCGGAATTCGAGGGGGGCTTTTCTGCTGCCCTGAATTCGGTTTTCTTTTCAGGGGTGCCGTTATCCGTGCCGAAGGTCGTCGCCGATTCGTCCGGCGGTGATCCGGCGCCCCGGAAAGCGAAAACCGCGCCGCCCCGGTCGGGGGGTGGCGCGGTTTCGGCGCGGAGTGCTCCGGCGGGTGCGGCCGGTCCGGTTCAGACGGTCTCGGGGAGCTCGTCCAGGCCCTCGGCGACCAGCTTGGAGAGGCGGTCCAGGGCGGCGTCGGCGTTCTCCGCGTCGGACGCCAGGACGATCTCCTCGCCGCCCTGCGCGCCGAGGCCGAGCACGGCGAGCATCGAGGCGGCGTTGACCGGGTTGCCGTCGGCCTTGGCGATCGTCACGGGGATGCCGGAGGCCGTGGCGGCACGGACGAAGATGGAAGCGGGGCGGGCGTGCAGGCCCTCGGCCCAACCGACGTTGACGCGGCGCTCAGCCATGGTTCTGCCCTTCACGAATCAATAGTTGTCTAGACCAGTCTCTCATGCAGTGCGCGGTGCTCCGGCCGGGCCGCGCCGCGCACCCTGGCAGGTGCGCCACCGCCGCCCGGCCACCCCAGACTGCCCCGGCCCCGTGCCCCACGCGACCGGTGGCGGCGCCGTAGGCTTTGCGCATGCAGCCCTCTCCGGAGCAGAGTCCGCATCACGCCTACCCCGATCACTGGGAGGCGGACGTGGTGCTCCGTGACGGTGGCACCGCCCGGATCAGGCCCATCACCACGGACGACGCCGAGCGGCTGGTCAGCTTCTACGAGCAGGTCTCCGACGAGTCGAAGTACTACCGGTTCTTCGCGCCCTACCCCCGGCTCTCCGCCAAGGACGTCCACCGCTTCACCCATCACGACTACGTCGACCGGGTGGGCCTCGCGGTCACGGTGGGCGGCGAGTTCATCGCCACCGTCCGCTACGACCGGATCGATGCGACCGGACGCCCCGCCTCCGCGCCCGCCGACGAGGCCGAGGTGGCCTTCCTCGTCCAGGACGCGCACCAGGGCCGTGGAGTCGCCTCCACCCTCCTCGAACACATCGCGGCCGTCGCCCGCGAACGCGGCATCCGGCGCTTCGCCGCCGAGGTGCTGCCCGCCAACACCAAGATGATCAAGGTGTTCCGTGACGCCGGCTACACCCAGCAGCGCAGCTTCGAGGACGGATCCGTCCACCTCACCCTGGACCTCGAACCCACCGCCGAGTCCCTGGCCGTGCAGCGCGCCCGTGAACAGCGTGCCGAGGCCCGCTCCGTGCAGCGACTGCTCGCCCCCGGCTCCGTCGCCGTCATCGGCGCCGGACGCACCCCGGGCGGCGTCGGACGCACCGTCCTGCGCAACCTCCTGGCCGCCGGTTTCACCGGCCGCGTCCACGCCGTGAACCACGCCATCACCCCCGGCCAGGACACCCTCGACGGCGTACCCGCCCACCGCTCACTCGGCGAGATCGGCGAACCGGTCGACCTCGCGGTGGTCGCCGTCCCCGCCGACCGCGTCCCCGAAGCCGTCGCCGACTGCGGCGAGCACGGCGTCCAGGGCCTCGTCGTCCTCTCCGCCGGATACGCCGAGTGGGGCGCCGAGGGCCGCGAGCGCCAGCGCGAACTGGTGCGGCAGGCCCGTTCGTACGGCATGCGGATCATCGGCCCCAACGCCTTCGGCATCATCAACAACTCCGAGGCCGTCCGGCTCAACGCCTCCCTCGCACCGGAGCGGCCCGCATCCGGCCGCATCGGCCTGTTCACCCAGTCCGGCGCGATCGGCATCGCCCTGCTGTCCGGTCTCTACCGGCGCGGCGCGGGGCTCTCCACCTTCATCTCGGCCGGCAACCGGGCCGACATCTCGGGCAACGACTTCCTGCAGTACTGGTACGAGGACCCGGACACCGACGTCGCCCTGCTGTACCTGGAATCGCTCGGCAACCCCCGCAAGTTCACCCGCCTCGCCCGGCGGACCGCCGCGGTGAAGCCCGTCGTCGTGGTCAAGGGCGCCCGGCACAGCGGCTCCACCCCGCCCGGCCACGCGGTCCCGGTCAGCCGGATCCCGGACGCCACGGTCTCCGCGCTGATGCGGCAGGCTGGCGTCATCCGCGTCGACACGGTCACGGAGATGGTCGACGCCGGGCTGCTCCTGGCCGACCAGCCGCTCCCCGCGGGCGGGCGCGTCGCCATCCTCGGCAACTCGGAGTCGCTCGGGCTCCTCACGTACGACGCCTGCCTGGCGGAGGGGCTGCGTCCCCGGCCGCCCGTCGACCTCACCACGGCGGCGACGCCGCAGGACTTCCGCGACGCGCTGTCGGCGGCCCTGGCCGACGGCGGCTGCGACGCGGTCGTGGTGACGGCGATCCCGTGGGTGGGCGAGGACGGGGAGGCGGAGTCCGGCGACGGGGAGGTGCTGGCGACCGCCCTGCACGCGGCGGCCGCCGCGGGTCCCGCGAAGCCGGTCGCCGTGGTGCACGTGGAGATCGGCGGTCTGGCGGAGGCCCTGGCCGCCGCGACCAGCACGGTCGCCCAGCAGCGCCCCCAGCCCGCCGCCCCGCGCCCGGCACCGGGCACGGCACCCGCGACCGGCACGGGAGCGACGGCCGGTGCCGGAACGCCGAACAGCGCGGGAACGCCGAACGGTCCCGCCACGACACCGGCCACCTCCGCCCCGCCGACCACCCCTGCCGCCGCGTCCACCGCCCCCGACCCCGGACCGACCGCCGACACGCCCCGGGCCGCCGGCCGGATCCCCGCGTACCCCGCCGCCGAGCGGGCGGTGCGGGCGCTCGCGGAGGCCGTGCGGTACGCGCAGTGGCGGCGGCAGGCGGCCCTGCCGGGCAAGGTGCCCGAATTCCTCGACGACACCATCGACGAACCGGCCGCCGCCGCACTCATCGACACCCTGCTGGGCCCGGACCCCGACCCCCGGGGCAAGCCGCTGGACCACGACGAGGCCCGCGCGCTCCTGGCCTGCTACGGCATCACCGTCCGGCCGACGCTGCCCGCGCCCGGCCCCGAGGAGGCGGTCGCCGCGGCGGCCCGGCTCGGCTACCCGGTCGCGCTGAAGACCACCGCCCCCCATCTGCGCCACCGCGCCGACCTCGGCGGGGTCCGCCTCGACCTCGCGGGCGAGACCGCGCTGCGCAGGGCGTACGGCGAGCTGACCGATCTGCTCGGCACCCCCGCCGAACTGCGTCCCGTCGTCCAGTCCATGGCCCCGCGCGGTGTGGACACGGTCGTCCGCGCCACCATCGACCCGGCCGCCGGCGCCGTCCTCTCGTTCGGTCTGGCGGGAGCCCCGTCCGAACTCCTCGGCGACACCGCGCACCGGCTGGTCCCCGCCACCGACCGCGACGCCGCCGAGCTGATCCGGTCCATCCGGGCCGCCCCCGTCCTCTTCGGCTGGCGCGGTGCGGCCCCGGTGGACACCGCCGCGCTGGAGGAACTGCTGCTGCGGGTCTCCCGGCTGGTCGACGAGCACCCCGAGGTCGTCTCCGTCGCGCTGGAGCCGGTCGTCGTCGCCCCGCACGGCCTCACCGTCCTCGGCGCGAGCGTCCGGCTCTCCCCTCCGCCGCCCCGCACCGATCTGGGCCCGCGCCGGCTCTCCAACTACTGACACGTGGCCCCCGGGGCCCGGCCCGCCGGGGCCGTCACGGGCGTCCCCGGCAGCCATCGGTCCGCCGTAGGATGGTGTCCATGGCTAAGACCGGTACGACGACCCAGGGGCTGCGCGCGGCGATCGAGCGCAGCGGCTACTACCCGGCCCTCGTGGCCGAGGCGGTGGAGGCCGCCGTGGGCGGTGAGCCGGTCGCCTCGTACCTGGTGCACCAGGAGACGACGTTCGACTCCAACGAGGTGCGCCGGCACGTCACGGTCCTGGTGCTCACGGACACCCGCTTCATCGTCAGCCACACCGACGAGCAGAACGCGGACACCAGCTCCCCCTCGCCGTACGCCACCACCTCCACCGAGTCGGTCAAGCTCGACCGGATCTCCTCGGTCGTGGTCAGCCGCGTCGTCGCCAACCCCGAGAAGTACGTCGCGGGCACCCTGCCCCGCGAGGTCGTCCTGACCATCGGCTGGGGCGCGGTCTCCCGGATCGACCTGGAGCCCGCCGCCTGCGGCGACCCCAACTGCGAGGCCGACCACGGCTACACCGGCAGCTCCACCGCCGACGACCTGAGCCTGCGGGTCAGCGAGGCCGGCGACGGCCCGGACACCGTGCGCCAGACGCTCGCCTTCGCCCAGGCGCTCTCCGAGGCCACCGCCGCGACGGCGGCCGGCCGCTGATGGCCCAGCCGGCCTGGCAGGACCCCGTCCTGCTGTCCGTCGACAGCGCCCCCGTACCGGAGTACGGCGGCGGATCGCTCGCCGATCTGCTGCCCACGCTCGTCGCGGGCCAGGAGGTCCCCGGGTTCACCGCCGCGATCCCCGAGCTGACCCCCGCCGACCGGAACTGCGTGTTCCTGATCGACGGCCTCGGCTGGGAGCAGATCGGGGCCCACCCCGATGAGGCCCCCTTCCTGCACTCCCTGCTGCCCAGCTCGCGCGGCGGCACCGGCCGCCCGATCACCGCGGGCTTCCCGGCCACCACCGCGACCTCGCTCGCCTCCGTCGGCACCGGTCTGCCGCCGGGCGAGCACGGCCTGCCCGGATACACGGCGCGCAACCCGGAGACCGGCGAGCTGATGAACCAGCTCCGCTGGAAGCCGTGGACCCCGCCCAGGGCCTGGCAGCCCCACCCGACGGTCTTCCAGCTCGCCGACGCCGCCGGCGTGCGCACCGCACAGGTCTCCGCCCCGGCCTTCGAGCAGACCCCGCTGACCAAGGTCGCGCTCAGCGGCGGCTCCTTCCTCGGCCGGCTCGCCGGCGAGGAGCGGATGGACGTCGCCGCCCAGCGGCTCGCCGCCGGGGACCGCTCGCTCGTCTACACCTACTACAGCGAGGTCGACGGCGCGGGGCACCGCTTCGGGGTGGACTCCGACGCCTGGCGCGGACAGCTGATGTACGTGGACGGGCTGGCCCGGCGCCTGGCCGAGCAGCTGCCGCCGCGCTCCGCGCTCTACATCACCGCCGACCACGGCATGATCGACATCCCGTTCGACGAGCACTCCCGGATCGACTTCGACGAGGACTGGGAGCTGCGCGCGGGCGTCGCGCTCCTCGGCGGCGAGGGCCGTGCCCGTCACGCGTACGCCGTCCCGGGCGCGGAGGCGGATGTGCTGACCGTCTGGCGCGAGGTGCTCGGCGAGCAGTTCTGGGTGGCGAGCCGCGAGGAGGCCGTCGCCGCGGGCTGGTTCGGTCCGCGCGTCGACGAGCGGGTCCTCGGCCGGATCGGCGACGTGGTGGCGGCGGCCCGGGACGATGTGGTGATCACCGCCTCCGTCAACGAGCCGCACGAGTCCGCGATGGTCGGGATGCACGGCTCCATGACCCCCGTCGAGCAGTTCGTCCCCCTGCTCGAAGTACGCTCGTAGACTGCCGTCCGGCCCCTTCTTCCCTCCCTCCCGAAAGGTCATAGCCCCCTCATGCCCGAGCTTGTGTTCTTCTCCGGAACGATGGACTGCGGAAAGAGCACGCTGGCCCTCCAGATCGGGCACAACCGCTCGGCCCGCGGACTCCAGGGCGTGATCTTCACCCGGGACGACCGGGCGGGGCAGGGGAAGCTCTCCTCCCGGCTGGGCCTGGTCACCGAGGCCGTCGAGGCGGCCGAGGGCATGGACCTGTACGCCCACCTCGTCGACCAGCTCTCCCGGGGCGGCAGGGCCGACTACGTCATCGTCGACGAGGCGCAGTTCCTCGCCCCCGAGCAGATCGACCAACTGGCCCGTGTCGTGGACGATCTGGGCCTCGACGTCTTCGCCTTCGGCATCACCACCGACTTCCGGACCCGGCTTTTCCCCGGCTCCCAGCGCCTGATCGAGCTGGCCGACCGGATAGAGGCGCTCCAGGTGGAGGCGCTGTGCTGGTGCGGCGCCCGCGCCACCCACAACGCCCGCACCGTCGGCGGCCGGATGGTCGTCGAGGGCGCCCAGGTCGTGGTCGGCGACGTCAACCGCCCGGCCGAGGACATCGGGTACGAGGTGCTGTGCCGCAGCCACCACCGCCGCCGGATGACCAGCGCGTCGGCCCGCGCGGGCGCGCTGTCACCGGATGTGCTGCCGGTCAATACCCCCTGAATCCACCGGACTTCCTCAGCGATTGGGCCGATCACCCGCGACGGTGCGGGAGTTGCCCTATGTTGCTTGCGTGAAACCGCTGACCTCCCAGGACCCGGCCCGCATCGGCCCGTACCGACTGATCGCCCGGCTGGGCGAGGGAGGCATGGGCCTGGTCTATCTCGGCCGGTCCGACGCCGGACGGACGGTGGCGGTCAAGGTCGTCCAGGCCGAGTACGCGGGGAACCAGGAGTTCCGCAGGCGCTTCGCCCGCGAGGTGACCGCCGCGCGCCGGGTCGGCGGCGAGTGGACCGCCGAGGTGCTGGACGCCGATCCGGAGGCCGAGGTCCCGTGGGTGGCCACGCGGTACGTTCCCGGACCCGATCTGAGCACCGTCGTCGGCAAGGACTACGGACCGCTGCCCGAGCACTCGGTCCTGGTCCTCGCCAACCGGCTGGCCCTGGCCCTGCGGGCGGTGCACGAGGCGGGGCTCATCCACCGCGACCTCAAGCCGTCGAACGTCCTCGTCACCGTCGACGGGCCGCGCGTCATCGACTTCGGCATCGCGCGGGCCATGGACAGCCTCGCCGGGGACAGCCTGCACACCCGCACCGGCATGCTGATCGGCTCCCCGGGCTTCATGTCCCCCGAACAGGTCCGCGGCCGGGAACTCACCCCGGCGAGCGATGTCTTCTGCCTCGGCGCGGTCCTCGTCCACGCGGCCACCGGACGGCTGCTCTTCGGCGCCGCCGACACCGGTCTGCCCGCCCATCTGTTCAAGATCGCCGAGGACGAGCCGGATCTCACCGGAGTGCCCGCCTCCCTCCTCGGTCTCGTACGCGCCTGTCTGGCGAAGGACCCGGCCGCGCGGCCCACACCGCAGGAGATCGCCGACCGGACCGCACAGGAGTCCCCGGAGGAGTGGCTGCCCGGCGCGGTCCTGGCCCAGCTCGGACGGCACGCGGCCGGGCTCCTCGACTTCGCTCCGGAGCAGCCCGCGGACACCCCGGCCCCGCAGCCCGTCCCGCTGGTGAAGGACGCCGCGCCGCAGCGGGTGCCCTCGCCGCCCGCCCACGCACCGACCGTCCCCGCGCCGTTCGGCGCGCCGCAGGGGTTCGGGCCGCCGACGCCCCCGGCCCACTGGACGGGATTCCCGGCCCCCGCCCCGGACGGCGACGCCGCGCCGCCGCACCCGCACCGCTGGTGGGGGCTGGTGGTGATCACCCTGGCCCAGCTCCTGGTCCTGTTCGACCTCATGTCCTTCAACCTGGCGGCCCCGGCCGTCCAGGCCGATCTGGGCATGCGCACCGACGGACTGAGCCCGCTGTACCTCGCGTACACGCTCGCCTTCGGCGGTCTGCTGATCATGGGCGGGCACCTCGCCGACCGGATCGGCCGCCGGCGCACCTTCGTCATCGGGCTCGTCGGATGCGTGCTCGCCTCGGGGCTCGGCGGGCTCACCGGGGGCGAGGGACCCCTGATCCTCGCCCGGTTCCTCCAGGGGGCCTGCGCCGCGCTGCTGACCCCGTCGGCGCTGGCCCTGGTCACGAGCGGATTCACCGATACGAGGGAACGGCACCGCGCTCTCGGGGTCTACGCCGCGACCGCCGCGGGCGGTTCGGCCGTCGGCGTCCTCGCCGGAGGATGGATCATCGAATCCGCGAACTGGCGCGTCTGCCTGTTCGCGGCGGCCCTCCTCGCCGTCGTCACCCTGATCGCCGCGGTCCCCCTGGTCCACGAACGCCCCGAACCCCCGAAGCCCCCGCTGGACACGGGCGGGATCCTGCTCGGCACCGCAGCCCTCGCCGCCCTCGGCTACGGACTCGCCCAGGCGGACGCGCACGGCTGGACCGACCCGCTGATCCTGGCCGCCCTGACCTCGGGCGTGCTGCTGCTCGTCGCCTACCTGGTGTGGCAGGCCGGACGGACCGACACCTTCCCCGAGGCGTCGCCCGCCACCGGACTCGACCGGGCCGGCTCCTTCCTCACCCTGGCCCTGGCCGGCTGCGGGACCATGGCCGCGCTCTCGGCCTGCGACTACTACCTGCTCGGTGTCGTGGGCTTCAGTCCCGCCACGGCCGGCGCCGCCTTCCTGCCACTGGCCGCCGGCGCCGTCGTCGGGGCCACCCAGGTGGCCGCCCGGCTGATGCCCCGCGTCGCACCCCGCGTTCTGATCATCGGCGGTCTGCTGGCCACCGCGCTCGGCCTGGTCCTGATGACCCGGCTCGACAGCGGCGGTGCCTACGCCGACGTCCTGCCCGGCCTCGTCCTCGTCGGGTTCGGCGGCGGACTCGCCCTCATGCCGCTGCTCGCCACCGCGACGGCCGCCGGCGGTCCCGGGCGCTCGGGCGTACGCGCCGGGACGGTCACGGCCGGCCAGAACCTGGGGTCCGTGCTCGGCAGCGCGCTGACGGCGGCGGTTCTCGCCGCCGAGATCGGACGGGTGACCTCGCCGGACGGGGTGACCACGGCCGTTCTGCGCGCCTACACCACGGGTCTGTGGTGGGCCGTCGGCGCGCTGCTGCTCGCCTGCCTGACCGCCGGACTGATGATCGGCGCCCCGGCGGCGCGGCCCGCGGGACAGGCCCCGGGCCGCTGACCGCTCGCTTCAGGGACGCTCCGACCGCACGATCGTGAAGACCGCGCCCTCCGGGTCGGCCACCGTGGCCACCCGGCCCGCGGACCCGTCCCGCGGCTGCTGGAGGACATGGCCGCCCAGCTCCACCACGTGCCGCGCGGCCTCGTCGGTGTCCGCGACCTCGAAGTACGTCATCCAGTGCGGACCCCGGTCCCGGGGGAGGGCGTTGCCGACCCCGTGCAGCGAGGCCACCGGGCGCCCGCCCAGGTGCAGGGTCTGGTAGTCGAAGTCGGCCGAGACGACCGCCTCGGTCTCGTAGCCGAAGACCGTCTGGTAAAACTTCGCGACCGTCGACGTCTCCCGGGTGACCAGTTCGTTCCAGACCGGGGTGCCGGGTGCCCCGGTCTGCGCCGTACCGGCGTGGGAACCGGCCTGCCAGATCCCGAAGACGGCCCCGCACGGATCGGACGCCACCGCCATCCGGCCCGCCTCGCCGGCGTCCAGCGGGCCCACCCCCACCGTGCCGCCGCAGGACCGGATCGCCTCGGCCGTGGCATCGGCGTCGTCGGTGGCCAGATAGGTCGTCCAGGCGATCGGCAGGTGCCGGTCGGGCGAGAGCAGTCCCAGCCCCGCCACCTCCTTGCCGTCGCTCAGCGCCCGGACGTACGGGCCGAGCTGCTCGGGCCCGGGGCCGTACTCCCAGCCGAAGAGTTCGGTGTAGAAGGTCTGGGTGGTGTGCAGGCCGTGCACGATCAGACTGACCCAGCAGGGCGTTCCCGGTGTCCGTCGGGCGGCAGCCTCGGTCATCGTCACTCTCTCCTCCGACCATCGTGGTGGCCGTACGGGGGGATCGGGGCCGGCGCGCCGTTGTGCGGTACGGGATGTGTACGCCCCGTGAAGATGCTCGCACCACCGGACGCGTGATGCGCCCCGGCCGCGCCGCCGGCACCGCGATCTCGACGGAGGAGATCCGGATGGGGGCGGTGAAGCCGTTTCGGCGTGGTTACGGGCGGGCCGGTCGCTGCGCGAGGATGGCCGGTATGAAGCCCATCATCTCCGCATCCGCATGTGCGAGCGAGTCGGCGGGGCCACGTCCGCCGGTGCTCCTGGACGTACGTTGGCAGCTGGGCGGGCCGCACGGCCTGCCCGACTACGAGGCCGGTCATCTGCCCGGCGCGGTCTTCGTCGACCTGGACGCCGAACTCGCCGGTCCGGCCGGTGACGGCGGACGCCATCCACTGCCCGATCCGGAGGCGTTCGGCGCGGCGATGCGGCGCGCGGGCGTCCGCCGGGACAGTGCCGTGATCGTGTACGACGGCGGGCTCGGCTGGGCCGCGGCCCGTGCGTGGTGGCTGCTGCGCTGGACGGGGCACCGGGACGTCCGGGTACTGGACGGCGGGCTCGCCGCCTGGACCGGCGAGCTGTCCAAGGAGACCCCGGAGCCCGCCGAGGGCGACTTCGTGCCCGTACCGGGCTCCATGCCGCTGCTGGACGCGGACGGCGCGGCGGCGCTCGCCCGTTCCGGTCTGCTGCTCGACGCCCGCGCCGCCGAGCGGTACCGGGGCGAGGTGGAGCCGATCGACCGGGTGGGCGGCCACATCCCGGGCGCGGTCTCCGCGCCCACCACGGAGAACACCGACGCAGACGGACGCTTCCTGGACGCGGACGCCCTGGACGCCCGGTTCCGTGCCGTGGGTGCCGAGGGGGACGGTACGGAGATCGGTGTCTACTGCGGCTCCGGGGTCTCCGGCGCCCACGAGGTGCTGGCCCTGGAGATCACCGGCCGCCCCAGCGCGCTCTACGCCGGCTCCTGGTCGCAGTGGTCGGCCGACGAGTCCCGCCCGGTCGCCACGGGACCCGATCCCCAGTAGGGGAGCGCCGGAACCGTACCGGGCGGCACGGTTCCGCGCGGGCAGCCGACAAAGGCCCGTACGCCGCTGCGTACGGGCCCTCGTCATGCTGCGGTCACCCGGTCCCTCAGTCCTGCTTCTTGCGGCGCGTGCCGAAGACGATCTCGTCCCAGCTCGGCACCGCGGCCCGGCGGCCCGGACGGACCCCGTCGGCCTCGGCCTGCCGGTCGGTCGTCCCGGTGAGCCGGTCGCGGTGACCGGCGACCGCGCGCGGCATCAGCACGTCCGCGTACGCGGCGCCCGCGCCGGCGGACGCGGCGGGCGGTTCCTCCGCCTCGGGCTCCTGCACGGGGGCCGGTTCGAGGGCGGGCGGCTCGGGCGGAGCCGGGCGCTCGGGGACGACCATGTCGCCGCGGAAGCTGGGCACCGCCTCCAGCAGGCTGGTCAGCGAGTCCCGCTCGCTCGCGGTGACCCCGCCGACGCGCTCCTCCGGCTCAGGGGGAGGCGGCGGAGCGGGGCGCTCCATCTGGCGGTCCAGGGCGCGGTCCAGCGGCCGGTCACGGGGCAGCCGGGCGATCCGGGGGACGAACGGGAAGCTGGGCTCGGGCGCGGCGACGTCGTCCGTCTCGCCGATCAGCGAACGGGCCTCGTCGTCGACGGCCTGGACGAGCCGGCGCGGCGGGTCGTAGGTCCAGCTCGCCGAGTGAGGTTCGCCGGCGACCCGGTACACCAGCAGGACCTCCCAGGTGCCGTCGTCACGGCGCCAGGAGTCCCACTGGACGGTTTCCTTGTCGGCGCCGCGCAGCAGGAGCCGTTCCTGCACCGCCTCGCCGAGCTGGGGGCCGGTGTTCTCGCCGGGACGGCGCACGGGAGTCTTCCGGGCGCGCTCGGCCATGAAGGCGCGCTCCGCGAGCACGGGGCCCTCGAAGCGGCGGACACGGTCGACCGGGATCCCGGCGAACTGGGCGACCTCCTCCGCGGAGGCGCCGGCTCGTATCCGGGCCTGGATGTCGCGGGGCCGGAGGTGGCTCTCCACCTCGATCTCGATCTGGCCGAGCCGGGCGCGGTCGTTGCGCACGGCGGCTCGCAGCCGCTCGTCGATCGGAAGCGTGTACTCCGTACTGTCCGCAGCTTTGAGCACCAGTCGTGTGCCGTCGTTGGAGACGGCCACGACACGCAGTTCGGGCATGGGGACCTCCCGGGTGGTGCCTGCCGACGTCACGTGCGTCGCTGCTTCCGCTAGTCGAGTGTGGCCTGCCCGGGTGCAGCCTGCCACAACATTGCCGTGTTGCCCGGCGTGTCGGGCGTGAGCCCGTGATCGCCGGTGTGACACGGTGACCTCTTCACGCGACACGCAGTGACCGATGGTCACTCCGCGTAGCTGGCCCCCGTGCGATGCCGCCGCGCCGCCGGATCGAGTGCCTCCTTCGGCCCCCTCCCGAAGGTTCCGGACATCCGCATGGGTGTCCGGCCCCAGGGCTCGCCACAGTACTCCATTAGGACCATGTGGGTGGACCGCCGCGCCGTCCAAGTTCTCGTCGGGCACGGGAGTTGGCGTACCCAGTTGGGGACGTGATGCCCGTCGTGCGTGTCCTGCTTCACAGAATCACCGTAAACGGAACTATCCGCTTCGCTCAATTGTCCCTTGTTGGTGCATGGTGGGAGCGATGTCAATCAAGGGCTGGAAATGGTGCAGAAGCCGGAAAGCGACATAGAACCCAAGGAAAGGCGGATCGATCTGAGCCTGCCCCAGGTGGCGGGCAGCGCGGTGGCGGCGGTGGCGGCGGCCGTCGCGGCGTCCCAACTGGGGGTCTACGGGACGATTATGGGCGCCGGGGTGATGAGCGTCGTGGCCACCTGCGGGGGCTCCGTCTTCCAGCACTTCTTCCGGCGCACGGGCGAGCAGATCCGCGAGGTGACCGTCCAGGTCAAGCACCCGGACCGCGAGGTGACGGTGCATACGCGCCAGACGCGCGACGCGGGTGACCCGGACGCGGAGTGGGAGACGGCCGGTACGCGGATCGCCCTGCGCGAGGCGGCCGCGTCCGCCCCGACCACCGCGATCCCGCGCCCGGCGGACGCCACGACGGTACTGGGCCGCGTGGACCCCGCCGACGCCGACGCCACGCGGGCGCTGCGCCGGGTCGATGCCACGACCGTGCTGCGGCAGGTTCCCGCCGACGCGGAGCGGACCCGGCAGCTGCGCGCGGTGGACGGCACCCGGCCGCTCGCCGTCGCCCCCGCGGACCAGGACGACGCCTTCTCCTCGGCGACCACGCACGGCACCCGGATCCGGGGCTGGAAGCGTTCGGCTCTCGGCGCCGCCGTGGTGTTCGTCGTCGCCATGGTCGGGATCACCACCTTCGAACTGCTCTCCGGCAACGACCTGAGCGGTGGTCAGGGCACCACCGTCGGCTCGGTCGTGCGCGGCGAACGCGGATCGGGCGGATCCACCGATCCGCAGCCGACCCCCGGAACCGGCACGGACCGCGACGCCACCACCCCGGCCGGGGACGGCTCCCCGGCGCCCACCGCACCGCGGGACGGGGGGAGCACCCGCCCTGGCCCGCGCGACAGCGGCGCCGCCACCGACGCGCCGACGCCCACCCCGGCCCCGTCGGACGGCACGGGCAGCGGCACCGGCGGTGGCGCTCAGCCGTCCGCCACCCCCACCCCGTCGGCCACCGGCGACGGCGCGTCCCCCGCGCCCTCGGACGCCGGCAGCGCCCCCGCGCAGGAGGGCGACCCGGCCACCGGCGACACCGGCCGCTGAACCCGCGGCCCCCGCGCATGGATCGGCCCCCGCCCGGAGATTCCGGGCGGGGGCCGATCCATGCGCGGGGTGACGGGGGAGGGGTCAGTCGCCCAGCACCCGGCGCAGATAGTCGTTGGCGAACAGACGGTCCGGGTCCAGCCGGTCCCGTACCGCGGTGAACTCGCCGAAGCGCGGGTACACCCCGGACAGGTACGCGGCGTCCCGGGTGTTGACCTTGCCCCAGTGCGGACGGCCGGCGTGCGCGGTCATGATCCGCTCGACCGCCGTGAAGTAGGCCTGGTACGGGGTGCCCCGGTACAGGTGCACGGCGATGTAGGCGCTGTCCCGGCCCGAGGCCGTGGAGAGCGCGATGTCGTCCGCCGGGGCCGTGCGCACCTCCACCGGGAAGCTGATCCGCAGCGGCGAGCGCTCCACCATCGCCTTGAGTTCGCGCAGCGCCTCCACGGCGGCCTCGCGCGGCAGGGCGTACTCCATCTCCACGAACCGGACCCGGCGCGGACTGGTGAAGACCTTGTAGGGGATGTCGGTGTACGTGCGCGCGGACAGGGCGCGGCTGGAGACCCTGGCGATCGAGGGGATCGTGGCGGGGACCGCCCGGCCGAGCGAGCAGGCGACCTGGAAGACGCCGTTGGAGAGGAACTCGTCCTCGATCCAGCCGCTGATCCGCCCGGGAGGAGCCGCGGGACCGGCGCTGCGGTTGTTGCGCTTGGTGTTGGTGTTGCCGGTGTGCGGGAACCAGTAGAACTCGAAGTGCTCGTTCTCCGCGACCAGCTCGTCGAAGTCGGACGTGACCCGGTCGAAGGTCATCGGCTCCTCGCGGGCGGTCAGCAGGAAGACCGGCTCCACGGCGAAGGTGATCGCCGTGATGACGCCCAGCGCGCCGAGCCCGATCCGGGCCACGGCGAAGACCTCGGGGTTCTCGGTCTCCGAGCAGGTCAGCACCGTACCGTCGGCGGTGACCAGCTCCAGGGCGCGGATCTGCGCCGATATGGACGCCGAGTCGCGGCCGGTGCCGTGCGTCCCGGTCGAGGTCGCCCCGGCGACCGTCTGCTCCATGATGTCGCCCATGTTGGTGAGCGAGAGGCCCTCGCGGGCCAGCGCCGCGTTCATCCGCTTCAGCGGGGTGCCGGCCTCGACCGTCACCGTCATCGCGTCCCGGTCGATCTCCCGGATGCCGGTGAGCAGATCGGGGCGGATCAGCAGTCCGTCGGTGGCCGCCGTCGCGGTGAAGGAGTGGCCGGTGCCGACCGGCTTCACCTTCAGCCCGTCCTCCGAGGCCCGGCGCAGCGCCTCGGACAGCTCGTCCACGGAGGCGGGGGACACGGTCCGTGCCGGACGGGCGGTGACGTTGCCCGCCCAGTTACGCCACGCGCTCGTCGTCGTCCGTGCGTAGGTGTCGGTCATCTTCCCCGCGCCCTTCCCTAGGAGCCGGTCCACTGAGCCGGCGGTACCCCAGGAACGCCACCGCGGCCGCGAGCGCTCCCGCCACGGCGGGCACCGCGTACCCCGCCTCCGCCCCGGAGGCGTCGACCACCCAGCCGGCGGCCGAGGAGCCGAGCGCCACGCCGACGGCGAGCCCGGTGCTGGTCCAGGTCATGCCCTCGGTCAGCCGGGCGCGGGGTACGTGCTGTTCGACGAGAGCCATGGTGGTCACCATCGTCGGTGCGACGAACAGGCCCGCGACAAAGAGCGCCACGGCCAGAAACGGAAGGTTCCCGGCCAGTTGGAGGGGGATCATACTCACGGCCATCGCACACACACCCACCAGCCATCGCGTGGACGGCTTCCCCCGCAGCCGAAGCAGGCCGAAGACCGCTCCGGCGAGGCACGAGCCCAGCGCGTACACGGCGAGGACCAGACTGGCCGCGGCCTTGTGCCCGAGCTCCTCGGCGAAGGCCACCGTCACCACGTCGACGGCCCCGAAGATCGCCCCGGTCGCCACGAAGGTGATCACGAGCACCTGGAGGCCGCGGGAGGAGAGCGCGGAGCCCGTGGTGTGCCGGGCCTGCGGATGCGGCACCGGCTCCGTGGACCGCTGAGCGGTCAGCCAGACCACGCCGACCAGCAGGAATCCGGCCGCTATCAGCGGCCCGGCCTCCGGGAACCAGGCGGTGGAGAGCCCGATCGAGATGATCGGGCCGAAGATGAAGCACACCTCGTCGACGATCGACTCCCACGCGTACGCGGTGTGCAGTCGCTGCGCCGAGCCCCGGTAGATCTCCGCCCAGCGGGCCCGGACCATCGATCCGACGCTGGGTACGCACCCCGCGCCCGCCGCGAAGACGAAGAGCGTCCAGTCCGCCAGCCCCTGCTGCGCGCAGACCAGCAGCCCCGTCACCGCCGCCAGCGCGACGAGCGTCGCCGGGCGCAGCACCCGGCGCTGTCCGTACCGGTCGACGAGCCGGGATATCTGGGGGCCGATGACCGCGGCCGACATGGCCAGCGTCGCCGAGAGCGCCCCGGCCAGCCCGTACCGGCCGGTCAGCTGGGACACCATGGTCACCACGCCGATGCCCATCATGGACAACGGCATCCGGCCGAGGAAACCGGCGGCGGAGAACGCCCGGGAGCCGGGTGCGGCGAAGATCGCGCGGTAGGGACTGGACAAGGGATCTCCGGAACGGCGTGGTCACGCGCGATGTCAGGGGTGAATGCGGCCGATACAGCTTACGGTCGCGGGCGACATGTCCGACAGTGGGTTTCCGGGCGGCACGGCCCGTCCCCGCGCGGCGGTCCCGGGTGGCCGGTGTCGGTGGAAACGGGGCGCGGGGCGGGTGGCAGGATCGGTGCCATGTCCGATGTGCGTGATCCCGCTCCCTACGACGCCCTGCTGCTGCTCTCCTTCGGAGGCCCCGAAGGACCGGACGACGTGGTTCCGTTCCTGGCGAACGTGACCCGCGGCCGGGGAATCCCCGAGGAGCGGCTCAAGGAGGTCGGCAAGCACTACTTCCTCTTCGGCGGCGTCAGCCCCATCAACGCCCAGAACCGGGCGCTGCTCGACGCCCTGCGCGAGGACTTCGCCGGCCACGGACTCGATCTGCCCGTGTACTGGGGCAACCGCAACTGGGCGCCCTACCTGACCGACACCCTGCGCGAGATGACCCGCGCCGGACACCGCCGCATCGCCGTCCTGGCCACCAGCGCCTACGCCTCCTACTCCGGCTGCCGCCAGTACCGCGAGAACCTCGCCGAGTCACTGGCCGCCCTGGAGGCCGAGGGGCTGTCCGTGCCCCGCGTGGACAAACTGCGGCACTACTTCAACCACCCCGGCTTCGTCGAGCCGATGGTGGACGGCGTCCTCGCCTCCCTCGCCGACCTCCCCGAGGACGTACGGGCCGGCGCGCACCTCGCGTTCACCACGCACTCCATCCCCACCTCGGCCGCCGACACCTCCGGCCCGGCCGAGGGGCACGGGGACGGCGGCGCCTATGTGGCCGAGCACCTGGACGTGGCCCGGCTGATCGTCGACGCCGTGGCCGACCGCACCGGCGTCACCCACCCCTGGAAGCTCGTCTACCAGTCGCGCAGCGGCGCCCCGCACATCCCGTGGCTGGAGCCCGACATCTGCGACCACCTGGAGGCCCTGCACGCCGACGGGGTCCCGGCCGTGGTGATGGCGCCCATCGGCTTCGTCTCCGACCACATGGAGGTCCTCTACGACCTCGACACCGAGGCCACCGCGAAGGCCGCCGAGCTGGGCCTGCCCGTCCGGCGCTCCGCGACCGTCGGCTCGGACCCCCGCTTCGCCGCCGCCGTCCGCGAGCTCGTGCTGGAGCGCGCCGCCACCGAGAGCGGCCGAAGCCCCGAGAGGTGCGCCCTCGGCAGCCTCGGGGCGAGCCACGATCTCTGCCCGGTCGGCTGCTGCCCCGCCCGAGCGCCCAAGCCGGCCGCCGCGGGTGCCGACAGCCCCTTCGCGTGACGCCTCCGCCACCGACCGCAGCCCCTCCTCACCCCTCCGGGAGCGCCGTGACCGACCCCCTGCTGTCCGAACTGCTCGACCTCGCCCTGGACGTCGCCCACCGGGCCGGTGCCCTGCTGCGCGACGGCCGCCCGGCCGACCTCGGCGTGGCCGCGACCAAGTCCAGCCCGGTCGACGTCGTCACCGAGATGGACATCGCCGCCGAGCAGCTGATCACCGGCTTCCTCACCGAGCGCCGCCCCCGGGACGGCTTCCTCGGCGAGGAGGGGGCCAGCTCCGAGGGGACCAGCGGGATCCGCTGGGTGATCGACCCGCTCGACGGCACCGTGAACTATCTCTACGGCCTGCCCACCTGGGCCGTCTCCGTCGCCGCCGAACGCGACGGGGAACGGGTCGTGGGCGTGGTGGAGGCCCCGATGCGCGGCGAGACCTACCACGCCGTCCTCGGTGGCGGCGCCCACGCGAGGGGCGGACCCTACGGGGACGGGGCCCGGCTGCGCTGCCGTCCGGCCCCGCCGCTCGCCCAGGCGCTCGTGTCGACCGGGTTCAACTACGTCGCCGACGTGCGCGCGCACCAGGCGGAGGTGGCCCGGGTCCTGATCCCGCGGCTGCGCGACGTCCGGCGCGGCGGCTCGGCCGCCATCGACCTGTGCGACGTGGCCGCGGGCCGCCTGGACGGCTACTACGAGCGCGGACTGCACCCCTGGGACCTGGCCGCCGGGGACCTGATCGCCCGGGAGGCGGGCGCGCTCACCGGCGGACGGCCCGGGGAGCCCGCCGACGGCGGACTGACCGTGGCCGCGTCACCGGGCGTCTTCGAACCCCTCCAGGCGCTGCTGGAGGACCTGGGAGCCTGGCACGACTGACCCGGGGGAGAGCCCGGCCGCCCGACGCGTCCCACCCCGTGTGTACGGGCCGTGGAGGGCCGCGGAACCGAGAAGGCCCCTCCGGTGCCTGTGGAGCACCGAGGGGCCTTCTCGTGACGGCTCAGACGCTGGTCGCGCCGATGTGTACGCCGTGCTCCGCCGCGAGGCGGTGGAGATCGTCCAGTTCGCTCTGTTCGACGTCGGCGAGGAAGTCGTCGCCCGTCTCGCGGGCTTTGGTGAGGTCGGACTCGGTGGTCTTGATGCGTTGCAGCAGACCTGCGGTGAAAGCGTCCATGAAGCGCCCCCTCATCGTGGGTCGGTGGCACGGGGGTGTGCCCGGGTTTCCCTCCGCCGAGGCGGTAGGGCGGGTGATCACGCAACTCTCCGGGGCCGGAGGGACCTGTGGCACGCCACATACAAGACGTGATCGCGGGTGTGCATTCGTCCTCCCCGGCCCGACCCTCAGAGAAACCTCAACTGGCCCGGGAATCCGTCGAATTCCCGGAAGCCGCAGGTGGGGCAGCGCCGTCTTACCGCCGGTTTATGCGTGTTCCGGGCAGGATGGAGCCGCACGCCACCTGTCCGGGCCCGCCCGTACGGGCCCGTGAACCCCGTGAAGCACTGAGGAAGGAAACGCCGTGCGCGTACTCGTCGTGGAGGACGAGCAGCTGCTCGCCGATGCGGTGGCCACCGGACTGCGCCGGGAGGCCATGGCCGTCGATGTCGTGTACGACGGTGCCGCCGCCCTGGAGCGCATCGAGGTCAACGACTACGACGTCGTCGTCCTGGACCGCGACCTCCCGCTGGTGCACGGCGACGACGTGTGCCGGCGGATCGTCGAGCTGGGCATGCCCACCAGGGTGCTGATGCTCACCGCGTCCGGGGACGTCAGCGACCGGGTGGAGGGCCTGGAGCTCGGCGCCGACGACTATCTGCCCAAGCCCTTCGCGTTCACCGAGCTGACCGCACGGGTCCGGGCCCTGGGACGCCGTACGACGGTGGCCCTGCCGCCCGTCCTGGAGCGCGCGGGCATCAAGCTCGACCCCAACCGCCGCGAGGTCTTCCGGGGCGGCCAGGAGGTGCAGCTCGCGCCCAAGGAGTTCGCCGTCCTGGAGGTCCTGATGCGCAGCGAGGGCGCCGTGGTCTCGGCCGAGCAGCTGCTGGAGAAGGCCTGGGACGAGAACACCGACCCGTTCACCAATGTGGTCCGGGTGACCGTCATGACTCTGCGGCGCAAGCTCGGCGAGCCGCCGGTGATCGTCACGGTGCCCGGCTCCGGCTACCGGATCTGAGGCCCGTGCCCACCGTCCCGCCGCCCGCGTCGGCGCCCCCCAAACCCACCTGGGAGCCCAAGCAGCAGGAGCCCCCGTACCCCTGGCTCCGGCCGACCATCCGGATACGGCTCACGCTGCTGTACGGCGGCATGTTCCTGATCGCGGGCATCCTGCTGCTGTCGATCATCTACATGCTGGCCGCCCAGGCCCTGCACGTGGGCAGCGAGCTGCCCTTCAAGATCGCCAACGGCCAGGTGACCAGCGAGATCTGCAACCTGCCGGAGAAGGCGTCCGCGGACGACTTCAACGCCGCGATGAACGCCTGCGTCAACCACCAGCGCCAGCAGGCGCTGGACACGCTCCTGAACAGATCGCTGCTGGCCCTGGTGGGCCTCAGCGTCATCGCCTTCGCCTTCGGCTACGCCATGGCGGGGCGGGTGCTCTCGCCGCTGGGCCGGATCACCCGCATCGCCCGGACCGTCGCCGGTACGGACCTGGCCCGGCGGATCGAGCTGGACGGGCCCGACGACGAGCTGAAGGAGCTGGCGGACACCTTCGACGACATGCTGGACCGGCTGGAGCGCGCGTTCACCGCGCAGCAGCGGTTCGTCGGCAACGCCTCGCACGAGCTGCGCACGCCGCTGGCGATCAACCGCACGCTGCTGGAGGTCCACCTCTCCGATCCGGAGGCGCCGCCCGAGCTCCAGCAGCTCGGCAAGACGCTGCTGGCCACCAACGAGCGCAGCGAGCAGCTCGTCGAGGGCCTGCTGCTGCTGGCCCGCAGCGACAACCAGATCGTCGAGCGCAAACCCGTCGATCTGGCCGAGGTGGCCTCCCGGGCTCTGGACCAGGCCCGGGGCGAGGCCGAGGCCAAGGGCGTGGAGATGCGGGCCGTGCTCGCTCCCGCGGTCGTCCAGGGCAACGGCGTCCTGCTGGAGCGGATCGCACTGAACCTCGTCCAGAACGCGGTGCGCTACAACGTCGCCGGGGACGGCTGGGTCGAGGTCACCACCGAGCTGCTGCCCGGCCAGGCCCTGATGGTCGTCACGAACACCGGGCCCGTGGTCCCGGCGTACGAGATCGACAACCTCTTCGAGCCCTTCAGACGGCTGCGTACGGAGCGCACGGGCAGCGACAAGGGGGTCGGTCTCGGCCTGTCGATCGCGCGGTCCGTCGCGCGCGCCCACGGAGGCCGTATCATCGCGGAGCCTCGCGAAGGCGGTGGTCTTGTGATGCGCGTCTCACTTCCCGTCTGAGAGGCCGGGCGAGGCGTCCGGCACACGCAGCAGTTTCGTTCGCTTTAAGCGGAATTTTCTGGACCGGCTCCCGAGCCGTTCCTGTGTGATCGATCACAGGAGCGATTTTCCGCCTGTCCACGCTCCGTGACGATGGATCCCGCGGAAATCCGGTGATAGCCGGGGTTTTCGGGGGCCCGCATCACGGGAAGTACACGGGGTGGCGCCCGTGAGCGGCACCAGCGGGACCGTGTACGGTCCCCATCGCCACCCAAACCGATCACTCTCGAGCGGTCCTTTTGGGTGTCGATTGAGTAACAGACCTTGATGTGAGGCAAAATCTCCGCCTCGGGTCGGGCACAAGTCCGGCCTCTCACGCGTTACGTGCGCTGAGACACCGCATACACCCAGAGGGGGAGAGCGACATGGCAACGGATTACGACACCCCACGCAAGACCGACGACGACGTCGACCAGGACAGCCTCGAAGAGCTCAAGGCCCGCCGGAGCGACAAGACGGCCTCCGCCGTCGACGTCGACGAATTCGACGCGGCCGAGGGCCTGGAGCTGCCCGGCGCCGACCTGTCCAACGAGGAACTGGCCGTCCGGGTCCTGCCCAAGCAGGCGGACGAGTTCACCTGCATGAGCTGCTTCCTCGTGCACCACCGCAGTCAGCTGGCCCGCGAGAAGAACGGCCAGCCGATCTGCCGCGACTGCGACTGAGGTCCGGTCGCCGTGACACGGGACTCACCGTTCCGGAAGCGGCGTCGCCGGCGCAGGACCGGAGAGCCGGAGGCGCGACAGGGCGGTACAGGCCCGGCAGAAGGCACAGCAGCCCCTGCCGAGCGGTCCGCCCTGCCACCCAGGCCCGACGAGCAGGACGACGACGGGCGGGGCCTGCCGGCCTCGCTCGAAGCGGTCGAGGCGGCCATCGCCGCGATCGAGGCCGATGCGGCCGACAGGGCCGAGCAGGCCGAGCGGACGGAGCCCGTGACCGGGGCAGGCCGTCTGACATCAGTGAAACGGGGCGTACGCAGGAGCGGGGAGAGTGCGAAGGCGGTGGTCGGCCATATCGCCGATCTGATCATCGACATCGCTCCCCGCGTTCCCGTGCGTGACCTCGACACCCTGCGCGCGCAGTTCCCGGGCCTGGGGCCCGAGGAGATCGCCGACCGGCTCATCGCCGGCGCGACCAGGGGCACCGCCACCGTCGGCGCCGGAATCGGCGCGGTGGCCATGATGCCCGTGCCTCCCGCCATGCTCACCGAGCTGGCGGCCGAGATCACCGGTGTGGCCGCGATCGAGATGAAGCTCGTCGCCGAGCTGCACGAGGTCTACGGACAGCGTCCGCCCGGCGGCCTCGGACGGCGTTCCACCGCCTACCTCACGTCCTGGACGGAGGAGCGCGGCATCGACATCGCCCAGCCCATGTCCGTGGACGCGGCGCTCGGCGGCCATATGAAGCGCGAACTGCGCCACCAGATCATGAAGCGCACCGTGCGCGACCTGCCGAACCTCATCCCGTTCCTGATCGGCGCGGCCGTCGGCGCGATGATGAACCGGCGCGACACCAGGAAGCTCGCCGAGCGCGTCCGCAAGGATCTGCGCAGCCGGCAGGTCCCCTGGGACCGCCTCACCGGGCTGCCGCCGCTGGAACGGCCCGAGACCCCGTACGAGGGCCTTCCCGGGGATACCGGGGGCCCCGGCACCGGGAAGGCCTGAGAGGGGCGTCAGGCCGCCGGAGCGGCCGCCCCGAGGGCCGCCGCCAGCTGCCGCGGCTGCCGCGTCGACAGATAGACGTACGGCGTGGGGTCCGCCGGATCCGTGACCGTCACCCGCACCGCCGTCGGGATGTAGCTGCGCAGCAGCATGAAGGCCCGGGTGTCCGCCTTGTACGAACGCCAGGCGCGCGCCTCCTCGCCGTCCAGCACCTCGGCCTCGCCGAGCGCCGACAGGGGGATCCGCGCGTCCCCCGCGACCAGGGCACCGGCCACCACCCGGATCCGGGCGGAGCCGTACGCGCTCACCGCGACCGCCGAAAGAGCCGTGCCGCCCGCGAGGCCGGCCAGCAGCGGAAGGGTGCCCAGCGGCAGCAGCATCAGCGCGCACGCGATACCGACCAGAACGGCGATGAACCACCACGAACGGGGTGCGGTGAGCCGTTCGTCGAACGGCGGGGTGGAGGGCTGCATGGATCCAAGCTTGGCACGGCGCGACCTGCGGGGAGCCGCGCGGGTAAGGTCTGCGCCTGTGAGTGGAACATCTGCGGCTCTGACGCCCCCCGCCGACGCGGTGAAACCGGTCCGGCACCCCGAAGCCCCGGCCCCCGGCGAACTGCTCGGCGCGCACTACGAACACTGTTTCGGCTGCGGCGACGGGCAGCCGCACGGGCTGCACCTCCAGGCACGGGCCGGAGAGGGCGTCTGCGTCACCGCGGAGTTCACCGTCCAGGCCGCCCACCAGGGTGCTCCCGGTCTCGCCCACGGCGGGGTGCTGGCCACCGCGCTGGACGAGACGCTCGGCTCGCTGAACTGGCTGCTGCGGGTGATCGCGGTGACCGGCCGGCTGGAGACCGACTTCGTCCGCCCCGTGCCCGTCGACACCGTGCTCTTCCTCGACGCGGAGATCACCGCCGTGCACGGCCGCAAGATCTACTCCCGGGCGACCGGCCGGATCGGCGGCCCCGACGGGCCCGTGGCGGTCCGCGCCGAGGCCCTGTTCATCGAGGTCAAGGTCGACCACTTCATCGAGAACGGCCGGCCGGCCGAGATCGAGGCGGCGATGGCCGACCCCGACCAGGTCAAGCGGGCCCGCGCCTTCGAGGTGAACCCCTGATGCGCCACCCCGTCGACGTGCTGATCCGCCGGGTCGACCCGGAGGTTCCCCTTCCGTCGTACGGACACCCCGGGGACGCCGGGGCCGACCTCGTGACGACCGAGGCCGCCGAGCTGGCACCCGGCGAGCGGACCGTACTCCCCACCGGGGTTTCGATCGCCCTTCCGGACGGGTACGCCGCGTTCGTGCACCCCCGGTCCGGCCTCGCCGCACGCTGCGGAGTCGCCCTGGTGAATGCCCCGGGGACGGTGGATGCCGGGTACCGTGGGGAGATCAAGGTGATCGTCATCAATCTCGATCCTCGCGAGACCGTGCGGTTCGAGCGGTTCGACCGGATTGCCCAACTGGTCGTGCAGCAGGTCGAGAAGGTGCGCTTCCACGAAGTGTCGGAGCTCCCCGGTTCGGCGCGGGCCGAAGGGGGCTTCGGGTCCACCGGCGGTCATGCCGCCGTTGATGTTGATGGCGTCCGGGGCGGGGTTCCCCAGGGCGGGAACGGCTACGCTTCGGTCGAATCCGACCGGGAAGGACAGTGACGTGTTCGGACGTCGCAAGAACAGTGGTTCCGCCGAGGACACGGCGGACGAGACGCGCGAGGCCGAGCAGGTCGTCGACGAGCAGGGTGACACCGAGGGCGCCTCGCGCCGGACGAACCTTCCGCCGGCGCCGCGCCCGGACGGCCCGTGGGACATCGGCGAGGTGTCCAAGCCCGGCGAGGGACGGGTCGACCTGGGCGGGATCTTCGTCCCCGGGGTCGAGGGCATGGAGCTGCGTGTGGAGGTCGCCGGCGACGCGATCGTCGCGGCCACCGTCGTGATGCGCGACAGCGCGATCCAGCTGCAGGCCTTCGCCGCCCCCAAGAAGGAGGGCATCTGGGGCGAGGTCCGCGAGGAGATCGCCGCCGGCATCACCCAGCAGGGCGGCATCATCGACGAGGTCGAGGGCCCGCTGGGCTGGGAGCTGCGCGCGCAGGTCCCCGTACAGCTCCCCGACGGGACGAACGGTGTGCAGCTGGTGCGCTTCGTGGGTGTCGACGGTCCCCGCTGGTTCCTGCGCGGAGTGATCTCCGGCCAGGGTGCCGTGCAGCCGGAGGCCGCGGGCCTGCTGGAGACGATCTTCCGGGACACCGTGGTCGTCCGCGGCGAGGGCCCGATGGCCCCGCGCGACCCGATCGTCCTCAAGCTCCCCAACGACGCCCAGATGGTGCCCGAGGGCGTGCAGCAGGAGGAGCAGGAGGGATCGCGGTTCTCCGGCGGCATGGCCGGTCTCCAGCGCGGTCCCGAGATCACCGAGGTGCGCTGACCCGCACCCTCCCGGTACACAGGCCGGTGGCCCGTACCCCCTCGTGGGGTGCGGGCCACCGGCCTTTTCGCATGCCCGGGGGAGGGGGACGGGGGAGTGGCGCGCGGGGGCGTGCGTATGGGGCGCGTATCGGGCACGTACGGACGCCGTCAAGGGCGCGTCCGTCTCCGTAAGGAAGGCATCAACGCAGGTCATGGCCGGGCCGGCGAGGGGTTTGCTCAGAGGGTCCCAACCCTCCGCACCTCATCCGGGAGCATCCGATGGCCGATCTGGCCTTCGTCGTCACCACGATCGCGGTCTTCGCGCTGGTGGCACTCGTCGCCAAGGGGGTGGCGAAGCTGTGAGCGCAGAGAACGTGGTCGGTCTCGTCGTCGCCGTGGCCCTGCTGGGCTATCTCGTCCTCGCCCTTCTGTATCCGGAGAGGTTCTAGTCCGATATGAGCCCCGTCCTCGCAGCCGTGCTCCAACTGCTCGCGCTGCTCGTGGCCCTGGCCCTGGCGTACCGCCCGCTGGGTGACCACATGGCCCGCGTCTACACCTCCACCCGCCATCTGCGGGTGGAGCGCTGGATCTACCGGGCCATAGGCGCCGATCCGGACACCCGGATGCGCTGGCCCGCCTACCTCCGCGGCGTTCTCGCCTTCTCCGCCGTGAGCGTCCTGTTCCTGTACCTGATGCAGCGGCTCCAGGGCGCGCTGCCCGGGTCGCTCGGCTTCTCCTCGATCGATCCGGACCAGGCGTTCAACACGGCCGCGTCCTTCGTCGCGAACACCAACTGGCAGTCGTACTACGGCGAGCAGGCCATGGGCCACGTCGTGCAGACCGGCGGACTCGCGGTGCAGAACTTCGTCTCGGCCGCCGTCGGCATCGCCGTGGCCGTGGCGCTCGTGAGGGGCTTCGCCGCCGCGCGCGGCGGCGAACTGGGCAACTTCTGGGCCGATCTGGTGCGCGGCACGGTCCGCGTGCTGCTGCCGATCGCCGTGCTCGGCGCGCTCGTGCTGGTCGCCTGCGGGGCGATCCAGAACTTCTCCGGGATCCACGAGGTAGGGCAGTTCACGGGCGGCTCGCAGCAGTGGAACGGCGGCGCGGTCGCCTCCCAGGAGGTCATCAAGGAGCTGGGCACCAACGGCGGCGGCTACTTCAACGCCAACTCGGCCCACCCCTTCGAGAACCCCAACGGACTCTCCAACCTCTTCGAGATCTTCCTGATCCTCGTCATCCCCTTCGCCCTGACCCGGACCTTCGGCCGCATGGTCGGCTCCCTCAAGCAGGGCTACGCGATCCTCGCCACGATGGGCGTCATCTGGCTCGGCTTCACCGCGCTGATGATGTGGACCGAGTTCTCCCACCACGGGCCCGCCTTCGAGATCGCCGGCGGGGCCATGGAGGGCAAGGAGAACCGGTTCGGCGTCGGGGGGTCGTCCCTTTTCGCCGTGGCCACGACGCTGACCTCGACGGGTGCGGTGAACTCCTTCCACTCCTCGTTCACCGGCCTCGGCGGCGGCATCACCATGCTCGGGATGCAACTCGGCGAGATCGCCCCCGGAGGCACCGGCTCCGGTCTCTACGGGATGCTGATCATGGCGGTCATCGCGGTGTTCATCGCCGGACTGATGGTCGGCCGCACCCCCGAGTACCTGGGCAAGAAGATCGGCACCCGGCAGATCAAGCTCGCCGCCTGCTACATCCTGATCACCCCGGCCCTGGTGCTCGGCTTCGCCGCCGCAGCGATGGCCCTGCCCACCCCGCCGCACTCCATGACCAACACCGGGGCGCACGGCTTCTCCGAGATCCTGTACGCCTACACCTCCGGCGCCAACAACAACGGCTCCGCCTTCGCCGGTCTCAACGCCGACACCCAGTGGTTCAACACCACGATCGGCCTCGCGATGCTCCTGGGCCGCTTCCTGCCCATGGTGTTCGTCCTGGCCCT
Source organism: Streptomyces sp. NPDC057682 (assembly GCF_042799575.1). Taxonomy (NCBI): domain Bacteria; kingdom Bacillati; phylum Actinomycetota; class Actinomycetes; order Kitasatosporales; family Streptomycetaceae; genus Streptomyces; species Streptomyces sp. NPDC057682. The sequence goes on along the minus strand of NZ_JBHVIN010000017.1, from coordinate 72,886 downwards.
GGCCGGTTCGCTGGCCGAGCAGCGGCCCGTACCGGCGACGGTCGGCACGCTCGGCACCCACCGCCCGCTGTTCAGCGGGGTGCTCGGCGCCACCGTCGTGATCGTCGCCGGACTGACCTACTTCCCCGCCCTCGCCCTGGGGCCGCTGGCCGAGGGGCTGGCGTCATGACCCTCCGTACGAAGCAGGAACACACCATGTCCGCAACCACTCCGGTCCGCGCACCGCACCGCGACACGGCGGCCGGGCCCGGTCCCGAAGGGCGCGTCGGCGCCGGGGCGTTCGACCCCCGGATGCTGGTAGCGGCCCTGCCCGACGCGATACGCAAGCTGGACCCCCGGGTGATGGTGACGTCACCGGTGATGTTCGTGGTGCTGGTCGGCTCGGTGCTCACCACCGTGCTCGCCGTACTGGACCCGACCGACTGGTTCGGCTGGGCGATCACCGCCTGGCTCTGGCTGACCACGGTCTTCGCCAATCTGGCCGAGGCGGTCGCCGAGGGCCGCGGCAAGGCCCAGGCGGACACCCTGCGCCGGGCCAGGACCGACACGGTCGCCCGCCGCGTCACCGCCGGCGGTGAGGAGGCGGTCGCCGGGACCGATCTGCGCGTCGGCGACCTGGTCGTCTGCGAGACCGGTGACGTCATCCCCGGCGACGGCGACGTCGTCGAAGGCGTGGCCAGCGTCGACGAGTCCGCCATCACCGGCGAGTCGGCCCCGGTCATCCGCGAGTCGGGCGGCGACCGCAGCGCCGTCACCGGCGGGACGAAGGTGCTCTCCGACCGGATCGTCGTCCGGATCACCACCAAACCCGGCGAGACGTTCATCGACCGCATGATCGCCCTGGTCGAGGGCGCCGCCCGGCAGAAGACGCCCAACGAGATCGCCCTGAACATCCTGCTGGCCTCCCTCACCGTCGTCTTCCTGCTGGCCGTCGTCACCCTCCAGCCCTTCGCGGTCTACGCCGGCAGCGAGCAGTCCATGATCGTGCTGGCCGCGCTGCTGGTCTGCCTGATCCCGACCACCATCGGGGCGCTGCTCTCGGCGATCGGCATCGCCGGCATGGACCGTCTGGTGCAGCGCAATGTGCTCGCCATGTCCGGGCGCGCCGTCGAGGCCGCCGGCGACGTGTCGACGCTGCTGCTCGACAAGACCGGCACCATCACCCTGGGGAACCGGCAGGCCGCCGAGTTCCTGCCGGTGGGCGGGGTCACGGAGGACGAACTCGCGGACGCCGCCCAGCTCTCGTCGCTCGCCGACGAGACGCCCGAGGGCCGGTCCGTGGTGGTGCTCGCCAAGGAGCGGTACGGGCTGCGCGAGCGGACCCGGGACGAACTGTCCGGCGCCCAGTGGGTGGAATTCACCGCCCAGACCCGGATGTCGGGCGTGGACCTCGACGGACGCCGCGTCCGCAAGGGAGCGGCCGGATCGGTCGTGGCCTGGGTGCGGGAGCGGGGCGGCGCGGTCTCCCCGGACGCCGAGGAACTCGCCGACCGCATCGCCCGCGCCGGCGGCACCCCGCTGCTGGTCGCCGCCGAGGACGGGCGCGGGGCCCGGGTCCTGGGCGTCGTCCACCTCAAGGACGTCGTCAAGGACGGCATGCGGGAACGCTTCGCCGAACTGCGCCGCATGGGCATTCGTACGGTCATGATCACCGGCGACAACCCGCTGACGGCGAAGGCCATCGCCGAGGAGGCCGGAGTCGACGACTTCCTCGCCGAGGCCACGCCCGAGGACAAGATGGCCCTCATCAAACGGGAGCAGTCCGGCGGCGGACTCGTCGCGATGACCGGGGACGGCACCAACGACGCCCCGGCGCTCGCCCAGGCCGATGTCGGCGTGGCCATGAACACCGGAACCTCGGCCGCCAAGGAGGCCGGGAACATGGTGGACCTGGACTCCGACCCCACCAAGCTCATCGAGATCGTGGAGATCGGCAAGCAGCTCCTGATCACCCGGGGCGCGCTGACCACGTTCTCCATCGCCAACGACGTGGCGAAGTACTTCGCGATCATCCCCGCGATGTTCGCCGCGGTCTACCCGGGCCTGGAGACCCTCAACATCATGGATCTGGCCTCGCCGCGCTCCGCGATCCTCTCTGCGGTGATCTTCAACGCGCTGATCATCGTGGCACTGGTGCCGCTCGCCCTCAAGGGCGTCCGCTACCGGCCCAGCGGCGCCGACGCGATGCTCCGCCGCAATCTCGGCGTCTACGGACTCGGCGGCCTGATCGCCCCGTTCATCGGCATCAAGATCATCGACCTGCTCCTCTCCCTCGTCCCCGGGATCGGCTGAACCGCCATGAACACCTCACTCGGCAACTCCGCACGGCAGCTCTGGGCCGCACTGCGCGCCCTGCTCGTCCTCACCCTGGTCTGCGGCGTCCTCTACCCGCTCGTCGTCACGGGCGTCGCCCAGGGCCTCATGCCGGGCCGGGCGAACGGCTCCGAGATCACCGCCGACGGCCGGACCGTCGGCTCGGAACTCATCGGGCAGCGCTACGACCTGCCCCTGAAGAAGGGCGAGGACACCGCGGCCCCCGATCTGCGCTGGTTCCAGCCCCGGCCCTCCAACGGGCTGGGCACCAACAGCGTCAACACCCAGTACTCCCTGATCCTCTCCGGCGCCACCAACCGCTCCGGCGACAACAAGGAGCTGATCGACTGGGTCACCGCCGCCAAGGCCGCCGTCGTCGAGGACAACTCCGTCCCCGGCCACCCGGTCGACCCCTCCGACGTCCCGGCCGACGCCGTCACCTCCTCCGGTTCCGGCCTCGACCCCGACATCTCCCCGGCCTACGCCCGCCTCCAGGTCCAGCGCGTCGCCCTCCGCAACCACCTCGACCCGGCGCGCGTGCAACAGCTCGTCGAGCAGCACACCGACGGCCGGATCCTCGGCTTCGTCGGGGAGCCCCGCGTCAACGTGCTGCGGCTCAACATCGCGCTGCGGCAGCTCGTGGACGACGCGCGGACGTCCTGACCGGCCCGGACGTCCCGGGGCGGGTCCCGCGCGGACCCGCCCCGGGCATTGCCCGTCCCCGCACCGCGTGCCCATACTGGCGGCCGACGGACCGAGGACCCACGGGGAGCGACATGACCGAGACAAGCGCCGCGCCGGACAACGGAGCGGGAGGCGGCACCGCCGTCGCCGAAGGCCCCATGGTCCGGATCGAGGACCTGCACCGGTCTTACGGCTCCGGCGCGGGCGCCGTGCACGCGCTGCGCGGCGTCTCCTTCGACATCCCGCGCGGCGAGCTGGTCGCCCTCAAGGGGCGCTCGGGCTCCGGCAAGACGACGCTGCTCAACCTGGTCGGCGGCCTGGACACCCCCGACGGCGGCCGGATCACCGTCGACGGCACCGACCTCTCCACGCTCGGCGAGAACGGGCTGCTGGAGCTGCGCCGCGACCGGATCGGCTTCATCTTCCAGTCCTTCGGCCTGATCCCGATCCTGACCGCCGCCGAGAACGTCGGCGTACCGCTGCGGCTGCGCAAGGCCGACCCGCGCGAGCGCGAGGAGCGCGTCTCGCTCATGCTCTCCCTGGTCGGCCTCGCCGACCACGCGGCCCAGCGCCCCGGCGAACTCTCCGGCGGTCAGCAGCAGCGCGTCGCCATCGCCCGCGCGCTCGCCAACCGGCCCGCCCTCCTGATCGCCGACGAGCCGACCGGCCAGCTCGACCAGGAGACCGGCCTGGCCGTCATGGAGCTGCTGCGCGCCGTGGTGCGCAGCGAGGGCGTCACCGCCCTCGTCGCCACCCACGACGCCCAGCTGCTCGGCCTCGCCGACCGGGTGCTGGAGCTGAGCGACGGGCACATCATCGAGCACTGAGACGGGCACATCATCGAGCACTGAACCGGGAGACCGGCGCCGAGCCCTCCGGGCCGTCCATTTTGGTCGGTGGCCCGGGGGCTTCCCGCCGCCGCTTCCGGCGCTCTCCGGCGGGAGACCCCGGACGCGCCTTAGGATCATCACCGTCGCGACTGGCGAGGGTGGATCACCACCGGGAAGCGACCCCTCCACGGAGGAGCCGCCGACCGCCTGGGCGCTCCGTCGGCCCGTCCGACCAGGAGTGCGACAGTGCGCATGCGTTACGGAATGAACCCCCAGCAGACCGCCGCCGAGGCGGCCCCCGTGCACCCGGGCCGGGCCCCGCTCCGGGTGCTGTACGGCACCCCGTCCTACATCAACTGGCTGGACGCGCTCAACGCCTGGCAGCTCGTACGCGAGGCCGCAGAGGTGCTCGGCGCCCCGGCCGCGGCCTCCTTCAAGCACGTCTCGCCCGCCGGGGCCGCGCTGGCCGGTCCTGTCGACGAGGCCGTCGCCCGGCAGCACGGCGTCGACCCGGCCACCGTCGGTCCGCTCACCAGCGCCTATCTGCGGGCCCGGGACGGCGACCCCAAGTCCTCGTACGGGGACTTCGCGGCCGTCTCGCACGAGGTCGACGCCGAACTGGCCGAGCTGCTGGCCCGCGTGGTCTGCGACGGCATCGTCGCCCCCGGTTACGCGCCGGGCGTGGCCGCCGCCCTCGGCCGGAAGCGGAAGGGGTCCTTCCTGGTGCTGGAGGCCGATGCGGACTTCATCCCGCCCGCCGCCGAGTCCCGCGAGGTCTACGGCCTGCGGCTCTCCCAGGAACGCGACCCCGTCCCCGTCTCCGCCGGCCTCCTCGCCGACGTCGTCACCGGGGAGATGCCCGACGCGTCCCGCCGGGACCTGCTCCTCGGACTCGTGGTGCTGCGCCGTACCCAGTCCAACGCGGTCTGCTACCTCAAGGACGGCATGGCCCTGGGCATCGGCGCGGGACAGCAGTCCCGGGTGGACTGCACCCGGCTGGCCGGGGCCAAGACGGACACCTGGTGGCTGCGCCGGCACCCCCTCGTCCGGGATCTCGTCTTCCGCGAGGGAATCCGCCGGCAGGACCGGATCAACTGGCAGATCCGGCTCGTCGAGGGCGACCTCACCGCCGACGAGCGGGACCGCTGCCGCGAGGCGCTCGGCGGCGAGCCGCCGGAACTCGGCCCGCAGGAGCGCGCCGCCTGGCTCGCCCGGCTCACCGGGGTCGCCTTCGTGTCGGACGGCTCGCTGCCCTTCCGCGACAACGTCGACCACGCCCGGCGCCACGGTGTGACCTGCATCGCGGAACCCGGCGGATCGATCCGCTCCGACGAGGTCGCCGAGGCCTGCCGCACCCACGGGATCGCCCTCGCCCGCACCGGTCTGCGCCTCTTCCACCACTGACGACGGCGGTGGCGGCGGTGGCATCAGAGTTGTGTCAAGACGGGTCACCGCCCCACCCCGCGCCCGATATGCCGGATATCCACGGGGTATTTTCGACAGTGGCCGCCGCGCGGCGGCCACCGGTCCCGCTGGTGGTGACCGGGACCGGGAAGACAATGGGGCCATGGGGCGCGGCAAACTTCGGATCTACCTCGGTGCGGCACCGGGCGTCGGCAAGACGTACGCGATGCTCTCCGAGGCGCACCGCCGGGTCGAGCGGGGCACCGACTGCGTCATCGGCTTCGTCGAGCACCACGACCGGCCGCGCACCGAAGTGATGCTGCACGGCCTGGAGGAGGTCCGGCGCCGCGAGATCGAGTACCGCTCCGCCGTCTTCACGGAGATGGACGTCGACGCCGTACTGGAACGCGCCCCCGCCGTCGCCCTCGTCGACGAACTCGCCCACACCAACGTCCCCGGCTCCCGCAACGCCAAGCGCTGGCAGGACGTCGAGGAACTCCTCCAGGCCGGCATCGACGTGGTCTCCACCGTCAACATCCAGCACCTGGAGTCCCTCGGCGACGTCGTCGAGTCCATAACCGGCGTACGCCAGCGCGAGACCGTCCCCGACGAGGTGGTCCGCCGCGCCGACCAGCTCGAACTGGTCGACATGTCGCCCCAGGCCCTGCGCCGCCGGATGGCCCACGGCAACATCTACAAGCCCGACCGGATCGACGCCTCGCTCTCCAACTACTTCCGCCCCGGCAACCTCACCGCCCTGCGCGAGCTGGCCCTCCTCTGGGTCGCCGACCGGGTCGACGAATACCTCCAGCAGTACCGGGGCGAGCACAACATCCGCACCACCTGGCAGGCCCGCGAGCGCATAGTCGTCGGGCTCACCGGAGGCCCCGAGGGCCGCACCCTCATCCGCCGTGCCGCCCGGATGGCCGCCAAGGGCTCGGGCAGCGAGATCCTCGCCGTCTACGTCGCCCGCAGCGACGGACTGACCTCCGCCTCGCCCAAGGAGCTGACCGTCCAGCGCACCCTCGTCGAGGACCTGGGTGGCACCTTCCACCACGTCATCGGCGACGACATACCCTCCGCGCTCCTCGAATTCGCCCGGGGCGTCAACGCCACCCAGATCGTCCTCGGCTCCAGCCGCCGCAAGACCTGGCAGTACATCTACGGACCCGGCGTCGGCGCCACCGTCGCCCGCGAGTCCGGCACCGACCTGGACGTCCACATCGTCACGCACGACGAGGTCGCCAAGGGCCGGGGCCTGCCCATGGCCCGCGGCGCCCGGCTCGGCCGGGCCCGCATCATCTGGGGCTGGTTCGTGGGCGTCGGGGGGCCGGCCCTGCTCGCGCTGCTCCTCAAGGGCCTGGAGAACGGCCCGGGGCTCGCCAACGACGTCCTGCTCTTCCTCTTCATGACCGTCGCCGCCGCCCTCCTCGGCGGGCTGCGGCCCGCCCTCGCCTCGGCCGCCGTGGGCTCGCTGCTGCTGAACTACTGGTTCACCCCGCCCACCCACACCCTGACCGTGCAGGACCCCGAGAACTTCGTCGCCATCGTGATCTTCTTCGCGGTGGCGGTCGCGGTGGCCTCCGTGGTGGACCTGGCGGCCCGCCGTACCCATCAGGCCGCCCGGCTGCGCGCAGAGTCCGAGATCCTGTCCTTCCTGGCCGGCAGCGTGCTGCGTGGCGAGACCACCCTGGCCGCGCTGCTGGACCGGGTCCGCGAGACCTTCGGCATGGAGTCGGTCGCGCTGCTGGAGCGCACCAGCGACGTCGAACCGTGGACCTGCGCGGGGAGCGTCGGCCCGGCGCCCGTCACCCGGCCCGAGGACGCCGACGCGGACATGCCCGTCGGCGACCACATGGCCCTCGCGCTCTCCGGCCGGGTGCTGCCCGCCGAGGACCGCCGGGTGCTGGGCGCCTTCGCCGCCCAGGCCGCCGTGGTCCTGGACCGCCAGCGCCTCGTCGGCGAGGCGGAGGAGGCCCGCCGGCTCGCCGAGGGCAACCGGATCAGGACCGCCCTGCTGGCCGCCGTCAGCCACGATCTGCGCACCCCGCTCGCCGCCATCAAGGCCGCCGTCAGCTCCCTGCGCTCCGACGACGTCGCCTGGTCCGACGACGACGAGGCGGAACTCCTCGAAGGCATCGAGGCAGGCGCCGACCGTCTCGACCACCTCGTCGGCAACCTCCTCGACATGTCCCGCCTGCAGACCGGCACCGTCACCCCGCTGATCCGCGAGATCGACCTCGACGAGGTGGTGCCCATGGCCCTGGGCGGTGTCCCCGAGGACAGCGTCGACCTGGACATCCCCGAAACGCTGCCCATGGTGGCCGTCGACCCCGGACTGCTGGAGCGGGCCGTGGCGAACGTCGTCGAGAACGCCGTCAAGTACAGCCCCGAGGGCGACCGCGTCACCGTGGCCGCCAGCGCCCTCGCCGACCGGGTCGAACTCCGCGTCGCCGACCGCGGCCGCGGCGTCCCCGACGAGGCCAAGGAACGCATCTTCGAACCCTTCCAGCGCTACGGGGACGCCCCGCGCGGAGCCGGCGTGGGCCTCGGCCTCGCCGTCGCGCGCGGCTTCACCGAGTCCATGGGCGGCACACTCGACGCGGAGGACACGCCCGGAGGCGGCCTCACCATGGTCCTGACCCTCAAGGCGGCCCCCGGGCACGCCCCGGTCGGCCCCGACCTGCCCGCGCGGGTCACCTCATGAAACGCGGAACGCCCCGCGCCCCGCGTACACACGGCAGAAAGGCAGGACCCCGATGACCCGGGTGCTCGTGGTCGACGACGAGCCGCAGATCGTGCGCGCCCTCGTGATCAACCTCAAGGCGCGCAAGTACGAGGTGGACGCGGCGCCGGACGGGGCCACCGCGCTCCAGCTGGCCGCCGCCCGCCACCCCGACGTCGTCGTGCTGGACCTGGGCCTGCCCGACATGGACGGCGTCGAGGTGATCCGGGGACTGCGCGGCTGGACCCGGGTGCCGATCCTGGTCCTCTCGGCCCGGCACACCTCCGACGAGAAGGTCGAGGCCCTGGACGCGGGCGCCGACGACTACGTCACCAAGCCGTTCGGCATGGACGAGCTGCTGGCCCGGCTGCGCGCCTCGGTGCGGCGCGCCGAGCCCGTCGGCCAGGACGGCGGCGACGAGGTGGTGCTCGTGGAGACCGAGGACTTCACCGTCGACCTCGCCGCCAAGAAGGTCCACCGCGCGGGCCGCGACGTACGGCTCACCCCGACCGAATGGCACCTGCTGGAGGTCCTGGTCCGCAACAGCGGCCGCCTGGTCAGCCAGAAGCAGCTGCTCCAGGAGGTCTGGGGGCCCTCGTACGGCACCGAGACCAACTACCTGCGGGTCTACATGGCCCAGCTGAGGCGCAAGCTGGAGGCCGACCCCTCGCACCCCCGCCACTTCGTCACCGAACCGGGCATGGGCTACCGCTTCGAGAAGGCGTGAGTCCTGCCGCACTCCCAGGACAGGCCGTGAGCGTCAAGGCGTGAGCCCTGCAGGCCCCCGGAAGGGGCGTGAGCGGGGCCACGCAGATAACCCGTTCGAGTGAGACGGTGGCCACCCGCCGGGACCCCGGGGGACCGGTACCCTTCGGGTATGAGTGCTGTTCCTCGATTCGAGAAGTCCCCGAAGGCCCCACGGCCGTCCGGGCGCTTCCGGCGGATGCTCGACCGCCTCTCCAGCTCCCAGGAGGACCTGGAGTGCGAGGAGCTGGAGGAGGACGCGCAGGCGTCGGGATGCACCCGCATCTCCGAGTGCACCGACCGCCAGATCGTGAAGGTCACTGGTACCTTGCGGACGGTCACCCTGCGACCGCGCGCCGGAGTCCCCGCCCTGGAGGCGGAGCTCTTCGACGGCACCGCGCCGCTCGACGTGGTCTGGCTCGGCCGCCGCTCCATCGTGGGCATAGAGCCGGGCCGCAAGCTCATCGCCTCCGGCCGCATCGCCATGAGCCACGGGCGCCGGGTGCTGTTCAACCCCAAATACGAACTCCGACCGCTCGGCAAGGAGTAGCCGGTGACGTCTCTCGACAAGCCGACGTCCGACACGGACCGCACCACCGACCAGCAGGAGGCCGATGCGAAGGCCGTCACCGAGGCCGCGCTCTTCGAGGCCTTCGGCGGCGTGCGCGGCATGGTGGAGACGGTCCTGCCCGGACTCCTCTTCGTCACGATCTTCACCATCGACAAGAACCTCACGAACTCGGCCATCGCGGCCGTCGCCGTGTCGCTGGTGCTCGTGGCCGTCCGGCTGATCCGCAAGGACACCGTCAAGCACGCCTTCAGCGGTGTCTTCGGCGTCGCCTTCGGTGTGGTCTTCGCCAAGATGACCGGCAACGCCAAGGACTTCTACCTCCCGGGCATGCTCTACACCCTGGGTCTGGCCCTCGCCTACCTGGTCACCGCCCTCGCGGGCGTCCCGCTCATCGGCCTCATCCTGGGCCCGGTGTTCAAGGAGAACCTCTCCTGGCGCACCCGTAACCCCGGCCGCAAGACGGCGTACACCAAGGCCAGCTACGCGTGGGGGCTGATCCTCCTCGCCAAGTGCGCGATCCTCTTCCCGCTGTACTGGTGGGCCGACACCACCCAGTTCGGCTGGGTCCTGGTCGCCCTGAAGATCCCGCCGTTCCTGCTCGCCGTCTACCTCACCTGGGTCTTCCTGGCGAAGGCCCCGCCGCCCATCGACGTCTTCGCCGAGATGGAGGCCGAGGAACAGGCCGAGAAGGCCCGCAAGGCGGCCGCCGCCGAGGCGGCCCGCGGCCAGGAACTCTGACACACGGCCGGGGAACTCTGACACACGGCCGGGAAGCTCTGACACACCAGAGCGCACGGCACCACGCACACGTCACACGCACACGTACGAGGGGCCCGGCACCGCCACTGGCGGTACCGGGCCCCTCGCGTACGTGCGTACCCGCGCCGGTCAGTCCTCGGCGTCGTCGCCCCGGCGGACCGACAGCAGGTCCTCCAGCTGCTCCTCGCGCGCCTGGGCGGCCACGAACAGCAGCTCGTCACCGGCCTCCAGGGTCTCCTCCGTGCTGGGCGTCAGCACCCGCTGCCCGCGGATGATCGTGACCAGCGAGGTGTCCTCGGGCCAGGCGACCTCCCCGACCTGCGTCCCCGCCAGCGCCGACTCCGGCGGCAGGGTCAGCTCGACCAGGTTCGCGTCGCCGTGGCTGAAGCGCAGCAGCCGGACCAGATCGCCGACGCTCACCGCCTCCTCGACCAGGGCCGACATCAGACGCGGCGTGGACACCGCGACGTCGACGCCCCAGGCCTCGTTGAACAGCCACTCGTTCTTCGGGTTGTTCACCCGGGCGACCACCCGTGGAACGCCGTACTCCGTCTTGGCGAGCAGCGAGACGACCAGGTTCACCTTGTCGTCGCCGGTCGCCGCGATCACCACGTTGCAGCGTTGCAGCGCGGCCTCGTCCAGCGAGGTGATCTCACAGGCGTCCGCCAGCAGCCACTCGGCCATCGGCACCCGTTCCACCGAGATGGCGGTCGGCGCCTTGTCCACGAGCAGCACCTCGTGACCGTTCTCCAGCAGCTCGCCCGCGATGGAACGACCCACCGCGCCGGCCCCGGCAATCGCGACACGCATCAGTGACCGCCCTCCTCGGGGCCCTCGGCGAAGGCCGCCTCGACCTTCGCGATCTCGTCCGTCCGCATCATCACGTGGACGAGGTCGCCCTCCTGCAGCACCGTCTGCGAGGACGGCAGAATCGCCTCGCCCAGACGGGTGAGGAAGGCCACGCGCACCCCCGTCTCCTCCTGGAGGGTGCTGATCTTGTGGCCGATCCACGACGGCGTCGTGTGCACCTCCGCGAGCTGCACCCCACCGCTCGGATCGCGCCACAGCGGCTCCGCGCCCGAGGGCAGCAGCCGGCGCAGCATCTGGTCCGCCGTCCACCGCACGGTGGCGACCGTGGGGATGCCGAGGCGCTGGTAGACCTCGGCGCGCCGGGGATCGTAGATCCGGGCCGCGACGTTCTCGATGCCGAACATCTCGCGCGCCACCCGGGCGGCGATGATGTTCGAGTTGTCGCCGCTGCTCACCGCCGCGAACGCGCCGGCCTCCTCGATCCCCGCCTCGCGCAGCGTGTCCTGGTCGAAGCCCACGCCCGTGACCCGCCGGCCGCCGAAACCCGAGCCCAGGCGCCGGAACGCCGTGGGGTCCTGGTCGATCACGGCGACCGTGTGCCCCTGCTGCTCCAGGGTCTGCGCGAGAGCGGCTCCCACGCGCCCGCAGCCCATGATGACGATGTGCACCTTGCGCCTACCTCGCAGTCCTGGTCGTCCGGCTGACCTGCGAAAACACCCTGCTCACACTCTTTCCTCGGCTGGCCGGGCAAACAATGGGGCAACGGTTTCGTGCCGTTGCCCAGGATGAGCTTATGCGGCGCGGGGTGCGTTGCCTCATTCGAGTCTGGCCATCGCGCCGTCCCTGTGGCAAAGGCGACGCCGTCCGACACGGCCCGCAGGGCATTTGCGCGCTTTCGCGCGACGGCGGCGCAAGGATTGCGTTAAGGATTCCGTGGCCTTTCCGCCCAACCGCAGGAGATTGCGGGGCCACGGGGGTGGTGCGTCGGAGAGTCCCATACGAAACCCTTACGATCCTCAGCGTGTCCAAACTGACCGACCTGCCCAAACGGATCCTGATCGGCCGGGCCCTGCGCAGCGACAAGCTGGGGGAGACGCTCCTCCCCAAACGCATCGCCCTTCCCGTCTTCGCCTCCGACCCGCTGTCCTCGGTGGCGTACGCACCCGGCGAAGTCCTGCTGGTGCTGTCCATCGCGGGTGTGTCGGCGTACCACTTCAGCCCGTGGATCGCGGTCGCCGTCGTGGTGCTCATGTTCACCGTCGTCGCCTCGTACCGCCAGAACGTGCACGCGTACCCGAGCGGTGGCGGCGACTACGAGGTCGCCACCACCAACCTCGGCCCCAAGGCCGGACTGACCGTGGCCAGCGCGCTGCTGGTCGACTACGTCCTGACGGTCGCCGTGTCGATCTCCTCCGGGGTGGAGAACCTCGGCTCCGCGATTCCCTTCGTCGTCGAGCACAAGACGCTGTGCGCCATCGCCGCGATCGTGCTGCTCACCCTGATGAACCTGCGCGGAGTCAAGGAGTCCGGCAAGCTCTTCGCCATCCCCACGTATCTGTTCGTGGCCGGCGTCTTCATCATGATCGTGTGGGGCGCCTTCCGGGGACTGGTCCTCGGCGACACGATGCACGCGCCGACCTCCGAATACACCATCCGGCCCGAACGCGAGGGCCTGGCGGGATTCGCCCTCGTCTTCCTGCTGCTGCGCGCGTTCTCCTCCGGCTGTGCCGCGCTCACCGGCGTCGAGGCCATCAGCAACGGTGTCCCCGCCTTCCGCAAGCCGAAGAGCAAGAACGCCGCCACGACCCTCGCGATGATGGGCCTGCTGGCCGTCACCATGTTCTGCGGCATCATCGGACTGGCCATGGCCACCGATGTGAAAATGGCCGAGAACCCGGCGAAGGACCTGATCAGCAACGGCACACCGGTCGGTTCCGGATTCGTCCAGGACCCGGTGATCTCCCAGGTCGCGGCAGCAGTCTTCGGCGACGGGACGTTCTTCTTCGTGATCCTCGCCGCGGCCACCGCGCTCGTCCTCTTCCTGGCCGCGAACACGGCGTACAACGGGTTCCCGCTGCTCGGCTCGATCTTGGCCCAGGACCGCTATCTGCCGCGGCAGCTGCACACCCGTGGCGACCGGCTCGCCTTCTCCAACGGCATCGTGCTGCTGGCCGGCGCGGCGATCCTCCTGGTGTGGATCTACGGAGCCGACTCGACCCGGCTCATCCAGCTCTACATCGTCGGCGTCTTCGTCTCCTTCACCCTGAGCCAGACCGGCATGGTCCGGCACTGGAACCGCCACCTGCGTACCGAGAAGGACCCGGCCAAGCGCCGCCACATGATCCGCTCGCGGGCCATCAACACCTTCGGCGCCTTCTTCACCGGCCTGGTGCTCGTCGTCGTCCTCGCGACCAAGTTCACCCACGGCGCCTGGGTCGCCCTGCTCGGCATGGTGATCTTCTTCGGCACGATGACCGCCATCCGCCGCCACTACGACCGCGTCGCCGAGGAGATCGCCGCCGACGAGACCCCCGCGGACGAGACGATCCGCCCCTCCCGGGTGCACTCCATCGTCCTCGTCTCCAAGCTCCACCGCCCCACCCTGCGCGCCCTCGCCTACGCCAAGCTCATCCGCTCGGACCACCTGGAGGCGCTCTCCATCAGCGTCGACCCGGCCGAGACCAAGGCCCTCAGGGAGGACTGGGAGCGACGCGGCATCAACGTCCCCCTCAAGATCCTCGACTCCCCGTACCGCGAGGTGACCCGCCCGGTCATCGAGTACGTCAAGAGCCTGCGCCGCGAGAGCCCGCGCGACGTCGTGAGCGTCTACATCCCGGAGTACGTGGTCGGCCACTGGTACGAGCACCTGCTCCACAACCAGAGCGCCCTGCGCCTCAAGGGCCGGCTCCTCTTCACCCCCGGCGTGATGGTCACCTCCGTCCCGTACCAGCTGGAGTCCTCCGAGGCCGCCAAGAAGCGGGCCCGCAGGCGCGCCGACTGGAACGCCCCCGGCTCCGTCCGCCGGGGCCCGGTGGAGCGCAAGCCGAAGGAACCGGCCCCGAAGGGCTGAGCCGGTGACGGTGGTCGCCTCGTCCCACGGCGGCCGGGGCCCACTCGCTGCTCGACGGTGGTCGGCGGTCCGGCGACACCCACGTAGACTCGTAGGTTGTCGTCCGGCCGCCGGCCGTCCCCTTCCCCTCTGGAGCCATCCCCTCATGCAGAACGAATCGACGTCGCCGCAGACCGGGGAGACGCAGCCGGAGTCGCTGGTCGGCAGGGAGTACGAGGTCGAGGTCGGCCCGGTCGCCCACGGCGGCCACTGCATCGCCCGTACGGACGAGGGCCGGGTCCTGTTCGTCCGCCACACCCTGCCCGGCGAGAAGATCGTCGCGAAGGTCACCGACGGCGCCACGGACTCCCGTTTCCTGCGCGCCGACGCGGTACGGATCATCGAGGCGTCCAAGGACCGCGTCCCTGCGCCCTGCCCGTTCTCCGGCCCCGGCAAGTGCGGCGGCTGCGACTGGCAGCACGCCAAGCCGGGCGCGCAGCGCCGCCTCAAGGGCGAGGTCATCGCCGAACAGCTCAAGCGGCTCGCGGGCCTCACCCCCGAGGAGGCGGGCTGGGACGGCACCGTCATGCCCGCCGAGGGCGACAAGCTCCCGGCCGGCGAAGTGCCCGCGTGGCGCACCCGCGTCCAGTACGCCATCGACGAGGACGGCCGCGTCGGACTGCGCAGGCACCGCTCCCACGACGTCGAGATCATCGACCACTGCATGATCGCCGCTCCCGGCGTCACCGAACTCGGCATCGAGCACCAGGACTGGCCCCGCATGGCGTCGGTCGAGGCCATCGCCGCCACCGGCTCCCACGACCGCCAGGTCATCCTCACCCCCCGCCCCGGCGGCCGCCTCCCCCTCGTCGAACTCGACAAGCCCGTCTCCGTCCTCCGCGTCGACGAACGCGACGGCGGCGTCCACCGCGTCCACGGCCGCGCCTTCGTCCGCGAACGCGCCGACGACCGCACCTACCGCGTCGGCTCCGGCGGCTTCTGGCAGGTCCACCCCCAGGCCGCCGACACCCTCGTCCGCGCCGTCATGCAGGGTCTCCTGCCCCGCAAGAACGACACCGCCCTCGACCTCTACTGCGGCGTCGGCCTCTTCGCCGGCGCCATCGGCCAGCGCATCGGCGAGAAGGGCGCCGTCCTCGGCATCGAATCCGGCAAGCGCGCGGTCGAGGACGCCCGCCACAACCTCAAGGACCTGGACCGCGTCCGCATCGAACACGGCAAGGTCGACCAGGTCCTGCCCCGCACCGGCATCACCGAATGCGACCTCATCGTCCTCGACCCGCCCCGCGCGGGCGCGGGCAAGGCCACCGTCCGGCACCTGGTGGGCCTGGGAGCGCGCCGAATCGCCTACGTGGCCTGCGACCCGGCGGCGCTGGCGCGGGACCTGGCGTACTTCGCGGAGGGCGGCTACAAGGTGCGGACGCTGCGGGCGTTCGATCTGTTCCCGATGACGCATCACGTGGAGTGCGTGGCGATCCTTGAGCCTGCCGAGAAGGGCGCCTGACCTGCGATTTCGCCGAGTGTGCATGAGGTGCGCTGTGAGCGTCACGGGCGACATCTTGACGCATATTCGACGCGCGTTCTGATGAGCTGTCAGGTACACGTTTCTGCAGGTGACGGTGTGTTGAGTACGGCTTGACGGGGGTTCCTTTTTTACATGAGTGTTTCTGGGTGTCGGCGAGTTCCTTGTCGGTGGGGATGTGTTCGCTGCGGTCCTGTTCTTGAAGGACGAGGAATCCGACGCTTTCGCCTTGGGTGGTGACGGTGGAGTGCGGTGGTGCGCTGCGGCGACGGTGGGGTGGGGGAGCGCCTTGCGTGGTTCCGAGTGCTGCCTTATGGCCTTGTGATTCGGTGGCGATGATGAGGGCCTGGATGATGCGTGGGGCTCGGTTTTGGTGGGATTTGGTGGGCGTGTGCGGACGGCCTCGGTCAGCTCCCCCGGGTCCACAGCGAGCTCGCCGCGACGCGGGGAGGCGGAACGGGCGGGTCCCCGCGCGGTGATCGCTGCTGGTGGGGCTGGCTCGGTACCCGGTCGGCCCCAGGATGTGGGGCCGACCGCGGGGTGCTGGGGATACCCGCGCACCTGTCACCTGGTCGGAGTCCGCGCCGTAGGGGTTGGCCGGTGCGGGCCTCCTGTCGGGGATCACCCGGACACCACGACGATGACAGGGCGACGGTCCCCAGGCGACAGGCCGGGCATCATCACGCACATGTCGAGCGTGGTTCACTCGACCTGCAAGGAGCAGGGGAGCTCTCGACGCACTACTCATGCGTGGCGCGCATGATTTGGGGAGTTGGCCGTGGACGCGATCGACCGTCACATTCTGAACATCCTCCGCAAGGACGGGCGAGCGCCCGTGTCCGAGATCGCGCGTGCTGTGGGACTCTCGGCGGCGCCGTGCGCCCGCCGCATCGAGCGCATGGAGAGGGAGGGCGTGATCCGCGGCTACACGGCGGTCATCGAGGACAGCCGGGTGGGCACGCTTCAGGCGTTCATCGAGATCCGCCTGCTCGGCGCGACCGACAGCGACGAGATCCAGGGCATCGCCGAGAGCATCCCGGAGATCGAGGAGAGCCACAGCATCGCCGGTACCTCCGACGCCCTGCTCAGGCTCCGGGTCCGGGATGTGAAGCATCTTCAGCAGGTGATCAACGCCGTACGCCGGACCGGCATGGTGGAGGGCACCAGGACCTTCATCATCATGAACACCTGGACCCGCGCGACCGAACAGGCCGGTACCCCGTAATCCCGGAACGACGTCGTGCTGTGGCCGGAGGTCGTTCGTCCGCCGACCGCGGACTCGATCCGTGGTGCGGGCCCGACGTCGTCGCCCGGTACATGACTGAACCCGGTGGGTGCCGGGCTGGCGGGCGGGTCACTCCCGTGTTGGTGTGACGGTGTGTGCCAGTTGGAAGCGTGAGTGCAGGCCGAGTTTCCGGTAGACGCGGGTGAGGGTCGCTTCGACCGTCTTGACGCTGACGGTGAGCGTGGTGGCGATCTCGCGGTTGCTCGCTCCGGCGGCGGCGAGTTCGGCGCAGCGCTGCTCGGCGGAGGTGAGGCGGGGGTGGGCGTCTCCACCCGTGGGGACGGCTTCCAGCCGGCGGAGGGTGTGTGCGGCGGCTTCGGCCCACGGGTGTGCCTGGTGGGCGGTGAAGAGGTCGGCGGCGCTCTGCGCGGCGGCGCGGGCGCTGGCGCGGCGGCGTCCGCGCCGTTCGGCGTGGCTGAGCGCCAGGAGGGTCCTGCCGCGTTCGAGGGGGAGGTGGCGAAGGCGGTCGGCCGCGTCGGTGAGGCGTCGGGCCGCGGTGTCGTAGTGGCCGCGGGCGGCGTCCAGGAGTGCCTGGGCGCGTTCGAGCGGCGGGAGGACCGCGTCCCTGCCGAGGTCGGTCGCGGTGCGGCGGGTGTCGTCCAGGAGGCTCTGTGCCTGGTCGAGGTGGCCGAGGGCGACGAAGGTCTCGGCGAGTTCGGGGTGCCAGCGCAGGACCGACGGGTCGCCGACCTGCTGGAGCTCTTCCAGTGAGCGGACCTCTTCCAGGACCTCCAGGGCTTCCTTGGGGCGGCCGGTGGCCAGGAGGAGGTGGCCGAGGGCGAAGAGGTTGCGGGAGAGGAAGACCATGTTGTCCTCCTGCCGGGCGGTGTCGACTCCGCGGCGTGCGTGGACGAGGGCGAGGTCGGCGCGCCGGGCGGTGCCCGCGACGAGGGCGGAGGTGTAGCAGGCCGGTGCGGCCGACAGCGCGGTCCCGTCGGTCAGCGCCTGGGCACGGTCGGCGTGGTGGAGCGCTCTGGCGCAGCGTCCGGCGCGGAGTTCGGCCTCGGCGAGGCTGCGGAGGATGTCCACGGTCGCCTCGGCGTCACCCGCCCGCTCGGCTTCGACGAGCAGCGGGAGCAGCACGGTGCGGGCCTCGTCGGGGCGGTCGTCGAAGAGGGCGTGCCGGGCGGCGAGGTGCTGGGGTGTGCCGTTGGCCGGGATGGCGGCGGCCCGCGGCAAGGACAGGGCGCGGCCGAGCGTGGTCTCGGCGTCGGCATGGCCGAGGACGCGTTGAAGACGGGCCCGCATCGTGAGGGCCATGACGGTGGCGGTGGTGTCGCCGGCGGTCTCGGCGAGGACGGTGGCCTGGCCGGCCAGGTCACACGCCCGGCGGGCGTCCCCCTCGTTGACGTTGGCCCAGATGGACTGGCGGATGAGGATCTGCGCGGTGAGGCCGGGGCGTCCGGCCGCCGTGTGGAGTGCGTCGGCGAACAGTTCGTCCGCACCGTGCAGGTGCCGGCCGCTCGCGTCGATCAGGGCGATGAGAGTGTCGACGCGCTGTTCGGGGGTGGTGTCGTGGCCCAGGACGAGGCGGGCGGCGGCCCGGCCGCGGGGAAGGTCGCCGTAGTGGGCGGCG
The DNA here is from genome assembly GCF_042799575.1 of Streptomyces sp. NPDC057682. Lineage (NCBI taxonomy): Bacteria > Bacillati > Actinomycetota > Actinomycetes > Kitasatosporales > Streptomycetaceae > Streptomyces > Streptomyces sp. NPDC057682. The sequence goes on along the minus strand of NZ_JBHVIN010000017.1, from coordinate 54,596 downwards.
TCGCGCACGGCGGTCAGGGCCCGTTCGGTGAGCAGTTCGCTGTCGTCGTGCGAGGTGCGCTGGGCAGCGAGGAAGGAGAGTTCCGCGGCGAGTGCGTGGTCACCGCGCTGCCGGGCGCGTACGGCGGCGCGGGCGGCGCGCTGGGCCGACCGCGGGTCGGTGTCGTCGGCCGCCAGTACGGTGTGCCGGTCGCGGCGGACGCTGTCGTGGCTGGCCTCGACCAGGCGGGCGTGCAGGAGTCTGCGAGCGTCGTCGGGCAGCCGCGTCGTGAGTTCCGTGCCGATCGCGGAGGCGGTGAACCGCACGCTCCCGTCCACCCGTCCGATGTCGAGCAGTCCCGCTGCCTCGGCCTGGGTGAGCAGGGCCTCGGCCGCCGGGCCGACGAGGCGGCCGAGCAGTTCCAGGTCGGGCCGGTCGTCCAGCGCGGCGAACGTCAGCAGTTCCCGCACCTGGGCCGGTACTTCGCCCAGCCACTCACCCACCAGCCGGCGGGCCGCCGGCGGCAGGGCCGGCTCGCTCTCACCCTCCCGGTCCGCGAGCGGCCGCGGGGCGTCGGCCAGCGCCAGGGCCAGGGCAGGGTTCCCGCCACTGTGGGCGTGGACGCGCGTGACCTCGCGGGGAGCGAGCCGGTACGAGGACAGCAGGGCCGCGATCTGAGGTGCCGTCAGAGGCGGGATGCGTACCACGTGCGTGTCCTCACCGCACCAGTGGCCCGCGGCTCCCGGGCGCCAGACGCGCTCGGCCGCGATGACGGGAAGGTCCGGGGCCAGGCGCAGCGCCCAGCCGAGGACCGCCGCACTGGTGTGGTCCAGCCACTGGGCGTTGTCCACCACCAGCGTCATCGGTGGTGCCTCCCGCAGCAGAGCAGCGGTCAGGCGGCGCAGCCGCAGTTCCCGGCCGGCATCGTCCGGAGCACCGGACCGGCCGGCGGTCTCGTCGAGTGCCGCCGTCAGCTCCCGCGCGGCGGTCGAGGCCGGTAGCGCCAGCGCGAGTTCGAGCAGCCCGGCACAGGCGACCAGGGCGTCCCGGGGGCCCGGGGCCAGCCGCAGGACCGGAAGGCCCGACTGCCGTCCCAGGACACCGGCCGCGGTGGTCTTGCCGCTTCCGGGCGGCCCGAACAGGACCACCCGGCGCGTACCGTGTCCGTTTTCAGACACCTCCGGCAGCAACGGGCCGGTCTCGTGGGACGCGTTCGTCCACATCGCAGAGTCTGGCATCGGGCCATGGTGCGCCCGCCGGGGCTCCCCGTCCAGGTCAAGGGGTTTCCCCGATGTCGGCAGTCCCCCTCGTCTCTAGCCTCAGGGCCACAGCCGGGCCAACTGCCGCCGAACACCCCCCGCACCCCAGGTGACGTTCTGCGGCATTTCCCCGACGAGGCCCGGCGGAAGGATTGTCATGTACCGCAAGAACGCCCTGGCTGCCGGTGTCGCGGCAGCCCTCGCACTGGGCTCCGTGACCATGGTGGCCACCCAGTCCACCGCCGTCCCCCAGTCCGCCGCCGCCGGTACCTCCGCCGCTCAGCCCGGTGCCGGCTTCCGGGCGATGACGGCCGACACACGCGTCGAGGCGATACGCGAGGCCGGCCGGAACGCGTCCGCGACCGCCCGTGCGCTCGGCCTCGGCCCCGACGAGCGCCTGGTGGCCAAGGACGTGCTGATCGACACCGACGGCGCCCGGCACGTGCGCTACGACCGCACCTACAAGGGCATGGACGTGATCGGCGGCGACCTGGTCGTCCACCTGGCCAAGAACGGTGAGATCACCGGCTCGGACCTGGCGCACCAGGGCGCCATCGAGGTCGCCCGCACCACCCCGAAGCTGACGGCGGCCGACGCCTCGGCCAAGGCCGTGAAGCACGCCAAGCACGTGAAGAAGGCGAAGGCCGGCAGCAAGGACAGCACCCTGGTGGTGTACGCGGCGGGCAAGATCCCCGTCCTCGCCTACCGCTCGACCGTCACCGGCGCGGGCGAGACCGGTCCGGCCTCGCGCGAGGCGGTGATCGTGGACGCCGCGAGCGGCGCACTGCTGGAGCAGTACGAACTGCACCAGACCGTCACGGGCACCGGCAACGGCGTCACCGTCGGCCAGGTCTCCATCGAGACCACCCAGACCGGCAGCGGCTACACCCTCACCGACGCGGCGCACGGCGGCACGATCGTCTACGACTCCTACAACAGCCCCCAGTCGAATCCGAGACAGAACGCCAGGGCCTTCTCCAAGGCCTCCAACACCTGGGGCAACGGCACCGCGTCCAGCCGCGAGAGCGCCGCGGTGGACGCCTCCTACGGCCTGGCGAAGACCTGGGACTACTACAAGTCCTCCTTCAACCGCTCCGGCATCCGCAACGACGGCCGCGGCGCCCCCGCCTACGTCCACGTCGACAACAGCCTGGTCAACGCCTTCTACGACGACAACTGCTTCTGCATGTACTTCGGCGACGGCTCCTCGCAGAACGGCAACACGCCGGTGACCGCGGTCGACGTGGCCGGCCACGAGATGAGCCACGGCGTCACCGCCTCCACCGCCAACCTCACCTACTCCGGCGAGTCCGGCGGCCTCAACGAGGCCACCAGCGACATCTTCGGCACCATGGTCGAGTTCTACGCCAACAACGCCGCCGATCCGGGCGACTACTACATCGGCGAGAAGCTCAACATGTCCAGCGGCTACCTGCGCCGGATGGACAACCCCTCCGCCGACGGGAACTCGCTCTCCTGCTGGAACTCGGGCGCGGGCTCGGTGGACGTCCACTACTCCTCCGGCATCGCCAACCACTTCTTCTACCTGGCGGGCGAAGGCACCGGCGCGAAGACCATCGGCGGACGCGCGCACAACGGAACCACCTGCAACAACGACACCTTCAGCGGCATCGGCAAGGACAAGGCCGCCGCCGTCTGGTACCGCGCCCTGTCCACCTACATGACCTCCACCACCAACTACGCCGGCGCCCGCACCGCCACCCTGCAGGCCGCCGCCGACCTGTACGGCACCAACTCCCAGGAGCGGTACCTCGTCTCCAAGGCGTGGGCGGCCGTCAGCGTCGGCGCCGCGCTGCCCGACCCCGGCAACGGCACCCCCACCCCCGATCCGACCGATCCGACCGATCCCCCCAGCGGAAACGCGCTGACCAACGGCAGCTTCGAGCAGGGCACCAGCGGCTGGACCCAGAGCGACAACATCATCACCAACTCGTCCCTGCAGCCGGCGCGCGACGGGTCCTGGTACGCCTGGATGATGGGCTACGGCGCTGACGCCGTCGAGTCCGTGTCCCAGTCGAACGTCGCGGTGCCCGCCACCGGCGCCCCCAAGCTCACGTTCTGGCTGAAGGTCTCCACCCAGGAGTCCGGCTACGCCGCCTACGACACCCTCAAGGTCAAGGTCAACGGCACCACGCTGGCCACCTACTCCAACGCCAACGTGAGCTCCGGATACGTCCAGAAGACCGTCGACCTGTCCGCCTTCAAGGGCCAGTCGGTGAAGCTGGAGTTCGCCGGCACCGAAGACACCTACCTGGCGACCATCTTCCTGCTCGACGGCATCGCCATCGGCTGACCGGCCCCCTCACCCCGCGCACTCCCGCGGCCGGAGCCCCTGTCGGGTGCTCCGGCCGCAGGTGCCACCGCAAGCACGGGGCGGCCCGGTTCCCGCTCAGCGGGTTGTCCAGTGTGACCAACCACCAGCTGCCTATCCGCCCCGTGCAGGACAGCTTTGGTCGTGAATGTCTCCCCGGAAGGTCAAATCGCCGCGTAGGGGAGGAGATTGCGTTCACCCGTCTCGGACCGCCCGTCAGCCACCGCTGATGAGAGGCGATTCGGAGATCCCCGCCCCTGGCGCACGCCGCACGCGAGCAGCACACGCTCGCCTCCCCGGCATGCGTGGAAACCGATGAGGAGAGTCCGTGCCACTCCTGCCGCGACGAACGTCGCGCACCTGGCGAGCCGCCCTCGCCGCCATGCTCACCACCGGCCTCACCGCGCTGAGCCTTCCCCTCGCCACGACCGCCACCGCCGTCCCCGCCGGCGCTCCGGTCGCCGAATCCGCCACCGGCACCTATCTGGTCACCCTCGCCGACGAGCCGCTGGTCACCTACGACGGCGGGGTCGGCGACCTCCCTGCCACCAAGCCCGCCCACGGCGGCACGTTCGACGTCGCATCGGCCGCCGCCAAGCGGTACCGCAGCCACCTGACCGACCAGCAGGACCGCGTCGCCAAGAAGGTCGGCGCCAGTGTCCGGCAGCACTACGCCGTCACCACCAACACCTTCAGCGCCCGGCTCGACGCCCGCCAACTGGTGCGCCTCGCCCACACCGGCAGCGTCGTGCACATCGCCCCCGACCGGTTCCACCAGGCCACCGACGACCGGAACTCCACCGACTTCCTCGGACTGTCCGGCAGCAAGGGGCTGTGGAAGGCCCTCGGCGGGACCGCCGAGGCCGGCAAGGGCATCGTCATCGGCGACATCGACACGGGCATCTGGCCCGAGAACCCCTCCTTCGACGCCCCGGCCCTCACCTCTCGCAAGCCCGGCGAGAAGGACCGCCACCGCCCCTACCGCAGCGGCGCCACCACCCTCATGCACAAGGCGGACGGCGGCACCTTCAAGGGCACCTGCCAGACCGGCGACAGCTTCACCGCAGCCGCCTGCAACGAGAAGGTCATCGGCGCCCGCTACTTCGGCGAGGGCTGGTTGGACGCCGTTCCGGAGTCCAACCGGGCCGGATACGTCTCCCCGCGCGACAGCCAGGGCCACGGCACCCACACGGCATCCACCGCGGCCGGCAACGCCGACGTCCGCGCCACGGCCTACGGCGAGGACCTCGGGACTGTCTCCGGCGTGGCACCGGCGGCCACCATCGCCGTCTACAAAGCCCTCTGGCAGAGCAAGGACGGCCAGCAGGACGGCGGTCTGACCAGCGACCTCGTCGCCGCCATCGACCAGGCCGTCGCCGACGGCGTGGACGTCATCAACTACTCGCTCGGCGCCGCGTTCGAGAGCGCGTACAACGATCCGGCGCAGGTCGCGCTCCGCAACGCCGCCGCGGCCGGAGTCTTCGTCGCCACCGCCGCGGGCAACTCCGGCCCGGGGGCGTCCAGCCTCACCAACACCGCGCCCTGGACCACCACGGTCGCCGCCGGCACCATCAAGTCGCACACCGGAACGGTGACCCTCGGCAACGGCGCGAGCCACACCGGCATCAGCACCACCGTCCACCGGCAGGTCGGCCCCGCCCCGCTCGTCCTGGGCTCGGCTGTCCGGGTCGCGGACACCGTGGACATCTACGCGGACTACTGCATGCCGGACTCCCTCGACCCCGCCCGCACGGCCGGGAAGATCGTCGTCTGTGAACGGGGCGTCAACGGGCGCGCCGACAAGTCCGTCGAGGTCGAGCGGGCCGGCGGCATCGGCCTTGTGCTGGTGAACTCCGGCGACGAGAGCACGGACGGCGACCTGCACAGCGTGCCGGCCGTCCACCTCGACAAAACGGAAGCGGCGCCCGTGCGCACCTACGCCGCCACGAGCGGAGCCACCGCCACCCTCACCGAGGGAGGCGCCTCGGGCGTCTACCCGCAGGTGGCCGGCTTCTCCTCGCGCGGTCCCTCGCTCGTCGGCAACGGCGACCTGCTCAAGCCCGACATCACCGCGCCCGGCGCCACGATCCTCGCCGCCGTGTCCTCCGACGGTAACCACGGCCGTGACTTCGACTACTACTCCGGCACCTCCATGGCCACCCCGCACATCGCCGGGCTGGCGGCGCTCTACCTCACGGAGCACCCCACCTGGTCCCCGATGAGCATCAAGTCGGCCATGATGACCACCGCCACGCCGACGAAGACCGCGGACGGCAAGAACAGCGACGACGCCTTCGCGCAGGGCTCCGGCGAGGTGGACGCACGGGCCATGCTGCGCCCCGGACTCGTCTACGACTCGGGCGAGCGGGACTGGCTCGCGTACCTCGAAGGCTCCGGCGTGGACACCGGAACCGGCGTCAAGGCCATCGACCCGAGCGACCTCAACTACCCGTCCATAGCCATCGGTGACCTGTTCGGCAAGCAGACCATCACCCGCACCGTCACCGCGACCGCGGCCGGCACCTACCGCGCCCGGGCGAGCGTCCCCGGCGTCAAGGCCACGGTGAGCCCGTCCGTACTGCACTTCAGCCACCCCGGCCAGAAGCGCACCTTCACCGTCACCCTGGACGTGACCACCGCGACCGTGGGACGCCCCACCACCGGATCCCTCACCTGGACCTCGGGCCGCACCGCCGCCCGCAGTCCGATCGTCGTGACCCCGCAGATCGTCCGCGCCCCCACCGAGATCAGGGGCTCCGGCTCCAGCGGCTCGACCGGATTCTCGGTCACCCCGGCCACCAGCACCCTGACGGCCACCGCCTACGGACCGGTCTCCTCGTCCGTCACCAGGGGCACCCTGACCCAGATGCAGGAGATCTCCTACGACACCGAGATTCCGTCCGGCACCAAGGCATCGCAGATCACGGTCCACTTCGACGCGGCGGACGACACGATCGCGGGCCTCCTCTGGGGCAACAAGGTCGACGGGGTCCTCCAGGACGTCCAAGTCGCCGTCCCCGACAGTGACGGAACGATCACCCTCACCGTGCCGCGTCTCACGGCCGACGCTCTCCTCGTGTCCCTGGTCGCCATGGGGGCGGACAGCGAGACCGTCACTCCCTACACCTATCAGGTGAACCACATCACCGCGGACAGCCCCGCCACCGGCAGGGTCACCGTCACGCCCGAGCGGGCCCACGTCACCCCCGGCAAGCCGGCCGACCTGACCGCCACGTGGTCCGGCGTCCCGGCGGACACCCGGTCCGGCGCCTGGATCGAGTACGGCAACGGGGCGGGCAGTTTCCTGACCCTCAACTGAATCCCGGCACCCAACGGCGGGGGCGGCATACACACACGTGCCGCCCCCGCACACGCGCTCCGCACATGCCGGCCACTCGAACCGCAAGGCGCCGATGAAGTCTCCCGCCCGAGGCTCGACCTCGTCGGCATGCGAAGAACCCAGACGCGCGGCGACGTGCCCTTCGTCCAGCTGCTCTGCGTCACGGCTCCTGCGTGTGGATGTCCGCAGCCGCGGACGTACACACGCTTGACCGGCACCGCGCCCTCTGTCCAGGCGCGGCGGCGGGCCGAAGATGCCAAGGCCGGGGGTATCTGTTCAGGGGGCGACGGCGGTCGTGATGGCACGGGCGGCCCGGGGCGGATCGCGCCTCCATGAGCTGGCCGGATCCCGGTGCCGGGGTCGGTCAGTCGTTGCGGAGCTTGCCGAACTCCTCGATCAGCACGGGATACTGCTCTCCGCCGTGTCCGGCGGCGATCGCCCGGTCGGCCATGGTCTTGAGCAACTTCGGCAGTTCGGCGTTCACCCCCACCGCCGTGCTCTCCTCGATCAGGTGCTCCATCGCCCGCGCGTCGGTCTCCAGGGCCGACACCTCGGCCGGGAAGGAGCCGTGGTCGATCTGCTCGGCGTATCCAGGCAGCCATGCGGCCACACCGGTGGCGATCTGCTGAGCGAACGGTGCATACGTCGCGGCGTCGACGCCGGCCGTCCTGAGCATGGCGGTGCCTTGGAGCCACGCGTTCAGGACGCTCCACATCATGGCCAGGCCGGCCACGTCGTACAGCGACGCCAGCCCATGGTCTGCGCCCAGGTAGGAGACGGTGCCGAGCGCGCCGAGTGTCGACTCGTGCGTCTCGAAGTCCGCACGCGGCCCGCTGTGCAGAATCGCCGCGTCGGCGGTGCCGACGGCCGAAGGAATGGCCATGATGGCGCCGTCCAGGTAGCGGGCACCACGCTGCTCGGCCCATCGGGCGGCTTCCCTGGCCTGGGCGGAACTGCCCGAGGTCAGGTTGATCAACAACCTACCGCCCAGCTCGACATCGTTCGCCCCGAACAGCTCGTACAGGGCCGGGTAGTCGGTGACGCAGATGATCGTGAGCGAACCTGCCTCAAGCGCGTCGCCAACGGTCGGCGCCAGCCGTGCTCCCTCGGCGACCAGTCGGTCGGCTTTGGAGGACGTGCGATTCCACACGGTGGTGGGATGCCCGGCTTTCAGGAACGCGCCGGCGAGTGCCCGGCCCATGAGGCCGAGTCCGATGATGGTTACGGGTGTTTCGGTGCTGTTGTTCATGACAGCATCGTCAACGTTGATACCGGTGTGAAGGTCAAGCGAGGTTGCGATGCGGATCGGGGAACTGAGTCGTCGGACGGGAGTCCGCACTCATCAGTTGCGCTACTACGGAGCCCAGGGGCTGCTGGAGGCCGACCGTGGCGCCAATGGGTATCGCGACTACGACGAAAAGGCCGTACTGCGGGTGAAGCAGATCCGGCACCTGCTCGGTGCTGGTCTGTCCTCCGAGGACATCGCGTACGTGCTGCCATGTGCGCTCGGAGAGGCCCCGGAACTGCCCGGGTGTCCCGAGTTGCTGGCGGCGATGCGGTCACGGCTGCAGCGACTGAACGATCGGATGGCCGGCCTCGCCCAATCCCGCGACGCTCTTGCCGCCTACATCGATGCGGCCGAGCGAACAGGCGGCGAGAGCTATCCGCCCTTTGACGAGGCCGGCTCGGAACCCGCTCCCGCCTGAGCTCCCACATCCGCTTGCGGTCGTCCGATGAGAGGCGCCGCTGCTGATGTGATCGGGGCGGGGTGGCAAGGACCCCGCGGCCCCCGGTTGTCCCCCTGGTGCGGCAGACTGGGGCGGGTGAGTAGCAGCGATGACACCGACGCCCGGGTGGACGGCCCCAAGCGCGGGACCGGCAGCCCGTTGCGGTACGAGGGTCGCGCGGGTGTCGCCGGTCGTCCGGTGGTGGGGTCGTGAGTTCCGCCAAGGCCGACGGGCGGGTCGAGAGGGGCAACCGTACGCGGCGGCTGGTGCTGCGCAGGACCGTCGACATCGCATCCGTCGAGGGGCTCGAAGCCCTGTCGGTGGGACGGCTCGCGACCGAGCTCGGCCTGAGCAAGAGTGGGGTTTTCGCGTTGTTCGGCTCCAAGGAGGAGCTGCAACTGGCCACGGTCCGGGCCGCGTCGAGGATCTTCGCCGACGAGGTGCTGGAGCCGGTGGCGGACGTCCCCGTCGGAGTGGGCCGGCTGGCGCGCCTCTGTGGGAGCTGGCTCGCGTATTCGCAGCGCCGGGTGTTTCCCGGGGGCTGCTTCTTCTCCGCGGTGATGGCCGAGTTCGACGCCCGGCAGGGCCCCGTGCGCGACGCGCTCGTGCAGTCGCTGGCGACGTGGATGGCGTACGTGGAGGGGTGCGCGGTGGACGCGCGGGCGTGCGGCGAGCTCCGTGGCGACACGGATACGGCGCAACTGGCCTTCGAGCTGGTGGCGCTGATGGAGACGGCCAACGCCCACTCGCTCCTGACCGCGCAGATGCTCGCCTACGACCGTGCGCGGACGGGCATCACCTCCAGGCTGCGTGCGACGGCGACGGATCCTGCACTGGTGCCCCACATCACCTGATATGGACGGTTGTTCGTCTTCGTTGGCGTCTCAGAAAGAAATAGCACGACCGGTCGTTTAGTTTTATGCTCGTCATCATGACCACTCAACCCGTGAACTCCCGGCTGCTGCGCACCCATTGGCGCTCCGGACCCGTGCCGCTGGCCTTGTGTCCCGTCGTCGTGAGCGTTACCGACTTCACCGCGACGAGCCGTCCGCAGGCCGGGGCGATCGCAATCGCGGGCCTGCGCCTCCGCCGCACCTGGTCCCGGACTCCTGGCGCCCTGGGGATGTGGCTCTGGGCCGATGTGGCGGGCAGCCGTTCGGGCTCGGTGAGCGTGTGGCGCGACGCGGCCGCGCTGGAGGCGTTCGTGGGCCGTACCGACCATGTCGCCGTCGTCCGGGCCCACCGGGGGCGAGGCACCATGCGGGCCGCCACCTGGGAGGCCGAGGACTTCGATCCGGATGCCGTGTGGGATCGGGCCCGCGCCCTGCTCACCGGTACGACTCCCTGGCCGCAGGGCCCCGTACGCCTGGAGGACGCGTGACGGACTTCGTCGAACTGGACCGCGTCACCGCCCTGGAGACGCTACGTCTCGTTCGCGCTGCGGCTGCCGCGGCCGGACGCGACGGAGGGGAGACCTGGAGGCGGCCGACCCCCTGCGCCGACTGGAACCTGCTCGACCTCCTGGGCCACATGACGGCGCAGAACCACGGGTTCGCGGCAGCCGCCCGGGGAGAGGGCGGGCTGCCCGCGCACTGGAGGGTGCCGGACATCGCCGTCGATCCGGCGCACGCCTACGCCATGTCCGTGGCCGCGATCGTCGTGCCGTTCACCGAGGCGGGCGGCGGTGAGCGGGAGTTCGTCCTGCCCGAACCGGGGCGCGTGCTTCCCGGACGCGTGGCCGTCGCGTTCCACTTCCTCGACCTCGCGGTGCACGCCTGGGACCTCGCCCGCACCCTCGGAGCGGATGTCCGACTTCCGTGCGGCATATGGGAGTCGGCTGTGCACGTGGCGCGCCGCGTACCGACGGACGAGCAGATGCGCGGGCCCGACGCCTTCTTCGCCCCGGTCCGGTCGATGCCCGCCCGGGTGACACCCCTGACGGAGACCCTGTCCCTTCTCGGCCGGAGCCCGCGCTGGTCCCCCGAATCGCCGGAAGGTCACTGAGATTCCCCGTCGCCCACACAACCGTAGGTACCCACGGAACCGTATGCGCCCACGCAACCGTCACGAGCCCCTGCCCGTGCCGGCGGAACGCCCGGAGGCGGTCGGCGGTCAGGCCAGTCCCGTCGACGCGGACCACGCGGCCCGGCCGCTCGGACGCGGCACCCGCGCACGGGCCGCGCCGGGAACCCGGGACAACGGGTGGCGAACCGGCCGCAACTCCGGCTGAACCCGCGTCAGCGTGACGCCGTCGCCCAGGCCCTCGCCGGCGAGGTGCTGTTCCGCCGGCGGCGGTATGGGCACGGCGGCACTCTTCCGCGATGATGAGGGGACCGGCCGCGCCGATCGCCCAGGGGAAGGCTGCTGATGAGAGTCTGTGTCGTCGGGGCGGGGCCCGGGGGGATCGTCACCGCCAAAGTGCTGCTGGAGAACGGCTTCGACGTCACCGTTCTCGACAAGTACCAGCAGGTGGGCGGGGTCTGGTCGGCAGGAGGCTGCTACGACGGGCTGGCCAATCAGTCCGCTCGTCGCATCTTCGAGTTCGCCGACCTGCCCAACCGTCTCCACTTCGCCGGCGCGGCGGACACGCAACGGTATCTGGAGGAGTACGCCAGGACCTTCGGGGTGCTCGACCGCGTCCGGCCCGGCACCGAGGCCGTCTCCGTCCGGCCCGTCGCCGGTCCCGGGCGGGTCGGTGCCTCCGGCTGGACGGTCGACTCCCGGCCGGCCGGGGACGCCTCGGCGCGGATCCGCAGCGAGGACTTCGATTACGTGGTCATCGCCAGCGGTGCCCATCACCACGCACGGATGCCCGAGCTGCCCGGACGGGAGGCCTTTCGCGGGACCGTGCTGCATTCCAACGAGGTGCGCGCCGGGACGTTCACCGGCCGGCGTGTGGTGGTCGTGGGCGGCGGCAAATCCGCGCTCGACCTGGTCACCCGGGCCGCACGCGAGGCCGCTTCGGCCACGCTCGTGCAGCGCAAGGTGAACTGGATGATCCCCGAGCGGCTTCTGCTCGGACTCGTCGGCTACAAGTGGATCCTGTTCACCCGGCTCGGCGAGGCACTGCTGCCCCGCTACCACGACCCCGCCTGCGTCCCTCCGATCGACCGCGTCGACGCGCGCGTCAAACGGGCGCTGTGGTGGCTCATCACGCGGGACATGCTCCTCTCGACCGGGCTGTACCGGCTGCCGAAGCACCTGCGGCCCGCCCACGCGCTGCCCTTCCACCTGGCCCATGCGGGAGTGATGCCCCGCGGGTACGCGCGGGCCGTCCGCCGCGGCTCGATCACCCCCAGGATCGGCGCCGTCCAGGCGTACACCGGCACGGGGCTGCTCCTGGCGACGGGCGAGGAACTGCCCGCGGACGTCGTCGTGTTCGCCACCGGACACCACAAGGTGTTCCCGTTCCTCGACCCGGGCGTACGTGTGCACGACGAGGCGGGGCGGCTGAGGCTCTACCGGGGCATCGTGCCCCCCGGCGCCGATCGGCTGGCGTTCGTCGGGTTCCGGCAGGTCTTCAACAACATCATGGGTGCGGAGCTCACCGCGCACTGGCTCACCCGCCACTTCCTGTCCACGCTGCGCACCGCCCCGGGCGAGCAGGAGATGTACGAGGCCGTCGATGCCCGCCTGGCCTGGCAGGAGCGGGTGCTGCCGGGCTCCGGAGGCTACGACTTCGGGCCCTACGACATCCACTGCGCGGACGAACTCCTGCACGACATGGGCCTGCGCTCCCGCCGCGCCCGGAACCTGCCGGCCGAGTACCTGCTCCCCGGTGGCGTCGCCCACCGCTATGCGGGCCTCTCGCGCGAGTAGTCGCGCACGGCGGGTGACGAAGCGGTCGGCACGGTCGGGGCCGGCGGCGCACCGCCGTTGGTCCCCGTACGGCATGCCGGAGCCCGGCCCGCCCCCACGAGGAGGCCGGCCGGGCTCCGGACTGTTTCATGGGATCAGAGGCGTTCCCACAGGGCCGGGACGTTCGGGGGGTCCCAGCCGGGGTAGGCCGTGTGGCCCTGGAGGCAGCGGTAGCGGACGCCGTCGTAGGTGACGATGTCGCCCGCGGCGTAGGTCGCGCCGAGCTGCCAGGTGGTGTCGCCCGTGCCGCCGCCGGACACCGTGAGGGTGTAGGTGGTGGTGTGCGTGGCCTCACCCGAGCCGGTCAGGGTCAGGGTGTAGGTCCCGCCGGGGGTACCGTCCGCCACTCGTACGGTCGCCGTGGACGTCTGTCCCGAGGTGACCGAGGACGGGCTGAAGCCGACGGTCACACCGGTGGGCAGGCCCGAGGCCGAGAGGTTCACGGTCTGGGCGGAGCCGCTGGTGGTGGCCGTGGAGACGGAGACCGTGGCCGAGGAGCCGGGACCGACCGTACCGGCCGACGGGTTGGCGCTGATCGAGAAGTCGTTGGCCGGGGTGGTCTGCTCCCCGACGGCGGTCTTCCAGATCGTGTAGGCGATGCCGTCCGCGCTGCGGTTCAGCGCGGTGGCGTTGATGTTGCTGGTGGTGTCGCAGGAGGAGTGGTAGCAGGGGTCGTACGAACGGCCGGCCGTGCCGCCCCACTTGGTGGCCTCCGCCGACGACTTCGTCGCCGAGGCGCCGGTGGCGTAACCGGAGGTGGGGATGCCGACCAGCTGGAACGAGTAGTCGTCCGAGCGGCCCTGGCCCTCGACGTTCTCCTGCGGGGCGAGGCCCAGGGAGTCCCAGTACGCCTTCATCGGCGCCGAGGCGGCCGAGTTCAGGTTGTTGACGAAGTAGCCGGCGTTGGTCGACGCGACCATGTCGAAGTTGTAGTACGCCTTGATCTTCGCGCGCTCCGTGCCGGACAGCGTCCTGGCGTAGAAGTCGGAGCCGTTCAGGCCCTGCTCCTCGTCCGTCCACCAGGCGAAACGGACCCGGTTCTTCATGGTCGGGTCGTTCTGCGCCAGACTGAGGGCGGTTTCGAGGAGGGCGGCGGAGCCGGAGCCGTTGTCGTTGATGCCGGGGCCAGCGGACACGCCGTCGAGGTGGGCACCGAACATGTAGACGCTGTTCGCGTCACCCTTCGGCCATTCCGCGATCAGGTTGTTGCCCGCTCCGGCCGAGCAGCCGGAGGTGCAGGTCTGCTCGGTGACCGTGTAACCGGCCGCCTGGAGCTTGCCCTTGACGTAGGCCAGCGAGGCCTGGTAGCCGCTGCCGGTGGACCGGCGGTTGCCGCCGTTGGACTGGGCGATGGTGTACAGCTGGGAGAGGTGGGCCTGTACCTTCGTCACGTCGATGTCCGGCGGGGTGGACGGGTTGCCGCCGCCACCGACCCGCAGGGTGTACTGCGCGGTGTGCGTCTTGTCCCCGCTGCGGCCCGTGACGGTGAGGATGTACGAGCCGGCGGCCGTGCCGGACGCGGTGGTGACGGTCATGGTGGAGCTGCTGCCCGAGGTGACCGTCGACGGGCTGAAGGAGACGCTCACCCCGGACGGTGCGCCGGAGGCGGTCAGCGCGATCTGCTGGGCGCCGCCGGACACGGTGCTGGTGGACACCGTGGTGCGGGCCGCGGCACCGGGCTGCACATCACCCGACGCGGGGCTCAGTGCCAGGGAGAAGTCGGTCTGGACGCCGGTACAGGTCGGGTCACCGGCCTGGGCGGGCACGCTGATCGCGGTCCAGGCGGCCTTGGTCCGGTCGAACAGGGCGCAGCTCGCGTCGAGGTTCTTCGCCGCGGTCAGGGTGGCGGTCCGGTAGCGCTTGTACGTCATGCCGCTGGTCTTCAGCAGCATGCCGCCGTAGAAGATCCGGCCGGCGTCCTTGATGCCGACGCCCGTGACGCTGGAGCCGTCGCAGGTGGAGCTGGAGGGCTTGCCGCCGCCCGGGTTGGAGCCCTCGGCCAGCAGGTAGAACCAGTGGTTGAGCGGGCCCGCCGCCGCGTGCTCCTCCGTGTTGGGGATCGAGGCGGAGTAGCAGGCGGGGTCGCCGAGCGCACCCGGGTTGTACATGTTGCGGATGGGACCGCGGCCCTGGAGGTTGATCATCTCGCCGACGGTGTAGTCGGGGGTGTCGTAGCCGGAGGGCTGGTTGGCGTACGCCTCGGTGAGGGCGCCCATGATGTCGCCGGTGCCCTCGCCCAGACCGCTCTCGTGGTTGGCGCCGCCGGGCGTGTTCGAGTCGATCCCGTGCCCGTACTCGTGGGCGACGACGTCCATGCCGGCGATCCACTTGCCGGCGCTGTTGTGGCCGATGGTGACGGTGGAGCCGTCCCAGTAGGCGTTCAGTTCGTTGAGGCCCACGCGGGTCGGCCAGCTGCCGCCGTTGCCGTTGTGCCCGTTGCGGCCGAGCCACTCCTTGAGCATGTCCGACTGCTTCTGCGCCGCGTACATGACGTCGACACAGCCGGTCTCACGGCTCGACGCGTTGCCGGTGCCCCAGTCGTCGGTGGACTTGGTGAACAGCCCGCCGCTGTAGTCCGAGCACTGCAGACCGGGCCGGGTGGTGTCGCGCAGGACGTACTGAGTGCCCGAGCGGGAGGTGTCGATGGTGAGCGGGTTCGGCCCGTTCCACTCGCTGTGGCCGGTGCCGGCCCGGACGTCGTCGTAGGAGTCGACGAACGCGCCGGTCACCGCGTCGACGAAGACATGCAGCCTGCTGGGCGCGTCCTGCTTCGACCGGCCCGTCAGCACGGTTTCCCAGACGAGGACGGGGTGGTCGTTCTCGACCCGGACCACGAGGCGCGGGGCGTCGGCCTTCGTGACCTTCGCCAGCCGGGAGCGGCTGGTCGCGGCGGCCTGCTTCGCGGTGATCCGGGCCGTGGTCGGTACGGAGATCCGGGCCGTGGTCGCGGACTGCACCGAGCGCACGGTGCCGTCGCCGTCGGCCAGCACCACGGCGTCCCCGCCCACGACCGGCAGACCGTTGTAGGTGCGTTCGTAGGCGACCGCGTACAGGTTGTCGGCCCAGGGGATGACCTGGCGCCGGTCGTAGCGCTCGGCCGGTCCCTTGGCCAGTGCGTCCAGGCCGCTGCCCGTTGCGCGGTCCGCGGCGGCCACCGCCGCCGCGACCGGATCGGTTTTGGACGTGTTCGCCGGGGGCGAGGTGGCGGGGGAGGCCGCGGCGAGGGGTATCGGCGACACCACCCCCAGGGTCAGGGCCAGGGATGCTCCGGCCACCGCCAACTTCTTCAACATCAGGGCTCCTTGTGAGAGGTGATGGAAACCATCACAAGGTTTGTCATGGTTATGACAAACCCAACGTCCGTATGGGTAGGCGGAGTTGTCGAACCCCCACCCACCCGAACGGCATGCCGTGCTGCCGGACAGGCCGCACCCTCACACTGGACCGGGCTTCCGTTCAAGCGATTCGCCGGGTGATGCCGGGTCTGTCAAGTTCCGGCAAGTGGAACCGGAAGTAGTCGCTCGCCTTTGGTCCAGACCTATTGACGGGCCTGGTCGCCCCTTCTACGATCCGGTCGATCCCCGCACCGCATTTCTCCAGTTCATCCGGGGCCGCGCGTCCACGCCCCACGCCCCCCCCCACGCACGCTCACGCCCACGGCACGTGGCGAGAATGGAGCACAGCATGTTCCGTCGGAGAATCCGTACGCTGTCCGAGGCGGACGACGGGCATTCCACCGCCGTCCGGACCCGGCGCGGTTCGACCGCCCTCACCCGTACGATCGCCGGGGTGAGCGCCGCCGCCGTCATCGGCGCCTGTGTCACCCTGGTCGGTTCCGGATCGGCCGGTGCCGCCGACGCCGACAACCTCGTGACCAACTCCGGCTTCGAGAGCGGCCTTTCCGGCTGGACCTGCGCCAACGGTTCCGGCGAGGTCACCAGCAGCCCGGCCCATTCCGGCTCGTCCGCGCTGAAGGCCACGCCGTCCGGCCTGGGCAATGCCCAGTGCAGCCAGACGGTCAGCGTGCAGCCCAACGCGAAGTACACGCTGAGCGCCTTCGTCCAGGGCAGCTACGTCTACCTCGGCGCCAGCGGCACCGGGGCCGCCGCCGAGCCGCAGACCTGGACGCCCAGCTCCTCGTCGTACAGCCGGCTGAGCGTGGACTTCACCACCGGCGCCAACACCACCTCGATCACGGTCTACCTGCACGGCTGGTACGGGACGCCCGCGTACCTCGCGGACGACATCTCCCTCACCGGCCCCGGTGGCAGCACGCCCCCGCCGACCACGCCGCCGCCCACCGACCCGCCGACCACGCCGCCGCCCACCGACCCGCCCACCACGCCGCCGCCCACCGACCCGCCGGGCGACGCCACCTGCGCCACGAAGCCGAAGCCGGCCGGCAAGGTGCTCCAGGGGTACTGGGAGAACTGGGACGGCGCCTCGAACGGCGTCCACCCCGGCATGGGCTGGGTCCCCATCACCGACAGCCGGATCGCCCAGCACGGCTACAACGTCATCAACGCCGCCTTCCCGGTGATCCTCTCGGACGGAACCGTCCTGTGGGAGGACGGCATGGACGCGGGTGTGAAGGTCTCCACCCCGGCCGAGATGTGTGAGGCCAAGGCGAAGGGCGCCACGCTCCTCATGTCCATCGGCGGCGCGGCCGCGGGCATCGACCTCTCGTCGAGCACGGTCGCCGACCGCTTCGTGGACACCGTCGTCCCGATCCTCAAGAAGTACAACTTCGACGGCATCGACATCGACATCGAGACGGGTCTCTCCGGCAGCGGCAACATCAACACGCTCTCCGCCTCCCAGTCCAACCTCATCCGCATCATCGACGGCGTGCTGGCCAAGATGCCCGCGGGCTTCGGCCTGACGATGGCGCCCGAGACCGCGTACGTCACCGGCGGCAGCGTCACCTACGGGTCCATCTGGGGCGCGTACCTGCCGATCATCAAGAAGTACGTCGACAACGGCCGTCTGTGGTGGCTCAACATGCAGTACTACAACGGCAGCATGTACGGCTGCTCCGGCGACTCCTACTCCGCCGGCACGGTCGAGGGCTTCGCCGCCCAGACCACCTGCCTCAACAACGGCCTCACCATCCAGGGCACCACCATCAAGGTCCCCTACGACAAGCAGGTCCCCGGCCTCCCCGCCCAGCCCGGCGCCGGCGGCGGCTACATGGCCCCCAGCCAGGTCAGCCAGGCCTGGAACACCTTCAACGGCTCCCTCAAGGGCCTCATGACGTGGTCCCTCAACTGGGACGGCTCGAAGGGCTGGTCCTTCGGCAACAACGTGAAGTCCCTGCAGAACCGCTAGGTCCGGTGCGTCCGGCCCTGCGGGGCCGGACGCGTCCGCCCGACACACCCCGTCCGGAGTCGTCCGCCGCCGCAGAGCGGCCGGGCGGCTCCGGGCGGGGTGTGTCAGGTGGACGACCGGATCCCGGGGCCGACCGGCGTGGCATGGCCGAAGCGGAACCGGTCCGAGTCCGGAACCTTTCCCTTCCCGCCGTGGAGGCCGCGGCTTTCACGTAATGGGAGGTGCCGGGACCTCGGCACGATTTACCATGCGCGAGCCGATGAGGGGGAGCTTTGGGCTGGCGCGAGGAGATCACCACGGCGGTCGACGCATGGATCGCCGTGGAAGGGGGAGCAGGCCAGCGCCCGCGGTGGCGACGGATCGGCCGCGCGGCCCGGGCCGGTGATCCGGGCCGTTACGCAGTGGATCTGCGCGGCACCGAACTCAACCCCGACCAGCTCGAAAGCCTGCGCCTCGCCGGGTCCGAGGAATCGGGTGTGGAAGCCGGCTTCGCCGTCACGGAGACCATGCAGAGCGGTTCGTCGCTGACCGTCCAGGTCGCCGAGTTCGCGGACCCGGCCGATCCCTTCCTCTGGGTGCTGCAACAGCCCCCCACCTTTCTGCTGGAATCCCTGAGGGACGGCATCGCCGGATTGGGGGAGACTCCGCTCGGCAGCTTGCTCGCCTCCGGAAGCCCCGCCGGAAATCCCGCCCGGACCGAGGCGCCGGCCGGCCTCTTCCCCGAGCAGGAGGAGGCCTACCGGGCCTGCCTGGGAACCGGCGTACGCCTTGTGTGGGGGCCGCCCGGCACCGGGAAGACGCTGGTGCTCACACTCGCCATCGGCGATCTGATCGCCGCGGGCAAGAGGGTCCTGCTCGTTTCCGCGACCAACATCGCCGTCGACAACGCCCTGAAGGGGGTCCTGAGGGGGCAGCGCCACACCGGCGGAGACATCGTCCGCGTAGGGCCGCCGCAGCTGAAGGAGATCGCCGACGACCCGCACGTGTCCCTGCCCCTCATGGTCCGGGCCCGGCTGGCCGACGTGGAGCGCCGGCGCGCCGGGGTGTCGGCGGAGCTGCTGGGGATCCGGAGCCGTGCGGAGGATCTGGCGGAGCTGGAGGCGGGCCTCGTACGGTTCGACGCGGAGGCCTACGCCCGGGCCAGGGGACTGGTGTCCGAGCCGTTCGGTGACGCGGCCTCGCGCGACGCACGGGTGAGCGAACTGAAGAAGGCCGCCCGGGAGGCCGGCCGGACCCTGGCTACCGCCGAGCAGGATCTGAACAGGGCGCTGAAGGACCGGGAGGACGCCGAGGACTCCCGCCACCTATGGAAGCAGGTCGACGCCCTGCTCGACGAGGCCGGCGGGGTGGAGGACGCCGCCACGGCAGCCGAGTCCGCCGCTCTCCAGAGCCAGGAGCGGCTGCGCGTGGCGCAGGGAGTCCTGCGCGACGTCGAGAGCCGGACAGGGATCGCCAGGCTGCGTTCACGGGCGGACCGGACCGAGGCCGGGGCCGCGGTGGGTGAGGCGGGGGTCCAGTACCGAAAGGCGCACGATCAGGCCCTCAAAGCCCGCGACATCGCGGATCGTCGCCGGGCCCGGATCGATGTCCGGATCGAGGGGATGACGCGGGCCATCCCGGTCTCCCGCGCCGGGATCGACCGCCGGGACAAGGCAGCGCGCGACGCCGCCGCCCACCACCGGACCCTGACCCGGTCGCTGGGCGGGCTGCGCGCGGCTCTCGCCGAGGCCGAGGACGAGGCCGGGCGCGCGCACCTCGCCGAGACGCTCATCGCCGACGCCGAGGAACAGGGCTGGCCGGCCCGGCACGAGAAGGCCATGGCCCTGCGTCCCGTCGTCGCCTCCGAAGCGGAGCGGCGGGAATCACTGGAGGAACGGTACAAACGGATTCAGGAGGAGTACGAGCGCCTCGCCCGCGACGCCCAGGGCGAGATCATCAAGAACGCGCGTCTCGTCGCCACGACCCTGGCCCGCTTCCGTACCAACCGGCATGTCTTCTCCGGTCACTACGACGTGGTCCTCATCGACGAGGTCGGCGCCGCCTCCCTGCCCGAGGTCCTGCTCGCCGTCGCCCACGCCGGGCAGGCGGCCGTGCTCCTGGGTGACTTCATGCAGCTGGGCGCGGTCGTCCCCCGGGCGCTGAGGGAGGACAAACGGCGCCCCGACATCCAGCGCTGGCTGGTTCCGGACGTGTTCCAGCACTGCGGCATCACCGACCCGGAGTCGGCGCGGGCACATCCCGCCTGTACGACTCTGGTGACCCAGAACCGGTTCGGCCGCGCGGTGATGGGCCTCGTGAACGGTCTGGCCTACGGCGGTGTGCTCCGCGCCGGCCCCGTCGTACCGGTCTCCAGGAGTCCCGAGGACCCGGAGATCGTCCTCATCGACACCGACGGGCTCCATGAACTCGCCCATGTCCATCTCACGGGCCCGAGCAAGGGCTGGTGGCCGGCGGGCCCGCTCATCTCCCGGGCCCTGATCGATCTGCACGGCGGGGACGGCGAGACCACCGGCGTCGTGACCCCGTACGGAGACCAGGCCGAGGCCACGCTGGAGGCCCTTCGCGACATCGAACGGGACGACGGTCCCAGCGCCGAGGTCGGCACCGTGCACCGTTTCCAGGGCCGGGAGTTCCCCATCGTCGTCTGCGACACCGTCGAGGGCGAACACAGCCGCCCGCTGTGGATGGCGAAGGCGTCGCGTGCGCCGGAGGCGAGCGACTGGATGCGCAGCGGGATTCGGCTGTTCAACGTGGCCATGACCCGTGTCCGGACTCGCGTGTACGTCATCGCGAGCGGCACGCGCATCCAGGACGTGGCACGGAAGGCGCCGGACTCCCCGTTCGGACAGCTGGACGCCCTCATCGGCTCGTCCGGAGTGCGGGTCCTTCCCGCCAAGTCCCTGATCACGCCGCCCGAACTGAACGTGCCACGAGGGGAGTTCGGCGACCGTCTGGCGGAGGTCCTGTCACGGCACGTGGAGGTCAGTGACGTCGACGACGAGACGACGTTCTACGCATCCTTCGTCGCCGCCATCCGAAGCGCGCGGACATCCCTGTGGCTGTGGACTCCCTGGGTGGCCAGGCGCGTCCGGATGATTCTCCCGGAGCTGCGCGCGGCGGTCGACCGGGGTGTGCGGGTGATCGCCTTCGTCCGTGACCCCAGCGACCATCTCCAGAAGAAGCCGGCCAACCGGTCTCTCGTCGAGGACCTGCGTGCGGTCGTCCACACGGTCGTCCCGATGCACGTCATGCACCAGAAGATCGTCGTCGTGGACGAGAAGACCGTGATGCTCGGCAGCCTCAACGCTCTGTCGCAGAGCTGGACCCGTGAGGTGATGGTCACGATGCGCGGTGCCTACTTCGCCCGCAAGATCCTCACTCACGAGCATGCCGAGATCTTCGCCCGCCCACCGAAGTGCCCCCGGTGCGGGCAGGACGACATCGAGATCAGGCGCGGTGCGAAGGAGAACTGGTGCTGGCGCTGCTACAACAGCCGGTGCCCGACGGGTGGTGGCAACAAGGCCTGGAAGAAGGACATCGAGCTCTGGCGCCGCCCGGGCAACGCACAGCGGTAGCTTGCCGCGGGCTGCGGGGGACTCCCTCCGTCAGGTGTGGCTTGCACGGGGTCGCTTCAGCAGATCCTCGACCTGCGCGATGTCCAGGAGGCGGTGTTCCTCGCGTAGGCCGTCGCCAGAAGGGACACCCTTGGGCGGTTTGCTAACACGTGGTGATATGTGCCTGACGTAGTGTCGTTGCGTTGATGCGTGCGCGACGCACGACACGTGGCGTGACGTGTGGCGTCAGGTAGAGCCGAGCGGCTGCTCGTCCATCGTCGTGACTCACCGAGGAGTGTCCGTGAAGCCTTTCCTTCGCCCGGTTCGGGTCGCCCTGGCGGCGGTGTCCGGTGCCGCGCTGTTCATGATGGTCTTTCCCGGTCCGGCTCACGCCGGGCCCGAGCGGGGGCCGGAGGTGCTGCGGGCGGGGGCGGGTTCCGCTGTTCCGTGCGGCTTCTTCCGGTACAGCGTTCGGGAGTCGCAGTTCGCCGCGTACAACCACTGCGGTACGACGACGGTGCGGCTGCACGTGGACGTTCAGGGGGGTGGGAGCGGGAACGACTACCACCTGTGCGTGAGTCCGGGGCGGACGCAGCTTCCGGGGGCGGGGCCGAACTATCTCAACGCCTACTACATCGGCGGGGCCGGGTGCCGGAGCGGGGAGCGCACCGCGCATACGCCGCACTGAGGGGGCGGGTCTCGGGTCTCGGGTCAGCCTTCGTCTCGGTTCCGGATTCCGGCGTACCGCTCGGCCACCGCGGTGAAGGCGGCCTTCGGCTCCCAGTCCAGGTCGGGGTAGGTGAGGCCCCGGCGGGTTTCGAGGAGTTTGACGATGCCGAGGGAGGCGCGGTCGAGGTCGTCGCGGGGGTCGCCGTCGGGGCGGTGGGGGTAGCCGGGGAGGGCGAAGAGGAAGACGAAGGCGCTGTCGACGCCCTCGGTGTCGAAGATGTCGAGGAGTTCGTCGAGGTAGGCGGCCTGGCCGGGTTCGTCGCGTGGGTGAGGGGCGTCGAGGCGGAGGGGGGCCTTGGTGACCGGATCGTGTTCGACCACTTCGAGTACGCGGCCGCCGCGGTCTCCGGCGCCCCGGTAGGCGGCGGTGCCGAAACCGGTGATGGCGAGCGGCTTGGGGTTCTGGGCGAGAGTGCGTACGGCGGTGCGGAAGTGGGGGGCGATCTCGGCGGATCGGATGAGTTCGTAGGTGACGATGTCGAAGGGGGTCCAGTCGACCTGTTCGAACTGGATGGCGGCGTAGGTGAGCCGGCCGTGGAAGTGCTCGCGGACGGTGGCGGCGGCCTCGTGGAGGAAGGCGTTCATGCGTACGCCCAGGTCGCGGATCGCTTCGGGGCGCCGTTCCGGGGGGTTCATCAGGTGGGCCACGCGCTCCTCGGGGGTGTCACCGGTCAGGAAGCCCCGATTCATCACACTCAGCTCGACGCCCGCGACGAAGACCACGGAGGCGCCCCTCCGGCGGAGGCGTTCCGCCCGCTGGGCGCAGTCGCGGAACAGGGTGAGGATCTGTCCGGGTTCCAGCTCCAGGGGGTAGGGGGAGAACCAGACCTCCAGGCCCAGATCGGCGGCGGCTTCGGCGGCCGTCTCCAGGCGGGCGGGGTCGCCGCCGATGATCTGGACCGCGTTGCCGTGCAGGTCGTCGCGGATGATGGCCAGCTCGCGACGGACCACGGTGGGGTCGAAGCGGTCGTGGGACGTCCGGCCGTCGACGACGAAGCCGGTGTCGTAGGTCATTCCTCGTGCGCGCATGGTGCCTTCCTGTCTGACCTGTCTGACCCGCCTGCCCTGGCTGTCCCGTGTGGGGCTGTCCGGGTGTTGTGATGATGTGAGACTCGCAGAGAATATTGCGTACGCGCAAGTTTTCACGCACGTAGGTTTTCGTGCGCGCAACTTTGCGTGCGCGCCGTGGCCTGTGGAACGCTGGACCCGTGACCACACCACCGGCGCCGCCCTCGGGGCTGCGGGAGCGGAAGAAGCAGGCCACGCGTCAGGCGCTGCGTGAGGCGGCCCTGCGGTTGGCCGAGGAGCGCGGGCCGGACGGGGTCCGTGTCGAGGACATCGCCGAGGCGGCCGGAGTCTCGCCGCGTACGTACAACAACTACTTCGCGAGCCGTGAGCAGGCGATCGTCTCGGCCGTCACCGCCGACCGGGACCTGCGTCTCGCGGCGGCGGTCGCCGCCCGGCCCGCCGGTGCGCGTCTCGCGGATGCCGTCACTCAGGCGGTGATCGAGCAGTACACGACCGCGAGTGAGCGGGAGGCGAAAGCGCTGTTGCTCGTCACCACCCAGTCCGGGTTGCGCGACGCCTTCCTCGCCGCCACCGCGGACATCGAACCGCCCCTGGCCGCTGTCCTCGCCGAGCGTCTCGACGGTTCGGACGACGCGTACACCGCCCGGGTCCTCGCCGCCGGTGTCGCCGCCGCCGTACGCATCGCGCTGGACGGCTGGCTCCGGCCGGCCGGGACAGGAGGGGCCGGGGAAGTCGCAGGGGCCGGAGAGGTCGGAGGAGTCGGGGAAGTCGGAGAGGCCGGTGATACGGGTGCTGCCACAGCCCTCGTCGGCCACGGGCTCCTCGTGCCCTCGGGTGGCCTCGCCGACCGGCTCCGTGCGGCGCTGGACCCGCTCGTTCCCGCCTTCGACGCTGCCGAGCAACGCGCACGCGGCTGAGGTGCCGCAGGATCACAGACCCACCGGATCACAGGCCCGCGCATTCTCGCGGGATCACCGACCCTCGCAGGGCCGCACGCCGTAGTGCATCCCGGTCGCGCCCCGTCATCGCGCCGGCGCCGTATAGCAGTGGACGGACACCGTCTGCCGCTCACTCCAGCGCTGTTCGACCGTGGCCATCCGCTCCCAGCCCAGCCGTTCGTACAGGGCCGCCGCCGCCGTGTCGGAGGCGACGACGTCGAGCACCGGATGGAGGCCGTGCCGCCGGGCCTCCTCCGTGGCGCGGTCGATGAGGAGGGCGCCGATCCGGTGTCCTCTGGCCCGGGGGGCGACGAACAGTCTGCTGAGTACGGCGGTCGCCTCCCGCGGCGTGCCGTTGCGCTCGCTCCACAAGGCCGGGGCCAGATCGCCTTCCCCGCCTCGCGAGAGGCTGACGTGCCCGGCGAGGCGGTCGTCGAGTCCGGCCACCCAGGAGTCGAGCAGGGGGCCGTGGGACAGCCAATCGCCGGGCCGGTCCGGCCAGTTCACCGGATAGCCGTCGCGTGTGTGGACCTCCGCGAGGATGTGTACGCACTCCTCGACATCGGCGGCGGTCCTCCGGCGGACCCAGCGGTCCGGCCCTTCATCCTTCACCTCGGAGTTCTCGGTGTTCACCCGGGCATGGAAGCACGGGCCCCGGTGTCGCGACCAGCCGCTTTCGACCCGGGGGTGCGTCGTCCGGGCTCAGGGACCCGTGCACGCCTCCGCGATGGACACGCTGTTCTCGTACAGGTGGAGGCGGGTGATCCGGCCGTCCTCGACGGTGAGGCGGAGGGCGAAGGGGCCCTCGAAGGACTTGCCCGTCGCCCGTACGGTCCCCGCGAGGTGTCCCATCAGGACGGCGTCGTTGCCGTCGACCAGGAAGGTGTCGACGGAGGCGCGGGCGTCCTCGGGGACCGTGTGGGCGGCCAACTCCTCGAACTGGGCGGCGCATTCGGGGCCGGTGGAGCGCGGCCGGATCCAGGGGACGGCCGGGTTCTCGGCGAGCAGCCAGTCGACCTCGTCGGCGAAGAGGGCGACGAGCCGGGCGGTGTCGGCGTCGGCTCGGGCGCCGAGGAACTCCTCGACGGTGCGGCGCGTGTTCTCGGCGGCGGTCGGGGTGCCGGGGGTGGGGGAGTCGGTCGTCATGAGGGCTCCTCGGGGCGGGGCGGTGTGCTGGACGGGGTGTACGTGCACCACGGTGCCCGCAGGGGAGGATGCCGTCGATTACCCGTGGGGTAACGGGGGTTGGGGGGAGGGGGCGAGCGGCGACACGCCTGCTGGACACGACTGGGAAGCGCCGGGGCCCGGCCCGTACGCTGATTCATCCTGACGGGGGAGGGGACCAGCGTGGAATCGATCATCATCGTGCCGCCCGGGAACGCGGGGCCGCAGGATCAGCTCAGGATCGCGCCGGGGGAGCGGATCGTCTTCGGCAGGGAGGTGCCGGAGAGCCATCTCGTCCTCGCGCACGAGGGGGTGTCCCGGTCGGCCGGGGAGATCGCCGCCCAGGGCACGTTCTGGACCATCAGCAACCACAGCCCGGAACAGACCTACGTCGTGGAGAACCCGGAGGGGGCGGGGGAGCACGTCAAGATCGCGCCGGGGCGTCTCGACGCGCCCGTCCCCTTCGAGTTCTCCCGGGTCGTGCTGCCGGCCGCGGGCGATCTGCTCAGCTTCGACGTCTGGGCGCCGCGGCACGTCCACGGCGTGCGACGGGGCGCTCCCGGGGCCGCCGTCACCGCACCCGCGTTCAGTCTCGACCGGACGACGCGCTACTTCGCCGTTCTGGCGGCCCTGTGCGAACCGCGACTGCGATCGGTCCCCCACGCGCCGCTGCCGACGATCGACCAGATGGTGCAACGGCTCCGGCCGTGCTGGCCCGCGGTCAGCCGGTCGTCCGTGGCGTGGAACATCGACTACCTCGCCGTCAAGCTGGGGATGCGCCGCGAGGCCGACACGGCGGACGAGAAGCAGCGCGCACACGGCAAGAAGGAGTCCCTCGCCTCCCTGGCCCTCCGTTTCGACCTGGTGCGCGAGGACGATCTGGTCGTGCTCGCCCCCGCTGGCAGCCGGGTGGGGAGATGACCGCGGGGACGCAGGTCGTTCCCGTCCCGGCGGGATACCGGGTCGGGGACTGGGAAGTACGCGAACCGCTCGGCTCCGGCGCGTTCGCCACGGTCTACGCGGCCCGCAGAAGGCCCGCCCCCGGCTCGCGGACAGCCCCCGGTTCCCAGAAGCCCGCCCCCGGCTCCCGGACCGGGGCGGGGTCCGAACCGCTTCCCGCCCGTGCCGCGTTGAAGTTCCTGCCCACCGGAACGCCCCGCCGGCTGCGCTACCTCCGGGAGCTGGCCGAGCAGGAGATCGCCCTGCTCAGCCGGTTGCGCACGCCCCGGCTGGTGCGGCTGTACGAGGTCCTGACCGTCGACGACCCCGAGCGGCCCGAGCTCGACGGGGTCACGGTGCTGGTCCTGGAGCAGGCGATGTTCTCGCTCGACGATCTGCTGAGCCGTACGACCGTGCCGCCGTCGGGGCCGGCGATCATGGCGCACGTCTGCGAGGGACTGCACCAGCTCCACCACGCCGGCTGGGTGCACGGCGATCTGAAGGCCGCCAACATCCTGCTCATGGAGGACGGTTCCGCCCGGCTCGCCGACTTCAACATGGCGGCCGAGATGGAGGGCACCCACGCGTACACGCACGCCTTCTTCACCCCGGACTCCACACCGCCCGAACTGCTCTGGCCGGAGACGCACGAACGGGGTGTCCGCGTGCGGCCCACCACGGACGTGTGGGCGTTCGGCGTCCTCGCGCACCTCGTCCTGACCGGTGTCCACCCCCTGCCCGGCAACTCGCCGGAAGCCCGCTCCGAAGCGGCCGTGCGCTACGCACGCGGTCACGAGGAACTGCGGCTCTCGCCCGAACTCCCCGACGGCTGGCGCGAGATCATCACCGACTGTCTGGGGCGTACGCACAAGGAACGGGCACGGCACAGCACGGCGTCCCTGCTGCCCCGCGTGGAGCGGGCGGCGGGTGTCACCGCCTCGGACCGGTTGCCGAGGCTGCGCCCCCGGTTCTGGCGCCGCCATCCGGTGCTCGCCTCGGCCGCCGCCCTCGTCCTCGCGACGATCATGGGGCTGCCGATCGGCGTCCACGTCTACATCAACCAGGACGACGAGGGGGTGCCGGTGTTCAGAGCGCTCGGCCCCGACGCCCCGGTCCCCACCGACGCGACCGGCAAGATCGTCTACGGATACGACCGCTGCCCCACGGACTCCGTCTGCTTCTTCAGCGAGCGGTTCGGACACGGGGAGATGTGCAGCTGGAAGGGGAACGACGACGACTGGCTTTCGGGCGACGAGGCGTGCGCCTGGGCCCTCGACCACCCTGTCCGGTCCGGCTACAACAATCTCTCCCAGGACCGGAAACTCCGGGACGTGGAATTCTTCCGGGGCAAGGATTTCTCGCCCGCCGGGAAAGACCGGCGCCGAATGGCGCAGCGCACCGGGTGCAATGCCGTCAACAGCATGGCGAATCTCTCGGGAACCTATGCGCCGCGTTCCCACCGGCTGGTCGACAGCTGCTCGTCGAGGTCCGTCGTGTGGACCATTCTGTCCATTTTCTCCTGACGTTCCCCGGCTCGCCCCGCACCCCTTCCGCCGCCCAGACTGGAACCATGAGTCAGGCACCGCACCTCAATGAGCTGGGGGAATTCCTCAAGGCGCGCCGGGCCGAGCTGAGCCCGGGGGCGGTGGGGCTGCCCGACCGTGACGGACCGCGTCGCGCGGGCGGACTGCGGCGGAAGGAGGTCGCCCGGCTCGCGGCGATCTCCACCGACTACTACACCCGGATGGAGCAGGGGCGGATACCGGCCTCCGGGCCGGTGCTCGCGGCGGTCGCCGACGTGCTGCGGCTGGACGAGGAACAGCGCCGCCATCTCTTCCGCCTGGCGGGCAAGGACACCGTCCGGCCGCGCCGCCGGGCCCGGGACACGGTGCGGCCGCCCCTGCGGAGAATTCTCGCCGATCTTCTCTTCTCCCCGGCCGTCGTCCTGGGGAGGCGTATGGATGTCCTGGCCTGGAACGCGCTGGCCGCGGCACTCGTCACGGATTTCGGGGCCGTTCCGGAAAAGCGGCGCAATTACGTGCGCCTGCTCTTCACCGATCCCGCCCTGCGCACACTCCACGCCGACTGGCCGGGGGCGGCCCGTGCCGCCGTCGCGCAGCTGCGGACGGCGGCCGTGACGCATCCGGACGACCGCCGGCTCGCCGCCCTCGTGGGTGAACTGTCCGTCCGGGACGCCGACTTCAGGCAGTGGTGGGCGGACGGGCACCTCGTGGCACCCGCTGGGGGCGCCGTGGTCCTCCGGCATCCGGTGGCGGGCGAACTCGCCCTGGACCAGGAGGTCCTCACCGCCGTCGGCGACCCGGCGCAGCGCCTTGTCGTCTGGACCGCCGAGGCCGGTACGCCCGCGTACGACGGGCTGCGCATCCTGGCGTCCTGGACCGCCGACCGGCCGTCCCCGGGCGACGGCCCAGGACGGGCGTGAGCCGGGCTCACGCCGTGAGCAGCACCTCGCACGAGCAGTGCCGGAACTCCAGGCCGAGTTCATGGTCCACCGCCGAACTCGACCGCGTCGCCGCGTCGGAGACCTTCTCCCAGGAGCCGTACTTCAGATAGAGCTGGTCGGCCGTCGGGCCGAGCGGGTTGCCGTACTTTTTTTCGTTGCGGGCCTCCAGCTCGGCGACCTGTTCCGGGGTCATGCCCGCGCGGACGATGTCCTTGGCGTCGTTGCGCATCCGGACCAGGGCGCGGGCGATGTCCTCCTCCGGGCGGCCCTCGGCGCGCATCGCGCACTCGGTGCGCTCCATGTCCTCCAGGAGCTGGTGGTAGCGCATCCGCTGTTCGCGGGCGACCTCGCGCTCCTCGGGGGTCTCGCGCCGGATCTGGCACACGACCGGTTCGGGGCTGGTGCACGGGCCGTCGTCCGGCGCGGCCTGGGAGAGCGGGGCGACGACGACCGAGCCGCAGCCGGCGGGCGCGGCGCACGCGCGGGAGGGCTGCGCGGCGGTGGCGGGGGAGATCTGGAGGGGGAGCAGGACGGCTTGGGCGGCCAGCAGCGTGGGAAGGGCGCGGCGGGCCAGCGAGCGCAGGCTGTGGGATGACATGCGCCTCATCGTTGGGCAGGCCGTCGCGGGGCCGAAGCACGCGAGGCCGTGGAGGCCGCGCAGGGGCCCGGACTCCACTCCGCCGAGTGAACGAGAGTGGTGAAGGGGATACCCAGGGGGGTATTTGACCGGCGTCGGCCCGTCTGGTTACGGTGTCGGGGACATACCCCAGTGGGTATATGGCTCACGGCGGTGCCGGTGCCGGCCGCGGGTCGGTGTGCGCCCGTCGGTCGTTTCGGAGGTTTCGGTGTTCTTCGCCCAGTACTACCTGGACTGCCTGTCCCAGGCGTCGTACATGATCGCCGACGAGGTCAGTGGTCAGGCCGTCGTCGTGGACCCCCGGCGTGACGTCAGCGAATACCTGGCGGACGCGGAGGCCCACGGGTTCACCGTCGTCGGTGTGATCAACACGCACTTCCACGCGGACTTCGTCGCCGGGCACCTGGAGATGGCCGCCCGGACCGGCGCCTGGATCGGCTACGGCCGCCGCGCCGAGACCGAGTACCCGGTGCGCCACCTCGCCGACGGCGAGGTGATCCGGCTGGGCGACGTGAGCCTGGAGATCATGGAGACCCCGGGCCACACGCCCGAGTCGGTCAGCGTGCTCGTCCGCGGCGACGCCGATGACGAGGTCCCGTACGGCGTGCTCACCGGCGACGCGCTCTTCATCGGTGACGTCGGCCGCCCGGATCTGCTCGCCTCCTCGGGCGTCACGGCGCAGGAGCTCGGCTCGATGCTGTACGACAGCGTGCAGGGCCGGCTCATGGGCCTCCCCGACGAGGTGCGCGTCTTCCCCGCCCATGGCGCGGGCTCTGCCTGCGGCAAGAACCTCTCGTCCGAGAAGCAGTCGACGATCGGGCAGCAGCGGGCCACCAACTACGCCTGCGCGCCGATGAGCCGCGAGGACTTCGTCGCCCTCGTCACCGCCGGCCAGTCCGCCGCCCCCGGCTACTTCGCCTACGACGCCGACCTCAACCGGCGGGAGCGGCCGCTGCACGACCCGGCGTCCGCGCCGCGCCCCCTCGGGGCCGAGGAGTTCCTGGCCCGCCGGGCCGAGGGCGCCGTCGTCGTGGACGCGCGCGATCCGCAGGAGTTCGGCGCCGGCCATCTGCGCGGCGCGGTCAACGTGCCGGCGGACGGCCGGTTCGCCGAGCAGGCCGGTACGGTGCTCGCCCCGACCGACCGGCTCCTCGTGGTCGCCCCGCAGAACCGCGAGGAGGAGATCGTCACGCGCCTGGCCCGCATCGGCTTCGACCGCGTCGGCGGCTACCTCCGCTCCCCGGACGACGCCCTGGCCGCGGCCGGGGACGAGGTCGCTC
Source organism: Streptomyces sp. NPDC057682 (assembly GCF_042799575.1). Taxonomy (NCBI): domain Bacteria; kingdom Bacillati; phylum Actinomycetota; class Actinomycetes; order Kitasatosporales; family Streptomycetaceae; genus Streptomyces; species Streptomyces sp. NPDC057682. Next base: position 24,039 of record NZ_JBHVIN010000017.1, on the reverse strand, counting down.
CCGCGAGCCGGCTCACCGCGGCGCAGCTCCGCGAGGCGCTGGACGGCGAGGCGGCGCCGCTGGTCGTCGATGTGCGCGGCTGTGGTGAGCGCAGCGAGAACGGCACCATCGACGCCGCCCTGCACATCCCGCTCGGGGAGCTTCCCTCCCGGATGGCCGAGATCGACCGGGACCGTCCGGTCGTCGTGCACTGCGCCGGCGGCCACCGCTCCTCCATCGCCGCCAGCCTGCTGCGCCACCACGGCTTCGCGGACGTCTCCGACGTCCTGGGCGGCTACGGCGCCTGGGCCGCGACGGCGGCACCGGCCGCGGCCTGACCGCCCCCGATCGCGGCCGCCCCGGGCTTCCGGGCCCCGGCCGCCCCGGCCGGAAGGGGTGCCGTCGCCGGGGCGGTGCGTCGTCAGGCGTACGCGTCCCGGAGGGCGGCGAGGGCCGTGTCCAGACGGCGCGTGGCCTCCTCGGCCACGGGCACCATCGCGGCGAGCCCGGTCAGCGTCACCATCGTGCCCGGGTCGACGGCCTGGACGACGACGCGGTCGCCGTCGGCGCGCACCACGACATTGCAGGGGAGCAGCAGCCCGATGGAGCGGTCCGCGTCCAGGGCGCGCTTCGCCAGGGGCGGATTGCAGGCGCCGAGGATCAGATACGGCTCCATGTCGTGGTCGAGCTTGGCCTTCAGCGTGGCACGGACGTCGATCTCGGTCAGGATCCCGAAGCCCTGATCGGCCAGGGCCCGCCGCACGTCCTGCTCCACCCGCTCGAACGGCGCCGTCAGCGTCACGGTGCGGTCGTATGCCATGTTCTCCCACCTCGTTCTCCCGTACGGCCGGGGATCCGGCCCGTGCTCCCGCGCGGCCGGAGCTCCGGCGCGTCCTCGGCCCGGTCCGGTGGCGGGGGTGTGGCGGTCACCACAGCGCGAAATATACCCCCGGGGGTACGAGTGTTAAGGTGATTGACATACCCCGGGGGGTAATTTTCACGCGAAAGGCAGTATCCGTGTTCTTCGTCGAGACCATCGAGATCCAGGGCCTGGGCAATCGCAGCTACCTCGCCGGCGGGACGTCCACGGCGGTGGCCGTGGACCCGCCCCGGGACATCGACCAGGTGATCGCCGCCGCCGCCCGGCGCGGTGTGCGGATCTCCCATGTGGTGGAGACCCATGTGCACAACGACTACGTGACCGGCGGTCTGGAGCTGGCGCGGATCACCGGGGCCGCCTATCTCGTGCCGGCAGGTGCGCGCGTCCCGTACGCCCGGGTCGCCGTCGCCGACGGCGACACCGTCGACATCGACGGCGCGCTGTCCCTGACCGCCGTGGCCACCCCCGGACACACCCCGCACCACACCGCGTACGTGCTCGCCGAGGCCGGCCGGCCGGTCGCCGCGTTCACCGGGGGCTCGCTGCTCATCGGTACGGTGGGCCGCCCCGACCTGGTCGAGCCGAGGCTGACCGAGGAACTGGCCCGCGCCCAGCACGCCTCGGCCCACCGGCTCGCCGACGCGCTGCCCGACGACACCTCCGTCCTGCCCACCCACGGCTTCGGGAGCTTCTGCTCCTCGGCGCAGGCCGACGGCGACGCCACGACCATCGGCAGGGAGAAGACCGCCAACACGGCCCTCACCGCCGATGTCGACACCTTCGTCGCGGACCTGCTCGCGGGTCTGGAGGACGTGCCCGCGTACTACGCGCACATGGCACCGGCCAACGCCGCCGGTCCGGCCCCCGTCGACCTGACCCCGCCCGCCCCGGCCGACCCGGACGGCATAGCCGCCCGGCTCGCGGCGGGGGAGTGGGTGGTGGACCTGCGCCACCGGATCGCCTTCGCGGACGGGCACGTCGCCGGTTCGTTCAACTTCGAGGCGGACGGCAAGCTCGCCACGTACCTGGCCTGGATGATCCCGTGGGGCCGCCCGGTCACCCTGCTCGCCGAGTCGGCGGAGCAGTTGGCCGCCGCCCAGCGGGAGCTGGTCCGGGTCGGCATCGACCGTCCGGCCGCCGCGGCGACCGGCGGCCCGGCCGACTGGCTGCGCGACGGCGAGCGCCCCGCGTCCTTCCGCCGCGCCACCTTCGCCGACCTGGCCGCGCAGGACCGTGACGGCATCGTCGTCCTCGATGTGCGCCGCGACTCCGAGCGCGCCGGGGGCCGGGTGGACGGTTCCGTCCACATCCCCGTACACGAGGTGCACCGGCGTCTCGCCGAGGTGCCCGCGGGCACGGTCTGGGTGCACTGCGCGGGCGGCATGCGTGCAGCCATCGCCGCTTCCGTGCTCGACGCGGCCGGCCGCGAGGTCGTCGCCGTGGACGACTCCTTCGACGCCGCAGAGGGCGCCGGACTGCCGGTCGTCACCGGCTGAACCCCCCCTGGACCGGACCCGTCCGTCCGTCCCGCTCCCCGGAGCGACCAGTGAACACGCACAACGAAAGGTCCCGTCAGCCATGTCCCTCTTCCGTAAGGCCGCACCGCGTCTGCGGGTGGACCAGGCACGTACCCGCACCGAGGGGGAGCGGCCCGAGGCCGTTCTGCTGGATGTGCGGGAGAAGCCGGAGTGGACCGCGGGGCACGCCCCCGGCGCCGTGCTCGCCCCGCTGAGCGGACTGGCTGCGGGCGCCGCGCTGCCCGCCGCCGCCCAGGGCCGCCCCCTCGTCGTGATCTGTCGCAGCGGCCACCGCTCGCAGCGGGCCGCGGCGCTGCTCCTCGGACGGGGCGCGGACGCGGTGGACGTCAAGGGCGGCATGAACGCGTGGGCCGCCGCCGGACACCCGGTCGTCGACGGACGCGGAAACCCCGGCTCGATAGCGTGAGCGTCCTGATCCTCGCCCTGGTCGCCGGCACCGTCATCGGACTGGCCCTCGGCGCGCTCGGCGGCGGAGGCAGCGTCCTCGCGGTCCCCGCGCTGATCTACCTGCTGGGGTTCTCCCCGGCCTCGGCGACCACCGCCAGCCTGATCATCGTCACCGCGACCTCGGCCACCGCCCTCTACGCCCACGCCCGCGACGGCAACGTCGCCTGGCGGACCGGGGCGCTGTTCGCCGCCGCGGGGATCGTCCCCGCGTACCTCGCCGGGGCCGCCGCCGGGCGGATTCCCGCAGCGGTGCTCACCGCCGCCTTCTCGGTCATCGCGGCGCTGGCCGCCCTGCGGATGCTGCGCCCCGCGCGCTCCGCGCCGCCGGAACGGGTCCGTCCGGGAAAGGCGGCGGGCGTCGGGGCGGGACTCGGCGCGGTGACCGGCTTCCTCGGGGTCGGCGGAGGTTTCCTCGCGGTGCCGGCCCTGGTGAGCGTCCTCGGACTGCGGATGCGGCAGGCCGTCGGCACCAGCCTGCTGGTCATCACCGTCAACTCGCTGGCCGCGCTCACCGCGCGGACGGGCGGCGGGGATCTGCGCTGGGAGGTGATCGCCCCGTTCACCGGCGCCGCGATCCTCGGCGCCTGGGACGGGAAGCGGCTCGCCGCGAAGCTCGCGGGCGGCACCCTGCAGCGGATCTTCGCCTTCGTCCTGCTGGGCGTGGCGGGATTCATGCTCGTCGACGTGATCGTCTGACGGAGACCGTTCAGGCCAGGGAGAGGAACAGCTTCTCCAGCCTCGCGCGCATCTCGTCCCGCTCCTCCGGGGTGCGGGGCCCGTCCTGCGTACCGGTCAGGCAGTGCTGCAGACCGGTGGCGATGATCGCGAAACCGGCCCGGTCCAGCGCGCGGGACGCGGCCGCCAGCTGGGTGACGACCTCCTCGCAGTCCCGTCCCTCCTCGATCATCCGGATCACCCCGGATATCTGCCCCTGGGCCCGGCGCAGCCGGTTCAGGACCGCCTTCAGTTCCGCCCCCGCCAGTTCGAGATCCATCACGTCGCCCCTCGCCCCTTCAGTTTCACGTCCCACACCCGATGGGATACCCCCAGGGGTAATCTACTCTCCCCCTCGGAACCCCTCGAAAGAAAAGGATGGCATCCACACCATGACCACCCCCACCGCCCTCGGCACCGGCGAAGCCCGCTCCCGGCTGCACGAGTTGACCGTCATCGACGTCCGTACGCCCGGTGAGTACGCGGGCGGGCACCTTCCCGGCGCGCTCAACATCCCGCTCGACCAGGTCCGGCGGGCGCTGCCCGACATCCGTCACGCGGCGGGCCGCGGCGACGTCCTGGTGGTCTGCGCCTCCGGCGCCCGCTCGGAGAACGCCTGCCGGATCCTGGCCGAGAACGGCATAGAGACCATCACGCTCACCGGCGGCACCGGGGCCTGGGCCGCCGACGGCCACGCGCTGGACCGCCCCCAGGGCGCGCCCCGCGCCGTCTGGGGCATGGAGCGGCAGGTCCGGCTCACGGCCGGAACCGTCGTGCTCCTCGGCCTCCTGCTCGGACTGGTCGTGCACCCCGCCTTCCAGATCCTCTCGGCGGGCATCGCGGCCGGACTGGTCTTCTCGGCCCTCACCAACACCTGCGGCATGGCCGCGATACTGTCCAAGCTCCCGCACAACCGGCCCCGCGCGGCCGATCTCGACCGGACGCTCGCGGAGCTGCGCAGCCGCTGATCCGGGCGGACGGAACGGGAGGGGCCCGGCCGCCGGGCCCCTCCCTCGCACCTCCGTGCCGGTGCTACCTGCTGTAGTTCTTCCCGAGCGGCCGGCCCGGAATGGGCTTGCCGATCAGGGCGACCGGCACGAACAGGCAGAAGTGCCCGATCGCCAGGGTGAGCGTCCAGATCTCCTCGTCGCCGTAGAGCGCGGACACCCGCGCGAAGAGGGCGTCGGTCACCCGCTCCCCGGCCGGGTTCGGGGTGAGGACCGCCTCCACCAGTTCCAGGGCGAGCCGTTCGCCCTCGCTGAAGCAGGGCGCGTCCTGCCAGGTCGCGACGGCCGTGATGCGCAGTTCGCTCTCACCGGACCTGCGCAGGGCCTCCGTCAGCGGCAGCGCGTGATAGGTGCTGCCGACGATCTGCGCCGCGCGCAGCTGCATCAGCGTCAGGGTGGTCTCCGGTACGGGGCCGTCGCGCAGGGCGCCGCGCAGCGCACCCGAGAGCTTCGCCAGGTCGGGGACGAGATCACGGGGATCGGGCAGCCGCGAGCGCACTCCGTCGTCGGAGGCGGTGGTGTGCGTGGCCGTGGTCGTGTGCGTGGACGGGGTCATGGGGTGTTCCCCTCGGGTCGGGCCGCCCGGGGTCCGGGACGTGCCGGGCGGCTGCGGGACGTTCGTGTCCCTACGACCGCGCAGCACCCCGGAATGTGAGGCCGGGCCACGATCACCGTGCGCCCGGGGCCGGAGCGCACGTGCCTCCGACCGGAGGAAGCCCCCTCCGCGACCGCCCCGCGCCCGGGGCGATGTCACATCCGGGACCGCTGTCCGGTCAAAGGGGTGAGGAGACCCGCGACCGAGGGAGCCGAGACCGCCATGACCGACCCGATCGAGCAGAGGGACCGCCCGTCCGGGCCCGGTCCGCTTCCCGTCCCCCCGGTGCCGAGCACGTTCGCGCGCGAACGGCGGCAGCTCGTCAACATCGCCTACCGGCTGCTGGGTTCCCTCTCCGAGGCCGAGGACGCCGTCCAGGAGACGTACGCCCGCTGGTACGCCATGACCCCGCAGCAGCGACGGGCGATCGAACGTCCCGCCGCCTGGCTGACCCGGGTCGTCGGCCGCGTCTGCCTCAACGTGCTGGGCTCGGCCCGCGCGCGGCGCGAGAACTACGTCGGCGCGTGGCTGCCCGAGCCGATTCCGGGCCCCGCGCGGTGGCCCGGCGGTCCGGCCGTGGAGGCCGCGGATCCCGCCGACCGGGTCACGCTCGACGAGACCGTCACCATGGCGTTCCTCGTCGTCCTCGAATCGATGACCCCGGCCGAACGCGTCGTCCTCGTGCTCCACGACGTCTTCCGCTACCCCTTCGCCGAGGTCGCCCGGATCGTCGGCCGCACCCCGGCGGCCTGCCGGCAGCTCGCCGTCTCGGCCCGCGCCCGGGTCCGCGCCTCACCGGTGGCCGGCGGCCGCCCGGAGGCCGGACAGGCCGCCGTCGTCCGGGAGTTCAGGATCGCCTGGGAGGCCAAGGACGTCGGGGCCCTCGTCGGGCTGCTCGACCCGGAGGTCCGGGCGACCGGCGACGGTGGCGGTCTGGCGCCCACCCTGCCCCACCCGGTGACGGGCGCCGGGGACCTCGCGCGCGGACTCCTGTGGCTGAGGGAGCGTCAGCCGGGGCTGGTGCTGCGGGAACGGGCCGTCAACGGCCGCCCCGGGCTGGTCGCCGAACAGGACGGAACCGTCGTCACCGTCTACGCGTTCGGCTTCGCGGGGGAGCGCATCACCCATCTCTGGGCCGTGCGCAACCCCGAGAAGCTGCGGCCGTGGAGGGCGGCCCTGGCACCCGGCCGCAGCCTCCCTCCCCGCCCGGTGTGAGCCGTCGGCGCGGCCCGTGGGAGATCCCCGGGCGTCAGCGCAGTCCGTAGTAGAGCGTGGTGTGCGCGGTGTCCGGGAGGTACAGCACGTCCTTGCCGTCCGAGTCCTGACGGACCGCCAGCCGGTCCGCCGTGATGCCGGGCGCAGCGGACTCCGGGGTCCAGGTCGAGGCCGGGCGGGTCGCGGCGAAGACGCGGTCGGTGCCACTGGCGGTCACGTAGTACACCCGGCTGCCGCCGGCCGCCGCGTCCCAGGTGATGCCGATGGCCGCCGTGGTCTGGACGCCGGAGTAGACGCTCTGCCGGATCCAGCTGCTGCCGCTCGGGTAGGCGTAGTACACGCGGAAGTTGCCGTTGCTGTCCGCCGAGCGGTAGCGGTAGGCGATCTTCGGGGCGGAGCCGTCCAGGGCGAGCTTGGCGCTCTGGACCGCCGGGCCCGTGTACGCGTTGTCGATGCTCCACTCCTCGCCCTCGGTGAGGTCCTGGATCACGTCCGAGGTGGCGGGGGTGACCGGCGTGGTGACGGCCGCTCCCGAGCTGTCCGCGAAGGCACCGGTGGCGGGGTCGTACACGAGGTAGGAGAGCTGGTGGCGGAAGCCGGTCGCCGGGGCCTTCGCCCACTCGAACAGCACATGGACCCGGCCCTGCGCGTCCACGGCCAGGTCGTCGGGGTAGACCGAGCGGTTCAGCGCCCCGGCGAAGGTGGCGACGGTGCTCCAGGTCGAGGCCGCGTTGTCCCAGCGGTACAGCCGCCCGGGGCGCTGGTCGGACCCGGCGCCCACGCGGGCGGCCAGATACAGGTCGCCGTTGGGCGCGGTCGTGACGACCGGATAGGTGATGGCGACGCCCTGGTCGGGCATCTCGGCGGCGTGGTCGGTGACGGCGCCGCCGGGGGCGTCGGTGCGGTAGTAGCGCCAGGGGTTGGCGTGCATGGAGGTGAACACATGCAGTCGGCCGCTGCCGTCGCGGGCCACGGACGGCTGGTTGTGGCCGTTGTCGTCCGCGAACTCGGCCTGCTGCCCGTCGGCGTCGAGCAGCGGCAGCCGGCTCCAGACGCCGTCCGGGTCGCGCCGCGCGATGGCCGGGCGGTGCGTGGCGGCCGTGGCGCCGGGCTCGTTGAACGCGAAGTACGTGTACTGGCCCCGGCCCTTGTACGTGGCCGCGGGGGACCACCAGGCGGCCTGGTTCGACGTGTCCATCGCGTACGGGACCTTCTCGATCACCGTCGCCGCCGCGGCGGCCGTGCCGTCGGCCTGGGCCGCCGGTGCGGGCACGAGCAGAGCGGCCAGGGCCGCGACCGAGGCGGCGCAGGCGCGGACTGTGGGACGTCGCAAGGTGAGCTCCTTCGCAGGGCGTGAGGGGGAGGCACCGCGGGGCCCGGAGCCCGGCAGCGCCTTCACTGCGCCGGAAACCTACAACAGATCCCATATCGCGAACAGAGTTTGCACAATGAGGATTCCACATACGCAAGAGGGGATCTGTGTGCGGGCATGGCGAAGGGCCCGGTGAGGGGTGAACCTCCCACCGGGCCCCGGCCATGGGCCCCGAACGCGCCCCGCTGCGCGGGATCAGCCGGTGATCAGCGCTTGAGCAGCGACGTGATCTCCTCGTTCGCCTTCTTCATGGCGTCCTTCGGCTTGGACTTGCCGACCAGGACGGCCTGGACCTGCTTGGCCACGGCCTCCTCGATCTGGGCGTTCTGCGCGAACTGCCAGAACGGGCTGCCGGTCGCCGTCGCGGTGATCTTGTCGGTCCACTCCGCGGTGAACGTGTCCTTCGCGACCTCGGGGGCGTCCAGACCGGCCGAGGTGGACGGCGGCAGCGCGCGGGAGGCGAAGTACTCCGTGGTCGTGGCCACGTCCGAGGTGGTGTGCAGCGCGAACTGCGAGGCCGCGTCCTGGCCCTTGCCCTTGACGACGGCGATCACGCCGCCCCAGAGCAGCGCCTGCGGGGTGTCGCCGGCCTTGACCACCGGACGCTTCATCGGCTGCATGGCGTCCGCCAGCGTCTTGTCCTTGGCCTGGGCGGAGGTCACGCCCTTGCCGATGATGGCGTCGTCGTAGAAGGCCGCCTTGCCCTGGCTGAAGAGGGCGCGGGCGTCGAAGCGGTCCACGTCCGAGGCGATGAGCTTCTCGTCGTGCAGCTTCTTGTACCAGGTGACGGCGTCGACGGAGGCGTCGTCGCCGATGGTGACCTTGTCACCCTCCATGAGGCTGCAGCCGAAGGTCTGCATCCACGGGAAGATGTCCTTCAGCTGCGCGACCTTGGTGGCCGCGGCGTAGGGCACCACACCGCCGCCGAGCCCCTTGAGCGCCCGCAGCGCCTCCTCGAACTCCTCGATCGTGGTCGGGTGCTTCTTGATGCCCGCCTTGGTCAGGAGCTTGGAGTTGGCTATCACGCCGATGGAGCCGGTGTTCCACGGCAGGCCGTACTGCTTGCCGTCGTACACGCCACTGTTCAGCGCGACCTCCGTGTAGCCGCCCTTCATGGCCACGGATCCCAGGTCGGCGAGCTTGCCCATCTGCGCCACCGCGGCCAGCCACGCGATGTCGAGGTGCACCGCGCCGGTCGTCTCGCCGCCGCCCAGCTTCAGCGTGAGCTGGCTCAGGTACTCGTTGTACGGGTACGAGACGGCGCGGATCTTGGAGCCCTCGGCCTTCTCCCAGGCCGCGATGATCTTCTCGATCGACGGCTTGGCGGCCTCCTCGTTCAGCGACCAGGAGGTGAAGTCGAAGTCCTTCGACTTGGTGTCGCCGCCGTTCGAGCCGGAGCCGGAACCGGCGGGCGACGGGGCGCAGGCGCCGAGGGCGCCGACGCCGGCCACACCGAGGGCGCCGATGCCGAACATGCGCAGGGCGCCGCGGCGGCTGATGCCGGAGGAGGTCATGGATGTCTCCAGAGAGGGTGGGAGAGGGATGGGACGGAAGGGGAAGAGGGTGCGTACGGGACCCGCCGGCCCGGTGGTGCCCGGACCGGCGCGTCCCGCGGGTGCGGCTACTTGACCGATCCGGCGGTCATCCCGCCGACGAGGTAGCGCTGCAGGAACATGAAGGCGACGACGACCGGGATCGACACCACCAGGGAGGCGGCCATCAGCTCCGGCCAGGCGGCCTGGAACTCGCCGATGTAGGTCGAGACGAGGCCGGGCGGCAGGGTCTGCTTCTCCTTGTCGGCCAGCGTCACCGCGAAGATGAAGTCGTTCCAGCCGCGGACGAAGGCGAACAGACCGGCGGCGATCATCCCGGGGGCGGCCAGCGGTGCCACGATCGAGTGCAGGGTCCGCCACCGCGAGGCGCCGTCGATGGAGGCGGCCTCCAGCAGGGCGTCCGGGATGGTGTCGAAGATGCCCTTCAGCATCCACACGCACAGCGGCATCGTGAACGTGGTGAAGGACAGCACCAGCGCGGTGTACGTGTTCAGCAGGCCGAAGCTGGAGAACACGGCGTACAGCGTCACCAGCAGCAGCGCCTGCGGGAACATCTGCGAGGCCAGGACCATGTGCATCAGCGAGCGCCGGCCGCGGTAGCGGAACTTGGAGAACGAATAGCCCATGTACGTGGCGACGACGACGCTCAGCACGGCGGTGATGGAGGCGACGATCAGGCTGTTCACCAGGTAGGTGATCAGCTGGTCGTTGTCGGCGAGCGCGGTGAAGTTGTCGAAGGTGATCTCGGTGGGGATCAGCTTCGGCGGGAACTGGAACGCCGCGTCGGGGCTGCTCAGGGCAGTGGCCAGCAGCCAGTAGACCGGCAGCATGCCGAAGGCGCCGATGACCAGGACGGCGGTCCAGGCCGCTATCCGCGAGCGCAGCAGGTCCTTGCGGATCCTGCGCCGCGTGGTGCGTCCGGCGTGCCGGGCCGGTGCGCGGTGCCGGTCGGTGCCGGTCAGCGGGGTGGAGGTCGTGGTGGTCATCAGGCGTCGCTCTTCCGCTCGGTGATCCTGAGGTAAACGACGACCAGGACGAGCAGGAGCAGCATCCACAGGCCGCCCAGTGCCGTCGCCCGGCCGATGTCGAAGCCCTTGAAGGCGGTCTGGTACACGGCGGTCGCGAAGGTCTCGGTGGCGCCGGCCGGGCCGCCGCCGGTGAGCACGTAGATGGTGTCGAAGTGCTGGAAGTTCCAGATGAACTCCAGCAGCAGCACGATGGAGGCCACGCCGCGGACCTGGGGCCAGGTGACGGCGAAGAAGCGGCGGATCGCGCCGGCCCCGTCCATCGAGGCCGCCTCGTGCAGTTCCCTGGGCACGGTCTGCAGACCGGCCAGGAGCATCACCATCATCCAGGGGAAGCTCGCCCAGGTCTTGGTGATGATGACGGCGAGCATCGCGGTGCCGGGCTGGCCCAGCCAGGACACCGACTCGTCGATGATCCCGAGGTCCATGAGGATGCCGTTGAGCACGCCGTAGTTCGCGTTGAAGATCCACATCCAGAGGAAGGAGACCACCACGCCCGGGATCACCCACGGGAACAGGAAGAGCCCGCGCAGGAAGCCGCTGCCCTTGAGCCCCGAGTTCAGCGCCAGCGCCAGCGCGAAGCCGATCACGAAGGGCACGACCGTGGCACCGACGGTGAAGACCAGGGTCTGCTTGAAGATCGTGAGGAAGTCGCCGTCGAGCCAGTAGGTGAAGTTCTCCAGCCCGACGAACTCCCGGCCCGGAAGCCGCAGGTCCTGCTTGAAGAAGCCGGTGATCAGGGCCGACACCAGCGGATAGATGATGATCGTCGCGAACAGGGCGAGCCCCGGTGCGGTGAGCAGCAGTGCGAACGCGCCGTTCGAGAGCCGTCCGCCGTTCCGCTCACGCCGGGGAGCGGCCTTCTGGGGAGGTGCGGCCGTACTCATGGATCTGTCCTCTCGAACGGTGCGGGAGCGGTGATGCAGGGCCTGGTGCGCTGAGCCCGGTGCCGGTGGGTGCCGGCAGGTGCCATGCATGCTCCATGGAACGCAGGTTGCAGCATGCGGGATCGTTCTCCATATCGTGCGAAGCCGTCAACCCTTTTGGTCGGTGAATCACCGGTTCTGTGCGGGACCGTGACGTCGGCGTATGCGTCATGAGCAGTGCTCTCGGCCCACGGCGACGGTGTCATCGGCTGCGCCGGAAACTTACAACAGATCCCACTGGCTGAACAGTGGTTGCACAATATGGATGTGATGTACGTTCGAGGCCGCTCCGCTTCGGCGGAGAGAATCCGTGCTTCACACCAAGGAGGCCGCTCCGTGCGGGAAGAAGAGGTCCATTACGACATCGCCGTCATCGGCGGGGGCCTGGCGGGGACCTGCGCGGCCATCGCCGCTGCCCGGCTCGGCCGGCGTGTCGCCCTGGTCAACAACCGGCCCGTGCTCGGCGGCAACGCCAGCAGCGAGGTCCGCGTCTGGGTCTGCGGCGCCACCGCCCACGGGGTGCACCGCTGGGCCCGCGAGACCGGCATCATGGGCGAGCTGTACACCGAGAACCAGTTCCGCAACCCCGAGGGCAACCCGTACTACTGGGACCAGGTCGTCCTGGACGCCGTACGGGCCGAGCCCAACATCGACCTCTACCTGAACACCGATGTCCGCGAGGTCGAGGCGAGCGGCCCCGAGGACGCCCGCGAGCTGCACTCCTGCACGGGCTGGACGATGGGCTCGGAGCGCCGCATCACCTTCCGCGCCCAGCAGTTCCTGGACTGCACCGGCGACGGCCTCCTCGGCCACCTCGCGGGCGCCGCGTACCGCATCGGCCGCGAGGCCGTCGGCGAGTACGGCGAGCCCTGGGCGCCCGAGGAGGCCGACGAGGCGCTGCTCGGCTCCACGATCCTGTTCCACACCAAGGACCTCGGCCACCCCGTCAAGTTCGTCCCGCCCGCCTACGCCAAGGACCTCTCCACCACGCCCATCCTGCGCAACCGCGTCCTGCGCACCGGCGACAACGGCTGCGACTACTGGTGGATCGAGTGGGGCGGCGAGCTGGACACCGTCCACGACAACGAGCGCATCCGCGACGAGCTCCAGGCCGTGATCATGGGCATCTGGGACCACATCAAGAACTCCGGCGAGTTCCCGGACGCCGAGAACCTCACCATGGAGTGGGTCGGCAGCCTCCCCGGCAAGCGCGAGTACCGCCGCTTCCTCGGCGACTACGTCCTCACCCAGCAGGACATCCTGGAGCAGCGCCCCTTCGACGACCGGATCGCCTTCGGCGGCTGGTCCGTCGACCTCCACCCCGTCCAGGGCATGTACGCCGACGAGCCGGGCGCCCGCCAGCGCTACGCCGACGGCATCTTCCACATCCCGCTGCGCTCCCTGTACTCGGCGAACGTCACCAACCTGCTGTTCGCCGGGCGCAACATCTCCGCCACCCACATCGCCTTCGGCGCCACCCGGGTCATGGCCACCTGCGCCACCCTCGGGGAGGCCGCGGGCACCGCTGCCGCCCTGTGCGTCGCCGAGGGCGTCCGCCCCCGCGAGCTGGCCGCCAAGCGCCCCGAGCTGGTGCGCCGCGCCCTGCTGCGCCAGGACGCCTCCGTCATCGGGCTGAGCGACGACGACCCCGACAACCTGGCCCGCGCCGCCCGCGTCACCGCCTCGTCCCATCTGGAGCGCCTGGCGGCCGAGCCCTCCGACGCCGCCCCCGGCGAGCCGTACCCGCTCACCCGCGACCTCGGCCTGCTGCTCCCCGTCGACCCGGCGCTCGACACCGTGGACCTCCTGGTCCACGGCGGCGAGGAGCCCGCCGAGCTGACCGTCGAGCTGTGGGGCACCGGCCGCCCCGAGAACGCCGTCCCGGCCGACCGGCTGCTCACCACCACGGTCGCCGTCCCGGCCGGCGGACCCCACTGGGTCACCGCCGCGCTCGGCCACCGCCCGGAGACCCCGGGCAACGCCGTCCTGATCGTCCGGGCGTGCCCCGGCACCTCCCTGGTCCTGGTGCCCGAGCGCACCGACGGCGTCCTCGCGCTGCGCAGCCGCGCCGAGGGCGACGCGGCCGTCGACCACGACATCCCGGAGGAGGACGGCCAGCTCGTCCTGGAGTGGCAGGCCCGCGGTCTGCGCCGCCGCACCTTCGCCTTCCGGGCCGCTCCGGACACCGCGGCCTTCCTGCCCGAGCGGGCCGTGGGCGGCTACCAGCGGCCCTACGGGGGCCCGCAGATGTGGTCCTCCGCCCCGCTCGCGGACCCGGATGCCGCCGGGGAGTGGCTGCGCCTGGACTGGGACGAGGAGCGCGAGCTCGGCGAGGCGCGGGTGGTTTTCGACGACGACGTCGACGAGTACCTCAACAACCTGCACCGCCACCGCACCCCGTTCGAGATCATGCCGGAGCTGGTCCGCGACTACCGGATCGAGGCCGCGGAGCCGGACGGCACCTGGCGGACCCTGCACGCGGTGACCGGCAACCGCCGCCGCCACCGCGTCCACGCCCTGGCCGGCCCCGACGGCGGCCCCCTGCGCACCACCGCGCTGCGGCTGGTCGTGGAGGCCACCCACGGCGCACCGCACGCCCATGTGAGCGCCTTCAAGGCGTTCGGGGCGTAACCGGACTCCGGCGCCGGTGCGAAGGGGCACCGGCGCCGGGCACGCCTGAAGGCCCGGTACGGGGGAGGGATCCCGTACCGGGCCTTCAGCGGTGCTTCAGCGGTGGTTCAGATGGCCCCGAGCGCCTGGCTGATGGCGTCGGCGGCCTCGATGACGTCACGGGTCAGGGCCTGCCGCTGGCTCTCGGTGTGGCCGCCGAGGAGCGAGGTGGGGCCCCACAGCGAGATCGCGGCCACCACGTCCCCCGAGGCGTCGCGGACGGGCGCGGCCAGCGAGGCGCGGCCCAGGGCGCGCTCCTCGGCCTCGACGGCGTAGCCGGTGCGGCGGACCGTCTCGATCTCCGTGTCCAGGAGGTCGTGGCTGACCGTGGTGAAGTCCGTGTGCGCCGCCAGCGGCTCCGGGAGCAGGGTGCGCCGCTCCTTGGGCGTGAGGCCGGCGAGCAGGCACTTGCCGATGCTCGTGGCGTGCAGCGGGGCGGTGTGCCCGGCCTGGGTGTACGACTTCGGGGTGCGGGTGCCCTCGAAATTGCACAGGAACATCAGCTCGTCGCCGCGCCGGACGGCCACATTGGCCCCGAGGCCGGTGCGGGTGGCGAGGTCCTGGAGGACCATGCGCGCGGCCCGGTGGACCGGGTGGCGGTTGGTGGCGGTGGCCGCGAGGGGCAGGATGCCCAGGCTGAGGCGGTAGAGATTGCTGACCGGGTCGCGCTCCACCATGTCGAGCCGTTCGAGGGTGGAGAGCAGGCGGGACGTGGTGGACGAGCCGAGTCCGGTGATCTCGGCGACATCGGAGACACGCAGCTCGGCGCGGCCCGAGTCCAGTGCGCGCAGCACGGAGACCGCTCGTTCGACGCTCTGGTTCGTCCCGGCATCGGTCGCCCGAGTAACCATGACCCTCCTCGTTCTTTGCAAATCGCTTGCACATTCTGCATCAGCATATCGCGCCGACCCCTGATGTGACCCGGGAAATCTTCGCCTTCCACCGCCGGAAATACAGGGCATTCGCGGTGCTTCAGGGCTTGTTGGCGCCGAACGGGCACCTCGCGCCGCCCTCCCCCGCCCGGCGGCCGATCTCACAGCGCCGAGCCGCCCGGTGTGTGAAGGGCGTTACCGCCCATGATCGGCCGGGGCACATCGGCGTAACGGGCAATTCGTACGGTCGGGGGCACGATCCGATCCACAGAGAGGGCACCCGGTGTCCACACAGGAGTCCCGGGCGGCGAGCGCCCAGGTGCGGACCGTCTGCTCGTACTGCGGAGTGGGGTGCGGGCTGGTCCTCGACCTCGGGGCCGGACCCGACGGCCGTCGTACGGTCCTCAAGGCGTCCGGGGACCGGGCGCACCCCGCCAACGCCGGCCGGCTCTGCACCAAGGGCGCGACCACCGCCGACCTCCTCGCCGCCCCCGGCCGACTGACCACCGCGCTCCGCCGCCCCGAACGCGGCGCGGAACCGGTACCCGTGGACGTGGACACGGCGATCACCGACACCGCGCGGCGGCTGCGGGCGATCGTCGACGAGCACGGGCCCGATGCCGTCGCCCTCTATGTGTCGGGGCAGATGAGCCTGGAGGCGCAGTACCTGGCCAACAAGCTCACCAAGGGATTCATCGGCACCAACCGGATCGAGTCCAACTCCCGCCTCTGCATGGCCAGCGCGGGCAGCGGCTACAAGCTCTCGCTCGGCGCCGACGGGCCGCCCGGCTCCTACGACGACCTCGACAGGGCCGATGTCTTCCTCGTCATCGGCTCCAACATGGCCGACTGCCACCCGATCCTCTTCCTGCGCATGATGGAGCGGGTCAAGAGCGGGGCGAAACTGATCGTCGTCGACCCCCGCCGGACCGCCACCGCGGAGAAGGCGGACCTCCACCTCCCGATCCGCCCCGGCACCGACCTCGCCCTCCTCAACGGCCTGCTGCACCTGCTGCACGCCGGCGGACACACGGACCCCGACTTCATCGCCCGGCACACCGAGGGCTGGGAGGCGATGCCGGAGTTCCTCGCCGACTACCCGCCCGGGACCGTCGCGGGGATCACCGGGCTGCCCGAGGAGGACATCCGCCGGGCCGCCGGGTGGATCGGCGCGGCAGGGGAGTGGACGAGCTGCTGGACCATGGGGCTCAACCAGTCCACGCACGGCACCTGGAACACCAACGCCCTGATCAACCTCCACCTGGCGACCGGCGCGATATGCCGCCCCGGCAGCGGCCCGTTCTCCCTCACCGGGCAGCCCAACGCCATGGGCGGCCGCGAGATGGGATACATGGGACCGGGACTGCCCGGCCAGCGCTCGGTCCTCGTCGACGAGGACCGCGCCTTCACCGAGGAACTGTGGGGGCTGGTCCCCGGCACCCTGCGCGAGGACGGTTCCGGACAGGGGACCGTCGACCTGTTCCGCCGCATGGCCGACGGAGAGATCAAGGCCTGCTGGATCATCTGCACCAACCCGGTCGCCTCCGTCGCCAACCGCCGCACCGTGATCGAGGCCCTGGAGAGGGCCGAACTCGTCATCACCCAGGACGTCTTCGCGGACACCGAGACCAACGCGTACGCCGATGTGGTGCTCCCCGCCGCCCTGTGGACCGAGACCGAGGGCGTCCTCGTCAACAGCGAACGCTCCCTCACCCTCGCCCGCCCGGCGGTCGAACCCCCCGGCCAGGCCCTTCCCGACTGGCAGCTCATCGTGGGGATCGCCCGCGCGATGGGGTACGAGGACGCCTTCGCGTACGAGAGCGCCGAGGAGGTCTTCGAGGAGATCAGGCGCGCCGCCAACCCGAGGACCGGCTACGACCTGCGCGGGGTCACCTACGAACGGCTGCGCGCCACCCCCGTCCAGTGGCCCGCGCCCACCGCCGGCGGACCGGACCGTAACCCGATCCGCTATCTGACCGCCGACGGCACCCCGCTCTTCCCGACGCCGAGCGGCCGGGCCGTCTTCTTCGCCCGCCCGCACATCGACCCCGCCGAGATGCCCGATGACGCCTACCCGTTCGTCCTCAACACCGGGCGCCTCCAGCACCAGTGGCACACCCTCACCAAGACCGGCCGCGTCGCCAAGCTCAACCGGCTCGCCCCGGCCCCCTTCGTCGAGGTGCACCCCGAGGACGCCGCACGGCTCGGCATCGCCGAGGGCGACCCCGTCGAGATCGCCTCCCGGCGCGGCCGGGCGGTCCTGCCGGCCGTGCTGACCGACCGGGTGCGCCCCGGCTGTTGTTTCGCCCCGTTCCACTGGAACGACCTGTTCGGGGAGTACCGCTGCGTCAACGCGGTGACCGACGACGCCGTCGACCCGATCTCCTTCCAGCCCGGATTCAAGGTCTGCGCGGTCACCCTGGCGAAGTCCGCCACCCCGCTCGCCCCGGCCCCCGGACCCGTCGCCGCCCCGGCCGCCCTCCCCGCGACCGTGCCGGCCCCCGCCGTCCCCTCCCCGGCGGCCACCGCGCTCGGCGTGGCCGGCACCCCGCCCCCGGTCCTCGCCGAGCACGAACGGCAGTACCTGGTCGGCTTCCTGGCCGGACTGGAGAGCGGCGCCCCCGGTGTCCCGGTCCTGCCCGCCGGCGCCCCGTTCAGCGAGGAGCACGCCCGCTGGGTCAACGGGGTGCTCGCCGGGATGTACTCGCGCGCCTCGCACGGGCCCGAGACGCCGCCCGCCGCCGATGCCCCCGCCCCCGGCCGCGACGTGCTCGTCCTGTGGGCCTCGCAGACGGGCACCGCCGAGGAGTTCGCGGCGGCCGCCGCCGACCGGCTCACCGCCACCGGACACCGCGCCGCCCTCCTCGGCATGGACGACACCGACCTCCGCTCGCTGCCGCCCGGAGCCGATCTGCTGCTGATCACCAGCACCTTCGGCGACGGCGACGCCCCCGACAACGGCGCCGGCTTCTGGTCCGCCCTGACCACCGCCGACACCCCGCGCATGGACGGCCGCCGGTACGCCGTCCTCGCCTTCGGGGACTCCTCGTACGACGACTTCTGCGGCCACGGCCGCCGGCTCGACCAGCGTCTGGACGAGCTGGGCGCGGTCCGCCTCGCCCCGCGCACCGACTGCGAGCCCGACTACGAACCCTCCGCGCAGGCCTGGCTCGACCTGGTCCTCGGCAGCCTCACCGCGCCGTCCGCGCCCGTCGTCGCCCCGCGCCCCGCGCCGGCCCCGCGCGCCGGCGGCCGGGCGGCCCCCGCCACCGCCCGGCTCACCGGCAATCTGCTGCTGAGCCGCCCCGGCTCCGGCAAGGAGGTGCGCCGCTTCACCTTCGACACCCGCGACAGCGCCGTTCCGCTCGTCTACGAGGCGGGGGACGCCCTCGGCATCCACCCCGTCAACGACCCGGAACTCGTCACCGAATGGCTCGCCGTCACCGGGCTCGACCCCGCCGCCCCGGTCGAGGTCACCGGCAGCGGACCGCTTCCGCTCGCCGAGGCCCTGCGCGGGCACCTGGACATCACCCGGCTCACCCCGGCCCTGCTCGGCTTCGTCGCCGAACGCACCGGCGACCGCGAGCTGCGCAAACTGCTGCGCCCCGACAACAAGGGCGAACTCGCCCGCTGGTCCTGGGGCCGGCAGGCTGTGGATGTCCTCACCGAGCACCCCGTACGGGCCACCCCCGAGGAGTGGGCGGGGGTCCTGAAGAAGCTCCAGCCCCGTCTGTACTCCATCGCGTCGAGCCCGCTCACCGCCCCCCACGAGGTGGCGCTGACCGTCTCCGTCGTCCGCTACGAGAACCTCAAGGGCCACCCCCGCACGGGCGTCTGCTCGGCCTTCCTCGCGGACGCGCCCGAGGACACCCCGGTGCCGGTCTTCGTCCAGCGCTCCGCGCACTTCCGGCCCCCGGCCGACCCCGACACCCCCATGATCATGGTCGGGCCGGGCACCGGGGTCGCCCCGTTCGTCGGTTTCCTGGAGGAGCGCCGGGCGCGCGGTCACCGGGCGCCCAACTGGCTCTTCTTCGGCGAACAGCACCGCGCGAGCGACTTCTACTACGAACGGGAACTGCACCGGGCCCTCGACGACGGCAGCCTCGCCCGTCTCGACACCGCCTTCTCCCGCGACCAGCGCGCCAAGGTCTACGTCCAGGACCGGATGCGCGAGCGCGGTCCCCAGCTCTGGTCCTGGCTCCGGGACGGCGCCCACTTCTACGTCTGCGGAGACGCCTCCCGGATGGCCAAGGACGTCGACCGGGCGCTGCGCGACATCGCGGTCACGCACGGCGGCCTCGACGAGGACGCGGCCGCCGTCTACGTGAAACAGCTCGCCGCCGACAAGCGGTACGTCAGGGACGTCTACTGACCGGCCGTCAGGCGGACCGCAGTCCGAACCAGTCGAACGCGGCACTGCCCCGGGTGGCGTACATGCCGAGGACCCGGCCGGTGAAGCCTCCGGTGACCTCGGTGGTGAGGTAGCGGCCGTCGAGCGCGGCCAGGACCTCGAAGGCGCCGTCCTCCGTCTCGTACCCCAGGTGCAGGGTGTCGGGGGCGCCGACGCGCAGTCCCGGCGGGACGGCCGCGTCGGGCGCGGTGACGGAGGGCGGCAGGACGACGGACGAGGTGACGTCGATCCGCAGCGTCAACGGACCGGGCGGCACGGCGCGTTCGGCCACGGTGTGGCCCAGCGGGCCGATCCGGGCGGCGATCCGGACGGTACCGGCGCCGTCCGTCTCCACCCGGTAGTGGTGTGCCTCGTCGATCCGTACGGCGAGTCCGCCCAGACCTCCCGGGGCGACCTCGACCCGGGTGCGGGCGGAGCAGTCCGGGTCGCGCTGCCGGCGTCCCACGAAGACCGCGCCGGTGGCGTCGAGGGAGTCCGCGCGGGCGTGCAGCACCAGGTGCCCCGGCCGCTCGTCCAGCCGGACGGTCTCCGGCTGCCACCGCCGGACGGCCACCCAGAACGGGGCGAGCGCCTCGGCGTCGAAGTCGTCGCGTTCCGGTTCGCCGGGCCAGGGGTGCGGCTCCAGCGCCGGTGCCTCGGCGCGCAGTTCGACCGGCCCGGGCAGCGGCCAGCCGTCCTCCCAGCGCACCGGCGCGAGGAAGGTCTCCCGGCCGAGGCCGTGGAACTTGGGCGTGTCGCCCCGGGGCCGGGTGCCCAGCAGCACCATCCACCAGCTGTCGTCGTGCGCCCGGACCAGGTCGCCGTGGCCGATGTTCTGCACGGGGTGGCCGGTGCTGCGGTGGGAGAGCACGGGGTTGTCGGGGTGCGGTTCGAAGGGTCCGGGCAGGGTGCGGGCGCGGGCCACGGACATCGCGTGGCCGCGTTCGGTGCCGCCCTCCGAGAGCAGCAGGTACCACCATTCACCGATCCGGTACAGATGTGGCCCCTCGGGGTACTGGAGCCCGCTGCCCGACCACAAGGACACCGGTTCGCCCAGCAGTTCGCCGGTTTCGGGGTTCAGCCGCACCCCCCGGATCCCGTCGTCGGAGAACACGCACCAGCAGGTGCCGTCCTCGTCCCAGGCCAGATCGGGATCGATGCCGGGGATGCCGACGGGGACCGGGTCGGACCACGGTCCGGCGGGGTCCTTCGCGGTCACCAGCAGACTGCCGATGCCGTCCACCACGGTGGTGATCATCCAGAACCGGCCGTCGTGGTACCGCAGCGTCGGCGCGTACACCCCGCAGGAGGCCGGCACGGTGTCCGCGAGCTCCAACTGCCCCGGGCGGTCCAGCGCGTGCCCGATCAGCCGCCAGTGCACCAGGTCGCGGCTGTGCCGGATCGGCACCCCGGGCACGTACTCGAAGCTGGACGTCGCCACGTAGTAGTCGTCGCCCGCCCGGCAGATGCTCGGGTCCGGACTGAAGCCGGGTATCACGGGGTTGTCGAAGAGCGCCATGTCCGTCCCAGGTGGTGCGGGTGGCGGTGCGGAGGGAAGGGCGCGCCACCACAATCGTCGAAGCGCTTCGACGCTCGCATGGCGGAACCCCGCTGTCAACGGTCGAAGAGGGTTTCCGTGCCGGGGCGTTCGGGGGCAGGGATGCCGCGCAAGGGAGTTACCAGAGCGTAACTTACTCATGGGTTACCTTCGGTAAGTCGCGCTGCTAGCTTGCGCTCACCCGCTATTCGGAGCAGAGCGAGGAGTGAGCTGTGAGCCGCACGAGCACCCGTTCGCCGATCCCCTTCCCCACGAGGTCCCCCCAGGAGCCCCCCACCCGCCGGACCCGGTCCGGCGGTGTGCGCGCGGTGGCCGTCGCCGTCACCGCGGCGGCCTGTCTGACGGCGTACGCCGTACCGGCGAACGCGGCCGGCGGAACGGAGCCCGTGGTGTCCAGGGGGGTCACCGTCCCGGACTTCTACAACCCGCCCGCCGATCTGCCCGCCGTCAACGGCCAGGTCATCCGGCACGAACCGCTGCCCCTCGGGCTGAGCCTGCCCGGACTGGACGGCCGCCCGATGCCGGGCACCGCGACCCGGCTGATGTACCGCTCCACCGACGCGGCGGGGCAGCCCGTCGCGGTCACCGGCGCCTACATCGAACCCTCCGCCGCGTGGAAGGGCTCCGGCGCACGCCCGCTCGTGGCGCTCGCCTCCGGAACGGTGGGCCAGGGCGACCAGTGCGCCCCCTCCCTGAGCCTCCAGCACCCGCTGGCCGTGACCCCGGAGACCGTCTCGATCGGCTACGAGACCCTGTCGATCTACCGGCTGCTGTCCGCCGGTGTCGCCGTCGTGGTCACCGACTACGTCGGCCTGGGCACGACGGACCGGCTGCACACCTACGTCAACCGCGTCGACCAGGGGCACGCGCTGCTGGACGCCGTCCGAGCCGCCCGCCAGGTGCCCGGCGCGTCCGTCACCGCCGACTCGCGCACCGGCCTGTACGGCTACAGCCAGGGCGGCGGCGCCAGCGCCTCCGCGGCCGAACTCCAGCCGTCCTACGCACCCGAGGTCACGCTCTCCGGCACCTACGTCGGCGCCCCGCCCGCCGATCTGACCGCCGTCATGAAGGGCATCGACGGAAGCGCCCTCGCCGGGGCCCTGGCCTGGGCGATCAACGGATTCGCCCAGTCCGACCCCGATCTGCGGGCCGTCGTCGAGGCCAACGTCAACGCGGCCGGCCGGGCCGCGCTGAACGACGCCTCCACCATGTGCGTCGGCGACGCGATCCTCGGTTACGGCTTCACCAAGAGCACCAAGTGGACCAACAGCGGTGCCTCCCTCGGTGACGTCATAGCCGCCGAACCCCGCGCCAAGGCCGCCCTCGACCGCCAGCGCATCGGCAACCTGAAGCCCTCCGGCCCGGTGCGCCTGGCCACCGGGGTGCAGGACGACATCGTGCCCCACGCCCAGGCGCGCCAACTGGCCGTCGACTGGTGCCGCAAGGGCGCGAACGTCACCTACGACGCGATCATCCTGCCCAACCTCGGCGACAAGCTGCTGACCAACCACATGGTCCCGCTGATCACCGACCAGGGCGACGCCATCTCCTGGCTGACCGACCGGCTGTCCGGCCGCGGCGCCTCGTCCAACTGCTGGACGATGCCGATCCAGCCCTGACCGGCACCCTTCCCGCACCGCCGGGCGGACCCCTCGGGGGCCGCCCGGCGGTGCGCGTTCCGCCGAAATCCCCGTGCGGCGGAACCGGGCACCCGTTAGGGTGCCCGCCATGAACCTCTTTCAGCTCTACGGCTGACGCGGCAGGGGCAACGCCCCGACCCCGTCCGGCGGAACCGCGCGCGCCCCTGACCCGCATCCCACGGGTGGCGACGCGCCGCTCCGCCCTTCCCTCCCGCCGTAGACCTGAATCGAGTGATCCTCCATGTCACGACGCCGTGCCCATATCGCCGTGATCGGCATCCCGGCCGTCAGCCACGTCCTGCCCAGCCTCGAAGTCGTCCGCGAACTGGTGGCCCGGGGCCACCGCGTGACCTGTGCCAACGGCCCCCAGGTGGCCGACCGCATCGAAACCACCGGCGCCACGCTCGTCCCGTACCGCTCGGTCCTGCCGGTCGCCGACAACAACTGGCCCGACGACCCGATCGCCGCCATGGGCCTCTTCCTCGACGACGCCGTCCAGGCGCTGCCCCAACTGCGCGCCTTCTACGACGAGGACCCGGCCGACCTCTATCTCTACGACATCGGGGCGTACGCCGGGCGCGTCCTGGCCGAATCGCAGAAGCGCCCCCTGATGCAGCTGTCCCCGACCTTCGTCGGCTGGGAGGGGTACGAGGAACAGGTCGCCGCACATCTGTGGGCGCTGCCGGGCGCCGACGCCTACCGGGAGCGGTTCACCGGCTGGCTGGCCCGGTGCGGTGCGACGACCACCGCCATGGACGCGTTCTGCGGCCGGCCCGCGGACACCCTGGCGCTGATCCCGCGCGCGATGCAGCCGCACGGGGACGACGTCGACACGGACACGGTGACGTTCGTCGGACCCTGCTTCGGCGGGCGTACCGAAGGACAGGACTGGACCCGTCCGGCCGGCGCCGAGCGGGTCCTGCTCGTCTCGCTGGGCTCGGCGTACACCGACCGTCCGAAGTTCTACCGCCGGTGCCTGGCAGCGTTCGGCGGGCTGCCGGGCTGGCACGTGGTCCTCCAGGTGGGCCGCCACACCGACCGCGCGTCGCTGGGCACGATCCCGGACAACGTAGAAGTCCACTCCTGGGTCCCGCAGTTGGCGATCCTGGAACAGGCCGACGCCTTCGTCACGCACGCGGGCATGGGCGGCAGCTCCGAGGGGCTCTCCACCGGCACGCCGATGATCGCCGTCCCGCAGGCCACCGACCAGTTCATGAACGCCGACCGGCTGGTGGAGCTGGGCGTGGCCCGCCGCATCGACACCGAGGACGCCACCGCCGACGCGCTGCGGACGGCCCTGACCGCGCTCGTGGACGACCCGGAGGTCGCCGCGCGATCGCGGCGCCTGCGCGCCGAGGTCCGGTCCGAAGGCGGAACGCACCGCGCCGCCGACCTGATCGAGCGCATGCTCGGCCGGGGGACCGACGCGGGGTGACACGCGTGCGGGGCCGCGCGGTGGGTGTCACCGTGCGGCCCCGCACTGTCTGCCGGGTGGGGTGTCAGCCCTTGCGGCTGTTGATCTCTTCGGTGAGCTGGGGCACGACGTCGAAGAGGTCGCCCACCACGCCGTAGTCGACGAGCTCGAAGATCGGCGCCTCGGCGTCCTTGTTGATCGCGACGATCGTCTTCGAGGTCTGCATCCCGGCCCGGTGCTGGAT
>NZ_JBHVIN010000016.1:218051-223622 GCF_042799575.1 Streptomyces sp. NPDC057682 | reverse complement strand
CCCCGCCACCGACCCCCCCCCCCCGCCCCCCCCCCCGCCCCCCCGCCCCCCCCGCCGCCCCCGCCGCCCCCCCCCCCCCCGCCCGCGCCCCCGCCCCCCGATCGCGACGCCGACCGACCGCCCCCCGCCCCCCCGCCCCTCCCTCGTCTTCCGGGACTCAGTCGCCGTCCGGGTCGGCCCGCTCCAGCGCCGGACGGCGCGGCGCGACCGACTCGGTCAGCAGATAGTCGGCCGCCGCGGTGTCCGTCACCAGGCTGGTGACCAGGCCCGAGCGCAGCACCGCTCCGATCGCCGCGGCCTTGCGCTGGCCGCCGGCGATCGCCACCACCTCGGGAATCCGGCGCAGCCGGTCCGCCTCGACCGTGATGCAGCGCTCGCCGAGGTCGCGGCCGACCCGCCGGCCGTCCGCGTCGAAGAGGTGCGCCGACATCTCGGCGGCGACGCCCAGCGAGGCGTAGTGGCGCCGCTCCGCGTCGGAGAGCATGTCGTGGACCGTGGAGATGCCCGGCTCCCACGAACCGATGGAGACGGCCGCCACCGTCACCTTGTCGAAGTACTCGAAGGCGCGCGCGATGCCCGTCTGGTGGCGCAGCGCGGCGGCCGTCGCCGGGTCGGGCAGCAGCATCGGCGCGTAGATCGGGTGGGCCTCGCCGCCGGAGACCTGGGCGGCCCGCCGGACCGCCTCGACCGAGCCGCGCTCGGCCGTCCCCGCGTCGTACACGCCGGTGAGCTGCACGACCGTGCACGGCGGCAGACGGTCGAGGGCCGCCGCCATGTGGATCGTGGACCGCCCCCAGGCGAGCCCGAGGACATCTCCCTCGGTCACCAGTTCGCCGAGCAGATCGGCGGCGACCTCGCCCAGGTTCTCCGGGTCGGCGGCGTCGTCCTGCTCCTCGGCCGGGGACTCCACGACGACCGCGTGACGCAGTCCGTAGCGGGCGCGGAGCGCGTCGGAGCGCTCGGCGTCCAGTTCGGCGGGGACGCGGATCTCGATCCGTACGAGGTCGCGCTCCAGCGCCGTCTCCAGGACCCGGGCGACCTTGAAGCGGCTGACGCCGAACTCCTCGGCGATCTGGATCTTGGACTTGCCCTCAAGGTAGAAGCGGCGGGCCATGGCCGCCGCCTGGACCAGCTCCGCGGGCCCCATCCGCAGGGCGGACCTGCCCGCCGACATTGCAGACACCGCGTTCTCCTCACTGCTGTTCACGCTCTCGATACGCCGTTCATCCTGTCAGATACGGCGATCCTTGACCGGTCCCGTCGGACCGCGTTCATCCGCCCTTGGCCCGGCCGTCGTCCGGCCGGGGGCGCGGGCGGCCGGAGGTCAGTGGCCGCAGGCCCAGCCGGCGGAGGCGATCGCCCCGTCGGCCCTGGCGCGCAGGGACCGGACCGCCGCGGCCGGGTCCTCGGCTCCGTAGACGGCGGAACCGGCGACGAAGACGTCCGCGCCCGCCTCCGCGCACCGCTCGATGGTGGACTCGGAGACCCCGCCGTCGACCTGGAGCCAGAGTTCCAGTCCGTGCTTGGAGATCAGCTCACGGGTGCGGCGGATCTTCGGCAGCATGATGTCGAGGAAGGCCTGGCCGCCGAAGCCCGGCTCCACGGTCATGATCAGCAGCATGTCGAGCTCGGGGAGCAGGTCCTCGTACGGCTCGACGGGCGTCGCCGGCTTCAGCGCCATGGAGGCGCGGGCGCCCTTGGCCCGGATCTCCCGCGCGAGCCGCACCGGGGCGGCGGCGGCCTCCGCGTGGAAGGTGACGGAACCCGCGCCCGCCTCCACGTACTGGGGAGCCCAGCGGTCCGCGTCCTCGATCATCAGATGGCAGTCCAGCGGGGTGGACGTGGCCCGGCTGAGCGATTCCACGATCGGCACGCCGAGGGTCAGATTGGGCACGAAGTGGTTGTCCATGACATCGACATGGAGCCAGTCGGCGCCTTCGACGGCCTGGGCCTCCTCGGCGAGACGTGCGAAGTCGGCGGAGAGAATGCTGGGGTTGATCTGGGCCATGGGCCAAGCCTGCCATGTTCTGCGGCACTTCCCCGCTTCGGTGCGCCCCAAAGCCTCACGGGATCATTACGGTTCGCGCATTCCCGGCCTTTTCGCCCCCGGCGCGGGCCGGGGGCGGGAGGGCACGGTCAGGCGGTGCGCCGCAGCAGCGCCAGGTACATGGCGTCGGTGCCGTGCAGATGCGGCCAGAGCTGGACGTCGGGTCCGTCGCCGAGCGCGGGCACCCCGGGCATCAGCGGGCGGGCGTCGACCCACTCGGCCTCGGCGGGTGCGCCGCCGCGTCCCTTGAGGACATCCTCCACGACCACCCGGGTCTCGGCCAGATGCGGCGAGCAGGTCGCATAGCCGACGACGCCGCCGACCCGGACCGCCTTCAGCGCCTCGCGCAGCAGCGCGCGCTGGAGGGGCGCGAAGGCCTCCAGGTCCTCCTTGCGGCGCCGCCAGCGGGCCTCCGGGCGGCGCCGCAGCGCGCCCAGACCCGAACACGGGACGTCCATCAGGATCCGGTCGAAGCTGTCCGGCAGCCACGGCGGGCGGGTGCCGTCGGCGGTGATCACCTGGTAGGGGCCGGGGTTGCCGGCCAGCGCGCGCTCCACCAGACGGGCGCGGTGGGGCTGCTTCTCGGCGGCGAGCAGGGTCGCGCCGCGGTCCGCCGCGAGGGCGGCGAGCAGGGCGGCCTTGCCGCCGGGCCCGGCGCAGCCGTCGAGCCAGCGGCTGTCCCCGCCCTCCAGCGGGGCGTTCGCCAGGGCGGCGGCCACGAGCTGGCTGCCCTCGTCCTGGACCCCGGCCCGGCCCTCGCGCACGGCGTCCAGCGCGCCGGGCTCGCCGCCCTCGGCCATCCGCACGGCGTACGGCGACCAACGGCCCGGCAGGCCGTTCTCCTCGCCGAGGACGTCGAGGAGTTCCCCGGTGGTGGAGCGGCCGGGGCGGGCGACGAGGGTGACCTCGGGGCGTTCGTTGTCTGCTTCGAGCAGGTCCTCGATGCCCGCGCGTCCGCCGCCGAGCGCGTCCCAGAGCGCGGAGACGACCCAGCGGGGGTGGGAGTGCACGACGGCGAGGTGGTCCTCGGCGTCCTCCTCGTAGGAAGGGGCGACCCTGGCCAGCCAGCCGTCGAGGTCGTCGGCGGACACCTTGCGCAGCACCGCGTTGACGAACTTGGCGCGGCCCTCGCCCAGCACCACCCGGGCCAGCTCGACGCTGGCGGAGACGGCGGCGTGCGTCGGGATGCGGGTGCCGAGCAGCTGGTGCACGCCCATGTTCAGCACGTCCAGCACCGGCGGGTCGACCTCGCGCAGCGGCCGGTCGATGCAGGCGGCGACGATCGCGTCGTACGTCCCCTGGCGGCGCAGCGTCCCGTAGACCAGCTCGGTGGCCAGGGCCGCGTCCCGCTGGTCGAAGCCGCCCTTGGCGCGGGCCTTCTTCAGCAGCGGGGGCAGGACGAGGTTCGCGTACGCGTCGCGCTCGTCGACGGCCCGCAGCGCCTCGAAGGCGAGGAAGCGGACCGGGTCCTTCTGGGGACGGCGGTGCGGCTTGGCGGGACGGCGACGCGGCTGGTCGTTCACGTGAAAGGTGCTCCGCTGGTGGTGAGGGGGCGAACCCTCCCAGCCTACGTCCCCGGCCCGGCCCGGCCCGCCGCGTCAGGCGCCGAGCAGCTCGCCGGGGGCGATGCGCACCCCGCGCGCCCAGTCGGCGGCGCGCATCGGCTTCTTGCCCTGGGGCTGGACCCAGAGCAGCTCCACGGCGTGCGATCCGGTGCCGACGTGGACGCTGTTCTTCGTCGCGGACAGCTCGCCGGGGGCCAGGTCGTGCCGGTCGACGACGGGGTGGGCCTGGACCAGCTTGAGGCGCTCGCCCCGGAAGAGCGTCCAGGCGCCGGGGGCGGGGGTGCAGCCGCGGACCACCCGGTCGACGCGCAGGGCGGGCGCGGACCACTGGACCTGGGCGTCCTCGACGGTGATCTTCGGCGCGAGGGTGACCCCCTCGGCGGGCTGGGGCACGGCGTGCAGGGTGCCGTCCTCGATGCCGTCCATCGTCGCGGCGAGCAGTCCGGCGCCGGCGAAGGCGAGCCGGGTCAGCAGGTCGCCGCTGGTGTCGGTGGGCCGGACCTCCTCGGTGAGGACGCCGTAGACGGGCCCGGAGTCCAGCCCTTCCTCGATGAGGAAGGTGGAGGCCCCGGTCACCTCGTCGCCGGCCATGACCGCGTGCTGGACGGGGGCGGCGCCGCGCCAGGCGGGCAGCAGCGAGAAGTGCAGGTTGACCCAGCCCCGGGCGGGGACGACGAGGGCGCTCTTGGGCAGCAGCGCCCCGTAGGCGACGACGGGGCAGCAGTCGGGCGCGATCTCGCGGAGCCGGGCCAGGAAGTCCTCGTCGCGCGGCCGGGCCGGCTTGAGCACCTCGATCCCCGCCTCCTCGGCCCGCTCGGCCACCGGGCTGGCGACCAGCCGCCGTCCGCGCCCGGCGGGGGCGTCGGGCCGGGTCACGACGGCGGCGACCTCGTGACGGCCGGAGGCGATCAGGGCGTCCAGGGCGGGAACGGCGACCTCGGGGGTGCCTGCGAAGACGAGCTTCATGGGTGGTGGCTGCCTCTCGGGCCTTGACGGTGCGGGACGAGCGACGCACCAGTCTAGGGCGTGTCCGAAAAGTCCCGCCTGCTCGGCCTACGGGCGGACGGCGCTGCTTGCCGGACACGCCCCAGGGGCGGTGCCGACGGGCGCCCGAGGGCGTGCGCCCGGTCGTACGGGGCCGGAGCCCGGGGGGCGTACGCGCGCCCGCACGCCCCTCGGATGTGCGGATACGCCCCGGGAGCGTGACCACAGGCCCGGGTGCCGCGTTGGTCAAGAGAGATTGACCGAAGCGAGCCGCCCTCGTGCGGCCCGATCCCTTTCAACGCCGGTTCGAGAGGCTTCTTCATGGCCGACCACGCAACCCACGACGCCCAAGCGCGGGCCAGTCTGCATCTTCTGGTGCGGGACATCGAGCGGGTCCGGCGGCAGGTGGACGCGCTGCGCACGCTCACGGCCCAGTTGGGCAACGTCTACCGTCCGCGCCGCTCCGGCCCTTCCACGGGCTTCGTCGTCTACGGAAGGGCCCCGGCCCCCACCGTGAGGCTGGCCCAGGAATTGCGGGACAGCGTCGAGACCCTGGTGACGGCGGCGGTGGACTTCGACCGCTCGCTGGGCTTCTCCTGGGACGCGGTGGGCTCCGCGCTCGGGGTCACCAAGCAGGCCGTCCACCGCCGTTACGGCACCCGGCGCGCGGCCCCGCAGCCGGTGGCGGCGGACAGCGCGGCCGAGGTCGTGGCGCAGCGCCCGGTGCCCGGGTCGCCCGCGCTGCCGTCCGTCCCGGCGGCCCGTTCGATGCCGCCGCAGCCCTCGGCGGACCGTCCACCGCTCCGCGAGGACGTGCGGCCGGGAGTGTTCCCGGGCCCGCGCAACGGCTGATCCGTCCTTCGGGGTCGCCCGCGCACCTGTGCGCGGGGGGCCCCCCCCCACCCCGGCCGCCGGGGCGCCCCGGGCCCCCCCCCGGGCCCGCGGCACGACGGCGGGGCGGGTCGGCGGCGGGGC